>REDL01000064.1 GCA_007693505.1 Desulfovibrionales bacterium | reverse complement strand
TCCCCCTAGCCCCCAAAGGGGCAAAGTCTATGGGTTAATAACGCAACCCACACCGGGGGGCCGCCCAACCCCCCCCGCCCCCCCCCCCGCCCCCCTGCACCGACCTCAAATCCCCTACCAGCCCGTTGAAAAACTTCCAATTGCTGCGTCGCTGCAAAAAGTTCAAACTCCCACGTATGCATAAATCCGGTTCGTCCCCGTGTGTGTGGGGATGCTCATTGGATACTTAGCCCGGTACCTGAAGATCGGACGAATGATCTCCTGTTGCAGGCGGCGTTCAAAGGACTGGATGAAATTTTTGCGTCCGATGTCCTTCAGGTTACAGCCGGTAGCGGTGATGAAATTCTCCAGCCGGATTTCGCCGTTGTTGGTTGATGCCGTCACGCCAAAATTGTACACGTTTCCTGTACAATTCAATCAGAAGAAAGATTATGCTTCAAACCACATACACCAATGCCAGGGCCAATTTCAGTACTCTCTGTGACGCAGTTGTCGATGACCGTGAAATCGTTGTCCTTACTCGACGCAAAAAACAGGATGTCGCCTTGATCGCCGCGGACGAACTGTCCAGTCTGATGGAAACAGCCCATTTGCTGCGTTCTCCAAAAAACGCCAGACGCCTGCTCACGGCCTTGAACCGTGCCTTGGACGGCGAAGGCGAGGCTGGCACGCCCCAGGGGCTGAAAGCCGAGGTCGGCATTGCGGAGTAAACCGCGAATTGCCGTTTTTCAGCCAGAATTTCGGGAAGATCTGCACCATTGGGTCAATACAGAGCAAAAGACAACCCTGCGCATCCTGAAAATCGTGGAGGCGGTCCTCCGCGACCCGTTTGAAGGCTTCGGCAAACCCGAACCCCTTAAACATCTCGCCCCCGGCCTCTGGTCCAGACGCATCACCCAGGAACATCGCCTCGTTTATTTGGTCCGGGATGAGCGGATTGATTTTATCCAGGCCAGATATCATTACTGATTTTTTGGGATTGTCAATGCCAAATTCTCAATCTCCCGGCGTCTTCAGCTTCAACCTGTGACAAAATGGAACGGCTCCAGATGGAGCGGTTCATCCCCACGTGTGTGGGGAACGCATGGCCGGGGCGGGATGAGGCTGCCGCTTCGTGGTTGCATGTCGTGCCGCCATTCCTTCCATTTCCGGTTTTTGGGGAAGCGGAGTGATGACGATCTCGACCCATTTTTCCCACAGGATGTCGAACCAGGTGTCCGGCAAGCCAATGATCAACCCCTTGCCTTTGACCTGACGCACTTCTCGTAGGGTTTCCATGATTCGCACTCCTTCATAATCGTTTGACCAGTATCAGCCCGCATCCCAAGACCTTTCGCGCTCCCAATTCCGCTCAGGCGGCGCTCTTTGGTCACGTCCGGATCGTGGATTTGGATCCTGCCGAATAAATCCAGGGTTGAGAAGCGGATCGGCCGGCTGCTTATTTCAGAATTGTCTGTTGATGGTAGGTTTCAACAACCAGCGTCCTTTTGTCCAGAGGAAAGCCCAGTTGCTTTTCTCTGGCGGCAAACCACTCCAGCACGGCCTGTTCGGCCAGGTCGGATTGCGGGTGCGAGTCCCGCGTTTGTCCACGTCCACGAAGAAGGTATCCAGTACGTCCAGGTTGCCCTTTTTCACGAACGGACGGCCCTGAAGTGGCGCCGGTCCTTGATGGTGCTGAGCTTGAGGGGTGGGAGCATTGGTCAGCTCATGGCAAACCTTCAGGTTGAATTACTTGAAACACAGAAAGAATGGTGTAAGAATTCCTTGCGAATAGTAATCCAAAGGAGACAGCCATGCTCGCCAAAGTGACCTCAAAAAATCAAATTACGATTCCCAAAGCCATCATGGAAAGCCTGCCCCCAATCGAATATTTCAATGTCGCCCTCCGGGACGAAACGGTTGTTTTGGAACCGGTCCAGGTCTCCAGGGTTTCCACTGAGTCCATTCGAACCAAAATGCAACAGCTCGGCCTCACCGAAAACTCCCTTGCCGATGCCGTGCAGTGGACACGGAAACAAGCATGAAGGTTGTCATCGACACCAACGTCCTTGTTTCTACCCTGCTTTTCGGCAGCCGGGGCAGCCAAACCGAACGGATCATGGACTTATGGAAAAGCTGCGTTATTCAGCCTTTGGTTTCCGAAGCGATCATGGCCGAATATCTTCGCGTCCTGGCTTATCCCAAGTTTCAACTCTCACCAGCGGAAATCCACCACCTTCTGGACCGTGAAATCCTTCCCTGGTTCGAGCCGGTGGTTGTTCCTCCTGGGGAAGCGTATATTCTTGATGATCCCGACGACAACAAGTTCATATGGTGCGCGATGACCGGTAATGCCGAGTTGATCACCTCCGGCGATCCGCATCTTCTAAACTGCACCCATGCACCAGTTCCTGCTCTTGGCTGACCTCCTTCACTCCACGGCCCGGGCGGTGAACATCCTTGGCAAGAAAGGCTTCTTCCCCCAAGGACTCCAGTTGACGCCGCCACTCGTAAACCGTGACGTAATGCACTCCCGCGACGCGCGCTGACTCCTTGACCCCAACATCTTCAGCCGCTTTCAATACGCTCAACTTCTGCTGCTGGGTAAATTGACGACTCCCCATGACACTCCCTCCTCTGGTTTGCGCCCGGAGAAAGTGTTACCCTGGATCAGCACGTTTTGTTCTGTTTCTTCGTAGCGCAAACAGATAGGAGGTCACTGCAAAAAGTCTCTTTTCCCGCGAAAACGTGTGATGTGATTTTGCTCAACACCCTGGAAAGACTGGATTCCGGCTTTCGCCGGATGACGAATTTCAAGGTTTTGCGACTATCTGCAGTAACATCATCCAGACACCGCGCAATTCATCGCAACTCTGCCAGAGGGACGAGTAGAGGTCTGATTTTTTGAGGGCCATTGCTGGTTTTTTTGGTAGTGGTTGATAAAATGTCTTCAGCGACAACCTCGCGGACACCATATTTGAGATTGCCACCGGCAAACATCGGAAGGCGGAATCCTTTACGGCAAAGCAGGCACAACTCACTCTTATTTCGCCGAGATGCTGGATGCTGAACCGGGACAGCGCGCAACACGTACAAGAGATCCCTGGCGTTGCACTTATCCAAAAAAAAATTTTAAATTAAGGAGTTGCCTCTCCTGATCCAGGACTGCTTCGCTTCTGTTGCGCAGGGGTGCTTGTTGCAAAATCATCTTTATCAAGGTAATTTTCAGGCATGGTGGTCAAATCACGGCTCACGCCATTGTCCATGCAGTATCCACTTGTGAATTGTTTGCCTGGCCCGGCACGGATTATTTCGACAACTACTTGAAAATATATTCAATAACCCCCATACCGCTCTCAACTCATCCCCATGCCCGACTTCGTTCACCTGCACTGCCACACCGAATACAGCCTGCTGGACGGCGCGATCCGGATCAAGGATCTGTGCGCCAAGGCCAAGGATTTCGGCATGAATTCCGTGGCCATCACGGACCACGGCAACCTGTACGGCGCGATCACGTTCTACAAAACGGCCAAGTCCTTCGGGCTAAAGCCGATCATCGGCTGCGAGGTGTATGTGGCCCGGAACAGCCGGCACGACAGGGACGCCCGCTCCGCGTCCCAGGCCGGATACCATCTGGTGCTTCTGGCCCAGAACGAGACCGGGTACCGCAACCTGATCCGTCTGGTGTCCATGGGGCATACCCAGGGATTTCACTACAAGCCACGCGTGGACAAGGAAATTCTGGCCCAGTGCTCTGAGGGGCTGATTGCGCTGTCAGCGTGCCTCAAGGGTGAAGTACCTTTCAAGCTGCGTCACGAAGGGTTCGACGTCGGCCTGGAAACGACCAGGTTTTACGCAAACCTGTTTCCCGGGCGCTTCTATCTGGAACTGCAGGCCAACGGGCTGGCCGATCAGGTCATCCTGAACCAGCAATTGCAGGAACTGGCCGAGGCGACCAAGCTGCCCCTGGTGGCCACCAACGACTGCCACTACCTGACTGCCGAGGACGTGCAGGCCCACGACATCCTGCTCTGCATCCAGACCAATGCCTGCGAGACGGACCAGAAACGGATGCGTTTCGACACCAAGGAGCTGTACTACCGCGGCCCGGAGGAAATGGAGAACGCCTTTGCCCACTGTCCCCAGGCCCTGGCGGCCACCGCGGAAATAGCCGATGCCTGCAACCTGGAACTGACCTTCAACAAGCCCCATTTCCCGGCCTACAGCCTTCCCGAGGGCATGACCCTGGAGGAAGAGCTGCGCCGGGCCGCCAGCCAGGGACTGGACGAGCGGCTGGCCAAGATCCAGCCCGGTGCGGAGCGCGACGTCTACAATCAACGGCTGGCCACAGAACTGGATGTGATCTGCTCCAAGGGCTTTGCCGGGTATTTCCTCATCGTCCAGGATTTCATCAACTGGGCCAAGTCCCGGGACATCCCCGTCGGTCCGGGCCGGGGTTCGGCAGCCGGCAGCCTGGTGGCGTATGCCCTGCGCATCACGGACCTGGACCCCATACCGTACAATCTGCTCTTCGAGCGCTTCCTGAACGCCGAGCGGGTCAGCCTGCCGGATATCGACGTGGATTTCTGCTTTACCCGCCGGGAAGAAGTGCTCAAGTACGTTTCGGAAAAATACGGCCAGGACAACGTGGCCCAGATCATCACCTTCGGCCGGATGAAGGCCCGGGCCGCGGTGCGTGACGTGGGTCGGGCTTTGGGGCTGAAACCCGCGGAAACGGACAAAATCGCCAAGCTGGTGCCCGGTTCCCTGGGCATGACCATTGCCAAGGCCCTGGAGCAGGAGCCGGATCTGAAAAAGCTGGCCGAGAACGACCCCACGGTGGGCCGGCTGATCGACATTTCCCTGCGCCTGGAAGGGCTGGCCCGCCACGCCTCCACCCATGCCGCGGGAGTGGTCCTCTCGGACCGGGCCATGGTGGAACACGTTCCCCTGTGCGTGGGCAAGAAGAAGGAGACCGTCACCCAGTGGGACATGAAGTGCGTGGAAAACGTAGGACTGATCAAGTTCGACTTTCTGGGCCTGAAGACCCTCACCGTGATCCAGGACGCCGTGGATCTCATCCGCGATGGCGGCAAGACCCCGCCGGACATGGCCCACCTGCCTCTGAACGATCCTGAGACCTTCAAGCTGCTTTGCGAAGGCCGCACCGAAGGCATCTTTCAGCTGGAAAGTTCGGGCATGCGCCAGGTGCTCATGGACCTCAAGCCATCCTGCTTCGAGGACGTGATCGCCCTGCTGGCCCTGTATCGCCCGGGACCGCTGGAAAGCGGCATGGTCACCACCTTCATCCGCTGCAAACACGGCCAGTTGCCCGTGGAGTACCTATTGCCCCAGTTGGAGCCGATTCTCAAGGATACCTATGGGGTCATCCTCTACCAGGAACAGGTCATGAAGATCGCCTCGGACCTGGCTGCCTACTCTCTGGGCGAAGCGGACATCCTGCGCCGGGCCATGGGCAAGAAAGACCCCCAGGTTATGGCCCAGCAGCGTTCCCGGTTCATGCAGGGCGTACGTGAGAACGGTCTGCCCGAGACCAAGGCGGCCCAGATTTTTGACCTGATGGAGAAATTCGCCGGTTACGGCTTCAACAAGTCCCATAGTGCCGCCTATGCGTTGATTTCCTACCAGACCGCCTTTCTCAAGGCCCACTTCCCGGTGGAGTTCATGGCCGCCTTGATCAGCTCGGAAGTGGAAAACGCAGACAAAATTCTGCGCTACCTCAACGACTGCGGCGAAATGGAAATCCCGATTCTGCCGCCGGATGTGAATCACAGCCAGGCCCGGTTCAGCGTCGAGAAGGACAAGATTCGCTTCGGCCTGTCCGGGGTCAAGAACGTGGGGGACGAGGCCATCCGGGAGATAGCCCAGGGCCGGGTTGATGGCCCGTATCGGGGCCTTGCGGACCTTTGTCAGCGGGTCAACACCCGCAAGGTGACCAAGCGGGTTCTTGAATATCTGATCAAAAGCGGCGCCTTTGACTCCATTCACCCCGGACGGGCCCGGATGATGGCCGGCCTGGACATGGCCATGGCCACGGCCCAGAAACGGGCCAAGGAGAAGAGACGTTCGCAGATGTCCCTGTTTTCCTGCTTGCCTGGCGGCGAAAGCAAGGCACTGGAGATGGCCTGCGGCATCGACCCGGTCAGCGACGGGCCGGAGCCGGAATGGAGCGATGAGGAGAAATCCCGATACGAGAAGGAGGCCCTGGGATTCTTCCTGACCAGCAACCCGTTGCGTCCGTTTCGGGAAGAGGCGCGTCGGCTCGGAGTCCGCACGCTTCAGGAATGCCAGGAACTGCCCAAGAAAACCGAAGTGCGTCTGGGCGTCCTGATCACCGGATTCAAGGAACACCAAACCCGCAAAGGGGACAAGATGGCATTTTGTCAGATCGAGGATCTCACCGGAATGGCCGAGGCAACCGTATTTCCGGATATCTATGGCCCGTCCAAGGAGTACTTCCAGAGCGATCGCCCTCTCCTCCTGGAAGCCCGGATCAGCGATTATGAAGGCCGCACGGATGCCGCTCCAGAATCCGCTCCCCAGCAAATCAAGCTGGAAGTGCTTCGGGTCAGTCCGCTCAGTGATGCCTGCGCCCGCAATGACCAGCCGGTGCATGTGCGCATCGAGCGAAAAGACCTGGGCAAGGCCGACCTCCTGACACTGCAGCGGGTTTTTGAAAAACATCCCGGCCAAACGCCGGTCCGGGTCATTCTGGACCTGCCCGAAGGCAGATGCACCCTGCAGCTTGGGCCGCAGCACCAGGTTGCTCCTGGCCCGCAATTCTGGAAGGACGTCACGGCATGGCACGATGCCGGTCCGACGGGAAACACGTCCACGGCCTTCGGCGGGATGGGTTAAATGGCCATGCCCACCGGAATCTGGCGGTTGACCGTCAACGACCATTTCAGTTCGGCGCACCAATTGCGCCACTACCAGGGAAAATGTGAAACCCTGCACGGCCATAACTTCACGGTGCAGGTTCAGGTCCAGGGCCGGTCCCTGGATCCGCGGCTGGGAATTGTCATGGACTTCAAGGAACTCAAGGCCCTGGTGAAGCAGGTCCTGGCCGAGCTGGACCACCGCAACCTGAACGAGATGCCGGAGTTCAGTGAAATCAACCCCTCATCGGAACATTTGGCCCGCCATATCTATCACCGTCTGGCTCCTTTGCTGCCTGCTCCGGGGGTAGCCATGCACAGCGTCTCCGTTGCCGAAGGGCCGAACACCATCGCCACATACTTGGAGGAATGACGTGCGCCTGGTCATTCAGCGCGTCACATCCGCTTCGGTGACGGTGGCGGGCGAGCCGGTGGCGGCCATTGAGTTGGGACTGCTGGTCCTGGTCGGATTCGGTCGCGAAGACGAGGCCGAGCCGACCCCCTCGCCCTTGCTGGCCCGTATGGCCCGCAAGATGGTCCAGGCCCGGATCTTTCCCAATGCGGCCGGGAGACTTGATCTGGACGTAGCGGATGTGCAAGGCCAAATCCTGGCCGTATCCCAGTTCACCCTGCACGCCGATTGCCGCAAGGGCCGCCGCCCCTCCTTCCACCCGGCCGCGGATCCCACCCGGGCCGAAGCCTTGTTCACAGACTTCGTTGCCGAGCTGGAGTCCCTGTTGCCCCATCGGGTGGCCACCGGCCGCTTTGGCCAGGAGATGAATGTGGCTCTGTGCAACTGGGGGCCGGTGACCCTGATCTGGGACTCCCTGGACGCGTAGGGATATGGCTGATACTGAAATTATGGTTGAAAACGGGGTCGTGCAGGGATCTTGCCCGCGCGAACAGGCACGATGCTTGTCCTCTCACGTTGCCATACCTCCTGTCCGCTCTTGCGGAGCACAAAACACGGGCGGGGCCAATACGATGCTTCCGAGATCTGCCGACTCCCTGAGAAGCTGGCATCCGAGGGTAACGTGACAAGCCAACGCTTTGACATGCTTGAAAATACGCCGCAGGACATGGATACCCTGGTCAGGGTGATGATTGTGGACGACTCCTCGACGGTCCGCCACTACCTGGAGGCGATTCTCCAGGATAAGTACCGGCTGGTTTCCCGCCGGGACGGTATAGAGGCCTTGGAGGAATATCGGAAGAACCGTCCGGAAATATGCATCCTGGACATGAACATGCCCCGGCTGGGCGGCCTGGAGGTCATCCGACACATCCGGAGAGAGGACGACGACCAGGACCTGTTTATTCTGGTGCTGACCTCGGAAGACTCGCTGGAGCAAAAATCCGAGGCCCTGCACGAAGGAGCCAACGACTATCTGGTCAAACCCTTCGATGCCCTGGAAATGCTGGCCAGGGTCCGGGTCGCTGAACGCCAGGTTCGACTGAATCGCAGCCTGCGGCAAGCCTATGCAACCATGTACCGGGAGATCGAGGAAGTCGCCCGGCTGCAACGGCGCCTCCTGCCCACAGCCCCCCCCCACCATCCCGGAATCACGGTCCAGAGCCTCTACCTGCCTTCGTCCCAGGCCAGCGGCGACTACTTCGATTACTTCTCTCTGCCGGACGAGGGGCTGCGCGTGGTCATGGCCGACGTCAGCGGTCATGGAGCCAAGGCGGCGTTCATCATGTCCATGGTCCGGACCATGGTCCGTTTTTCAGGTAGCCCGACGCAAAGCCTCTCCAGCCTGGTGGAATTGCTCAACGAACAATTGCACCGCTTTATCGGCGAGGAAGGCGACTTCGTCACCTTGTTCATCGCGGATATTAACGACGACTTATCCACCCTGGAGTACATCAATGCCGGCCATGCTCCCGGCATGGTTCTGCAAAATGGATCTCCGCCCCGGACTCTTCCGGCAACCATGCCCGCACTGGGAATTTTTCCGCAAAAGGCCCGCCTGAACACCGTTGATCTGGAACCGGACACGATTCTTTTTTTCTTCACGGACGGCTGTTATGAGTGGGACGTTCGGCCTGGAACCATGTTCGGCCTGAAGCGATTCATCAAACACGCCGCCCGGATTATCCAGCAGCCGGATTGCAACCTCGACAACCTCTTTGCGGAATTGGGCCGTCCACATTCCCCCCCGGGCAGCGACGATGTCAGCGCCCTGAGAATCCACCTGCAGGAGACCATCCCATCAACTGATCAAATCCCTGAAGAGTCCCCGCATCGTGGACCACGAAACCATACCTGACCAACGCCATCTCGCGGGGCAAATGTGACGGGCATGGACTGTATTATGATGGACTGCTGAAAGAGGACGTGGGAAAACGGGCACGGATGAAACAGATGCGCACTGAATGGAGCGATGAATATGGCTGCGATGCAACATGAACCCATGGCGAACTGGACCAAATTGTCTCTGTCCGGCAAGATCACCTACGAACTGACTCAGTCATTGAAAACCCAGGCCGAGACCATCATCAACCAGATGGGCGAGCGCCCCATCCTGGTCTGCGATCTCCGCGAGGTTACGTTTCTGGACAGCTCCGGGATCGGTTTCCTGGTTTTTCTGAACAACAAGATCCGACAGCGCAACGGACATTACTATTTGTATCAACCCAATGAGGTTGTCCACAAGACACTGGATCTGGTCCAGCTGTTGGATTTTTTTGAGCGCATTGAAACCGAGTCCGAACTGATTTCCCGTACCCAGGTGGACACCGGACCGTAAGCCGGCACCCACCTGGATGCGGGCCTCCGGTTGCAGCTCAAACCCGGCATCACCGGGAAACGAATTGGCATGTTTTGTCACCATCGAATGCAGCAGCCATGAAACACTATCTGAAACATCACTTTGATCCGGACTTCAATCACCTGAATATCAAGGCCAATGCTCGCGGCAACGAGCAGGTGGACCATTTGAACCGCGGGTATGTCCACAACGTGGTGGAGGGCCAGGTTCTCGCCGAATTGATTCCCATTGAAGACCGGCTGCCTGAAGGTGTCGCCCCCCGCTTTGTCCTTGAAAAACCGGTCTTTCCTGCCGGAGCCAACACCCGGGTCGACCCGCAAAACCCGAATCTGCTCCTGGCCGGGGCCAACGGATACGTGTACATCGCCCCGGACGGACGAATATGTGTCAAGGGCCTGCTCAACATCCGGCAGGACGTGGACTATGCCACAGGCAACATCTCGTTTATCGGCGACGTCGTCATCCACGGCTCGGTTCGTTCCGGATTCAAAGTCAAGGGGCGCAACATCCTGGTCAAAGGCCCTGTCGAGGCAGCCACTCTGGAGGCCGGCCAATCCATCCAGGTGGAGGCCGGAGTCAAAGGGGACAAGCGGGCCGAGCTGCGAGCCAAGGGCAGCATCAAGGTCAAGTTCTGCGAAAACGCCCTGCTCAGCGCCGGGAAGAATATCCTGGTGGAAGGGTCTTGCCTGCACTGCAGGTTACTTGTCGGCAATGCCCTGGCGATTCGGGACAAGCTGATCGGCGGCGAGGTTCTCTGCCGCCGGATGGTTCGGGTCGGAGCGCAACTTGGCGGAGGCCTCAGTACCATCACCACGCTTACCCTGGGCTATGATCCGTTTTTGATGCAGAAAATTGCGGAATTGGAAAGCACGATCACCACGCTGAAGACCCGCCGGGAAGCTTTGAGCACCCCCAAGGCCAGAGAGCCGGGAATTCGCCCCGAACAGGACCAGCTTCTGCGGGAACTGGATCAACAGCTTGCCGTGCTGGACAAGCAGCGCATTGCCTGGGCAGAACAAATCGCAACCACGGATTGGGCCGCCTGCGCGGTGATTGTTCCCGGCGAGGTCCGCCCCGGCGTCGAGCTGAGCATCGGCCAATATTATGAATCCGTATCAGACTACCTGTACAACGTCCGGATGATCTTGCAAAAAGAACAGATTGCGATGGTTTCCCCAGCGGAACCAAAAAAATAAAGGTCGCGCAAAACTCATGGACATTGGAACCCTACTCGGCCTGATCTGTGGCATTCTTTTCGTATTCATCGCCATCATGCTCGGCGGTGACTTCATGGGTTTCATCAATGCCCCCTCGGCGTTGATCGTCATCGGCGGCACTGTTTCCGTCATCTTCATCATGTTTCCCATGGGCGTGGTGCTTGGCTCCTTCAAGGTCGCCCTCAAGGCTTTTTTCTCCAAAAGCCCCGACCCCAAGCTGGTCGTCGACGAGGTGGTGGCCCTGGCCAATCTGGCCCGAAAGGAAAGTCTGGTTTCCCTGGAGCGGGCGACTATTTCGGACACGTATCTGAAAAAAGGCGTCCTGCTGATCGCCGACGGCAACGAGGAACGGCTGGTCCGAAACATCCTGGAAACCGAAATCAACTTCACCCAGCAGCGCCATCAGCAGGGGCAAGGCGTCTTCAAGGGTCTGGGGGCCATGGCCCCGGCCTTTGGCATGATCGGCACCTTGATCGGTTTGGTGAACATGCTCCAGGTTCTGGACGACCCCACGGCCATCGGCCCGGGAATGGCCTTGGCCCTGTTGACAACGCTGTATGGCGCCCTGATGGCCAACCTGGTCTTCATTCCGATTGCCAAAAAACTGGAGGAACGCTCCCAGGAGGAATTGGCCAAAATGGAAATGACCATGGAAGGCGTGATGTCCATCCTGCGTGGTGAAAATCCCCGACTGATCCAGGAAAAACTGGAGTCGTTCATTCCTCCGGCCATGCGCAAATAACCGCCTTGTTCAGGGTCTTCAACGTCCTTCAGGTCTGTCCTCATGCCCAAGAACTCCAAACCAGCCCAGGAAGAAGGAGCCCCATTGTGGATGGTCACCTTCGCCGACCTGATGTCCCTGTTGCTGACCTTCTTTATCCTGGTGCTTTCATTTGCGAACATGGACATTGTCCGTTTCCGGGAGATGCTTGGCTCCATCCAGAATGCGTTTGGCGTCCAGGTTCAGCGTCGCGAGGCGGATTATGTCGCCTTCTCTCCCTCGGAGTTTGAACGCAAGGATCTGGAACTCAGCCGCCAGAGTGAGGAAGTCCTGAGTATGGTCGTCCAATTGCGGACCATCATGCAAGACGACGAAGCATTGCAACGAAGTACCGGCGTGGAAGCGGATGACCAGGGGTTGGTGTTGCGTGTGGACAGTGAATCCATGTTCGACCTCGGCTCCGCGGTGCTCCGGCCCGAGGCCGTTCCAGCCCTGGAAGCGGTCATCCGCATCTTGCGTGACTACAACATGAATCTCGTGATCCGCGGTCACACCGACAACACGCCCATCAGCACTCCGCAATTTCCGTCCAATTGGGAGCTGTCCTCGGCCCGGGCCACGGCTGCCTTGCGCTACATCCTGGAACACGGCGGGTTCTCACCCACCAGGATGCGGGCCGTGGGCTATGCGGACAGCCGGCCGCTCGTGCCCAACACCTCGGAAGAAAACCGGCACAGAAACCGCCGAGTGGAATTCTTCTACCATGCTCCGGATGCCCACCCCTGGTAGAACCGTATGCCCAACACCATTCCGTCCCCAGACAGCAATCCTCCTTTGCCTGGATGCGAAGCCAGACCCCGGCAAGTCTCCTACCGGGCCGAAGCCATCCCCGCAGAGGCCGCACAACCTGACGACGTCCTTATTGCATTCGAATCCGGTCGTCGTTGGCGGCTGTGGGGACGGGACGGCCGACAGCGGGAAACGGACCTGGCCGTCAAGGCCCTGGCCGACTCAACTCGCGGGCTGCCCGTGCTCCTAGGCTGTGGCCTGGGCTTCGCATTGCGGGAGATCTTGAACAGCACCTCCGGTCCCGTGGCCGTTGTGGACAGGGAGACCCCAATCCAGTCCGTAACCCGATCCCGGGACTTGGCCGAAGATCCACGCGTCTTCTGGGTGGACGCCCCAGACCCGGAGGCGGCCCTGGACGCTCTGACACACTGGCAGATGGACCACGACGGCCTGCCCTTACGCCCATTGCTCATGCCCTTGTATGCCCGCCTGGATCCGGAGTTCTACAAGATCATTCTGGGCCATCTTGAAGCCAGTTCCCGTTTCGACCTTTGGTCTCGGACCGCCTATGCCAAATGCCGCAGCTGGCCACCCCGGGTCTTGCTGTTGACCAGCCAATATTTCCTGCTGGGCGAGGTGATCGGGGCCTTTCAGCGTATCGGGGTGCCCCATCGGCTGCTGGAGTTCACGCCGCGGGAAACCGGACGGACCGAATTCGTCCAGGATCTGCTCACGGCCATCCTGGAGTTCAAGCCGGACCTGGTCCTGACCATCAACCATCTGGGGGTGGACCGGGAAGGCGTGCTCATGGAGCTGTTGGAAAAATGCCGCCTGCCACTGGCTTCCTGGTTCGTGGACAACCCACACCTGGTGCTCTACGTGTATACCAATCTGGTCAGCCCCTGGACGACAATCTTCACCTGGGATGCAGACAACGTGGATTCACTTCGGGCCATGGGCTTCGAGCACGTCCATTACCTGCCGCTGGGCACGGATATCCATCGCTTCCGCCCCCATTCCGGCCCCGCCTCGTGTCCGGAATCCTGGCAGTCCCGGATCTCCTTCGTGGGAAATTCCATGCTGGCCAAGGTGGCGGCACGCCTCAAGGCCGGGCGCTTCCCCCGGCCCATGCTTCTGGCCTATCGCGAGGTGGCCTGGTCCTTCGGGGAGTCGGCGGACGACAGTGTCCGGGAACACCTCCGGACTACTTTTCCCGACGTTTTCAAAAGTTTTACGGCCCTGCCCTCGGTGGAGGAACGCCTGGCCTTTGAAACCGCCGTGACCTGGGAGGCCACCCGGCTCTATCGCAACCGTTGCGTTCGCGGTATCCTCCCGTTCCATCCGCTCATCGCCGGCGATAAATACTGGAAGGTCGCCCTGCGCAACCAGCCGGAAAGGTGGCGCTGGCACCCGGAGCTCAGTTATTATTCCGACCTGCCGCGATTCTACCCCTGCTCCGAGATCAACTTCAACTGCACCAGCATGCAGATGAAGGGCGCAGTGAACCAGCGGGTCTTCGACGTTCCGGCCTGCGGACAATTCCTGATCACGGACCAACGCCGTCAGATGGATCAACTCTTCGAACCCGGGCGCGAAGTCGTGTCCTACTCGGAGCCCGGCGAGATCCCGGAACTGGTTGGTTTTTACCTGCGCCACCCCCAGGCCCGGAAAAAAATTGCTCGAGCCGCTCGCAGCCGGGTGATTCGGGAACATACCTATGACCAGCGAATGACCACCTTGCTCCAGATCATGCTTGCGGTTTATGATTGATGGCCACGAAGCCGATCCTCATTCTCCAGATGCAGCGGATGGGAGACCTGATTCTCTCCTTCCCCCTGTTCCTCTGGCTGCAACGACGGCACCCGGACCATCCGCTCTGGGTGGTGGGCGAACCGCGCTTTTACGAGGCCTTGCTCCCCTTGAGCCCTGCAGTCACCTACTTTCCCTGGGCAGCGGCCGACCAGGTGCGCCGCACGGCCTTCACTCTGTGCGTCAACCTCAGCCACGAGCGGACAGCGGCGGCCCTGGCCGGAGAAGTCCAGGCCGAAGAGCACATTGGGCCGGTTCAAGCCGTTGACGGAGTCCGGCGTATTCATGGCCGATGGCAGCTTTACCGTGCCGGCTTGGTCCATGCCAACCGACACAACCGGTTTCACTGGGCCGACCTCAATGCCCTGGACTGCATCCCTTTGCCCTGGATCGCCACCACCCGCTGGCCCGAACCGCGCACCTGCCTGGGAGACCGACGCCGCATCGGTCTGTTTCTCGGAGCCAGCGAACCGGGCAAACGGCCAAACATCCGATTCTGGGTCGACTTGACGCGGGAACTGCTGCACCGGGACCTGCGACCAATACTCCTGGGCGGACCCGCGGAGCGCAGCATGGCCGCCACGGTCCAAAAACAGGTCGGGCAGCATGTCCTCAACCTGGCCGATCGCCTGTCCTTGGCCCAAATTGCCGACCTGGGCCAAAGCCTGGAACTGCTGGTCACGCCGGACACCGGGCCCATGCACCTGGCATCCTGGACCGGTCTGCAGGTCCTCAATCTGTCCCTGGGGCCGGTCAATCCCTGGGAAACAGGACCTTACCAACCCGGGCACTACGTGCTGCAAGCCCGGATCAGCTGCGCAGGCTGCTGGGGCTGCTCTGCACCGGAGCCTCGGGAACCTCACCCCTGCCATGAACATTTTCTGCCGCGACGCGTGGCCCAGTTGGTCCATGTAATAGCCGGTTCCCATGGCCAAGGCGGAAGCGAACCGAGAACAGCAGATGGCAACCTGTTTCTTTCCGCCAAAACCGCCGAAGGGATGTACCAACTCAACCGTCTACTCCCGAAGTACGCCTCACCGTCATCCCGCGACATGCTGGACGAGTTCTGGTCGTTGTTCTGGGGCAGTTCATTTGGTTTGTGGGATCGAGGAAAGCCGCGCAGTGCCTGGCAGAAGCTCGGTCATGCCTACCCGGCGCTGACCGAAGCTTTTGTCGGCTTCCTTCTTGTTTTTCACCGCCAACTGCGCCGGGCAAACGACGAGGCCTTTTGGCGCCACGGTCCGCCAATGCTGCGCCCACTCTACAGTCAGGCTCATCTGATTTTGCAAAATGACGATTTTTCACGAAAAAGCGAACAGCACGTCCTGGCCATGACCGAAGAATTGCTGCACATCGCCGCCCAGGAGAGAAGACCATGACGCCGAGAATCCGACGAGAGATCACATCCGCCATCCTTTGCGGCTGCCTGATATTCTGTGTGACATTTTGCGCCACAGTGGCTCCCGCGGAGGTTCCATCCTCCAAGCCACACCAGGTCAACCTGCCCATGACCATCGACTATCCTCTGCTCAACGCCCTTGTCCGGAATACATTTCTGGACGCGGGAACCTACATGGGTGAAAATCTGGAGCAACCCCTCAAAACGCTGTACTCCGGCCCTGATGGCTGTCAGGACGTCACGGTTTCCGCTCCCCGGTTTCGGGCCGAGGACGGTGAATTGCTCATGGAAACCCAGGTCCATCTGCGCCATGGCCGGAGCATAGGCAATTACTGTTTTCTGCCGCTGCGGTTCAACGGAGTGCTGGTCATGCACCAAAACCCCTCGGTCTCTGCGGAGGAATGGATCCTGCATTTTACCCCGGTCAGGTCTGAACTACGCACCCTGGACGGCCAACCGGCCCGCTTGGCCTCTCTGGCTTGGCGTTTGGTGGAGGACCACGTCCTGGGCTCCCTGGACGGCATATCGGTGAATCTCGGTCCGCCCAGACGGGAGTTGCAAGACTTCCTGCCACTGATGCTGACCACCGAGGATCGCTCCCGGGTACTGGAGATGCTGCAGGATCTTCGTCCGGGGCAGGTGCTCATCCAGGATCACGGATTGCGTCTGGAGAATGTGCTGACCGTTTTTGACGACCTTTACCAACCCGAACTGGAGCAGTTGGCGGCGTACCTGTCTGACGAGGAACTGGAACGGTTTATTGTTGTCTGGGAGGTCTGGGATGCATTTTTGATCCAGTTGATAACGACCTTGGCGACCAGAGAGCTCACGGAAAGTGAACAGGCTCTTCTGCTGGATGTTCTGTTGCGTCTGCGCCATGAGTTCATCTTCCACCTCGACGATCCCCAGGGACGGACCGATTTGGTTCGATCACAGTTCATGGAGGCCTGGACAAGACTTGGACCGCTGTTTCGCGGCCATCGCCTGATGGCCGACAACGAATCCCTGCTGGGCTACCTGGCCTTTTTTTCCGCTTCCGATGCTCTCTTGGCGTTGGACAAGCTGGGACCGGCTCTGGGGATGGAGATCAGCCGGGACGGACTGATCCGTCTGGCCAGGTTGCTGGGCGACCAGGAGACGCACTTGGAATATGCGCCGGATCTGCTTCCGGGGTTACGCCACGGTCTCGGATTGGACAGAATGCGCGGCACTGAACGGGACGACGGGCAGGACGCCAGACAGGAGAACGGGCAAGATAACGGACCGGGCAGCGAGGACTCCGGCCGGGAAGGAATGACGTCCGCCCCCCCGTGGTCCCGGAAATTGAACTTCCTTCAGGAGCATCTTGCGGCCTTTTTCATTCGCGCCGCTCAGGCCGCTGCTTCTCCGGCCGGACAGGACGTCGATCTTTCCCTTTGGACGTTCACCGGGCAAAATCTGGAGGCGTATATGGCCCGGGTGTCCGGGCTGCTCCGAGAACGCACGGGAGCTGTCATGAACAATAGTGCGAGACCGGAAGAACGGCACGGCTTTTTTCACGATCTGGTTTTGGCCGCGGCTTGGCAGGAAAGCTGCTTCCGGCAATTCATCAAATCAGAGGACCGGATCATCTACCTGCGGTCCTTCAACAATACCTCCGTCGGAATCATGCAAATCAACGAGCGGGTCTGGCGCGGGCTTTACGACCAAGACCGCCTGCGGTGGGATATCGCCTACAACGCCCAGGCCGGGGCTGAAATTCTGGATCTCTATTACACCAAGTACGCCAGACCCAGGATGGCCAGAGAACCCGACGTGCAGTGGTCCGCGGATCTTAAGGCGGGCATGCTCTACGCCATGTATAACGGAGGGCCGGGGCAACTGGAACGGTTTCTGAACCGTGTCCAGGAGGGTGGTCTGTTTCGCAGCGATCGTCTGTTTCGGGAAAAGTGGGACTGGGTTCGCCAAGACGCCCTGGAGAAGATTTCCATTTGCCTTATCGGCCGATAACATTGCCCGTCACCCGCCGCGAACATGATCGACAAAAACTCCGCCATTCCCACCATCCTGGAACGACTGACCAAGCTCCCCCAGGGTCATTGCCTGGAAATCCGCACCTACAAGCGAAATCGTCGGGTGCTGTTTCATCGCGTGGCAGACAACGCCTGGAACATTCACCAGGATGGCTTTACCAAGGATTTTTTTGAAAATATTGCCCTGGAAAAACTCCGCAAGCTTCTGCAAGGGCTGCTACGCAAGGAGTTTCCCCGCAGCACGAAAATTCGCCTCTACGCCCTTGGGCCTTGTGATCCCGAAGACACATCGACCCAGGAGCGCAAGGTGCTTTGAGAGTGTGGCGGGTTCAACGTCAGTTTTTTCTTGATCTTCGGAGCTATCCGGACCGGTATCAAAATCGTGATCGAAATCGATTCCTGATCCACATTCCGATTTCAATACCGAATGCGACGAGAAATTCGATGAGCATACCTTTACTCTGAGTGACGAGGAAACACACTTGATTGAGGCTGTAGCTTGGAGTAGAAAAAACAAACGTCTTTGCTGGCACCTTTGCCGGCAATCCGCACACCGACTCGTGGTGTCGCATCGCGATACCGGCTCGGCGGAAGCGACCTCTCCAACCTTAGACAACGGACCCTCTCATCATGCAAACAGCGGTATTCGGCGGCGGCAGTTGGGGCACGACCCTGGCCAATCTTTTGGCGCACAAACACGGCTCGGCCCGGCTCTGGGTCCGGGAAAAAGAACTCGCTTCCTTGATTCGAACAAGGCGGTGCAACCCCTGGTACCTCCCAGACCTGGAACTGGCCGCGGGGCTCACTGCCAGTGACGACCTTGCCCAGGTCATGGACGGCGCGGACTTTTTTCTTTTCGTCATTCCCAGCCAGTTTTACGGGGGCGTACTCAAAACCGTCCGGGAGTTTCTTCCCAAAAAACCCATCATCATCTCCGCCAGCAAGGGCATCGCTCTGGACACCCTGCAAACCATGTCCGAGGTGACCGCGGAGGCCTTGACCGGCCTCAAACCGGTTTTTGCCATGCTCTCAGGCCCTTCCTTTGCCAGGGAAGTCAGCAGGGGCATGCCCACGGCGGTTTCTCTGGGTTGCAAGGACAGCACCGTGGCAAAATCCATCCAAAACCTGCTTTCCACCGAAACATTTCGGGTCTACACCAACAAGGACGTCCGCGGCGTGGAGTTGGGCGGCGCCTTGAAAAACATCATCGCCATTGCTGCCGGAATTTCCGACGGCCTGGGTTTCGGCACCAACGCCAGAGCCGCGCTAATTACCCGTGGATTGGCGGAAATGTCCCGCTTGGGAGTGTCCATGGGCGCGCAGGCCCAGACGTTCATGGGGCTTTCCGGCATGGGCGATCTGGTCCTGACTTGCACGGGAGATCTCTCCCGCAACCGCCAGGTCGGACTGAAGCTGGCCCAGGGACATACCCTCCTGGACATCCTTGGCCAGATGAAAATGGTCGCCGAGGGCGTCAAGACCACGGAGTCCGTCCATGCCCTGGGCCGTCGGCACAAGGTCGATCTGCCCATAACGGAACAGGTCTTCCAGGTGCTTTACGAAAGCAAGGACCCGTCACTGGCCGTTCAAGAGCTGATGCAGCGGGAACTGAAAAGTGAACAATAGTCCAGACGTCTTTTTCGAACATTTCAAGCCAGAACCAGCCAACACGTTTTTATTGGAGGCACTATGGACAAGAGATCAATGCAAAAAACCCTGACAATATTGGCGATTCTCGCCCTGCTGGCCGCTGGTTGCGGTGGAGCGCATGGTGGTGCCGGAAGCGGACAAATCAACCAAATCGGCGGCGGCCTGCTCGGTGGCATTGGTGGCGGCATCGCCGGTGCGCAAATCGGTGCAGGAAGCGGTCGGGTTGCGGCCATCATCGGCGGCACAATCCTCGGTGCGGCTTTGGGCAGTTATGTGGGCGGCTATATGGACCGCATGGACCAGCAGCAGGTCAATCGCACCCTGGAGACGCAGCCCACAGGCCAAACTTCGCAGTGGAGAAACCCGGACACGGGCAACAATTTTCGCGTCACGCCGGTCAACACTTTTCAACGGACCGACGGCCAATACTGCCGGGAATTCGTCACCGAAGTGGAAGTCGGCGGCAGGCTTGAACAGGCCTACGGCACTGCGTGCCGCATGCCGGACGGCTCCTGGAAGATCCAGTAACTGTTCCAACCAATTCCTTTTATTGACACGCCACCAGAGCGGAGGACGGTGCTCATGATCAGAACAGCCGTATTGTTTGTATGCCTTCTTGTCGGAGTGGCCCCGGCAGCTGCCCAGCAGATCGTGGACAATTGCACATTGCAGCCCTACACCCATTGCCCCGGGGTCAACCTGAATGGCCACGATCTCTCCGGAATGAATCTGCAGGGAGCCTATTTCAAAGGGGCGGACCTGAGAAATGCCAACCTCTCCGGGGCCAACTTTATTGACGTTTACCTTTACGACGCCCAGATGGACGGCGCAAACCTTTCTGGAGCCAACTTCAGCAAGGCAATTTGGCCTGACGGCCGGACATGCAGGTTCGACTCCATTGGAACGTGTAAATAATTGCAACGTGACGTCTTGAAGGGTGTGTACTCGGCCAAGCCAGGGTACCACCGTCGCGATCGCGAAGTGATCAGGCGCCTTCAATCCCCCCAGGACCTGCACGAAGCAACCTGAGGGGATTGAGGGCGCCCATCTCTTTTAGCCACGCAATGCCCCCCCTGAACATCATTCATACCGAAGCCTCGGACGCCTGGGGTGGACAGGATATCCGCGTGCTGAACGAGGCTCTGTGGTTCCACGCACAAGGCCACCGCGTCCATATATTTACCCCGGAGCATGGTCAGCTTTTTCGTCGCTGTCGCGATGCGGGGCTGTCCTGCGAGGCGACAGCATTTACCCGGTCGAGCCAACCCGCAGACTTCATCGGCATGGTCACCCGGTTCAAAGCCATCCGGCCGGACGTCGTCTGCACCCACAGCAGTGTGGACAGCTGGGTGGGGCTGACGGCAGCCAAGTTCTGCGCGGTTCCGGCAACCATCCGCTACCGCCACGTGAGCACGCCGGTGGGGAACAACTTCATGAACCGCTGGCAATACCGCCGTTTGTGTGACCACGTGGTGACCACCGCCGCGGCCATTCAGTCCAGTTTGCAGCGCAACTTGGGCCTGCCGGCGGACAAAACCAGCTCTATTCCCACTGGCATTGCTCCACCGCCCCTGCCTCCCCGCACGCAGGCCCGAGCAGCACTACTGGAACGCTTCAACCTCCCGGACACGGCCAGCTTGATCGGCCAGGTATCGGTGTTGCGCAGCTGGAAAGGGCAGTATGTGCTTATCGACGCGTTTGAGCGCCTGGCCGCGGAACAGCCAGAGGCCCGCCTGCTCTTGATTGGCGGGGGGCCGGTCATGGGCGACTATTCCAAACGCAGCCGGGAAAGCCGGTTTGCCTCGCGCATTCTCCTGCCCGGTCATCAGGAAGATGTCTGGCCTTTTTTTCGCGGTCTGGACGTGGCTGTTCTGGCCAGCACCAAGAATGAAGGTATTCCCCAATCCGGACTGCAAGCCATGTTCGCGCAATGCCCCTTTGTGGGTACGGATGTCGGCGGCATCCCGGAAATCGTGAACCATCGGCACACGGGACTGCTCGTCGCACCCGGCGATCCGGCAGGTCTGGCCGCAGCGATCACCACGATTCTGGGCCGCCCGGATCTCGGGGCGATGATGGCGGATAACGCGCTGCGTCAGGTCCAATCCAGATTCACACTTTCCGTCATGGGCCGCCGTGTCGAGGCATTGATGCATCGACTGACGGAGGCCTCGACGCCATCCGTCCGAAAAGAGATCCGCCAATGAACAGATCCGGGTCAACCGATTTGCTTCGGACTCAAGACAAGTCCCATATCAAGCTGAGTTATGTCACCCACTATTATCTCGACCAGAAACGCTCGGACACGGTCCTGGATCTGCTGGCCCGGTATCAGCGATACGCCCCGGAGTTGCTGGACAGGATTCAATTCGTGGTGGTGGACGACTGTTCGCCGCTGCGGTTTGAGGTGCCTGACATGGACTTGAACCTGACTTGGCTGCGCATTATCGACGACATTCCCTGGAACCAAGGTGGTGCGCGGAATCTTGGCGTGACCTACGCCGCTTCGGACAAGGTGCTGCTCACGGACATTGACCATGAATTTCCCGAGACCACCCTGGCCAGGATGGTCCGGATGCGGGAGTGCGGCCGGGATTTTTTCAAAATCTACCGGACCGATCCCGTCACCGGGAAACTGCGCCACGGACACTCCAACACCTTCCTGCTCTCCCGGGCCAGGTTTCTGCGGCTCTACGGCTATGACGAGGAATTCTGCGGCCATTACGGGGCCGAGGACTACCGCTTCGTGAAGTTCCAAAAATACCATGGCTCGCGGCAGCGCTATCTCCCCAAAAAGTATCGCTGCGTCCCTCGGATCGACGTGGACCGAGACGAAGCCTATCACGGGCTGGAGCGCGACCTGTCCCACAACACGCCCGTGGATGCCCGCAAGGAATTTGAAATAAAACAATACGGCAAAGACGCCGGGCACAGTCGAATGTTTTTACGCTTTTGCTGGGAAGTGGTCTTGGACAGATCCCGGGACGTTCGTATCCAGCGCAAGCGCAACCTGCTTTGGCAGAAGTCCTGGTACTGGCGGTGGCTGGTGGGAGAGCGGTAACCAGGAATGAAATTTTTATTCATCAAGCTCAAACACATCGGGGACAGTCTGCTGTTGACCCCAGTACTCCGCTCTGTTCGGACAGTGTACCCCCAGGCTGAGATCTGGGTGATGGTCCGCCAGGGATGTGAAGGAATTCTTAAGGGATGCCCGGACATCGACAGGGTGCTCACTGCTGCTGCCCCGGAAAAAGACAAACGCCGTCCCTGGAACTGGGCCTTGGACTTCGGCTTGGCCGCTACAGTCCGCCGCAAACACTTCGACTATGTCTTCGAACTGGGTGACGGAGACAGGGGCCGCTGGTTGACCCTGATGAGCGGAGCCCGACACCGCTGCACCAATGCAGCCGGCCGCCCCCTGCACTGGTGGTGGCAGCGGACGTTTACGGACGTTTCCAACTACTGGTGGTACAAAAGCCATCAGGTGGAAAAAGACTTTCATACCGTCAGCGACTGCCTTCCAGATCCTCTGCCTCTGCCCATCCCTCCCTTGACCTTTGCCAGGGAACGCTCCCAGCCCTGGCCTCCGGCCGCTGATTTGCCCCGCTTCGTCGTGCTCCACCCCGGCACCCGCTGGTCCATCAAGCGCTGGCCGGAACAGCGCTGGCGAGAACTATGTGCCCAGATCCTGGAACGCGTCCCGACCATCGTGCTCAGCTGTGGCCCGGACTCCGAAGAGATCCGCCTTTGCACCACCCTGAGCAGTACGGATCCTGGGCGCATCCTCAACACGTCCGGCCGGACCTCCTGGGCCCAGCTGGCCGGACTCCTGCACAGGGCCGTCCTGTTTGTCGGAGTGGACACCGCGGCCATGCACCTTGCTGCGGCCTGTTCTTGTCCCACTGTGGCTCTGTTCATGGGCTCGAGTCCCGTGGAGTGGGCTCCATGGCAAACCCGGCATGTGATCATTCAACCGGCAAATGATGACGAGAAACCATCCCGGTCCCCCGCCGAGCGAATCAGTGTCCGCATGGTGCTTCAGGCCTGTGACAAGCTGCTCGAAACGGGAGAGCGGATGTGAAAACTCTTTTTTTCGTCGTCAACCAGGATCCTTTTGATGGCTCTGCCCATGGCCTCTACTGTCTGCGCAACTGCCGGGCCCTGGCTCTGGCCGCACCGGCAAAAAGCGTCCGGCTGGTCTACCCCGGCACAACAGCCTTTCTGCAACAGGAGCGCCGCCACACGCAAACGGTCGCCGCCAAGCTGAACCGCATGGGGCTGTCCTCATTGCCGAATCTGCATCTGCATCCTCTGCCCGCCCTGCGTCGAGCCAAAGGCCGTCGCGGCCTGACGGTCAACGCAATCTACTACTGGACGTGCCTGCTGTTCCTGCGTCGCCGAATGCAACCGCAAGACATTTTGGCCAGCGCGAGCTTTGCCGGATTGACGCGGTTTCTGTTCCGAGGTTTGGAGCGAAAGGCAAGGGCAAAACGGGCATATGAAGTGCATCAGCTGGCAAGCATGGAATCTGGGCCCGCATCCAGAGCGGCCCGTATTGAACAGGCTGTGTTTTCAGACGCGGACGTTCTGCTGACCACCACCGCGGCTCTTCGTGACTGGCTTCAGCAGCTTGTTCCGGGCAAGCCAGTGTTCAACCTGGGGTTGGCCTGCGGCTTTGATCCCCAAACCGTTCCCCCGCCGGATTCGGACGCATCCCGACCGTTCACCGTGGCCTATATCGGCTCCCTCTACCAAGAGCAGGGCATCCAGTGGCTCGCTGGGATCTGGGATGATATCGTAAAGCGCGTCCATGCCCCGGTTCGGCTGAAGATTGCCGGTGGAAGCCCGCACGAGGCGGAAACCCTGCGCGCCGCGATTTCTGATCACGCAGGGATGATCCTGGTCCATGGCCCGGTGGCGCCTGGAAAACTGCCTGGATACCTGCTGGATGTGGACGCCCTGATCATTCCAGCCCTGGAACGCGGCCGGATGCCGTATGTGGCCATCACCAAGGCGTATGATTATCTGGGATTGAACCGTCCGATTCTGGCCGCAAACCTGCCCAGTATCGCGGAGGTGTTGCGGCCTGACCAGGAAGCCCTGCTTTGCACCCCACAGGACGTATCCCAGGTTGCCGCCGCCGTTTTGCAACTCAGCCATGACACGGATCTTGTTCGAACATTGACGACCAATTGCCGGAAACGCCGCAATGATTTCACCTGGGAGAACCGTTCAATCGCCTGGTGGCGGGCCGTAGCACCATGAACATCAGCATCATCACCCCCACATGGAACCGAAGCCAACGATTGCGCGCGTCTCTGCAGAGCGTCGCGGCCCAAAAGACCTCCCCCCATGAACACATCATCGTGGACAATCTGTCCGTGGACGAGACCCCTGAACTGATTGCCGCCTATGCCCAGAGCGTGTCCTATCCGGTGCGACACATCCGGGAAGCGGACAACGGCATCTACCAAGCCATGAACAAGGGCATTGCCCTGGCCAAGGGGCACGCCCTGCACTTCCTCAATGACGACGACATGCTCTTTGCACCGGACGTGCTGACCACCATGAACCATTGCCTGGACCAGACCGAGGCGGACATCGTTTTTGGTGACGTGGTCTTGTTGGAAGAGGGCTCCCAAAAGACCCTGAGTTATCGTCGCCATCGACAAGTGAACCGCTTGACCCTGGCTGAACGGACCATCACCCAGCAGGCCATTTTCTATCGGCAAGATATCTTTCAACGCTGCGGAATCTTTGATACACGGCTGCGCATCGCAGCGGACCACGAGTGGCTGCTACGCGCGTTGCTGAAGCATGATATTCGGGGAATTTACCTAAAACGCCCGGTGGCTGTTTTCCGTATCGGCGGTGTTTCCAACGAAACTGCATCCGAGGTGGCGCATCGTCGGGAACGGGAAACCGTTACCCGGGAATATTTTACGTCAAGGGAGATCAAGGCCGCCCGTATCTTTCGCCGATGGACACGCAAGATTCCCTTCGGGGCAACCATCCTGAACGCGTTTGTCCCCCTGCGTCTGAATATCGAGACGCTACGGGAAAAAAATGGCGCCTTCCAGCGCGACCCCCTGGCTCTGATCGACCTGTGACGTCACCAGTGGGTGAGAAAGTTTGCAAGCTGCTCCAACTCGCCTTGCCAGCGAAAATATCCCCGGACGTGCTCTTCCCTGGCGGCTTCCCCGAGCTGGTCGGGATTGATCCGAGACAGAGCTGATCCAATCTGCCCGGCGCTGATCATGTGGTAATGAAAAAGCTCCTGCCTGCCCGTCAGGTAATGCCAGCGCTTGGCCAGCGACTTGCGCCATTTATGCGTGCCCCGTGAATACGAGCGGAATAAATAACCGCTTCGGCCGTGTTCGATATACTCATTCGTGGCCGGACTGTCAGAGGCCAGCACACAGGCCCCGCGGGCCATTGATTGCAGCACCGTCAGGCCGACACCCTCGAGGGCTCGGGGCGCCAGGCAGATGGAGCTTTCCCGAAGAAGCCGGTGATGGTCGGCATCCGGCAGGAAATCCCGGACGGTCTTCACACGTGTTTTGTCAATGCGTTCCGGCAAGTGCAATCCAGGATAATCGTACCCCGGGTCCGGACGGTGGATGTGAATCAGGCGGCTGACTGCCAGATCGGCGCAGATCCTCCGGATGGCTGCGTAGCTGTACAGTCCCACCCGATTCCAATAGATCATCGTCCGTTCCGCGCCGTGCCGTACAGGCTCGATTATCTGGGGATCGAGAAAAAAATGAACCCGCAGGGTCGGTAGGCCAAAACGCCGTGCGATGTGTTCAACCGGGCTGGAAAAGGCCACGATGCGCAGCTGTTTGGGCAGTTTTGCCCAGTAGGATTCCGGCCAGCGGGCCACGTTGTCCCACATGGGTAGCCAGACCACCCGCGCTGTTTCCCGGAGAAGCAGCTCCGGTGGAGGAAGTTGGCAGAAGATCAGGGGGCGTGCAGGATCCTGGGCAGTGGCCTGCAACGGGACCATCGCGTCCTGATTCCAGGGCGTGAGGGCGATGGGTACCAGGTGGCGCAGAGGATCAACCAGGATGACCTGAAACGCATTGCTCACGGATGTATGCCAGGGCATGCAAAACGCGGGCAGAGCGGTCATGGTGCCTGGCCTTTCCCCCGATTGTGGGCGAGAAGCTGTCGCTCGGCTCGCTGGACATCTTCGGGAAGCAAACTGGGCGGCCTGCCCGGGGCCGGAACCATCCTCTTGCGAAGCGACCTTTGCCAGCGTTCAAGCAAGCGATCCAGTGCGGCCAACAACCCTTTGGGTCGATGGAGTGGATTTGCCGTGTAGTGTTGTCTGGTCAACAGGTGCAGCCCCCTGCCGTCCGTATACAGTGTTGTTCGGGTCTGATCGGCAAGGCGCTGCAAGGCGGGCCGGGTGTAAAACGTCACGTGTTGTCCTGTCTGGGGCCAGAAATACCACCAGTCATCCACATGGGTAGGAACGGGCTCTGGCTGCAGGCGCGTTGAGAACATCAGGGATTCGGTATGGTTCAGCAATTGCTTGACCACCGAAACCGGTGTCTCCAGGTGTTCCAGGAGTTCAAATGCCGTAATCAGCTCGAAGCGTTGGCCGGACAGTTCCGAGACATCGAAGCCCTGGGCGAAAATGTTGGCGCAATATGGGTCATGGCGATGGAAGTCATATCCGGCATCCCGCATCAAACGAACCATCAGGCCGTAGCCTCCGGCATAATCCAGAAATCGACCACCAGGATGGAAATACCGTGTCAGGAAGGCTTCCAAACGGGTCGCGAAATCCAGGTTGCGCCGCACTAAGCCGACATCCAGGGCGCTTACGGCCTGACCATGGGCCTCTGCCAGCCAATAGGGAGGCTCGGTCTGGATCAGGCCGCACTCCGGGCAGCGAAAATAGCTGACCTGATGGCGGCCAAGGATCTGGGCCTGGAAATGGGGATGCACCGGCCCTGTGCAGATTCGGCACGAATCCGCTTGCAGGCCGCCCTGGGAGATCGGGTGATCACCACGCGACTGATCAGCCGCCATGCCCTGCCCCGTGACATGTATCCTTCCATGTTTGGCCGTTGCGGATTTCCGTTGCAATGATCAGCCCTATGGGCAGCCAGAACTGGATCCACATGGGAGAAATTTTAGACAAGGTCAAATATCCTGCCGAGATGCCAAAAATCAGGGGGTAGCTGATAATCGCCGGCATCAGAAAACTCCCGGTTCGGCGATAGTCCCGCCATGCTCCGCGCAGGGCCAAACCCGCCAGCCCCAGGAGCAGAGCGGTTCCGAATATTCCGCCAAAATGCAAATTTTCCAGATAGAGGTTGTGCGCCACGCCATGGCGTTCACCGTCAGCTGAAAAAAGCTGATGATGCTCGTTCAGCCCAAATCCGAACCATGGCCGTTCCCAGGCCCGTTCCAGGGCCAGGGTCCAAATCTCGCCGCGCACGCCCAAACGACGCTCAAATCCGAACATACCTTCCGGGTGGTGCAAGGATACTGCCACCATACCCAGCACCGTAGCGAAAAGAACACCCAGAACCAACCACAGTCGCCGATCCACATGCAGCATTAACCCGAACCCCAGGACCATGCCGATGCCCAGCAACGCTCCACGGGTCTGGGTCAAGGCCACGAATGCCAGAATGGCCAACAAGGACGCCACGGCAGCCCAGGTTGCCAACGGATGTTTCCGCCTGGGGAGCACCAGGGCGAAAACCAGGAAAATGGCCACGAATCCGTACAGCCCGGCCGAATCGATAGGGTGTCCGGCCAGCCCGATATCCACGACCCGGCTTTCCAGGCCACCCATCAACGGGATATGGCGGTCAACATAAAATACATAGATGGAGATCATGGACGCCGCTGCGGCCGTAACCGCCAAAACCCAGCCAAGAAGTTTGGTAAACCCTTCAAGATGGACGGCATAAAATGCCGTCACAGCCAAAAACCCCAACATCAAAACAAGGGTTCTGGCCTCGTTGTAAAATACGTAATTTGAGTCTTGAGAGGACCAGAACAGGCTGAGCCACAGGTAGCCGAGAAAGGCCAGACAGCCCAGAAATACCGGAGACCTGATCAAGGCCTGAAAAAAGTCTCCCCGAACCAGAACGGCAAAGGGAACCAGGACCAGAATGTAGTAGACGTTGCGATGCAACCGGATGTTGTCACTAAGAAAGATGGACCCTAAAAAAAAACAGAACAGCAGCCCGCAAACCCAAACAGCTTGAGGGGTGGCGTATCGTCGCCGGAGAGCGTTAACAGGTTCGACGAGAGGCATGTGGACACCTTTTCGATGGAGCAACTGGATCGCGACGACAGAGTTCGACAACGCACTCGATATGCGAGGTATGCGGAAACATGTCAACCGGTTGGACTCGGGACGGGCGATATCCGGCGGCCAGCACCTTGATATCCCGAGCCAGAGTGGCCGGATCGCAGGAGACCAGGATCAGTTTCGGCGCACCGATTTTCAGCAGCTGGGCCACAACCTCGGCCCGCATTCCGGCCCGGGGAGGATCAACAACGATCACGTCCGGGCGCTCGAATGCCGGGTCGCCGAGAACGCGGGAGATGGTCCGACTCACATCTCCGGCTTCAAAACGGCAGTTGGCTATACCATTGCGCCGGGCATTGGCCTGGGCGTCTCGAACAGCTTGTGGGTCGGTTTCAATGCCCACGACCTGCCTAGCCTTTCCGGCCAGGCCCAGAGCGATGGCCCCGACGCCGGAGTAGAGGTCCCAGACGGATTCCCGTTCGTCCAGTCCGGCAAAGTCAGCCACGACGCCGAAAAGCTTTTGCGCAGCCCCGGAATTGACTTGAAAAAAGCTCCGACTGGAAATGGCGAGCTGCAGGTTACCCAGTTCATGGAGCAAATGTTTTGGACCAGTGACGGATACGCTCCGTTGCCCCTGGGCCAACAGGGCACGGTCTGTTCGTGTCTCATGCACTACGGAGAGCGACGTCAAGGAATGCCCGGCCAGATTGTTCGTCACATACTGCGCAAGACGTGGCCCGACACACCGGCCCCGTGAATCCTGGCCGGTGATCAAGGAAAGCATCACGTGGCCAATCTCGGCTCCGTGTCGGACAACCAGGTGTCGCCAAAAACCGCGGCCCGTGTCCGGATCGTAGGCCGGCAGGCCGGTTTTCCCGGCCCATTGACCGACCAGATTCATGACGTCAACCATGACCTGGGGGCACAGGGCGCAGGAGTGAATCGGAACCACCGCGTTGGCCAGTCCTCGAGGACGTAGCCCCAGGGCTACATCGGCTTTGCCAGTGCTCAGGCCACGGGTCGTGTCGCCGGTGTTGGTCACGACCCTGGAGGCCGCGGCGAACTCCATCTTGTTCCGGTAGTTGCGCACCTGCGGCGAGGCAATGGTCGTTGCCACCTGGACGTCCTCGGTGGCAATGTGACGGAGCGTCTCCCGGACCAACTCCCGTTTCCAGTGCAACTGCCGGGCATAGTCCATATGCAGCCAGTCACACCCACCGCAACACCCGAAATGGGGACAGCTGGGCTGGACGTATTCCGGGGATTGCTCCAGGACCTGGATCAGGTCCGCTCGGGCATGCCGGGCCTTGACCGAGGAGACACGCGCCAGAATGCGCTGACCTGGCAGTGCGCCCGGCACAAACACGGCCATGCCGGCATGCCGAGCCAATCCGTCGCCGCCCAGCACCGGCTTGGCCACCTCCAGACACAATTCCTGCCCAATCCGCACATCACCCCCTGCCCTGGGTCCAGCACCCCTGACCAGCATCAGTTCTGATAGCTGACCGATATGATCTCGTAACGGATTTTCCCGCGGGGCGCCTCCACGAGAACCTCATCACCCTCCTCCTTGCCCAGGAGAGCCCGGCCCACAGGAGACGCGATGGAAATACTGCCCTCGTTGGGATCAGCCTCGTCAGGACCAAGCAGGGTATATTTTTTGATCTCCTCGGTATCCAAATCTTCCAGTTCCACGGTGGCTCCAAAAGCGGCCCGAGAGCCGCCGAGGGTCTTCCGGTCAATCACATTGAATTGCGCCATCCGCGACTCAATGTATTTGATTTTGGCCTCCAGCATGCCCTGTCGCTCCCTGGCAGCCTCATAACCGGCGTTTTCCCGCAGATCACCCTCTTCGCGCGCCACCTTGATGGCTTCAATGACTTCCGGCCGTTCCTGTTTAAGCCGATCCAACTCCAGTTCAAGCTTTCTGAATCCTTCAATGGAAATAGGAATTGAGTCCATAACGTAATCCTTCGGTTGATGGTGAAAACGCTTTTGGACAGACGACCGCGACATGATCGCCGTTCATAAAGCGCCCATGGATGACGAAAGGCCAGGGCGCCCCTTTGCGGTGGATCGGGTTGCCCTGGCCATAAAGATTCCCCTGAAGGGACATCTGTGTCGTTTTTTTGGTTCGCTACTCCATGGTCGGACAACGGTCAAGTCGGGAACGTACTGTCTTTTTTTCATCACTGCCCGGGTTCATGTTCGCTGATGAAATGTGTCCACCGGAAAGGAAGTCATTCCAGATGTCCATCTGCATGGGCACGACCCGCGATTGGATTGACCTATGCCGCGGCCTTGTGCAAGACGTTCTCTGCATCACGGCCGCGAGAATCGTCGCGAACCATCATCAATACGGCGGAGCACCATCATGCACCTGCATGTTCTCGGTTGTTCGGGCTCGGACCTGCCCGGCTACAATCTGACCTCTTTTCTGATAAACAAGACCATCCTGCTGGACGCCGGTTCAGTGACTTCTTCCATGCCGTTGGCCAGTCAGGCTGAAGTCCAGGAGATCCTGATCACCCACGCCCACCTGGATCACATCAAGGACATCCTTTTTCTGGCGGACAACCTGATCGAACTGGTGGCCCGTAACGAGCATGGCGCGGTGCGCGTCCGCGGCTTGGCCCCGGTACTGGAAAGCATCCGCACCCATCTGCTCAACGACACGATCTGGCCGGACTTCACGGTTCTGCCGACCTTTTCCAATCCGGTCCTGACGTATGCACAGCTGGATCCCGGTGTCTGGGTGGATATGGCCGGGTTGCGGGTGGTCACCATACCGGTCAACCATGCCACTGCCGCGTCCGGCTATCTGCTTCTGAACCCTGCCTCCGGTCGCCATTTCGCCTTTACCGGAGATACCGGGCCCACAGACCGCTGGTGGACCTTTCTGAACGAGCTGCCCTTTGACCTGGAAAACCTGATCATCGAGGCCTCGTTTCCCAATGCCATGGAGGAACTCGCCCTGCTCTCCAGGCATCTCACCCCGAAACTGCTGCGTGCCGAGTTGAACAAACTGCACACCCGGCCCAAGATCTACATTTCGCACATGAAGTCCACCTTCTCCACCGAGATCCAGGAGCAACTGCACCAAGCCCTGGACGGTTATATGTTTCACCTGTTGCGTGATGGCGAAGACATCTTTTTCTGACTTCGCCGAGTTTCAAGGCCATATGGATGCCTTGGGCATGTTCCACATGCACCTGGGTCTTGGCCGGATGCGTGAGGCAGCGGACCGGCTGAACCTGACCGGGATGCCGACATGTCTGGCCCAGGTGGTCGGGACCAACGGCAAAGGCTCCACCGCCTATTATCTGGCCCAAATTGCCCGCGAACACGGTTTTTCCACAGGATTGTTCACATCACCCCACTTTTTGAACCTCAGGGAACGCATCCGGATCAACGGCAAAATAGCCTCGGAAGAAAAGATCCTGGGGTGGGCCAACACCATTCAGGCGGCATGCGCGGATCTTGGGCTGACGTATTTTGAAACCATTACCCTGATCGCCATGGTCGGTTTCAGCGCCCAGCATCTTGACCTGATTGTCCTTGAGGCCGGGCTGGGTGGGCGTAACGACGCAACCTCCACCTGGCACCCGGATCTGCTGCTGATCACCCCCATCGGCCTGGACCACGAACGGATCATCGGCCCTGGCTTGGAAAACATCGCCCTGGACAAGGCCGGGGCCATCAAGCCCGGAACCTTGGTCGTTTCCGGCCCGCAGACCGCCATGGTTCGCAATCTGTTGGTCCAGGAAGCAACCAGACAGAAAGTGGTTGTGCATGCTGCCAATGATATTGTCGGAACGAACGCGCAAGCTGCTGGTGCACCCGCGCTGCCAGGTCCCCATCAACGCGACAACGCCCGCTTGGCCCTGGCGGGATGGACATTCCTGGCCCGTCACCACGGTTGGGCCGTTCACCAGGATGCCTGCGCCCACGCCCTGGCCTCCAAGGCCTGGCCTGGCCGGCTGCAATACATCCCCGGAACACGGTTGCCGTCCCCAGTGAATGCCCAAGAAGACTGTCCAGAGTTCGTTCCGGAGTTCATTCTGGACGGCGCGCACAACCCCTCAGCGCTGGAAGCCCTGAATACGGCCCTGGACAAACTGCCCTTCCGCCCTGAAACAGTGATCTTCACCTGCATGCGGGACAAAGACCTGGAGTCCATGGCTCCCCTTGTCCGGCAATTGACATCAGGGCCGATCTTTGTTCCTGAACTACCCACACACCACCGTTGTCGTCCGGCCCATGAGGTCGTCCGCGAACTCGGCCCTCAGGCCCAGACCACTCCCGACCCGGCAACGGCCCTGGCCCGTGCGGCATCATTTGCCGCACAAACTGACGGGCCGGTTCTGATTTGCGGTTCATTCTACCTGCTCGCGGAAATATACGCTCTCCACCCAAGATGGCTGGACGCATGAACGATATACCGCAGATTTTTTCTCTTTACCGGAGATGTTATGTCTGAACTCTATCGACTGCTGCCCTCCGTGGACCTGATTCTGCAACGAATCTCGGAGTCCGGTCACCATGCGCACCTGCCGCGCCCCCTGCTCAAGGACCTTGTCAACGTGCATCTGGACCAATTGCGCGCTGATATTCGGGACGGCAGACTGACTGACTCCGAAGAGCTGCGCTGGCCAGCCCTGGAGAAGCCGTTGCTTTCCTTTCTGGATCGGGCGTCCAGGCCACATTTCCGACGGGTGATCAACGCCACGGGCGTCGTGGTGCACACCAACCTGGGACGATCGCTGCTGGCCCGCCAGGCCGTTCAGGCCGTGACCGAAGCCTGCGCCCATTACTCCAATTTGGAGTTTTCCCTGGACACAGGGCACCGCGGCAGCCGATACGCCCATGTGGAGGAGTTGCTCTGCCAACTGACCGGGGCCGAGGCCGGGCTGGTGGTGAACAACAACGCCGCGGCAGTACTGCTGATGCTGGATACTCTGGCAAAAGGCCGGGAGGTGGTGGTTTCGCGAGGGCAACTGGTGGAAATCGGCGGATCGTTTCGCATCCCGGAGGTGATGGCCAGGAGCGGGGCGGTACTGCGGGAAGTGGGGGCCACCAACCGCACCCACCTTCATGACTACGAGCGGGCGATAACTCCGGAAACCGCGGCGTTGCTGAAAGTGCACGCCTCAAACTACCGGATCATCGGCTTTCACAAGGAAGTCACTCTGCGGGAGATGGTCGCCTTGGGCGACCAGCACGGCCTGCCCGTTTTGGATGACCTGGGAAGCGGCAATTTCTTCGACTTCACACCCTATGGCCTGGGGCATGAACCCACTGTTCAGGAGGCCGTTGCGGCCGGTGCGGCAGTAGTCACCTTCAGTGGAGACAAGGTTCTCGGTGGGCCGCAGGCTGGGATCATCGTCGGCCGCAGGGCCTACATCGAGCCGATCAAGAAGAACCCCATGAATCGGGCGTTGCGCATTGACAAAATGACCTTGGCCGCCCTGGAGGCCACCTTGCGTCTGTATCGCGACCCGGATCTTGCACGCCGGGAAATTCCCACGTTGCGGATGATTACGGCCACACCGGACGAGTTGCGCCGCCGGGCGAACAAATTGGCCCGTTCCCTTCGCCGCGCTCTGGGTCAATCAGCCAAGGTTATTTTGTTGCCTGGATCTTCCCGCGTGGGTGGCGGCGCGTATCCGGAGCAGGATCTGCCGACGACCCTTGTCGGAATCCGCCCAAGCATCCATGCGCTTGGCGTCGAGACGGTCCGCGATCGTCTTTTGGATGTCGACCCGCCGCTGGTGGGTCGCATCGAACACGACGCGTTCTGTCTGGATCCCCGAACGCTTTCCGATGCCGAACATGCTCTGGCGGCTCAGGTTCTGGCCGGCGTGCTCCACCCCTGAATCCTTGCCGCAGCAACGTCGTATCAGCGCAAAGCTGGGCCTTTGGCAATCCTCCGCACAAATCGCCGGCCCCCAACATGGCGTGAGCGACTTGTGACAATGCCTTCAATGCCATGGCGTCAACATGCTGGCGAATCACCCTGCTCCCTGGCCTGCGCGGCCTCCTCGGTTTTGCCCTGACGTTCCAGAACCCTGGCCAGCACGTTCCAGTACGCATCCACTTCCGGGCGGAGGGCCACGCTCTGTCTGGCCAAGGTTTCCGCGATTTCCGGATCATCGCCGTGCTCGAGATACATCGAGGCCAACAGGTGCATGGCTAAGGCATCCTTGGGGTTATGCACCAAGGCTTGATGAAGATGTTCCCGGGCCTGCTCCAGATTGCCTTCTGCCATTTCCAGTCGGGCCAGGTGCCGATGCGTGACGCCTTCCCCTCCGGGAACCAAGAGGGCTCGATGGTAGCGATCCCTGGCAATGTCCAGGTCATTGTGCTGCTCGGCCAACTGCCCCAGGCGGATCAAGCTGAAGACATGCTGAGGATCCAGCTCCAGACAACGTTCAAAGGCTTGGCGGGCAAGATCCCCCTCCCCCTGTTTCAGCAGGGTATGGCCCTGATTGTAGGTGGCCATGATGTCATCGGGGTCTCGGCGGAGGACCTCCGAGAACTGGGCCAGGGCGTCGCCATATTTCGCTAGCCGGGCATAGCACACGCCCAGGGAATTTCTGGCCAGGAGGTTGCTTTCATCTGCCAGCAGGGCCACTTTGTACTCCTCCACAGCGGAGTAAATGTCACCGCTGGAAAAGGCCCGGTCCGCGCTGACTGTCAGGGAGGTGGAGCAAAAGGACACCGCAGCGGGTGCGGGCAGCATCAGCGCATGCTCCAGGGCCTTGCGGCAGTTGTCCAAAACATCTGCCTTACTGAAATTCAGGAAGGGGTACTCGGCCAATCCGATAGAAACCGCGCAATGCAAGCTTTCACCGGCAGTCCGAACCAGGGACCGTGCCGCGGTTTCCACTTCCGTGGTGCCCTGATCCGGTATCAGGCAGGCCATCGTGCTGAAGCTGAACCGTCCGAGAACCGCATCCGCCCCCAATCCTTGGGCCGCCAGTTTGCCCAGCTTCCGCACCATATGCTCCACATCGTCGTGGTTCGGTCGTCCCATGGCAATGGAACTGGTCTCCATGTATATCAACATGACGGTAAACCGGGAATGGGACTGGCGAAAGGGCGTCCAGTATCTTGAAAAATCGCTGACTTGCAACAGAGCCTGGATTTGGCTTTCATGCGCTGATCGGTATTCGTCTTCCCCAATGTTTGGAACCTGCGCCAATCCCGATGCGCTCCTTCTCGCGGGACCAGGCTCCGCCCCGCTGCTTCGGCCTGGGACGTCCTGGCGAACCCCAGGAGCGAGAATGGTCAACTGGTCTTGGGGCATCAGCGCGCAACCGGGCTCATGCTGCAGCACAACCTCGGCTACGGAGGTTTCGCCGAGCACGTCAACCAGTTGGATCTCGGCTTTGCAGATCCTCTCCTCCGGCCCGTGCTCACCAGTCGTCTCCATGCCGTCGGGCTCTCCACCGGGCAAGCCACTCTGAGCGGCCCAAACCAGAAAACGTTGTCCCTCACGGGCATCCACGGAACGACCGAGACTCACCAGGATCCGGTTCATGGGGAGCACATCCAGGATCATCCCACTTTCCCGGAGAATTCCCGAAAACCCTTGAATCCCCCCCGAACTCTGCTCCTGGGCCTCACGGAGCGCGCGACGAGCTTTTTCCAGCATCACCCCGGTCTGCTCCCGCACCGATCGTCGCAACTGCCGTCCGTGAAAGTCTTGGGGATAGGTGACGTACCCCTGGCTGACGGACAGCTGGATCCGTTCTCCGTTGATCGCATTTTCACAGTACACTGCCGCGGCCTCTCGCGCGAAAGTCCTGGCCAACTGGTGGCATTTTGCGGCTGTCGCTCCGGAAAAACTGATTGCCAACGTGTCTTCCCGCAGCCTCGCGCAAATGGCCTGTTCCGGGGCCGTACGCGCGACCATCCTCCCCAATTGCTGCAGAACGTGATCGCCAAACTGGTATCCCCAGCGCTCATTGATTCTGGAAAAACCATCCACATCCAGAAAGATCAAGCCCACACTGGCACTGAACTCGGACACCCCCTCTTCCAGACAGGCCGGAGTATCCGGCCACAGCCCACGATGCACCAGGCGGATTTCACGAGCCAGGTTTTCCTCCAGGCAGGCCGCATTGGCCAGTCCCGTCAGCGGATCAACCTGATTTTTTTTGTGCAAAAGCAGATTGTCCATGATCTGGTCACACAAGCACGACCAGAGATGCAACGTATTTTTGGTGACTTTTCCGGATACGTTGCGGGCGACGAAAATACCCAGCAACTCCCCGTGGCGATGCAGGGGAAGCAGGGCTTTCTTCTCCTTGGCGTGGAAAACGGGCACAATGCGTTGACCAGCTGCGTCACTGACCAGCATGTCCTGGGGTGGCTGGGATGGAAAATACAGCCCATAGGAAGAGAAGTTGAGGAAACAGGCCATGGCTTGGCGCAGTTCGGCCTCCAGGGTGATCAAATCCTGACGCTCAAGGCGCATTTGCGATGCGGGTGGGTCTGGGGTCTTGATAAACATCCAAAAAAATCCTGAATAATCCGAGCGGCCATCCGTGGCGCGCAATGCATACGCACAGGGTTTTCCCTAAACACAGAACACGTGGCTACGCGGTGCGCGTGGGATCGTATTCGGCTTCCGACAAAGAAACAAGCGGCCCTGGTCCCACCTGGAAACGATGTCCCCCACACTGTACCATCCCACGGCGACAATTCCAGTGGCAGCGTTTACTGACGTTTGACCCGTTTCCGGAACCAGTCCGCCACAAAGACATCCATGACCATCTGGACCACGTGGTAGGCAATTCCCGGAACCATGGCCAGGGGAAAGGAAGTTGCGAAGAAACCGGCCCAGACCAGGTAGGAGATGGTCAGGGTTTTCTGGGAAGTATGGATGGTAAACGCCGCCGTGGAAGGCATGTCCAGCCGGATACCCCTGGAAATGGCGAAATTCAGGGCCAGGATCAGGGTATGCAAGAGGATCATAAAACCGAACAATCCGATAAAGCCCAAACCCACCGTGCCAACCACGCCCACAGAGCTGGACACGGCATTAAAAATGATCAGCAGGACGACAGACTGGGAAAAAACGGAAAACGCTTTTTTGTACGGTGCAATGCGCTCCTTGAGCCATGGTCGGACCACCTGTCCCAGCACGGTCGGCAAGAGGACGATGGTACTTAATGTGAGTAAAATATTGCCCACTGGCAGGGAAACGGCTTCACCCAGGTGCAACATGTCGCCCATGACACCGAGGATCCCGTTCAGCACCAATGGGATTGTCAGCAAAGAGAAAAAATTACACAGCACGCAAATAAACAGGCTCAAGGGGACGTTCCCCAAGGCCATGGCCGTCATCACCGTGCCCGAGGCGACGGTCACCGGAGCGACGGCAATAATGATCGAACCAACAATGAAGTCGACATTGTTTCCAAAAAACAGGGATGCCAGCAGTGCGGTGAGAATCGGGATCAGTACCAGTGCCGACAACAGGGATGCCATGAGCACCCGGACATTTCTGATCTGCTCCAGGATGCTTCGGGTATCCAGACTCAACCCAGTGATCAGGAATGTCAAAAATATCGCATAACTGAGAATATTGTATTCCTTGACGACCACCCCCAAGCCCGGCACCACGAAAGCCAGGGCCGAAACCACGACCATCCCAACGAAAAACCAATGTTTTTTGAGGAAAGCAAGCATATTCAACTATTCCTGAGAGCTTCAGTATTCACGGCGTATCCACTATGCACAACTTGCGGCGAAAGCCGGGGAAAGGGTTAGAAAATTGCCGTTGGCGCAAAAAAAACGCTGGAGCAGAGCTACAAGGGCCAGACCCAAAGCAACATGGGCAGCGTTGCAGCGATGACCAGCAGGTCCGTCGGCAATCCCATGCGCCAGTAGTCCCCAAATCGAAATCCTCCTGGACCAAGAATCAATGTGTTGTTCTGGTGTCCGATGGGAGTCAAGAACGCGCAGGACGCGCCGATGGCCACGGCCATCAGAAAGGAATCCGGGTTGACGTCCAATTGGGATGCACTGCTCAAAGCGATTGGGCACATGACCGCGGCGGTGGCCGCATTGTTCATGAAATCGGTCATCAGCATGGTCGCGACCAGAATCACGGCTAATCCCAACACGGCATGCCCTTGGGCCACCGTTTCCAGAAGGAATCGCGCGATGACATCCGCCGCGCCCGTTGTCGCCATGGCTCCAGCCACAGGCAGCATGGCACCCAGCAGAACGATAACCGGCCAGTCCACGGATTGGTAGACCGAGCGGGGGGAAACCACCCTTAGAGCCATCATCGCCAGGACTCCGGTGGCAAAGGCAACGGCCACAGGCACGACTCCGGCAGCCGCGACGGCAACCGCGCTGATCATGATCACGGTGGCCTTCACAGCCTGGCCTTTGGCCGGAACCCGAATTTTTCGCTCCGCAAGCGGAACACAACCGAATTCCGAAGCAAATCCGGCCAAAACCTCCGGATTTCCTTGCATCAACAAAACATCTCCAGCTTGAATGGCCGTGGAGCGTATCCGCCTGATGGAACGATGCCCTCTGCGGGAGATGGCCAAAAGATTGATGCCGAAACGTGTACGTAGCTCCATGTCCCTGGCTGTGCGACCGATCATGATTGCACTGGGCATGGCCACCATCTCCTGGACAATAACTTCACTGGACGTGGACCCTTCCTCCTCCGGCTGTTCTTCCTTCTGGTTCTTCTGGCTTGTTTCGTGGACTTCGGATCGGATCGGTTCATGAACATCATCAGCATCCTTCTTGGACCGAGCCGTGCCCTGGATTGTCTCAACATCCTCATTTTCCTTGACATTCTCACCCGGAAGCACGTTCTCTTCGAGTTTTAAGCCCAGCCCGGAAAGCACCGACCCAAGGGATTTGGGTTCCGCCTGAATCACCAAAATATCACCGCCCCGGAGCAATCGTCCGGGATAGGGAGCGGAAAGCCGGAAATCATTGCGAACCATGCCCACAATCATGGCATCGGCCTCATTCAGAACCCGCTCCACCTCCCGCAGACGTTTGCCCGCGGCCTTGCTGTCCTCGGTAATGCGCACTTCCGTCGTATAGACCGCCGTGTCGAAATCATCGGCATCCGACTGTTTCCGGGACGGAACCAACCGCCAGCCAATGAGAGAGATGAACAACAGACCAACCGCTGTCACCACCAGTCCCACTGGAGCAAAATCAAACATGTTGAACCCACCCAGACCGGCTTCCGCACGAAAACCGGAAACAATCAGGTTCGGCGGGGTCCCGATCAAGGTAATCGTTCCACCAAGAATCGACCCGAAAGCCAGGGGCATCAGAACCTTACCCGGAGTTATCCCCAGCTTGGCCGAAGCCTTGAAGCCCACCGGCATCAGCAAGGCCATCGCGCCCACGTTGTTCATGAATCCGGAAAGCAGTGCGCCGAGGCCGGTCAACGAGGCAATGGTCCTGGTCGGGCCGGCGGATGCGGGCAGAACACGACGGGCCAACTGATCCACGGCTCCCGAAACCTCCAGACCATGGCTGAGAACCAAAACGCAGACCACGGTGATCACCGCGGGGTGTCCGAACCCCGTAAAGGCGTCCGCACCAGGCACAAGCCCGGTGAAAACACAGGCCAGCAGGCCCCCCGCGGCCACCATGTCATGCCGCCATTTGCCCCAGATGAACATGGCCATGGTGGCCAAAAGAATACAGAAAATCGTCAACTGATCCAGGGTCATGGTGCATGCCTTTTTATCCGTGAGCGGAGGTGCTGATCATGCAAGACAAGAGCCCAACCTCGTACGCCATGCAGCGCTTCAAGGTCGGGCTCTCGTCCAGAAATTATGTCGGGAATTCGCCGGAATGAGCAAGTATCTCGTCACTTACATGTAAGCATCGTTTCCACGGAACGAACCTTGGACAGGATGGCGTCCTCCCTGTTCCTCCGGCAATCCAGGCGCAGGTAAACCAGAATCCTATCGCAGTCCGCGGCCAGATCCTGCTGACAGCTGGTCACCACATCCATCACCTGGTCCCAACGACCCTCCACAACGGTGCTCATGGGCCCAAACCGGTACGCCAGCCCGCTTTGCTGGATAATCGCCACGGCCCTGGCCACAAACGGTGCCAGACTTTCGCCCTTGTCCATGGGAAAAATGGACAACTCCGCCAATACATTCATTGACTCGGACTCTGTGCTCATCGGTTAACCTTCCATCGTTTGCAACGAGTTATCCAGGTATGGCCAGCCGTACCGTCAGGCCGACGGGCTTCATCACCGCTTCCCACTCCCAGCCAAGAAAACCCGTCAATTCTTGGAGCTCTCGAGCGTGATCAATTTCCCAGCGCTCGACCATTGGCTGCTCTGTTAAGCACGTCGCGGTCATCCTCGCCAAAAGTCCGGAATCCGAAGCAGGTCCAAGCTCAAAGACCAAATCGATTGTGTCCTGAGAGCCTTGGATCTGGGCGAACTGCAACAACGCCCTCAAAGGTTCCTCGAAACACCAGGTCAAGGCCAAGGGGATGGCTTGCAAATGGGGTGGAGCAGGTTCCGTTACAAGTGTTGTGGAAACGCCATGCTTGAACAACAAGTTCCCCTGCCAAAACTGAAGCAGCCACGAGCCGAAGTGCATGGGATCGATCAGTTGACGATTCCGGGAAACGTAAGCGTCCCGCCAGGCAAGCGTTTCCAGTTGGGCCTTCAACTCTTCGCCGACCCGTTGCAAACGGCTGCTTTTCTCTTGAAGGTTGGATCGCAGAGCATCCAAACCTTCTTTTCTCAGAGTGTTTTGGAGCAGTTCGGTCTGCATGGCCATGGCGTGTACGGGATTATTCAGGTTGTGCACGATGCCGTTGAGCATGTCTCCTGCATTGGCGCGACATCGCTCGGCGGCAAGATCCAACAAGGAAGCGGTCAGTTCCATTGTTTGCTCTCCCGGATGCGCTCCCGTTGTTGCTGGAATACGAAACGAACGATGGCCTCTCGATCTTGCTCGCGAATGAACGTAAAGTCGACGGCCCAGGCTGACCTTCCTGCCCGATCGTCTCGACGATGAATGCGTCCCAAGGCGCCGGCCATTTGCAGCGGGAATTGGCTCAGGAAAAGAACCACCTCCAGCCGATCGTCCAATGCGAACTCCCGGTCCGCGGTAAAAATCAAGCCGGCTCCGCTGATCTCCACGATGTTCACGGCAACAGGAAAGGAGCTTTCCAGATGGCCCCGGTTGGCCAGGCTCAACAGCATATCCAGTTTCGCGTTGATGGTTTCCAGAAAATCCAATACCGACTCCGGAAGATTCGTTCCTTTGGGACGCAAAGCCGTTCCTTGGGCAGGCTCACACCCGGAGCACCCCTGGTAAAGAGGATTCTCCTCACCGGGAGCGAGAATCCGAAGTCGTCCGGGGAAAAAGGTCTCCACCCTGGAATAGGTTCGCTTCTGTTCGCTCATGCACCCTCCGCGATGGCCTCCCAAATACCGTTTTCGGTTTCCAAAACCATGGCCCGCACAGGGCACAAACTGGTGCAAAGACCACAAGCCGAGCATTTCTCGCGTAAGAACAGCACTTCCCGGCTGTTCAGATCCATCCGCAGCGCCTTGGTCGGGCACAGGGCCGTGCACAGACCGCAATGGACGCAGGAATCTTCGATCCGCTGAATCTTCTGGGCCACGGGAGTGATCTTCACCCCCAACTCCTTGAGATAACGCATCCCCGCGCGACATTGTTTGCGATCACCGATGATCTCCAATGTCATCTGGCCCTCCTGCTTCGGGGATATTCGGGCCTTGAGAATGTTGAAATCCAGATCGTTAATCCGGACCAGATTACAGACCACTGGTTGACCGGAGACTTCCGGAGGGAAGGTCAGACAGAGCGTTTCCTTGGTTTTGGACATGATCTTGGCAACTTATCGGTAAAGAGGTGATCGAGATTTACGGTTCAATGCGCGCAACAAAACATGTGAAAAAACCCATTTCCTTGGGGGTGAACTCGCCGCTTCCCCGTCGCAGATGTTCACATCTAGCGTCCACGATGTTCATCCAAGAGGTTCTTGGCCCGGGCGGCTTCTGGCTGATCCGGAAAACGATCGGCTAGATCCTCGAGAACCAATGCGCCGGCCCTGTCCTTGCCCAAGCGAAAAAAGGACGCTCCCTGCTTGAGCATGGATGCAGCATATTTATTGCTACCAGGGTGTTTGCTGATCACATCCTGGTACGCCAAAATGGCCTGCCCGTAGTCCTGCATCTGAAAAAAACTTTCCCCTTGCCAAAACAAGGCATTGGAGACCAGGTCGTGCTCGGGAAATGTCGTGGCGAATTCCTGCCACATCCGCTGGGCCTGGACATAGTTGCGTTCGTGAAACGCCTGCAGGGCCAAGTCATAGAGAGCCTGAGCCGGATCATCCGCGGAGGCCGTTCTGGTCTGGGTAGCGGGCGGTTCGGGACGTCCCGGCATCAACACGTCCGGGTCGACCATGACAAGTTGACCTGGTCCGTCGAATGCGCCGTCCGGCAAGGATGCCATCGCACCGGTGGAGACTCCCGGCCTGGGTCCAAGATCCAGGGCGAGCTGACTGGCGATCATGGTCACGGAACGATCCAGAAACGCCACGTGGCGACCAAGATCGGCGATATGCCCACCCGCCGCTCCGGAGCCCTCCCCCTGAAGCAGACGTTGCAATTCCTCCATCTGTCCCTGCATGGTCGCGGTCTGAATGCGCAGGGCTTCAACCTCGGCCCAGAGATTTGCCTGGGTGGCCCGCAACGGAGTGCTCACTCCTTCCATTTCCGTGAGCAGCCGCGTCAACTCCTGATCCAGAGCGGCCAACTGGCCCTGGAGCCGGCGCTGCTGCTGGTCCTGGTCCCACACCCGTGCGGAGAGGGTGTCCATCTCGGTACGGGTCGTCACGCAGGACACCATGAAGAGACAAAGCAATAAAACAATCAATCGATAACTCATTGTTTCCTCCGGACTCGTTTTCGTCCCCAGATCACGTAGGCCAGACCGCCCAGGACGGGCACGAAGACACTGACCGCGATCCAGACCATCTTTTCCTGATGGGTGGCGAAATCGGCGTGAAATGAATGCCAAATCGCCCATAAATTTGGCAGAATCGGCAAGGTCAATGCCACCAGAATCAAGAGCAGTTGTGACGTTGGCAGATCAAACATACGCACTTCTCCATGGTTTGCGGCAGTCTCGTCCTTCCCAGACTTCTATTCGTCCTTGGGCGTAAGCCCGTAACGCCGGGTTCTGTAGACCGAGACCAGCAACAAAACGGAACCGACACTGATGGCGATATCCGCGACATTGAATGCCGGCCAGTGATGCTGGCCGATGTGAAAATCCAGGAAATCGATGACTTCACCCAGCCGGATCCGGTCCACCAGGTTGCCCATGGCTCCACCCAGAATCAGGCCTAAGGCCGTAAACAAAACCGTATCCTCTCTGGGAACCGTGCGCAGCAAATGCAGGATAAGCACCACGGCCAGCGCAGTCACGCCAAGGAAAAAATACGGTCGCCAGGCGGCATCCATATCGCTCAGAAATCCGAACGCCGCCCCTTTGTTCAAAACATGCACCAGATTGAAAAAGCCGGGAATGACCGTCTTGGAAGTCCACAGAGGGAGCACCGAGGCCACCCAAAGCTTCGTGGCCTGGTCCAGGACCAGCACCAGTACAGCCAGAATGGAAACAAGGCGGTAACGGGGTGCCATCATCGACCCTCCAGGGCGTCCTGGCAACGTGGACAGACCGCATCACCAGCTGTGTCCAGTTCTTCGCTGTAAACCCAGCATCGAGGGCATTTCAGGCCCGGAGCCGGGGCCACGGTGATTGTCAATCCGCTAACCTCCTCACTCACGTATATGCCGGCCGTCCCGTCGGTGGCCGCGACAGCAGGGGCCTCTTTTTCCGGACGAAAACAGACCTTGGAGACAATGAACACCTCCCTGAGCATCGAGTCCAGAGGCTGGAGCACTTCCAGTAGATCGTCGTGAGCGAAGAGGGTCACCTCCGTATCCAGGGAATGCCCCACCACTCCGGACTTGCGCACCGGCTCGATGGCCTTGGTGACCTCCGCGCGGACGCGAATCACGGTTTCCCAGGTTTGGCGTTGTTCTTCAGCCAGAGGTGCAAAGTTCGCGGCGGTAGCCGACTTGTCCGCGGAATGAAATCGCAGTCCAAAAACACTGGGGGATTTTCCGCGGACGTTCTCAGGCAGATGCTGATAGATTTCCTCCGCGGTGAAGCTCAGAATCGGGGCCATATCCGCCAGTAACGTCTCCAGGGTTTTCCAGAGCACGGTCTGGGCCGAACGCCTGGCTAACCCGTCCGTCGCGGACACGTACAAACGATCTTTGACAATATCCAGATAAAAGGAGCTAAGGTCCGTAACGCACACGTTATGCAGCGTATGGAAGACCTTATGGAACTCGTACTGATCGTAAGCCTTGACCATTCTGGCATGCCGCCGATTGATCAGATCCAGGGCGAACCGATCCAGGGGCAACAGATTATCCACAGGCACAGCGTGCTCTTCGGGATGGAAGTCGTACAGGTTGCCCAGCAGGAAACGACAGGTGTTCCGGATCCGGCGATACGCGTCCACAAGACGGTTCAGGGTTTCCGTGGAGATGCGTACATCGTCCTGGTAGTCCTCGGAAGCCACCCAAAGCCGCAGGATTTCTGCGCCGTACTGCTTGATGATCTCCTGGGGAGCGACGACATTACCCACGGATTTGGACATCTTGCGGCCATTGGCGTCCACCACGTAGCCATGGGTCAGGACCGCCTTGTACGGAGCCGTGCCCCGGGTGCCCACCGCGGCCAGGAGGGAGCTGTGGAACCAGCCACGATGCTGATCCGAGCCCTCCAGGTAGAGATCCGCCGGGAAGGCGCATTCAGCCCGTTGCTCCAGGACCGCGGCAAAACTGGTTCCGGAGTCGAACCAGACATCCAGGATGTCGTCCTCCTTCTCCCAGGAAGTCGATGCACATTCCGGGCAGGTTAATCCGGCCGGAACCACCTCGTGAAGGGCGGCTTCAAACCAATAGTCCGCGCCCCGTTCATGACCAGCGAACCGATCCACAATGGAAAAGACCCATTCCGAATCCGTATAGGTATGGCCGCACTCTTTGCAGATCAAGGCCACGATGGGCACTCCCCAGTTGCGTTGCCGAGAGATGCACCAGTCCGGTCGGTTGGCGATCATGTTGTGGATCCGCTCCCGGCCCCAGCCCGGAATCCAGCGCACTTTCTCGTTGATTTCACGCAGCGCCTTGCCGCGCAAATCGTCCTCCTGCATGGATATGAACCACTGCATGGTGGCCCGAAAAATAACCGGCTTGGAGCATCGCCAACAATGAGGGTAGGAGTGGGTGATCTTCTCCTGGGCCAATAAGCGCCCATTTTCTTCAAGGATGCGAATGACCTCCGGATTGGCCTGAAAGACGCTCAGGCCGCCGACCAGCTCGGTTTGAGAGAAAAAGCATCCTCGATCATCCAGCGGGGACAGGGTTTCCAAGCCATAGCGCAAGCCGGTTTCATAGTCGTCCCGACCATGTCCCGGAGCGGTGTGCACGCAACCGGTCCCTGCTTCCAGGGTAACGTAGTCCGCGAGAACAATGGGGGAGGGGCGATCATAAAAAGGATGTTGCGCATGCAACCCTTCCAGACGCTGTCCAGGCACGCTGCCCAATACGTCGACGTCCCTCCAACCAAAGATGTCGCGCAACCGCGGGACCAGCTCCTCGGCCAGAATAAAATGCGCTCCATCGGCCAGCACCAGGGAGTAACTGAACTCCGGGTGCACGGCCACGGCCATGTTGTCCGGAATGGTCCAGGGCGTGGTTGTCCAGATCACGATGGACATGGGCCCGTCTCCAAGACTTGGAAACACCTCGTCCAACCGACTGCCATCCATTGGAAAGGCCACGAAGATGGACGGTGAGCCGTGCTCTCCATACTCCACCTCGGCTTCGGCCAGAGCCGTTTCGCAGGAACAGCACCAGTGCACCGGCTTCTTGTTGCGGACTACCGCCCCTTTGGCCATAAAGCGGGCCAGTTCCCGGGCTGTAGCGGCCTCGTATGCCGGCTTCATGGTCAGATAAGGATCGTCCCAGGTTCCCAGCACGCCCAATCGCTTGAACTCCTCACGCTGAATGTCCAGATACTTCTGGGCGTACTCCCGGCATCGAGCCCGAATATCCAGGGTGGAAACAGACTTCTGCTTCAATTTAAACTCCTGCTCCACCTTCAATTCAATGGGCAGGCCATGACAATCCCAGCCGGGCACGTACTCTGCACGCACCCCCTGCATGTTCCGGGACTTGACAATGATATCCTTGAGAACCTTATTCAGGGCTGTCCCCAGGTGAATGTGCCCGTTGGCATAGGGCGGTCCATCATGCAAGACAAAGGTCGATGCTCCTTCGTTGGAGGCGATCATCGCCTCATACGCATTATTCTCTTCCCAAAAAGCCAGCATCTTGGGTTCATTCTGGTTCAAATTGGCGCGCATGGGAAAGGAAGTTTGGGGCAGGTTCAAGGTTTTTTTATATTCGGTCATGGGAAGCCTTTATTGACGAAATCGTGGTGAAAAAAATTGGGTCCAAACCAATCCAAATATCTGAAGTAAGCTGCCCCGGAAGTCAAGGCGATCCCCTGGAAAAACAGCAATTCTACAGAGTCCATCCGTCTTCATACCTTGGTAACTGCTCAAAAACCCGTGCAACCCTTTTCTTGGCAGGGCAGGCAGGATGCCTGCCCTGCCAGTGTGTTTCTTTATCATCCGGTAACTATTCAGTTCATCCGGCGGATGGTCATTCACCTGCACTGGAATCCGGCGTTCGCCGGAATGACTTATCGAGGCAAGCTGCATCTACATCACTCATACCGGCGAACGCCGGTATCCAGATCTTTTTGGCGGATTTGCTGAATAGATACATCATCCGAAAAAAAACAGGCACTGCATCATGCATCTCAGCTAGAGCAGGATTGCCCTGGCTTTTTGAAGGGATACATGCCTTGGGCTCACCCATGGCAAACAAGTTACCTTCCTTTGCGCACTCAAAACAGTTGACATCCTTCCGATGGATCTATAAATATCTATTTCTTTGGCGCGGGGTGGAGCAGTATGGCAGCTCGTCGGGCTCATAACCCGAAGGCCGGAGGTTCAAATCCTCCCCCCGCTACCAGCAAATTCAAGGGTTTACGATAAAAATCGTAAACCTTTTTTTTTGCTGAAATTTGATTTTCTAGATGGTCTCTCGCGCAACATGGCCATGAAAACTGACAATCCAACCATGAACCATGATAGAGGCACGACCATGCCAGGCACACCCCCTTCCGAAAAACACGTCCCGGAGATCCTGGCCCCGGCCGGCGACCGGCAGGCTTTTCTGGCGGCCTTGGCCGCTGGTGCGGATGCCGTATATTGCGGATTGAAGCATTTTTCGGCCCGGATGGAGGCGGAGAACTTTTCTTTGGCAGAGATGGCTGATCTGACCCGGCTGGCTCATTCCAAGGGCCGACGGGTTCTGGTGGCCATGAACACGCTGGTCAAGCCCGGAGACCTTGCGGCCGCGGGGCGATTGGTGGATCAGCTGCAGCGCCATGTTCAACCAGACGGGCTGATTGTCCAGGATCTCGGCCTGCTGACCCTGGCGGGGCAATGCGGGTTTTCCGGAGAGCTGCATCTGTCCACCCTGGCCTGTGTCACTCCCCCAATCGGGCTGAATACCGCCGCCCGCCTGGGGGTCCGGCAGGTGGTTCTGCCTCGGGAGCTGCACCTGGATGAAATCAAACAGATGGCCGCTGCCTGCCCGCCCGAGATGCATCTGGAGGTGTTTGTGCACGGCGCACTGTGCTACGCCGTATCTGGACGTTGCTACTGGAGCAGCTACATGGGGGGCAAGAGTGGGCTGCGTGGACGCTGCGTGCAGCCCTGCCGCCGGCGCTACGTTCAGGAAGGCCGCAGGGGAGGCTTCTTTTCCTGTCAAGACTTGAGTCTGGATGTGCTGGTCAAAACCCTTCTGGACATCCCCCAGGTCCGGACCTGGAAAATCGAGGGCCGCAAGAAAAGCGCCCACTATGTCTTTTACACCGTCACCGCATACCGCCTGCTGCGCGACGAGGCGGCGTCGACGCGGTCCAGAAGGGAAGCCGCGGCCTTGCTGGAAATGGCCCTCGGACGTCCCGGCTCCCATGCCGGGTTCCTGCCCCAGCGCCGCTACATCCCCCTGGCTCCGGACAGCCATCTTGGTTCCGGGATGCTCGCCGGCCATGTGCCCAAGGACGCCAAAACCCCATTCATCCGCCCCCGAGTTCCTCTGCTTCCCGGAGATCTGCTCCGCCTGGGAACCGAGGATCAGCCCTGGCACCGGATCATCCGTGTCACCCGCCCGCTGCCCAAAGGCGGCCGATTCGACCTAGCGCAAGGTCCTGGCAAAACCTTTGGGAAAAACACCAGCACATCTTTAAAAAAAGACACTCAAAATAATCCGGACAAGCATCACGGGGCCAGGCAGGGCATGAAGCCCCGTGCAGCCCTGCCTCCACCCGGAACTCCTGTCTGGTTGATTGATCGTCGGGAGCCGGAATTGCAGCGACTATTGCGGCAACTTGAACAGGAGGCCACGGAAATCGCCTCAGGCCGGGGATCGTCTCCCATCCCCGCCTCAGCGTTCCATCCGGTCTCGTCCGACACCATTGCTCCGCCCATCCGCTCCTTGGTGATGCGTGTCTCCCGGCGGCCACTGCGTCGCGAAAAAAGCACGACCCGGGCCATGTGGTTGGACCCCAAATTTCTGGAGCATATGACCGAGGCCACGTGCCGTGAGCTCTGCTGGTGGTTGCCGCCGGTCATCTGGCCGGAGGAGGAGCAGCTCTGGATCGATGCCCTGTGCCGGGTGCGCGGTGCCGGGGCGACATTGTTCGTCTGCAATGCCCCCTGGCAGGCAGGGCTGTTCGAAGCGCTACCCACCATGCAATCCACTCATCTCCGGAAAGCTACACCGGCGATCCGCCTCTGGGCCGGGCCTTTCTGCAACACGGCCAATGCCCTGGCCCTGGAACAACTGGCCTTGCTCGGCTTTGCCGGGGCGGTGGTCAGCCCGGAGCTGGATGATGAGGCATTTTTGGACTTACCGCAAAACGCCCCATTGCCCCTGGGCATTGTCACAGCCGGTTTCTGGCCATTATGCGTATCCCGTTGGCAGGCCGAGGAGCTCGAGGTGGACACCCCAGTGGTCAGCCCCAAAGAGGAGGTCGCCTGGGTCCGGAAATACGGCGCCGATCTCTGGGCTTACCCGGACTGGTCTCTGGACCTGCGACACCATCTGCCCCGTCTGGAATCCGCGGGCTACCGGCTATTCGTGGAACTGGAAGAAAAGTTCCCCGCAGGGCTGACCCAGCGCCCCCGAACATCTTCTTTCAACTGGAACCTGCGACTGGTGTAGCGGGCAAGGGACATTTCTGAGGTTACGGTTTGTTCCCTCCGCACTACGCGACGGAGGACAGTCGGTACAGAATGCAACAGCCACCGATCACGGCCGAAGACCGGATTCGGTGGCTGGGTAAAAACCTATAGGCGCACCGCGCCTCGAGACGTTTCGGTTAACTCGCCGCGTGTCTGTTAGGGACGAACGGTGAGCACCTGGCCGGGATTGATCCGATCTCCGGAAATATTGTTCAGGCGACGCAGGTCATCCACGGAAACTCCGTAGGTACGGCTGATGCGGAACAACGTCTCGCCGGGCTGAACTTCGTGAGTCACCGGTCTGGACGCGGCCGGACGCTCCTGCTGGGGCGGAGATGGCGCTGGAGTCGGCGCGGCCGGTGGGCTGGCTGCGGCCTGCTGCTGTGGACGCGCCGGTTGTTGGGCGGGCTGCTCCTGCCGCGGTTGTTGCGTTGCGGCCTGGCGTTGTGCGGGGCGAGGCGTTTCCTCGGCGACAGCCTCCTTCATCTCTCGGGAAAGTTTGTCCACCCGCATGGTCAGGATGCTGAAATCACCCTGCATACGCACCAGAGCCTGCTGCCGTCCGCTCTCCTGGTTTTCCAGCCCAACGATTCGCGTCTCGATGACCTCCAACCGGGTCAGAATGTCCTGAAGATCCCGATCCACGTTGCCCCCCCCACCCGAAGAGACAATAATCAGGAGCAAAATAAAGACGAAAAGCCCCACGCCGCCGAAAATCACATATTTTCCCCGGCCCTCGAGAGCGTCGCGCCATGTTCCGCGCTCGTCCTCCTCCGGAGTGTCGACGTCCTGGCGCTCCTGCTCCATGGACTCCAATTTCTGCAACCAGCTTTTTTTATCCATAATGTGGTCATCCCCTTTAATGTGGTCATCCCCTAAATTGATGGCTTTGAGGTGACATCGTTTCAAAAAACCTCCCAAGTTGCAAGTACTCCTGCAGCAGGGCAGATCTGGTCTCAAGCCAAAGGAGATCTGGATCAATATCGAAATCGGTTTCAATTTCGATGATGACAAGACCACCCTGGGGGATACTCTCAGATACACTGCAGCCTATATTCTGAAATTATGAAGTTTTTGCTAAGAATACAGTTAACCCTGACTCCTGCAAATGAAGAAAAAAAATGCTTGACATGTCTTGCCGGCTTTCTGTATTGACCGATCCATGCACTCCTTGCCCCTCTTCCACACCACGAATTTTTATTTTGGTTTTTTTTATTTTTGGCGTGGATTGACCTGTGGTCAGAGGGCAGCGGTGCATTCAACAGTCTAGGATACCATAGCAAACCGCTCTCAAGGGCCGCAGGCAAACCGCCGGCGGCCCTTTTTTTTGGCCGCGGCGGTAGCTCTTGACGGTCTGCTTGAGACAAATCCGGGAACAGGGCCCGGGGAGACAGATCATGCAGAACATGCACTTGGGCAAAGCCGTCCGCCTGGAGCGGATTTTCAACCGCAATACGGGCCGGACCATCGTCGTGCCCATGGACCACGGCGTCAGCGTCGGCCCCATTGACGGGCTGGTGGACATGCGCGAATCCATCAACAGCGTGGCCGAGGGCGGAGCGAATGCCATCATCCTGCACAAGGGGCTGGTACGCTGCTCCCACCGGGGCAAGGGCGCGGACATCGGATTGATCGTCCACCTTTCGGCCAGCACGTCTCTCTCCCCGTTCCCCAATGCCAAAACCCTGGTGGGCACGGTGGAGGACGCCATCAAGCTGGGTGCGGACGCGGTCAGCCTGCATATCAACCTGGGCGACGAAACCGAACGCTACATGCTGGAGCAGATGGGCCGGGTCACCACCGCTGCCATGGACTGGGGCATGCCGGTGCTGGCCATGGTTTATGCCCGCGGACCGAAAATTGCCGATGAATACGACCCGGACGTGGTGGCCCAGTGTGCCCGGGTGGGCGTGGAACTGGGCGCTGATGTGGTCAAGGTACCCTATACCGGCACCATCGAATCCTTCCGCAGGGTGGTGGACGGCTGCTGCGTGCCTGTGGTGATTGCCGGCGGGCCGAAACTGGACAGCAGCGAGGACCTGGTGCGCATGGTCTCCGACAGCCTCCAGGCCGGAGGCGCGGGGCTGTCCATCGGGCGGAACATCTTCCAGGCCCAGCAACCTGCCCGACTGGTCCAGGCCCTGCACGGCATCGTCCATGACGACTGGGAAGTGGCGCAGGCCATGGAACTTTTGCAATAAACGAGGACATGATCATGACCCAAGTTTGGTTCAAGGCTGTACCCTTCGACAAGGCCACCGTCACCTTGGCTTTGGAGTCCGGGGTGGACGCCATCATCGCCCCGGCGAACCGGGTGGAGGAAATCCAGGCCCTGGGGCGGATCACCGTCCTGCCCGAGGAAGAGCTCTCCACGGTCTGCCTGGAGTCCAAGGCCGACGAAGACAGCGCGGTGCACTGCCTGCGCACCCAGGGCAAGGTGCTGCTTCGGCTGGGCTGGGAAATCATTCCCGTGGAGAACATTCTGGCCCAGGGCGATGGGCTGGGCGTGGAGGTCGCCTCCCTGGATCAGGCCCGACTGGCCGCGGGCATCCTGGAGCGCGGGGTGGACTTCGTGGTGGTCCTGCCCGAGGCCGGGGCGGAGCTGAAGGCCATCGTTGCCGCACTCAAGCTTTCCGAGGGCCGGTTGGAACTGAGTACCGCCCGGATTGATGCCATCACCCCCGTGGGCCTGGGCCACCGGGTTTGCGTGGACACCTGTTCGCTGCTGCGCACCGGGCAGGGCATGCTCGTGGGCAATTCCAGTGCCTTCACCTTCCTGGTTCACGCTGAAACCGAGGAAAACCCATATGTCGCGGCCCGCCCGTTCCGGATCAACGCCGGAGCCGTGCATGCCTACACCCTGTTGCCCCGGGACCGAACCGCCTATCTTGGAGAAATTGCTTCCGGACGAGAAGTACTCATCGTCGACGCAACCGGCCGGACATCCCTGGCCGTGGTCGGCCGCTCCAAGGTGGAAATCCGCCCATTGATCCTGATTTCCGCCTCCTGCGGTGATCGAACCGGCACGATTTTTCTGCAAAACGCGGAAACCATCCGTCTGGTCCGCCTCGACGGCTCACCGGTGAGCGTGGTCGCCCTGGCGCCAGGGGATGAAATCCTCTGTCGCCTGGACACGGCCGGGCGGCATTTCGGCATGGCCATCAGCGAGGAGATCAGCGAAGCATGAGCCCGAACCCCTCACCCCCCGGCCACCAATCCACCCCATCCGAGCTGTCCCCGGAAAGCCAGGCCCGCATGGCTGCACTACGCCGGGACATCGACGCCATTGACCAACAATTGCTGACCATTCTCAACCGCCGGGCAGCCCTGAGCCTGGAAGTGGGCCGACTCAAGCAGGACCAGCGGGACATCATCTTCAAACCGTTTCGGGAAAAGGAACTCCTGACCAGCTTGACAACAGCCAACCCCGGCCCGCTGCCGGAGGAGCACCTGCGCTCCATCTACCGGGAAATCCTCTCCTCCTCCCGAAGGCTGCAACGCCCCCAGAACATTGTCTACCTTGGACCGGAAGGCACCTTTTCCTATTTTGCCGGGGTGGAATACCTGGGCCACAGCGCTGAGTTCCAGCCAAAACCCACCCTGTACGAGGTTTTTCAGGCCGTGGTGGCCCGGGAAGCCGAACTGGGCGTGATTCCCCTGGAAAATTCCCTGCAGGGCACCGTGGGCCAGAGCCTGGATTTGTTTCTGCAATTTGAGGTCCACGTGCAGGCGGAAATCTACTGCAAAATCAGCCATGCCCTGCTGTCCACGGCCCGCCAACTGGCCGAGGTGACCAAGGTGTACTCCCACCCCCAGGCCCTGGAGCAATGCTCCACCTGGCTGCGCTCGCATCTGCCCACGGCCCGAATCGTGCCCGCGGAAAGCACCGCGGCCGCGGCCAGGCGGGTGCTGGAAGAGCCGGACAGCGCGGCCATCGGCCACGTCCGCCTGGGCCGCATGCTCGGCCTGACTGCCCTGGCCCGACGCATCGAGGACCAGCCGGACAACTGGACCCGCTTTCTGGTCATTGGTTCGATACCGGCCGGCGCCGGCAACCAGGACAAGACCTCCCTCCTGTTTACGCTGCCGGACAAGCCCGGCGCCCTGGCCGCGGTCCTGAATCTGCTGGCCCGGGAGGGCATCAACATGAAAAAATTGGAATCCCGGCCTTTTCGGGGTGAAAAGTGGAAATATGTGTTCTTCGTTGACCTGGAATGCGACGTCAGCCGCCAGGAATACCAGCAGGTTCTGAACGACCTGCGCGACAACTGCCACACCCTGCGCATCCTGGGCAGTTACCCGTCAGGGCCGTACCTGGACGTTAGTGAAGGGTAATCGCTTTTTTCAATCTCTATTCCAGGAATCATCCATGCCAAATCCCGTTATCCTTGAGGCTCCGGCCTCCAAATCCCTGTCTCACCGCGCCCTGATCGCCGCGGCCTTGGCCCCGGGCCGGTCTCTGCTGACGAACGTCCTGGAAAGCGAGGACCTGGAACGGACCAGGGATATTCTGGCCCGGGCCTCGGCCCTGATCCAGCGCGACGGCCCGGGACGATACGTTGTCTCCGGCATGCCTCGCGGTCCTCTGGGCCGCGAGCGCCGGCATGACCTGGAGCCTCTGGTCATGAACGTGGGCGAATCCGGAACCACTTGCCGGCTGCTGACCGCGGTGCTGGCCGCCGGGCATGGATCGTTTCGGATTGAGGGCCTGGGCAAGATGCACTCCCGGCCCATTGCCAGCCTGGTCGCGGCCCTGACCTCCCAAGGGACCGAGGTGGAATACCTGGAGCAGCCCGGTTGCCCGCCTCTGCTTCTGCATGCCTCCGGTCTGCCCGGAGGCGAAACGAGCATCGACCTGGACGAGTCCAGCCAGTACATCTCCGGCCTGCTTCTGGCCGCGCCACTGGCCCGTGCACCGTTGACCATCCTGGTGGGCGGACACAAGGTGGTTTCCTGGCCCTATGTCGGATTGACCCTGGACGTGATGGAACGGTTCGGCGTGCACTTCCAGGTACAGACCCTGCACCATGCCCGCTGGATGGACGTGGACTGGCGCACACCCGGTGATGTCGCCCCCGGCCGCCTGCGCATCCGGATTCAACCCGGAGCGTATCAGGCCCAAAGCATGGCCGTGGAAGGGGACTGGAGCAATGCCTCCTACTTCCTGGCTGCCGGCGCCCTGAGCACCGCTCCCGTGGGACTGCGCGGCCTGAATCCCCAATCTCTGCAGGGCGACCGGGCCATCGTGGATATTCTGGCCCGGATGGGCGCCACGGTGGCCTGGAGTCGCGACACTCCGGATCAGGTCACCGTGGTCGGCGGTGCGTTGCGCGGCGTGGACCTGGATATGGGCCCTTGTCCGGACCTGGTGCCCACCGTGGCCGCGGTGGCCGCCCAGGCCAGAGGCACAACCACGATCCGCAACGTGGCCCACCTGCGGATCAAGGAAAGCGACCGGCTGGACGCCGTGGTTACGGAATTGGCCCGGATCGGAGCCACGACCACCGCCCTGGACGACGGCCTGCGGATCGAGCCAGCCCCGTTGCCTTCGGAAAGCCAGGTTGCCTTCCGGACCTACGGGGACCATCGTCTGGCCATGAGCCTGTCCCTGCTGGAATTGGGCGGCATTGGCGTGGATCTGGACCAGCCCGGTTGCGTGGCCAAGTCCTTCCCGGAGTTTTGGACGCGCTGGAATGAACTCAAGGCCGGACTTGCCCAGTCGCGGCAGGCCCAGTCGCAGCAGGAGTCCAGGTGAACACCCCGGACATGGCCGACCAGCCCCGTCACCTTTCCCGATGCTGCGTGATCGGCTCGCGCGGGCGGATGGGCGGCTTGTTCCTCTCCCGCATGCGGGACGCCGGAATCGTGACAACCGGGTTGGACCAGCCACTGGAGGACAATCGACTGGCCGACGTGCTGCCGGAGCAGGACCTGCTGCTTTTGGCCGTTCCAGCACCGGCCATGGCCGACGTCCTGGCCAGGTGCTGCCCCCACTGCGGTCCGCAAAGCATCCTCATGGACGTCTGCTCCGTAAAGGTCCAGCCCTTGGGCCTGATGCTCCGCCACCATCCCGGTCCGGTTGTGGGCACCCACCCCTTATTCGGCCAGGATCCCGGCGAGGAACCTCGGGTGGCCGTGACCTTGGGTCGGGACGAGGCGGCGGCCCAAGCCGTGAGCGTCCTGATGCACCGGCTGGGCTTCACCCCCTTCCGGACCACCCCGGAAATCCATGACCGGGCCATGGCTGCTGTCCAGGGGCTGAATTTCGTCACCAGCTGTGCGTACCTGGCCGCCCTGGCCGGAGACGAGGCCATCCGGGACTTCGTGACCCCCTCCTTTCGCCGCCGCCTGGAAGCGGCCCGCAAGATGATCACCGAAGATGCCGGACTCTTCGCGGACCTTTTCGAGGCCAACCCCTTCAGCCAGGACGCGGTGCGGCTGTTTCGCTCCCACCTCAACCTCGCAGCGGGCGGAGACGTTGACGTCCTGGCCCAGCGGGCCGGCTGGTGGTGGCGAAACACGGAACAGGGGGGAGAAACCGGCCCATAGAATCCTGGAGCGCAAGTCACTATGCCGCGCTCCCCGAAAAGCCGCCTCCCCTCCAGGAAGGCGGCTTTTTTTCGTGAACCACGAACGCAGACACTGCAAAGGAGTCACCATGTCAATCAACCTGTCCCAAACCGGCCAATGGCTGGCAGCGGACGTGCAGACCCCCATCAGCCTGTTCCTGGGACTGGTGGGCAAACGACAAGGCATCCTGCTGGAAAGCGCGGAAGTGGACGGGCGCCTGGGCCGCTACAGCCTGATTGCCTGGGATTTCCGGTTGCGACTCAGCTGCCGGGAAGGATGCATGGATGTCCAGTGCCAGGATCCGCGCCTCACTCCCCTGGAAAAACTGAACAGCGAACCATTTGTCCCGGCCCTGCGCAAAGTCCTGGACACCCTGCGAATCACTCCCCAGGATGAATTCGCTGAACTGCCGGCCCTGGCTCGGGGTCTTTACGGGTATTTTGGCTATGGCATGGCCGGACTTCTCGAACCCAAGCTGGCCGATCACCTCCCCCTGAGTCAGTCCGACGCCTGCCTGGTCCTGCCCGGACGGGTGGCTCTGTTCGACCATTTGCACCATCGCTGCTGCGTGCTCAGCCTGGACCCGGAACGCAACGGCGTGGATGAACTGCAGCAAAGCGCTCCGGATGAGCCACCAGTGATGGGCCAAGTCCGCCACATACCCGAAGCCGAGGAGTTCATGGAGCGGGTCCGCCGGACCAAGGAGCTGATCCGCACCGGAGAGGTCATCCAGACCGTGCTCTCCACCCGGTTCGAAGCCCCGTTCTCTGGTGAGCCCTTTGTGCTTTACCGCCGCTTACGCCAAATCAACCCCTCGCCCTACATGTTCTTCATGCGCTTGCCCCGATTGACCCTGCTGGGCTCCTCACCGGAACTGCTGGTCCGCTGCCAGGGCGGCGAACTCCAATCACGGCCCATTGCCGGCACCCGCCTCCGGGGGGAAACCGAAAGCCGGGACCGGGAGCTGGCTGAGGAACTCCTGGCTGATCCCAAGGAACGGGCCGAGCACGTGATGCTCGTGGATCTGGGCCGCAACGACCTGGGGCGGATCGCCGCTCCGGGCTCGGTGAGCGTGGAAAAGTACATGCAGGTGGAGCGGTTCTCGCACGTGATGCACATGACGTCCTATGTCCAGGCGCAACTGGCCCAGGGCAAGGACGCCCTGGACGTGCTCCAGGCCACCTTCCCCGCCGGGACGGTCAGCGGCGCTCCCAAGATCCGGGCCATGGAAATCATCGCCGAGGAAGAAGGGCTGCCCCGGGGGCCGTATGCCGGAGCCGTGGGCTGGCTGGGCCTGAATCCGGCCGAGGGTCCGGAGCGCGACGCTGTCAATTTGGATACGGGCATTACCATCCGCAGCCTCTGGGTCCGCGACGGGCAGGTGCATTTTCAGGCCGGGGCCGGGATTGTCCACGACTCCGATCCGCACAAGGAATGGCAGGAATGCCACAACAAGGCCCGGGTGCTCTTCGAGGCTTTCAGCCGGCAGGGAGGCAGCGATGTTTTTACTTATCGATAACTACGACTCGTTCACCTTCAACCTGGTCCAGGCTTTTCAGGTCCTGGGTGAATTTCCGCACGTCGTGCGCAACGACCAGCCGGAATTGCTGGAACTGGCTGCCGGTTCCGGCCTGCGGGCCGTAGTGATCTCCCCGGGGCCGAGCCGCCCCGAGCTGGCCGGACACTGCCTGGAGTTCCTGAAACGGTTGCCGACCACAACCCCGGTGCTGGGCATCTGCCTGGGCCACCAGATCCTTGGGAGCCATGCCGGGGCCTCGGTGGTCGTTGGTGAGCGCATCATGCACGGCAAGACCTCCCAGGTCCGACATACCGGCGAAGGGCTGTTTACCGGCATGCCGCAACCCATGGAATGTGGGCGCTACCACTCCCTGCTGGTCCGGGTGGAAGAGGCACCAAATCTGCTGGAGCGCACGGCCTGGACCGACGAAGGCGAAGTCATGGGGCTTTGCTACAAGGATCGACCCTGGGCCGGGGTCCAGTTCCACCCGGAGTCCATTTTGACCCCGGACGGTCCGGCCTTGCTGCGGAACTTTCTCCAGATGCATGTCACCCCAGACATGCCGCAAAGGAGCGGACAATGACCCCGCGTACCAGCGATATTCTCGAGCAGTTGGCCCAAAGACGCTCCCTGAGCGACATTCAGGCCGATCACATGTTTCATGCCCTGCTCAATGGAGAATTGGCCCCAGCCCAGGCCGGAGCCTTTCTGATGGGCCTGCGGGTCAAGGGCGAGGACTCCACGGACCTGGCCGCCGGGGTGCGAGCCGGTCTGGCCCATGCCCTGGACATACCCGGGCTTTCCGGGGTGCGCATCGACACCTGCGGCACGGGCGGGGACAACGCCAACAGCTTCAACTGCTCCACGGCCGTGGCCCTGTTTCTGGCCGAAATGGGCTACCAGGTGGTCAAGCACGGCAACCGGGCCGTATCCTCCTCCTGCGGCAGTGCGGACGTGCTGGAGGCCCTGGGCGTTCCCCTGGAAACGAACCCTGGGGAGGTGGCTGCCAAACTGGCCGCCCGCAAGTTCGTCTTTCTCTTTGCCCCGGCCTACCACCCGGCCTTCCGGCACATCATGCCCGTACGCCGCGAACTGGGCATCCGCACCCTGTTCAACCTGATGGGGCCGTTGCTCAACCCGGCCCGGCCCACCCATCAGCTCATCGGCGTCGGCCATCCGGATACCCTGTTCATCATGGCCGAAGCCCTGCTGCTCACCGGTGTGGAACGGGCCTTGGTGGTGCACGGTGCCGGGGGGTTCGACGAGCTGACCACATTCGGCCCGGCCCGCTGCTATCTGGTCGCGGACGGCATCATGGAAAAGACGGCCGTGAACCCCGAGAAACTGGGCTTCACCCGCCACAACCCGGAAGACGTCGCGGTCCGGGACAAGGCCCATGCCGTGGGTGTGCTGCAGGAGATCCTGGCCGGCAAGGGACCGGAGGCCATGGTCCAGATGGTGGCCCTGAACCTGGCGGCCTGCCTCTATCTCCTGGAACCGGGCAGGCGACTCATTGAATGCGCGGAATCGGCCCGAAGCGCGGTCCGGCAGGGCGTCAGCAGCCACGTGCTCCACGGAAACGCCCGAAGCAGCTTTCAGGGCGGCTTTCAAGACGGCCTGGAAGGTGGCCCTCATGCTTGAACGATTTCGCCAGGCTAAACAGGCCGAAATCCAAGCCCTGCTGGATCAGGAAAGGACGGGGCAGTTGCCGCCCCCCTTCTCTGGACCGCGTCCGTCCCTGATCCAGGCCCTGCGGCACCAGGCCCCGGGAGCGGTGATCGCGGAATACAAACGGGCGTCGCCCAGTCGTGGACTGATCAATGCACACTGGCCCCCCAGCCAGGCCGCCGCCGGGTATGCCCGGGCCGGGGCAACTGCCCTGTCCGTGCTCACCGAGGAAACCTATTTCCATGGCAGCCTGGATTTTCTCCAGGTAATGGCCAACCCCGGTCTGCCCCTGCTGCGCAAGGACTTCCTCCTGCACCCCGTGCAGGTCCGCCGGACCGCGGCCACCCCGGCCGCAGCCCTGCTGCTCATCGCCCGGATGCTCTCCAATAGCGAGCTGGAGTCCATGCTCGCCACATGCCGGGAATATGCCTTGGAAGCCGTGGTGGAAGTCTTTGACCGCGCCGACCTGGACAAAGCCCAGGCCGGGGGCTCATCCTTGATTCAGGTCAACAACCGGGACCTGGACCGATTGACCACAGACCTGCGCATCTCCCTGGATCTGATTCGCTTCCGGAACAAAGGAGAAGTATGGATCAGTGCCAGCGGCATGCATTCGGCTGAGGACATGGTCCGGATGCGGGATGCAGGCTATCACGGACTGCTCATCGGCTCCCGGCTGATGCAGGAGCCTGACCCAGGCCAGGCCCTGGCCGAACTGCTCCGGGCCATGCCCAAGGAACCAATCCATGGCTGAGCCGCTCCCCCAAAACGATGCGCGCGGCAACGCCCCCCTGGTCAAGGTCTGCGGCCTGCGCCGCCCAGAAGATACCCTGCTTTGCGAAAAACTGGGGGTGCACTGGACCGGCTTCATCTTCTATCCGCCCAGTTCCAGGAACGTGACCCCGGATCAGGTCGCGTCCCTGCCCCGGGGCCGGGCCGTGCGGGTCGGTGTTTTCGTGCTCCAGTCAGCGGAAGAGGTCCGGGAGATCATGAACCAGGCCGGACTGGACTTGGCCCAGCTTCACGGCGATCAGGACCAACGCTTCTGCGAACAGGTCGGCCCGGAGCGCGTGATCCGGGTCTTCTGGCCCCGGCGCTATCCAGACCTCACTGCCCTGCAAAAGGAATTGGCCGCCTTTGCATCATCCTGCCGGGCCCTGCTTTTGGACGCCGGAACCTCGGTGGGCGGTCACGGGGTCAGCCTGGAGTTCCCGGCCCTGGCCCGGTTGAACTTTCCCCGGCCCTGGCTCCTGGCCGGGGGCCTGGGACCGGACAACATCCAGGGAGCCCTGCACGCCTGCCGCCCCTGGGGCGTGGATCTCAATTCCGGGGTGGAAGAAGCTCCGGGACAAAAAAGTCCCGAAAAGCTGCGTACGGTCATGGACCGTATCATGGCCACTCCCAGCCGGTTGTCCAAATTGCTATCGAAATCGCAATCCTGATCGATATCGAAAGCATTTATGCAAAACCGGCGGGTATGTGAACATGACTGCTTTTACCTCGGATTGCGATGAGGATTGCGGGCCGGGGAGATCACGACAACCAGCGGAACGACTTACGGCTCATTCAGGAACCCCAACACCAGAAACACTGAGGAACATCATATGCAAAAAGGATATTTCGGCGATTTCGGGGGGCGCTTTGCCCCGGAACTGCTCATGCCGCCGCTGCTGGAACTGGAGGAAGCCATGGAACGGATCATGGCCGGTGAGCCATTTCAGCGGGAGCTGACTGACCTGCTGACGCATTTCGTGGGTCGGCCCACGGCTCTGTATCACTGCGCCAATCTTTCCCGGGAGCTTGGCTTCGGGCTCTGGCTGAAACGGGAAGATCTGGCCCATACCGGTGCGCACAAGATCAACAACACCGTGGGCCAGGCCCTGCTGGCCAAGCACATGGGCAAGACCAGGCTGGTGGCCGAGACCGGGGCCGGGCAGCATGGGGTGGCCACGGCCACGGCCGCGGCCCTGCTGGGACTGGAGTGCATCGTCTACATGGGCGCCGAGGATGTGGTTCGCCAGGCGCATAATGTCCAGCGCATGGAGCTTTTGGGCGCGACGGTCCGCCCTGTGGACTCCGGCAGCCGGACCCTGAAAGACGCCATCAACGCGGCCATGCGCCATTGGATCGCCGAACAAGGCAATACCCACTATTGCCTGGGGTCGGCCGTAGGACCGCATCCCTTCCCATTGCTCGTCCGCGAACTGCAGGCCGTGATCGGCCGGGAGGCTCTTGATCAATTCCAAAGGCGAGTCGGACGACTGCCGGAACAGGTCGTGGCTTGCGTGGGCGGCGGCTCCAACGCCATCGGCATGTTCCATGCCTTCGTGCCCCATGCGCAGGTGACCTTGATCGGCGTTGAGGCTGCCGGAGACGGCTCGCCGGGCTGTTGCCATTCCGCCACGTTGTCCACCGGAACGACCGGGGTGCTGCACGGAACCATGACCAAATTGCTCCAAACCGTCGAAGGCCAGATCCTGGCCTCCCACTCCCTGGCACCAGGCCTGGACTACCCGGGCGTTGGCCCGGAACACGCCCATCTCCAGGCTCTGGGCCGTGCCCAATACGTTTGCGTGACCGACGATCAGGCCCTGGCCGGATTCATGCGCCTGGCCCGCACCGAAGGCATCCTCCCGGCCCTGGAAAGCTCCCACGCCCTGGCCTATGCCCTGAAACTCGCCGGGACCCTGCCGCGGAACGCCAATGTGGTCGTCTGTCTCTCCGGTCGCGGTGACAAGGATCTGGAGATCGTCCGGCAAGCGCTGTTGAAAAGAGAGGGCTGAAGGCTGAGACGTGAGACCTGAAGGGCAACTTGGCTTACGAGTTAACCCCAACAGCTTTCTTCTCTCTGATTTCTGCCATCCTGACTTCTGAATACCCACTCATCTTACCTTCCCGGAGAACCCTAATGTCTACAAGCCATTTGACCGATAAAATCACCAACGCCCTGGCCCAGGGCCGCAAGGCCGTGATGCCCTATTTGCCCGCCGGTTACCCGACCAAAGAGGCCTTCTGGAAGCACATTGCTGACCTGGACGCCGCAGGGGCGGATATCATTGAGATCGGCATCCCTTTTTCCGATCCCGTGGCTGACGGGCCGGTTGTGGAACAGGCGGCGTTGTGCTGCCTGAAACAGAACGTCACCCTGGCCTGGATTCTGGAGGAACTGACCCGACGGCGTCCGACAATCCAGGCGGGAATCGTGCTTATGGGTTATATGAACCCCTTTCTGCAGTACGGCATGGACAAGCTGGCCCGTGACGCGGCCCGGGCTGGAGCTAACGGCCTGATCATCGCCGACCTGCCTTTGGAGGAAAGTGACGGGCCGCGCAAACTGCTCCAGGAGCATGGAGTCGACCTGATTCCGTTGGTCGGCTTGAACAGCAGCCCGGAACGATTGCGGGCCCATGCCGAGAAGGCCACTGGATTCGTCTATTTTGTCTCGGTCATGGGCACCACCGGCGTCCGGGAAACATTACCGGAACAACTCCAAGACGCCCTGACCCAGGCCAAACAGATCTTTCCCATCCCCCTGGCTCTTGGCTTTGGTCTGCACGCGCCAAGTCAGCTTCAAGGAGTGGAATCCGTCGTGGACGGCGTCGTGATGGGCAGTGCGTTGATTCGACATATTGATTCCACCGGAACGGTTGGTGATTTCCTGGCTCCCTGGATCAGTTCCCAATAATTTCCTCCTACGTTGCTTTTTTCACAAAGAGTGGCTAGAATAGATACAATAATGTCAAGGAAATCTTGGTTGTTGAACACTTGTGTCATACATTTTTGTATGTTGGGTTTACGGATAGACAGTCGTCAGACCGACTGACCTCCTGCCCGGTAACAACGCAACATCGAAATGGGAGGCGACAATGCGACGAACAGCGTTGGGGATCACCATTGTCCTCTGGTTCGCACTGGCCTTTCTTGCCCCGCTGATCATCGGCGCCCAGGTTCCCAGTGAGGCGAGATACGTCGGCTCCGCGGAATGCGCGGACTGTCATCCAGGCGAGTACGAACGGTTCACGGAACACGCCAACAAGGCCAAGTCCGACCATAGCGTCCGATTAATGGCCCCCAAGCTGACACCGGAGGAACTCCGGGAATGCTTCGAGTGCCACACCACCGGATATGGCCGGCCTGGCGGATTTCGCAGTTTTGAGGAAACCCCGGAACTGGGTCACGTAGGCTGCGAGGGGTGCCATGGACCAGGTTCGGTGCATGTCGTAACCGGCCACCCGGACGACATCATCGGCAGCCTGACTCTGGACACCTGCCGTCCCTGCCATGAGGACGAGCGGGTCCAGGTCATTAACTTCAAGCCGCTGATCTATAGCGGTGCCCACTGAAGACGAGGAAGCCGCATATGAACCTGTTGCGCAATTCCCTGGGGGCCAAAATTCTGGTGCTGGTCACCGTACTGACCGCATCCGTCTTTCTGATCCTGCTGCTTGTCAATTCCTTCTGGCAACGCACCGACACCATGCGGCAGATCGACACCCTGGGCACACGAGTTTCCGATTTGCTGCAAATGGCCATTGAAGAACCGATGCTCATCGGTGACGACACGGCCACCCGGGAGCAGTTTGCCAAGATTGAACAACTCTATGCCGACGTCAACGTCTATTTAACGGACTTCCGGGGCAACATCACCTACTCCACGCGACAAGATACCATCCGCCAGGATCTGACCTCAGTGCATCAGGCCCCCCAGATCCAGGAAATGCTTGACGAAGGATTGCTGCATCAGGCGGACCGGGCCGTGTTACTGCAAACCCTGGACACATCTCTCTACGTGCGACTACGGTCCATCCCCAACGATCCCTCTTGTTACCACTGCCACGGCAGATCGCAACCGATACTTGGAGCGTTGCTGGTGTTCCAGGATGTCGGTGCGGAAATGGCCATACTGCGCGACCATCAGATCAAAGGGGCGGCCCTGTCCATTGGCGGATTCGGCATCCTGCTGGGCAGCCTGCTGTTGTTCATGCGCAGAGTCGTGGTCGGCAAGATCGCGGCCTTGAGCCACGCCAGCCAGCAGATCAGCCATGGAGACTACTCGGTCAAGTTCCAGGTATCCGGCTCCGACGAGTTGGCCAGGCTGGCCGACAATTTGGGCGTGATGGTGCAGGGCATCCAGAATCAGTTGGAGTACAACAGAAGCGTCCTGGAGGGCATTGCCGTTCCCTTGTACGTGACCGACCATCAGGAACATGTTCAGTTCATCAACGATCAGGCTGTTCAGCTTCTCGGCAAGTCCAGGGAGAGTGTCCTGGGGCGGACCGCCACGGAAATGATGGGGCTGAGCCAAGGTAGCGGTTCAGCTGGCCAGGTTCTGCGTACGGGCAAACTGGTCCAGGGCAAACGGGAGTACACGCACCCGGAAGGCCGGACAGTGCCCATCTATCGGGAGACGTCTCCGCTGAGAGACACCACTGGCCAGGTCATCGGAGCCATTGGCGTCCTGATCGACCTGACCCAGGAAGAAGAGGCCAAACGCCGCATTGAAGCCCAACAGGAGAATCTGCTGGGCGTAGCCTGTGAGGTGACCGACATGGCCGGTTCATTGCGGGGCGTGGCCCACCGGCTTTCCGACCAAATGATCACGGTCAGCGACCGGATTGCCAACACGGAAGAGCAGACCACCCAGGCGGCCACGGCCATGAATGAAATGACCGCCACTGTCGTCGAGATTGCCCGAAATTCAGCCTCCACCGCCGAATCCGCGGCCCAGGCCACTCGGAGCGCCCAAAAAGGCGGCCAAGGGGTTCAGGAAACCGTGGAGGATGTCAAGCAAGTGGCTCAGGATACGGAAGAACTGGCGAAATCTTTGAACGACCTGGCCCAGAGGGCGGAGGACATCGGGCAGGTGCTGGGGGTGATCAACGACATTGCCGATCAAACCAACCTGCTCGCCCTCAATGCGGCCATCGAGGCGGCCAGGGCCGGAGACGCCGGACGGGGGTTTGCTGTTGTCGCCGACGAGGTTCGTAAGCTGGCGGAGCGGACCATGCAGGCCACCAAGCAGGTGGAGGGCGTGATCAGCACCATCCAGTCCAGCACCCACGAGGCGGTCCGGAAAATGGAGCAAACCAGGACCGTCGTAGAAAAAACAGCCCAGAAGGCTTTGACCACCGGAGAGGCCTTGCAAGCCATTGTCCAGCAGTCCGAGAGCATCGCCGACATGGTCCGCAACATCGCCACCGCTGCGGAACAACAGTCCGTAACCAGCGATGAAATCAACGAAAGCATCAGTCAGGTCAACCAGCTTTCCACGGCCAACAGCGAGGATATTCGGGAGGCAGACCGCGGCATCCAGGAAATCGCCGGGATGTCGGATCGGTTGAACGAACTGGTCAAACGCTTCCAGGCAAGTTGATCCATCCAGCGTCATACGGCAGTTTGCGTAATCCATCCGTGATCGAATTCAGCATGGTTCGATCACGGATTTTTTATGACGAGATCGGTGCAAAAAGCTGCCTCGATAGCGTTGCCAGGACAGGCATATTCTCGAGCCACGGGTGCTCTGGACCGATTTCAACGATTCCCCGCTACCGATGACACCCGCAATACGCTACAATTTAAAATATTAAAATTATTAAATATTTGTGAAAAAATAACGCTGTCCTGATAACGTCGTCGGAAATACTTGACAAAGGGCAATACAGAAAATAGGAATAGTTCCTGTTCTTAACAACGGAGTGCCAACCTTCCATGCCGACAACCTGTCTCCGCTTGACGCCTCAGCGTAATATTATCCTTGAAGAATTACGTGGAACCCGCTCGCACCCCACCGCGGATGAAGTGTACGACATGGTCCGCAGACGATTGCCCCACATCAGCCTCGGAACCATCTACCGCAATCTGGACTATTTGCATGCACAGGGACTGATCCGCAAGTTGGACAAGATCGGTTCCCAAATGCGTTTCGATGCGTCTATGGATCCACACCTGCATATTTGCTGCATGGAGTGCGGTAAGGTGGGAGATCTCCCCGAAGACGCTGCCTCGGTTTCCGTGCGGCAAGAGGCAATGCTTGACGCTGAAAAGACGTTCCAAATTACCGGCCATTGGCTGGAATTCCATGGTGTCTGCTCGGATTGTCGAACAAAAGGAAAAATTGGTTGACAGTCTATCGGACAATGCCCATCTGGCCTTGAAACCCAAATACACAGCGAGGACACCCCATGAGCACATTAAAAGGAACCCAGACAGAGAAAAACTTGCTCACCGCTTTCGCAGGTGAATCTCAAGCCCGAAACAAGTACACCTACTTTGCGAAGCAGGCAAAAAAGGATGGATACGAGCAGATCTCCTTCATTTTCGAGGAAACCGCCAACCAGGAAAAAGAGCATGCCAAACGGCTCTTCAAGTTCATGGAAGGCGGTGATGTTGAGATCACCGCGGCATTTCCCGCCGGGGTCATTGGTACAACCCATGAAAACCTGCTGGCTGCCGCTGCCGGTGAACATTACGAACAAACCGAAATGTACCCGAATTTTGCCAAAGTTGCCAAGGAAGAAGGTTTTCCAGAAATTGCCGCGGCCATGGAGGCCATTGCCATTGCCGAACGACAGCATGAAAAGCAGTATCGCGATTTGGCCGCGAATATCGAGTCCGGGAAGGTCTTTCTCAAGGATCTCGCCGTAACTTGGCGCTGTCGCAACTGTGGTTACATCGGCAAGGGCACCAAGGCCCCGACATTGTGTCCGGCCTGCGACCACCCTCAGGCCCATTTCGAAACCCTAAAGGAAAACTGGTAGACTCACAGTCCGGTTTCTTGCCAATTTCGCAAACATGCCAACATTTCCTAATGGAAACGCGCACCGATTCTATACCGTTATATGTCGGAAAACAGTTTACATGCCCACGCAAACGTCAACATGGCTCACTTAGAGTTGCCGACAGCGTTCGGATTGGCGTTTGACGGGCAACGCTGATCCGAATAGAGTGAAACCTGTATTTAATTATCTCACGAACTAGACAAGGAGTACACAATGGCCCAACAACATGAAGTTTACAAATGCGATATGTGCGGCAACATCATTGACGTACTGCACGGAGGCGGCGGAGAACTCGTCTGCTGCGGTGAACCAATGAAGATCATGACCGAAAATACCGTAGATGCTGCCAAGGAAAAGCACGTGCCCGTCGTGGAAAAAACGGCCAACGGCTTCAAGGTCACCGTGGGCAGCACCCTGCACCCCATGGAATCCAAGCACTATATCGAATGGATCGAAATCCTTGCTGACGGTAAGTCCTATCGGCAGTTTTTGAACCCCGGCCAGGAGCCTGTTGCTGAGTTCTGCGTCCAGGCCCAGCAGGTTACGGCTCGTGAATACTGTAATCTGCACGGTCTCTGGAAAGCCTAGGGATCAAAAACAGCGCTTCAGACATCACCTGATCCAGCCCCTGTTGACCAGTATTCCAAGGAGTTATTATGGCGAACCCGGAAGACATGTACCAGTGCCAGACCACCAACTGCGGCTGCATCTACAACCCTGACCGCGGCGACAAACGCGGAAAGGTTCCTGGCGGCACAGCGTTCCAGGACCTGCCTGAGCAATGGAAGTGTCCGGTCTGCGGAGCCGGGACCAAGGCCTTTCGCCCCCTGGCCGGACCTGGTTCGGTTGCGGAAGAGTCCTCAGAAGGTTGACCTGTACACCCAGCATTTACAAGGAGAGCATTATGCGGTATGTTTGCAGTATTTGTGGATATGTTTACGACCCGGCCGAAGGCGACCCGGAAAACAATATCGCGGCCGGCACCAGTTTTGATGATGTTCCCGCGGACTGGGTGTGCCCCGTCTGTGGAGCCTCCAAGGACAATTTTGAGCCGGAAGGCTGAACCGTAAACCATACAAAAGCCCTCTCCTGGCCACCGGGAGAGGGCTTTTTTTGTTTTGGAGAACAACCATGCTGCCAGTTGAAATCAAGAAGGACATTTTCTGGGTCGGTTCCGTGGATTGGAACTTGAGGGATTTTCATGGATACTCCCTGGCCCGTCGGGGCACGACCTACAACGCCTACCTGGTCAAAGACGAGAAAATAGCCCTCTTTGATCTCGTCCCGGCCAATCATGTGGATGAGCTGCTACGTTGCCTCAAGGCCACCATTGATCCGGAACAGATCGACTACCTCATCGTCAATCATGTTGAGCCGGACCACTCCGGGGCCTTGCCTCGACTGATGGAACTCGTCAAGCCGGAAAAAGTTTTTTGCTCCCCTATCGCTAAACAGGCCCTGATCAGCCATTACCACCGGGAAGACTGGCCCTATGAAGTCGTTTCAACCGGGCAGAGTATCAGCCTGGGCAAACGCACGGTGACGTTTTTGGAAACCAAGATGCTGCACTGGCCGGACAGCATGTTTTCCTTCATTCCTGAGGACAAGCTGCTCATATCCAGTGATGCTTTCGGGCAGAATCTGGCTTCCAGCGAACGCTTCGATGACCAAGTGGACAAGACACTGCTCTTCAGCCTAGCCGCCAACTACTTCGCAAACATCCTTCTGCCCTTTTCCCCATTGGTTCAAAAACTGCTGGACAAGGTTGGCGAAGTGGGCTGGGACATCGACATGATAGCCCCTGACCACGGCGTGATCTGGCGCTCACAAATACCCGAAATCCTCGGCAAGTACGCTGAATGGAGTGCGCAAAAACCCCAGCGCAAGGCCGTGGTGTTCTATGATACGATGTGGAAAAGTACTGAACGGATGGCTCGGGCCGTCACCGACGGCCTGATTGCCGAAGGCGTCAGCGTCCAGTTGATGTCCTTGAAAGCGGCCCATCACAGCGACGTCATGCCGTTCATCATGGATGCCCAGGCGATTGTCGCCGGATCGCCCACTCACAACAACGGTATGCTCCCGCTGCTTGCGGATATGTTGACCTACATGAAAGGCCTCAAACCCCAGAGCAAGATCGGGGCCGCTTTTGGCTCCTACGGATGGAGCGGAGAAGCTCCAAAACAGATTTCCGAGTTTCTGCAATCCGCCAAGGTGGAAATCGTCGCGGATCCCTTACGCATCAAGAATGTCCCCACGGACGCGGACTTGGCAGCTTGCCAGGAGTTCGGCAGCAAGATTGGCCGGGAAGTCAACGCACGAGTTCCTGCCGAACAAGGGTAACCCACCATCGGCTTCAATGTCCGTGTTCACGGCTTTGTGTGCTTGTCTGCGTAGGTGTTGTGGTCACAAAGGGCGCTCACAAGGGCGCCCTTTTCTTTATACGTACCCCCAACCACCTTCCGCAGGCATGCATGCGTCCCAGTCGCTGGGAAAAGCCAATTCGAGTCAACTGGATGAATGTTACTCCTTAAATACTGTTGACCTTCTAGTAAGATGAAATCAAAATTTGTACTCAATGCAGGTTGGTTGACATCTTGATGCCTCAGAGCTAAGAAATTAATCAAACTTTGGATAAAGCTTTGTGAATAAGTTTTTTTTTTCACAGACTTTTTTTTTCTATCTGGCGTGGAGGCATCGAACCTCTCAACTCCAACCTTCTAAAAATTTATTCTTTTTGTTTTAGCAAGCACCAAAGGCGATTTCATTCTGTTCAACCGTTTAGACGGAGGTGGGTTATGAAACTCAGTGTTGGTCTGGCTAAGGAAGGAGCCGAAAAACGGCTTCAAAGTCGTGGCGTCAACCGTCGCGACTTCATGAAATTTTGTGCCGGTGTTGCGGCGGTCATGGGCATGGAGGCCTCATTTGCCAAGCAGGTCGCGGCGGCGCTCACGGATCCGCGCAGGCCCTCAGTGGTGTATTTTCACCTCGCCGAATGCACCGGTTGCACCATGTCCGTGGTTCGTGCGGTCAACCCCTACATCGACGAACTGCTTTTCGACACCATTTCCCTGGATTATCAAAAAACATTGATGGCCGCCGCCGGTGACAATTTCAAGGCAGCATTGGAACAGGCTGTTACATCACCTTACGGCTATATCGCCGTTGTTGAAGGCGGCATTCCCACCAAGGACAACGGAATTTACGGCATGACAGGCGGGAATACAATGCTGGAAATAGCCGAGAAATACCTGCCCAAGGCCGAAGCCGTGATCGCCATCGGTGCCTGCGCCAACTTCGGCGGTATCCAGGCGGCCGCACCCAACCCCACCGGGGCGATGGGCGTCAACGAATTGATGGAGCACCTTGGGCTGGAGACACGGGCCATCAACGTCGCCGGATGCCCACCGAGTCCCTACAATTTCGTGGGTACCGTGGTCCATTTACTGACCAAAGGCATGCCGGCACTGGATCGACTCCATCGTCCCAGAATGTTCTACAGCGAGACGGTGCATGAACTGTGTGAACGGCTGGACCACTATTTCAACTTCGAGTTTGCGGCCACCTTTGACTCAGAGGAGGCCAAGAAGGGCTGGTGCCTGCTGGAAGTTGGCTGCAAAGGACCGGACACCTTCAACAACTGTCCCGAGGTAAAATTCAATGAAACCAACTGGCCCGTGGAAGCCGGCCACCCCTGCATCGGGTGCAGTGAACCGCGCTTCTGGGACCAGATGACTCCGTTTTATAAGCCTCTGTAATTACAAAACAAGCAAAAACATACGCAAGCAACTTTTGAAGGAGGAGATACTATGTCAGGCTGTAAGCCCCAGGCCGCTCCCGCGGCCGTCATGGCAACACCCCAGAGCGATTTTACTGGGCCAATCACCGTCGACCCCATTACCCGGATCGAAGGCCACCTTCGCCTGGAAGTGGAAGTTGATAATGGGAAGGTCGTCAATGCTCGCTCCATATCTCAGCTCTACCGCGGCCTGGAAACCATCCTGAAAGGCCGGGATCCCAGAGATGCGCAGCACTTCACGGCTCGCGCCTGCGGGGTTTGAAACTACGTTCATGCCCTGGCATCCACCCGATGCCTGGACGACGCCGTGGGCGTCGACATTCCCGATAATGCTCGGATCATCCGCAACCTGGTCATGGCTTCGCAAACCGTCGTTGACCATTTCATCCACTTCTACGTCCTGCACGCCCTGGACTGGGTTGATGTGACCAGCGCCCTGCAGGCCGACCCGGTCAAGGCTGCCAAGCTCGCCAACAACATCTCCCCGCGTCCGACCAAGGCCGAAGACTTGAAGGCGGTTCAGGAACGATTGTCCACATTTGTCAACCAAGGCCAACTCGGCATCTTCAACAACGCCCCGTTCTTGGGCGGACATCCGGCATATTATTTGTCCCCTGAATTGAACCTTATCGGCACGGCCCACTACCTGGAAGCCCTGCGTATGCAAATCCGGTCAACGCGGGCCATTGCCATTTTCGGCGGCAAGGTGCCGCATACCCAGTTTACCATCAGCGGTGGAGTGACCTGCTACGAGTCCTTGCGTCCTGAGCGACTGGAGGAATATCGCGGCTTGTTGCGAGAAACCCGTGAATTCGTTGAGCAGGTCTACATCCCGGATCTTCTTGCCGTTGCCGCAGAATACAAGGACTGGGCCGGAATCGGCGGATGCACCAACTATATGGCCTTCGGCGAGTACCCAAAGGTCGAGAAGGATCTGAACAGCCGCTGGCTACCACCCGGCGTGATCATGAACCGCGACCTGTCCAACGTGCAGGACGTGGACCCCAACGCTATCTATGAGCACGTGGCCGCAAGCTGGTATGAAGGCACGGAAGCCCGACATCCCTATCAGGGCGTAACCGAGCCCAAGTACACGGGGCCGGAAGACACCGACCGTTATTCCTGGTCAAAGGCCCCGCGCTACTTGGACCAGCCCATGGAGGTCGGTCCGCTTGCCGCGGTCCTGGTAGCCTATGCCAAGGGACAGCCGGAAACCGTCGCGGCAGTGGACTTGGTGCTGAACCATCTTGGCGTCGGCCCCGAGGCCCTGCATTCAACCCTTGGCCGGACCGCGGCCCGCGGTATCCATACCCTGACCATCGCTCAGAAAATGGAAGATTGGCTGGATGAATTGGTGGACAACGTGAAGAGCGGCAACAGCCAGCTCGCGGTGGATCATGAAATGCCCGACGTGGCCGAGGGCGTCGGCTTTGCCGACGTGCCCCGCGGTGCGCTGAGCCACTGGATCAAAATCAAGGACGGCAAGATCGAAAACTTCCAGCTGGTGGTTCCCTCCACCTGGAATCTCGGACCACGTTGCGCCAATGGCAAGTTGGGTCCAATGGAAGAGGCGCTGATCAACACGCCCATCGCCGACCCGAAGCGTCCCGTGGAACTGTTGCGCACCGTGCACTCCTTTGACCCCTGCATCGCCTGCGGCGTGCACGTCATTGACTCCAAGACCAACCAGGTTCACGAGTTCAAGATCCTGTAGGTTCGCAACCCCCGTCCCCGGCGTTTCCGTGCATGGCAACACCGGGCACTATGCATGATAAGAGAGCGAAGATTCTCCAAAGCCCGGGGGTCTTCGCTCTCTGTTTGGTAAAGCTCATGAACGAAAACAACAAACCACAAATCCTGGTCCTCGGCGTGGGCAATATTTTGCTCAAAGATGAAGGCGTTGGAGTGAAAGCCGTTGAAAAACTCCGCGCTGAATACGCATTTTCCCCCAATGTCGAACTCATGGACGGCGGAACCCTGGGGATGGCCTTGATGGACCCGATCATGGAGTTTGACCGGCTGATCGTCGTTGACGCGGTCGTCAACGGTGGTGAGCCTGGAACGCTGTATCGCCTGGTTGGCGTGGAAATGGGCAAGAGCGTGGCCTTCAAGAACTCCATGCACCAAACCGACCTGTTGGAAACCCTGGCCACATGCAAGGTCCTGGGCAACTGTCCGGAAACTGTCGTCATCGGCATGGAACCCAAGGAGTTCGACCCCTGGGGCACGGAGCTGACCCCACCCTGCCAAGCCCGCCTTGATGAACTTTGCCGGTTCGTTCTTCAGGAAGTCTCCGAGCAGGGCGGAGAATATCACCCCGCTTCGGAAAAAACCGTTCGAGATTCGAATACAGAGAAATCATGCTGAGTGAACAGCTTCCCCAGGATATTTCCTACAGAGGGCGTGGTTTTCCCTTTCGGGAAACAGAGCCTTAGTGTTCATCTCCAAAACGAACTGGATACCTGCCTTCGCGGGGATGACCTGGAGGTGGGACGAAAAATCATGCCCTTGGGAATCCGTCTTCGGGATGGTGCTCTGACCAAGCCGTGTTGAATGGTTACCTCGAAACAAGAAAGGCCGCCTGAAAAGGCGGCCTTTCTTGTTTCCAAGAGATGCAAGGACGTCGGGGCGACCGGCTGGTCGCCCCGACACCGAACGGATGCCAAAAAGCAGCGGTTGCGGATTGTAAACCAGTTCTGCTCCATCCCGGAAGTCGACTATTTAATAAACAGCATCTCCTGGTAACTCGGCAGGGCCCACAGATCGTCGGCCACTACGGTTTCCAGAAAGTCGGCCCACTCACGGACCATGTTGATCGCCGGGAGGATCGTGTTGCAGAAGTACTCGGCTTCCTTGAGGGTATCGCCGTGCGGAACCTTTTCCAAGAGATCTTCCAGATCGCCGACAGCCTTCTGCAAGGTGCGCAGCTTGGCAGTGACATCTTCCAGGGTGATCATCTTCACATCGTGTCCAATGGCCTTCAGGTTGGCGCAGGTGGCGGCCAGTTCACCCTGATAGCGCATGGCCGCTGGGAAAATCACGGTCTTGGCCAAGCGAATGGCCAGGTTGGCTTCGGTATTGATGCTTTTGCTGTACTGCTCCAGATAGATCTCTTGGCGGGAGTGCAGTTCAGCCTCGGAAAGCACGCCATAGGTGGCGAAAAGGTCAACAACCGGCTTACTGGTGATCACGGGCAGGGCTTCCGGGGTTGTCTTCAGATTGGGCAAGCCCCGCTTCGCGGCTTCCTCGTGCCATTCATCGGAATAGCCGTCGCCGTTGAAGATGATGGCTTCGTGTTCCGTGATGATTTTCTTCAGCAAGGCCTGAACAGCGGTGTTCAGTTTGTCGGGATCACCTTTGGTGGCTTTTTCCAGTTCCGTGGCAATGAAGTCCATGGACTCGGCCATCATCGTGTTCAAGGCTACCTGCGGCCCGGCAATGGACTGCGAGGAGCCCACGGCGCGGAATTCAAAGCGGTTGCCGGTAAAGGCAAAGGGGCTGGTTCGGTTGCGATCGCCTGGATCCATGGGCAACGGAGGCAATGTGTCCACACCCACTGTCAGAACGTCTTTTTTCTTCGATCCCTTCACGGAACCGGCCTTGATCTGCTCAAACACGTCGGTCAGTTGTTCACCAAGGTAAACGGACATGATTGCCGGCGGAGCCTCGTTGGCTCCCAGACGATGGTCGTTGGAAGCTGATGCTGCGGTGGCCCGTAATAACGCACCGTACTTGTGCATCGCCCGGATGGCTGCGGCGCAGAAAATCAAGAACTGGGCATTTTCATGGGGGGTCTCACCCGGATCGAACAGGCTGCCCAGTTCCGCGTTGCCCAGGGAATAGTTCAGGTGCTTGCCCGAACCGTTGATCCCGGCAAAAGGCTTCTCGTGCAGCAGGCATTCCATGCCATACCGCTTGGCCACGTTGCGCAGTACGGTCATCACCAACTGGTTGTGATCCGTAGCCAGGTTGCCGGGCTCAAAAATAGGGGCGATTTCATACTGACCAGGCGCAACTTCGTTATGCCGTGTCTTTACCGGGACACCCAGCTTGTACAACTCCCGCTCCACTTCCATCATGAATGAGAGGACACGTCGGGGGATGGCCCCGAAGTACTGGTCCTCAAATTCCTGCCCCTTGGCCGGCTTGGCGCCAAAAAGGCTGCGTCCGGCAATGAGCAGGTCCGGCCGGGTAAAAATGAAGTTGCGGTCAATGAGAAAATATTCCTGTTCCGGCCCGGCATACGAGGTCACTGGCAGCTTGGTTTCCACGCCAAAGAGGCTGAGCAGTCGCTTGGCCTGCTTGTTCAGGGCCTGCAGAGAGCGCAGCAGGGGCGTCTTCTTGTCCAGGGCCTCTCCGGTCCAGGATACAAAGGCCGTGGGAATGCACAAAAATGTGCCATTGGGATTTTCCAGGATATAGGCCGGGCTGGTGACGTCCCAGGCGGTATAACCACGGGCTTCGAACGTCGTGCGCAGGCCTCCGGACGGAAAACTGGACGCATCGGGCTCACCCTGGATCAGCAGCTTGCCGCTGAACTGGGCCAGTGCTCCGCCGCTGCCGTCAGGAACCAGAAAGGCATCGTGCTTTTCCGCCGTCAGTCCGGTCAAGGGGTAAAACACATGCGTGAAATGGGTGGCTCCCTTCTCGATGGCCCAGTCCTTCATTGCATTGGCCACGATGTCGGCCAAAGCCGGATCCAGCTTTTCACCGTATTCAATTGTTTTCTTAAGAGATTTGTAAGCATCATTTGGCAGACGTTCCTTCATCACCTTGTCGTTGAAAACGTTGCACCCGAACAGATCCGTGGGCTTGGTCTCCGCAAAATTCAGCGGAGCCGTCGCTGGGGTGTAGTTGGTAACGGCTGAAATGGCGTTCAAACGGGACTGGATTCCACTCATGAAGACTCTCCTTTCTCTTTTCTTATGTTGACAACGCTGGGGACCTGAAGAAACAATGGTCCTTTAAACTTGATGATCGCGAACATATGTTCAATCAGCGGCCCATGATCATGATGCAGTCGGTCCTGGCCCCTCATCCAAGATTTCCAATGACCAGCTCCATCGTTGCCAGCACCACAAGCAAAAGGTGTTCCAAACAAAAAAATTCAAGAAAGACAGGTGGAAACAAGATGCCCTCAAAATAACTTCACCCAGTATATTACATTTTTGTACTCTTATAGCTTGTTTTGTGATAAGCCAAAGCTAAATATTACATAATTGTAAAACAGACGGCTGAGACAAGCCTCTCCCCTGATTCAAGGATAATGTTCCCATGAGCCAGACCATCTCCGCACTGACAAAAAACAAGCCGGGCGTCTTGGCCGACATGGCCCAGGCCATCCGGAAGTACAACGTGAACATCCGAAGCATCTCCGCGGGCGAGACCGAAGATCCGGAAGTTTCTCGCCTGACCATCGGCCTGGATGGAACCGAAGAGGACATTCAGCGGATCACCGAAGACATGGCCCAAATGGACGTAATCATCGTGATAGACGATCTGCGCCGCAAGGAGTTCGTGGATCGGGAGCTGGTCTTGGCCAAGGTGGCCATGACCTCGGACAATACCACGCAGATCATGCAAATCTTCGAGGTATTTCGGGCGAATGTGGTCGGCATGGGCCGGTCGACCGTCACCGTGGAGATGAGTGGGGACCGGGAACGGGTTGACGGGCTGATCAACATGCTCAAGCCCCACGGCATCAAAAGCCTGTGCCGCTCCGGGATGATCGCTCTCAAACGCGGTGATGAATGAGAAACCAAGGGGTTTCTTCCGTCGCGACAATGACCATAACCTCCCTCGACGACCTGATTCGCTCCGCGGTTGCGGCCCCAGGCAACCCGAAGCTGGCCATTGCCCGCTCCGGGGACGCATTTGTCCTGGAGGCGGCGATGCAGGCCTATGCAGCCGGCCTGGTGGAGCCGGTGCTCATCGGCGATCAGAACGTCACAAGGCGAATTGCCGAAGAACTGGGTGCGGATATCTCCTCCCTGGCCGGGATCCACCTGCCGGATGACGAAGCAGCTGTCCGGGAAGCCGTTCGGATGTACCGGGAGGGAGAGGCCGCGCTGATCATGAAAGGGGCCGTCTCCACCAGCACGCTGCTCAAGGCCGTGCTGGACAAAACTTCCGGCGTTCCTCCCCAGGGTATTCTCAGCCATGTCACGGTGTTCGAGAATCCTGCCCTCAGCAAGCTGACGCTGCTCAGCGACGCCGCGGTGAACATTCGCCCCAACCTGCAACGCAAGGTGGAGATACTGCGCAACGCCCTGATCGTGGCCCGGGCCTTGGGCATCACCGCCCCCCGAGCGGCCATGCTTGCGGCCACGGAAAAGGTCAACTACCCGGCCATGCCCGCCACCTTGGACGCGGACCTGATCGCGCGCATGGGTCAGGAAGGAACTTTCGGGGACGCTCTTGTGGGCGGCCCCATGGCTTTGGACCTGGCTCTCTCGGCCCAGGCCGCGACCAGCAAGGGGTTTCACAGCCCTGTCGCCGGCCAGGCCGACATTCTCATCGCGCCGGACATCGAAAGCGGCAATGTGCTGTTTAAATCCCTGAACACCTTGCTCGGCCTGGATGTAGCCGGGGTTGTGGTGGGCAGTTCCGTTCCCATCGTCGTCCCCTCCCGCGGCGACAGTGCCCGTTCCAAGCTGCTTTCCATGGCCCTCGCGGTCCACCTGAACACCACGTCATGATCCGCCGAATCTGCACTCCCGACGCGACCACCCAAAACACGTTGCCCAAACTTCCCGAGTCTTCCATGAAATCCATCTTGACCATCAACCCCGGTTCCACCTCGACGAAGATTGTTCTGTTCCACGACCTGGAGCCGGTGGTTTCCCATGAAGTCCAGCACCCGAAACCGGAGTTGGCCCGGTTTCCCGATGTCTGGAGCCAGTTTGCTTTGCGATTGAAGCCGATTCTGGCTGCTCTTGACCAGGCGGGCGCAAATCGGTTGGACGCCGTTGTGGGCCGGGGGGGGCTGCTGGCTCCCCTCCCCGGCGGGGTTTACCGGATTGGTGAGCGGATGCTTGAGGATTTGCGCTTGCAACGCTTCGGAGAGCATCCATGCAATCTGGGTGCGCCGCTGGCCTTGGAGATAGCAAAGCGCTTCGACGGATCAGCCCTGATCGTGGACCCGGTGGTTACGGACGAACTTTGCCCAGAGGCCAGGCTGACCGGTCTGCCGCAGGTACGCCGCCGAAGCACGTTCCATGCCCTGTCGCAACGCGGTGCGGCCCGGGAGGCAGGCCGGCGCTTGGGAATAAATTACGAAAACGGCAAATTCATCGTTGCCCATCTCGGAGGAGGCATCAGCATTGGTGCCCATTGCCGCGGTAGGGTGATGGATGTGACCAATGCCCTGGACGGAGAAGGACCGATGAGTCCGGAACGGAGCGGTGCGTTGCCTCTCCTGCCGTTACTCCAGCTTCTGGAAGATGGGGCCATGGACCTTCCGAAGCTGCGCCGCGCCATACTCCGGGAAGGTGGGTTGCACGCGCACCTGGGGACCAACGACTTCCGTGAAATCGAAGCAATGATCCGCCAAAAAAATACCACGGCCGTGGCCGTGGTTGCCGCATTCGTCTATGCGATTGCCAAGCACATCGCATCCCTGCTGCCTGTCCTGGTGACACTCAGGGACCCTCGCCCCTTGGACGCCATCGTGCTCACCGGCGGACTGGCCCAAAGTGAAATGCTGATGCGCGACCTGGGCAACCGGCTTGCGCCTTTGAGCAGCATCGAAGTGGTTCAGGGGTTGACCGAGGCAAGGGTTATGGCTGAAAGTGCCTTGGCGGCCTTGCAAGGCAAAGTCGTTGTCCAGGAGTACAGCTTGCCAAAAACAATCCCAAATCAGACATCCAGCATTGCTCCCGAAACGTGCTCTGGAAACGAGCCTTTGGCGTGACCCGCACACCTTTAGCCGCCCTGACTGCGGCCATGCTTGTGCTTCTCTGCATAGGACAAGCCATGGCTCAAAATCCGTTCCTGACGCCTCCAACTCGGGAACGAGCCATCGAGCAACCCTCGAAAGAGCCGTTGACCGCCCCCACGGAGCAAGACAGGTCAGCAGGGGAAGAGCGAACCACCCAGCCTTCTCGTGAGCCGTCGGAGCGTCCTCCAGGAGCGGCTCCGCGCTTTACCCCGCCGTTTTTCGCCGAGATGGTCGCCATGCAGCGTGAGCTGCGCCAACGCATGACGACCTATGCCCGCCAGATCCAGGAGCAGCCATTCGGGGCGGCTACATGGCAGTTGATGCTGCTTTCATTTCTCTACGGCGTTATTCACGCCCTGGGGCCGGGACACGGTAAATCCATTGTCTGCTCGTACTTTGTCTCCCGGCGGGGTACCTGGAGACAAGCATTGCTTTTCGGCAACCTGATCACAACAATTCATATTTTCTCGGCAGTAGTCATCATCACCGGCCTTTCCTGGACCTTGGGCCGGGCGAACATCGCCGCTTTCCACGCCGTGGAAGGCCGGTTGCAATCCATCAGCTACGGTTTGATCATCCTCATCGGCCTGTTCCTTCTTGCCAAGACGCTGTTCGACTGGTGGCGGACACCGAGCGTGGAAGCCGCGGAGTGTCCCCGGGCCAATCCCAGGGACATCATCTCCCTGTCCCTGGCCACGGGACTGATGCCCTGCCCGGGAGCCGCCCTGATTTTACTGTTCACCCTCAGCCTGAATGTATTCTGGGCCGGCCTGACCGCCATGATACCTCTGGCCCTGGGCATGGGCCTGACCGCTTCGGCCCTGGGTCTGCTCACTGTCGGGTCCACGAACACCGTTCTCAACCTCAGCAGCCGTTCCAAGCGCCTCCTTGTGGCAATGCACCGCATTCTGGCCTGCCTGGGTGCGCTGCTGATCATTCTTCTCGGCACAAGCCTGCTTTTGACCGCGGGCTTTCTTTAACCTCTGCGGGATTCCGGTAAAGCCGCCGGAAGGCAATTGCCCCAAAAAAATGCTTGCCGCAAACGGCCCATGACCATGACACGGAGACTTGCCACGGAATAACACCCCTTCAGAGGGCGAAACACAGGCAGAAAAACGTTATCTGCGTGTTGAAAAAATTCTTGTCCACAGTCCGTTCAAAAAAACCAAGTGCAACGAGCTAAAAAAGTTCAAGGTCGAAGCGTAGTTATTCATACGTGTGAATTTTAATCCGGCACCCACCGAAGGTGTGGGATACTTTGAGGTTTGCTAAATTTGACAGTCCATGTGGGTGCCGGAGAGCGACGCAGCAATTGGGAGTTTTTCAACTGTTATACCACTGATGCCTTGAAGTACTGCTGGGCACAGTCCTATTCATCACCACAATCAACACATGGTCACCATGCAGACCGAGGAGGAATCTATGGCTCATCGACTTTCACGCTACTGGCTGGTCCTCATGGCCCTTGCAATCGGCATCCTTTTGAGCACATCCGGGTGCGTCACAACGCCTACCCCTGGCGGGGCCGGAGGACACACCGTCACCGGAGCCGCCGGAGGAGAAACAGCCGATGGCCAGAGCGGCGAATTGGAACGTTGCCCTCAACCTCTTGGCACCGCTTCTGTTTTTGAAGACAGGAATCAATCCTGGTGGCGCTACTATTCCACACGATATTCCCACCTTGGGAGCACCATTCCGGTCATTCGGACGATGATTCAGCAATCCAACTGCTTTGTCCTGGTGGAACGAGGGCGGTCGATGGATGCCTTGGCTGATGAACGCCGGCTCATGCAATCTGGAGAATTGCGGGATGGCAGCGATTTTGGCAAAGGCCAAATGGTTGCCGCTGATTATACCATTAGCCCGTCCATCCAGTTTTCGGAACAAGGGACAGGCGGCGTCGGCGCATTCGCTGGCGGGTTGCTGCGCCGTGTTGCTCCCGGGGCTGGAAGTGCCGTTGCCGGAGCGGCTGGAGGGTTGCGAAGCAATGAGGCCGCGACAACCCTGCTGCTCGTCGACAATCGATCCAGCTTGCAGCTTGCAGCGGCAGTGGGCAACGCCAGAAACTGGGACTTTGGACTCGGTGGAGGCATTTTTTCCAGCCTTTCCGGAGGGGCCGCCGGGTTCAGTAACACGCCTGAAGGCAAGGTCATCACTGCCGCATTTGTCGATTCCTACAATAAGATGGTCCGAGCCTTGCGGGCCTACAGGGCCCAGGATGTCGAGGGTGGAATGGGCATGGGCGGTACGTTGCCGATCAACTAACCCACTTCACCATCCTGCAGACACGACAGCCTTGAGACTGTCGTGTCTGCAGAAACAAACCGGATTATTCAAGGGGATGAGAGCTCCACCGGTGAGATAGAGGGTCAAATGACTTCGCCTTCGCGAAAACCCTCCGCCACTGATGCCCTTGAAAACTCCACGACCAATGCCGAACATGTTGTCATAAAGAAGGGTTGCAACCGCTCAAAGCGCCATCCCTTGAAAAACACGCCAAGGAGCAGACGCATGGAAGATGCGCGAGGACTGTATTATTACCCGGTTCCCAGCAACACAAAAGAACGCATGTATGTCCGGGAACGGGCTGGAAATGTGGAATTTCGATTGTGGAACCTGGAGAAGCCCCAGGTCTGGGAACAACACGACTGGCTGCCCTACGACGTGATCGAGCAGGCCGCTGCCAAGTATTCCGGGGCTGGGTCATCCCCGTTGAAGCTTTATGACCTGGATATCGCCCTGACCCTGATTCGCGAGCAGCGCCTGAAAAAGGCTCAGGCCGTGAAGTCACCATCTTCGTAAATGACGCGGCGACTGCCGTCGGTGAGGATCGCGGTAACTTGCCTCTGTTCGGTATTCACCAGGTCCCAGTGCTGTGTGGATTCGTTGAAGCCCAGTTCCCGTCGCAAGGCGTGGACAAAATCCGCCGGATTTCCGGCAAACGCATCCGGATGGCAGGAACCCAGGGCAATGTGGCAGTTGCCTTCGGTGCCGCCGATATTTTCATCGAATAGTGTATTGGCCATATACCCGGCGATCCGGGAATGCGTCCGGCTGGTCAAGGAAAACTCGCCAATACGCCAAGCCCCCTCGTCCAATGCTAAAAAACGACGCAGCCGTTCGGCCCCCTGCCGGGCCTTGACGCTGATCACCCGGCCTTGCTGAAACGCCAGGCGGACGCCTTCCACCGGAACCCCACCGACATAGACCACTTGATCGGCCTGGAATACTCCCTCGGTAAACCGGCAGTCCGGGGATGTATAGATTTCATAGCTGGGCATGTTGCGTCCGGTCATACCCAGCCAGACTCTCCGTTCCCCCAGACGCAGCCGTAAATCCACCCGACCGGATTGAATATGCAGCCCCTGGATGGGCATTGCATTCAGCCACTCCAACACAGGAGCCTGTTCCGTTGCAAAGCGCTTCCAATCGCGCACCGGGTCGTCGCTGCCCAGCATACAGGCCTTGCGCACCCGGGCTGCGTATTCCGACAAGCTGACACCCGTGGCCTCGGCCAGGGCCAATGTGGGATAAACCGCTACGGTCCGCCCGACCTGCCCGCTGAGTTCTCGGAAATAGAGCATCTCCCGGAGTGGATCCCGGGCCGCATCCCGGCGTGTCTGGATTTCCGGCGTGATCTTCTCCAGATGCGTCAGGGTTTCCGGAGCCAGGATCCGGATCAAGCCGTTCACCCCGCCCTGCCGTTCCCAGTCCCCAGGTGCGACCATATTCAGCCGTTTGTTGTTCGCCCAAACCAGATAATTTTGCTCCATTGTCGGCGATGCACGCTGGTGCTGCACCGGGACCAGTCCGCGCTCCAGGATGCGGGCATACAGCACCTCGGCCAGCGTTCTGGCTAGGCCGTCATATTCGATGAGCACGGTCTCGGAAGTCTTCAGCGGTCTGCCCCGGGAGCGTTCCACGGCCCAAAGCAGCACGTCGGCATACCGCTCCAGTTCTTCATGGCGAAACAGCTCCTGATTGCGTTCCAGGCGATCAACACATTCGGGCTTCGATTTGGTGTTTTGCGTGGTCATGAAATCGAAGTTTACGCAAAACCGATCCAAATCGCAAAATTCCAAAAAACGTGCTGAACGTCCAGGAAAAGCACCACGGGCAAAAAGCCTTCAGGGACTTTCTTCGGCCGCGTCCCATTTTTTCGGGATCAAAGAGCGGTCACATGCACCAAGGCGTCCTGACCAATTTCCATTCGCGGATCATAGTCGAGCCGGGACAGATTCGGCCGATATTCCGCGATATCAACCTGGTCCAATTCGGCAATTTCCCGCAACAGCTCATGGGCCCGCTGGAACATGACCCGTGCAAAGGACTCATCCAATTCAAAACGGGTGGAGGTAAACAGGGAGCGGGCCAGAGCCAGTCCGAGCCGGACATGAAACGAGGCATCTCCATGCTCATGCGCGTACTTCCGTGCAAAATCGTGCATCATGGACATGTTGTCCCAGATTCGCCGCCGAATCTCTTTTTCAAACACCGGTATCCGGAAGTTGGATACCAGGTAAACCGAAACATCCTGCAACGCATCAGCCCGGCGGGACCGGTAAAGATCCACATAGTGAATGGTCTCGCTGGACTGGTCATAAAAAATATTGTTCAGGTTGAAGTCTCCATGGATCATGATCGTCCAATCCGTAACCAGCCGGGATTCCACCTTCCGGCATTCCTCGACCAACTCCAGGAGATTTGAACGTTCCAGACCTGAAGAACAAAAATCAGGATGGACCTGGCGCACCCGTTCCAGACGCCGCAACAACTGCTCCATGAAGTCCGGTCGAATCGTTTCCCGACGCAGAGTCGTATCCCAAACCCTTTGCAGCGTGGGCAAAAGCACCGCATTGGCCCGTTGCCGGGTCAGATCATCCTGGGCCAGCAAGGCCTCGTCCAGGGGCACACCCCTCAAAAACTCCACCAGCAGCGAAGAGGTTTCCGCATTTTCTTCATAATTATATATTTTCGGAGCCAAGCCAGGCATGACCGCGTTCCAGTACTCCAAATGCTCCCGTTCCTTGCGTCCTTTTTTCAGCCCGCATTCCTTGAAAATACGCTCTCCGGAATGGCTGGTGACCCGGCCGATCACGCATCCGGATCGAGATCCCCAGATGGCGCGAAAGCTGAGATTTCCAAGCGAATCATCAGGCTCCAGCCGGGAAAGCCCCTGACGGAGAGCCGTGAATTCTTGAACCTTGATCCGCTCCCCCACCACCACGGACAGCAGGGCCTCGCCGATGCGCAACAGTTCGTCGCCAATCCGTTCCAGATAGCGCAGGATGAAGATGGTCGTCACCCCATCCTCCATCATGGCGAGGTCTGCTTTGATTGCCGCGGTGACCTCACCCATCCGTTGGGCAAACAGTTCATCCAGTCGAGCTTCGCACCGGCACAAGGCCAAGGCATCCGACTCGTCAAGTTCCCGCAGATCCGCCGGGATGATCTTCAGGTGCAGACGAACAACGCTAAACAGTGCTTTGCAGTCGAATCGGCGGAGAAAAGCGTCGGATCCTAAATGCTCTGCCTGCCTGACCATGTTTGCGCAGTACTGGGCGATGCGTCGAAAACACAACGCCATCCGGTGGATGGCGCGAATGGAATGGGTTTCCTGGTTGGACAGACTGGATTGCACGTTGGTGCGGGTGAAGCAAGCATTTTCCAGGGCATTTTTGAGCTGATGAATGGACTCGCTGCGGGCCAGAATTTCCTCACCAATTTCCGCTTTTGGACCGGAAAAAAAATCGATGGTTGCGTCCACCTGAACAACGGTCTCCAAAAGCAGAAACTTGTGGCTGTCCTCCAGCGTCTGAAATGTCAGCATACGTGCGGTCTCCCAAGGCAAAGAAGGCAAGTTCTCTCGACAATTCTGGTGGCAGGAACTACGGTATATCTGCTCCGGTTGCATGACAACCGTGTGTCAAAGTGAAAATCACCGCACGTATCTTCCAGGAGATTCAACTATGACGGACCAAAAAAAATGGCGTATTCACCCCATCGTCGTGGGCAGCAAGGTTTTCGATCAGGGCATGATGACCTATCAGCACGCCCACGGCAAACCCTACACCATCCCGATCTACGTCTGGTACCTGGAGCCGGTGGGTGCTCCCTCCCAACCCACGGTCATTGTGGACACCGGTGAAATGAGTCCGGTCCAGTCCGAGGACCGGGAGCAGGCCATCGGCGGCAAAATTCACACGTTTGATGAAGGGCTGGCCTTGTACGGGCTGAAGCCCGAGGACGTGGACGTGGTCATCCACACCCATCTGCACAATGACCATTGTGAAAACGACTTCAAGTGCGCGAACGCCATTTTCTACGCCCACGCCAAGGAACTGGAGCGCATCCACGACCCGCACCCCCTGGATTTTCGCTATAACGAGGAGTTCATCGAGGACGTGGAGGATGCCGACAGGTTCCGGGTCGTCACCGAGGACCGGGAAATCCTGCCCGGCATCTCCGTGGTCCACACCCCGGCCCACACTGAAGGCGGCCTGACCGTGCTGGTGGACACCCCCTCCGGACGGGCGGCCATCACCGGATTTTGCGTCATCGATGAAAACCTGAACCCGCCACAATCCGTGCAGGCCATGGAAATGGAAGTCATCCCCCCCGGCACGAACATCAACCCGTGCCTGGCCTACGACCAGATGGTCCGGGTCAAGGGCCTGGCCGACATCCTCCTGCCTCTGCACGAACCTAGATTCGCCACGATGTCCACGATTCCGTGACCTCCCCCTCGCCCATTGCCACCTTCATCAAGGGTATCGAACACTCCCAGCGGCTACCCGCCAACTGTCTGGTTCACCATGAGGTGCTGCCGGCGCGACCCGGGCGGTTCGCGCCCTTGCCGGCGGATCTGCCGGAGGGCTTTGCGGACTGTCTGGCCGGGCTGGACGTGACCCGATTGTACGCCCATCAGGCCGAGGCCGTGGGCCGAATCCGGGCCGGACAGGATGTGGTGGCGGCCACGCCCACGGCCAGCGGCAAGAGTCTGATCTACAACCTGCCGGTGCTGGAGGCCCTGTACCGCGATCCTGCGGCCCGGGCCTTGTATCTCTTCCCGCTCAAGGCCCTGGCCCAGGATCAGCTTGCCGGGCTGCGGGAGATGGTCGGCGGCTGGCCCCGGGAGCGCCGACCGACCCTGGCCGTGTACGACGGGGACACGGACAACCAGGACCGGGCCCGAATCCGCCGGGAGCCGCCCCGGATCCTGATCACCAATCCGGACATGCTCCACCTGGGCCTGCTGGCCCACCATCATCTTTGGCGGGATCTGTTTCGGAACCTGCGCTTCGTGGTCATCGACGAAGTCCACGTCTACCGCGGAGTGATGGGCTCGCACATGGCCTGGGTCTTCCGCCGTTTGGAACGGATCTGCGCCCACTACGGAACTAGGCCGGCCTATGTCTGTTGTTCCGCCACCATCCACAACCCCGTAGAGCTGAGCCGGGAGCTGACCGGACGGGACGCGGAACTGATCACCGAAAACACCGCGCCCCAGGGTCGCAAGCACATGCTGTTCCTGGACGCGGCCCAGGGGCCGTCCCAAACCGCCCTGACGCTTTTGGAGCAGGCCCTGCTTCAAGGGCTGCGGACAATCATCTATACGGGATCGCGGAAAATGACCGAACTGCTGGGCATCTGGTCCGCCCAGCGGCTGAAGGAGTTCCGGGATCGGATCGGCGTGTACCGGGCCGGGTTCCTGCCCAGGGAGCGCCGGAGGATCGAGGCGGACCTGACTTCGGGTCGGCTGTTGGCGGTGATTTCCACCAGCGCCCTGGAGCTGGGCATTGACATCGGGGATCTGGATCTGTGCCTGCTGGTGGGCTACCCCGGCTCGATCATGGCCACCTGGCAGCGGGCCGGACGGGTGGGGCGTGGCGGTCAGGAATCCGCCGTGGCCCTGTTGGCCTACGAGAATCCCCTGGACAAGTTCTTCATCCGCCATCCGGACGTCTTCTTCTCCAGCCCGCCCGAGGCCGCGGTGCTCAATCCGGCCAATCCGGCGATCATGGAGCAGCATCTGCTTTGCGCCGCCGCAGATCTGCCCCTGGATCAGGACGAGCCCCTGATGCGGGAGGAACATGTCCGCACACTGGCCGAGGCCCTGCTCAACCGGGGCGGGCTGATGCGTAGCGCGGACGGGCGCAGGCTGATCTGCCCGGACGAGAACCCGCACCGGGAAGTCGGCCTGCGGGGCAGCGGCCGGAGCCTGCTGATTTTTCACGGCGAGACCGGTGAGCAGATCGGGCTGATGGACTGGCACCGGGCCTGCACCGACACCCACCCCGGCGCGGTCTACCTGCATCAGGGCAAGACATACCTGGTGGAACGCCTGGACTTGGAGACCGGCTCGGTCTTCGTTCTCCCGGCCAAGGTGAACTACTTCACCCGGGTCCGCGGTGAAAAGCGCACCCGCATCCTGGGCACCCAGGTCTCCCGGTCGCTCTGGAACACCACCGTCCACCTGGGACGGCTGGAAATCACCCAGCGCTACCCGGCCTTCGAACGTCGGGCCCTGCGCGGCCATAAATTGTTGGAAGTGGTCGAACTGGACCTGCCGGAGCAAGTTTTCGAGACTGAGGGCCTCTGGCTGATCATCCCGGAGACCGTGCGCCACTCCCTGGAAAACCGCCAGATGCACTTCATGGGCGGTATCCACGCCCTGGAGCATGCCTGTATCGGAATTCTGCCCCTGCTGATCCTCACGGACCGGAACGATCTGGGCGGTATCTCCACGCCCCTGCACGAAGACCTGGACCGGGCCGCAGTGTTCGTCTACGACGGCATTCCCGGCGGCATCGGCCTGACCCGCCAGGCCTACGCCGGGGCCGAAACCATGCTCCAGCGCACCCTGGAGGCCGTGCACGGCTGTTCCTGTGAAACCGGCTGCCCGGGCTGCGTCCACTCCCCGAAATGCGGCTCCGGCAATCGCCCCATCGACAAACAGGCCGCCCTGGCCGTGCTGGAGGCCCTGGGTGGAGGGACCGGGCGGCAGGGATGGGTCAAGGCCGACAGACCACGATCCGTTCAAATGGCGAGCCCGGACATAGTGTCACATGCCCCCCCTGGTCCGGTGCCCATCGCAAGCCCGGTACTTTCCTTGGTAGCTGAAACATCGGTGGAATACGGGGCGGACACGCAAAATACTCTTTGCGCTTCTGGGCAATCCTCCCGCACCGCCGCACTCCCTCGCTTCGCCGTGCTGGACGTGGAAACCCGCTACTCAGCCCAGGAAGTCGGCGGCTGGAACCATACGGACCTGATGGGCGTGAGCTGTGCCGTGCTGTACGACTCCAAGGGGGACGCTTTTCTGGACTATCTCCAGGAAGACATTCCCCGGTTGGTTGAAAAGCTGCGGGAATTCGAATTGGTGGTGGGTTTCAATATCCTGAATTTCGACTACAAAGTGCTTCGTGGCGTCCTGGATTTCGACTTTTGTTCCCTGCCCTCCCTGGACATGCTCCAGGTGGTTCATGAGCGCCTGGGCTACCGCCTCTCCCTGGACCACCTGGCCCGGCATACCCTGAACGCTCCAAAATCAGGCAATGGACTGGACGCCCTGAAGTGGTGGAAACAGGGAAAAATCGACAAAATCATCACCTACTGCCGCCACGACGTGGCCATCACCCGGGACCTCTACCTGCACGGCCGGGACAAGGGCTTCGTTCTGTTCCAAAACAAAGCCCGCAAGTTGGTCCGGCTGCCGGTGAGTTGGTCGGCTACAGCCTTCAGTCTTTGCCCATCATCCGTTTCAGAAGAGTGCTGAGTTCCTTCACGGCAAACGGTTTCTTCAGGAAGGCTGTGGGAGCATCGTTGAGGAAATTCCGGGTGGCCTCCTGCTCGTTATAGCCGCTGCACAGGATGATTTTGACGTCGGGGCGGATTGAGCGCATGGCTTGCAACGCGGCAACCCCATTCATCTTGGGCATGGTCAGATCCAGAATGACGCAACTGATATGTTCCTGGTATTCGCGAAACACCCGTACTCCATCCTCGCCATCCACAGCAGTCATGGACTGGTAGCCCAGGAACTCCAGCGCCTCCACGCACAACTCACGAACCATCACCTCATCGTCCACCACCAGCACCATGCCCTGGGGTTGATCAGACACTTGAAAGGCCTCTGGAAGTTCTTCCTCAGCAGAACTGTGTTCGAAGGTTGCAACGATGTCACGAGTCACAGGAAAGAGCACCTGAAACAGGGTTCCTCGTCCCGGCTCGCTCTCCACAATGATCGCCCCGCCATGACCCTGGACGATGCCTTGCACAGCAGCCAGTCCCAAACCTCGCCCCGTAAATTTTGTGGTGTAAAACGGGTCGAACAGACGCTCCATGGTTCGTTCATCAATACCTGTTCCCGTATCGCGCACTTCCAGCATCACGTACCGCCCCGGGTCCGGCTTTTCCAGTATCCGACTCCGACTCAGGAACAGCGCGTCGCATTCCCGGGCCAAGGTGGAGACGGTCATGGTCCCTGGTTGCGTATTCATGGCTTCTGATGCGTTGGTGATCAGGTTCATCACCACCTGCTGCAGTTGGCCGAAATCCGCCGAAATCAACGGCAAACCCTCTTCCAGTCGCAAGTCCAGGGTGACCGTCTTCGAAATCACGGCTTGGAGCATGGCGAGATTCTCACGCACGAACTCACTCAGATCGACATGCTGGACCTGTAGCCGTCCTTTTCCGGAATAGGCCAGCATCTGGCGGGTCAACTCCGAGGCTCGACGAACCGCGCTGTCAGCTTGACGGATTCGGGCATACCCTGTGGAATCCTTCGGGACGGTCATTAAAGCCAGATCCAGGTTCCCCTGGATCGCGGCCAGCAGGTTGTTGAAGTCGTGGGCGATGCCTCCGGCCAGCACCCCAAGGCTCTCCAGCTTCTGGGTGTGCAGCATTTGTCGTTCCATGGCCAAACGTTGCCCTTGCTCCTCTATGGTATGCGTCATGTCGATAATAAACCCGCGAACACCGTAAGGCAGGCCTTGTACCAGGATTGCTGCGCAGTGCAGCTGGGCTGGAAACGTCCTTCCGTCTTTGGTCAGCGCGGTAAACTCCAGCGGCCCCATCTGCTCGTCCCGCACCACCTTTTCTGCATGCTTGAAAAGCATCTTGCGTTCTTTGACAACAGCCAGGTCCATCAGGTTCAGCCCGGACGAGACATCCTTCCGGGTGTAGCCAAACCGTGACAGGATTTTTTGATTCACATAGGTCAACACACAGTACAGATTCATCTCGAAAACGCTCTCCGGCAATGCACCTGCCAGATCACGAAAACGCTCCTCACTCTGTCGCAATTCCCGCTCTCGTTGCTCAATAGCCGTGGTCATGTCCAGAAAACGGGATTGCAGCAAATCCAATTCACGAAATGGTGCCGACAACGGCAACGACTTTTTCCCATTCCGCTCCTCGCCGTGCTCCAAACGATCCATGGCCTGGGCGAACAACTGCAGCGGCCCGGAAACTTCCAATTCCAGCTTGCGCCGCAAAAGCCGGACCGCAATGAGGAGGAGAACATGCAAGGTGATCACGAAAAGGGCCAGCATGACCAGAACGCCAAAAAACTGCTTTTGGGCATTCCAGGCGGTAAAAACAAACCACTCCCCACCGCGCACCGGGGAGGCGCTGAATAGATATCGTGAATCCTGCATGGCATGAACGCCGAGAAAGCCGGTTGCTCCCCGCAGTGCCCGGCTAACCGGGACCAGATCCCCCAGGTTGGCCTGCTGGTCGACCACGGTGCGGTCGGGGTGGGCCAAAACATTCCCAAACCGGTCGGTGATGAAAACAAGTTTTCCCTGGGTGTCATACCCCAGTCCGGCAATGAAATTCTGCAGAGTCAGCAGATTCAGCTCACCAACCACGAGACGTCCGTCCAACCTGTGGCTGAACAGACTCACGGTGAGATTGTTACTGAGGGGAGCCATATAGGGCGAGGAAATCTTCGATGCCCGATGACTCTCGGTCTGCCTGTCCGGAAGCAGACGCGAATAGTCGAGCAATGTGCCAACCGGTGGATAAGCCTGCAGAACTGCCCCGTGATCCGAAAGAAGAATGATCCGTTCGAAGGCCTGGGAATGTTCTCGATACGATGCCGTTACCTGGGAAAACCCCAGTTCCGGATCAACTGCAACCAGCATGTTCACCACTTCGGAAGAAAATCTGAGGTAAATTGCAACATATTCGGATACCAGCAACGCTTGCTGATTTTGGGCCCGCTGGACTTCCAGCCACCGATGCCATCCCAGTAATGCAGCCACAACCAGAACCAGCAGCACACCCGGCAGTAACATGCGCAACGCCAGATAGCGTCGCAGCAATGTACTCAGCGAGAGGGGCGTCATTGCCCCTGCCTTTTGGGAATCTTTTTCAAGGTCGTGAACTGTCCGTCGCGAACCATGGTAACAAAGATGGGACCAAAGGTATCGCCATAAGCGTCAATGGTAATCGGCCAATCCAGTCCGGGGTAGTCACGGATTTTACTCAAGGCCTCGGCCAAGCCGTTGCGGCTACCTTGGGTCCTCTCCAGGCCCAGAGCCATGACGTGCAAGGCATCGTAGGCATATCGGGCCGCAAAAGAGGGCCAGTGGCCAAATCGCTCCCGGTAGTGCTGCTCAAATCGAGAATACGCCTCGCTGGGTTTTTGACGGAAGGTATGGCCGGCAAAAATGATCTTTTCCACAGTGCGCCCACCAGCGGTAAAGAGTTCATCAGTCATGGCCCAACCAGAGCTGATCACTGGAAGAAACTGGCCCTTTAAATGCATTGCCTGGGCCAGGGCCGCGGCATCCCGAGCCGAAAGAATAAACAAAACAGCCTGAGGGTCGATTTTATTCAACGCTTCGGCCACCTTGAGCCAATCCGGATAATCCCTCGATTTCACAGTCAGCTCCAGAACAATGTCACCTCCATGAACCTGGAATTCCTGGGCAAAGGCATGGTGAAAAGGCGCAGAGTAGCCTTGGTTGGCCTCGTCCCGCACCGAGGCAATCCGATCCAGTCCCATATCCAGGGCCGCATATTCCGCAAGAACCATCGCAGCTGTGTCCGTCGACGGTTGAATACGAAAAAAGACATCCTTGATCCCGCTCAATTCTGGTGTGGAGGTGGTCGGGCTGAGCAGGATCATGCCCGCCTCCTGGGCCACGGGCAATGCGGCTATGGACTGGGCGCTGGTCATGTGGCCGATAATCGACACGACACGGGCCTGGATCAGCTTCGCGATAGCCTCCACAGCACCGTCCTCGGTACCTCCGTCGTCCTGGACAACCAATTCAAGGCGGCGACCGGCGACACCGCCCAAAGCATTGATCTCTTCCAAGGCCAGCTGCGCTCCGTTGCGCCCATGGACTCCCAAGTCGGAATACGGGCCGGTCAACGGCCCGGCGAACCCGATGCGTACTGGCCTTTGTCCACAGGCCGTTACCAGGAGAAAAGCTGCCATCAGGACAGCGAAAAGTCGCAATGCCCATGCACGCATAATCACCTCATGACGGATTCAGGTCCATCGGTGAATTTTGGAAACAGTTTTTCTGCTATTGTTCTTTTACCATAATTACAAGGCCAAACGCCAGAAAAAACCATCCCGAGCAGGGAGGACGTTCCCTCTGATGTCTAAGACAATCCCGAACCTTGCCGTCAAGAATGATTCGACCTAGAACACCCTGGCTTCGGAAGCATGCATTTTCGCCGCGGCTTGTCCCACCACATGATACCTGGAGGTCAACGTGAAATTTTCCCTGCGCATTTTTGGCCGCATCAGTGGGATAGACCCCAACAGGCTGTCCCAGATTCAACACCAGCTGAATCCGCAGATATTTACGCCGCATCAAAACAACGCGTTGGATGTGGAATATGAAGGAAAGTATCTGGATCTGGAGCCGGAACTGGATCTTGTTGTTGATGTTCTCTCACCAAACGGACATGGCTATATAGACGCTATTGACCACGAAAATTGGACTCTTCGACGCTACAGCCTCCAGCCCGGCTCCTGGACCTGCAAGGAAGTGGATCCGGACGGCGCGCTGGAGCGCTATCACCATGAGTAATCTTGACGCAGCGAATCAAATGAGTGCCTCCATGACCGAGAGGGACCTGGAAAACAGACCGCGAACCGTGGCCGTGATCGGCGGCGGGCTGGCCGGATGCGAGTGCGCCTGGCGGCTGGCCCGCTCCGGGATTGCCGTGCGCCTGTTCGAAATGAAACCAGGCCGCTTTTCGCCGGCCCACTCCAGCCCGAGCCTGGCCGAACTGGTCTGCTCCAACTCCTTGCGCTCCGACGAGCCGGAATCCGCGGTGGGGCTACTCAAGCTGGAAATGACCGACCTGGAGAGTCTGGTCATGGCCGCTGCCCGAGCCACCCGGGTGCCCGCGGGCAAGGCCCTGGCCGTGGACCGGGAGCTGTTCGCGCAGTGGATCACCCGCTGCATTCGGGACGAATCGTTGATCACGCTGGTTCGGGAGGAAATCCGGACCCTGGATGACCCGAAGTTACGGAAAACGGATGTCGTGGTGGTTGCCGCCGGCCCGTTGACCGGAGAGGAACTGGCGGACGACCTGTGCCGGAAAGTGGGGACGGACCATCTTTATTTTTATGACGCCATCGCCCCCATTGTGAATGCGGATTCCATCGATATGAACGTCGCGTTCTGGGGGTCACGCTACAATCCCGAGGAGCATGACTACCTGAACTGTCCAATGGATGAGCAGACCTACCGCCAGCTTCATGCCGAACTGTTGGCCGCGCGCAAGGTTCCAGCTCGGGACTTCGAAAAGGCTCTGCATTTCGAGGCCTGTCTGCCCATCGAAACCCTGGCGGAGCGCGGGGAGATGACCATGGCCTTTGGTCCGCTCAAGCCCGTGGGACTGGTGGACCCACGCACCGGAACCCAACCCTTTGCCGTGGTCCAACTCCGGGCCGAAAACCGGGACAAGAACGCCTTCAACCTGGTTGGGTTCCAGACCAAGCTGGCCTACCCGGAACAGGAACGCGTCTTCCGCCTGATTCCCGGCCTTGAACAAGCGGAATTTCTGCGCTTGGGCAGCATGCACCGCAACACCTACGTCGACGCCCCTGCGGCCCTGACTCCGGACCTGGAACTGCGCACCCAGCCCGGCGTCTTCCTGGCCGGCCAGATCACCGGCGTGGAAGGCTACGTGGAATCAGCGGCCTGCGGTCTCTGGCTGGGCCACGCCCTGGCAGCCCGACTCCAAGGCCGGCACCTGCCCCCACCTCCCCCGGAAACCGCCCTGGGCGCGCTCCTGTTGCACCTGCGCACCCCGGCAAAAAACTTCCAGCCTTCCAACGTCAACTTCGGCCTGATGCCCGAACTCAAAGCCCGCGGCAAAAAGGCCCAACGCAAGGCCCTCCGGGCCCAACGGGCCCGGGAAGAGTGGGTGAAGTGGAAGAAAAGAGCTACCATAGATCAATCTTAGACACACTGCCTTTTGCTGAGTGTTGAAAAAGTCCCTATCCGGCAGTCCGTTCAAAAATCCCAAGGGCAAGGAGCAAAAAAAGTTCAATGTCGATAGATGGTTATTCATACGTGAGAGTTTGAATCCGGCACCCACCGAATGTGTGGGGTACTTTGAGGTTTGCAAAGTTTGACAGTCCATGTGGGTGCCGGACAGCGGCGAAGCAATTGGGAGTTTTTTCACTGTTAGGGTCGATTGACTATTTCATGAGCCGCCACACTCTCACTCAACTTCTTTTTTTTCGAGGTGTCGGGATTCTTGCCAAGCCAAGATGTCGATAAATACTGGGAATACTCAGCCCGGAGATGACGCTCGCCCTGGCGAGATCGTTTTCGCTGGCAAGCAGGAGTTCCTTGAAATACTTTCGGTTGCATATCGCCTTGTATTCTTCATAAGGTGGAATAATGAAGGGCTTTGGCTCAGCCAATTCGCGAGGAGGGTGCATGTCGACGCATCCCCGGTCTTTTTCTCCATTCACCAGAAGAGACAGACGAACAGCCGCCGGTAAGTGCTTTGGGTAAACTACACTGTCCTTGCCGGCCTCTATGATAGTGGATTCGATAACATTTCGCATTTCCCGGATGTTGCCCGGCCACTGATAGCTCTGAAAAACCTTGAGAAGCTGCTTGGAAAGACGCTTCTCGGCTATCCCGTATCGATCGCAGGTCATCGAGACAAAGTAGTCCGCCAGTCTTTCCAGATCTCCCTCCCGTTCCCGTAACGGTGGGAGCTGTACCTCCTGGGTCCGCAGTCTGAACAGCAGGTCGCTCCGGAACAATCCCTCCGTGGACATCGCTTCCAGGTTTCTGTTTGTCGCAGCTAGTAGCCTGAAGTCGCTCCGATACTCCCTGGAAGCACCTACAGGCCGGAATCGTTTTTCCTGAAGAACCCGCAGAAAGGACTTCTGCATGGCGATGGGCAGTTCCCCGACTTCATCCAGAAACAGTGTCCCCTTGTCGGCCTCAACAACAAGACCTCCGCGATCCGAGACGGCCCCGGTAAATGACCCCTTGGTGTGACCGTAAAGCGTGCTCTCCAAAAGCGTTTCGGAGAGGTTTGAGCAATCGACGACGACAAACGGCCCGTCTTTACGCGCACTGTTGGCATGAATTGCCCTGGCGGCCAACTCCTTGCCAACCCCGGTCTCGCCGAGAATCAGGACATTAGCATCGCTGTCGGCCGTCTTTGCAAGCGCCTCCAGGACGTGCCGCATCACGGCCCCTTGAGCGATCATGCCGCAATCATCAAAAACCTTGGCACTGATTTGCTCTCCCTTGTGCTTTGCCCGATACTCCAGGGCTCCAAACAAGGCCGAACGAACAACCATGGGTGAGGCTGGCTTGCGGATGTAGTCCCAGGCTCCCCGGCGCAAAGCCTCCTCCGCTCCGTAGTTGTCTCCAAGGCCGGTAATGACGATAATCTCCGGTCTGGAAGAGCTTGCCCGAAGCGTGTCTATGGCCTTTTGCCCCTTGCCGTCCGGAAGCCCGAGATCCAGGAAAATCACGTCCATATCCCGCGATGCCAGGGCCGCTCCCTGCTCCAGGCTCCCGGCCACGAAGGCTTCATGGCCCATGTCCTCAAGGCAGCGTTGCAATGTCCGACGGACCATCACTTCATCATCAATGATCAATACTCTAGCCATACCTGTACCGCCATGCGCCGGAGGCCAACTCCTGAGCGCCGTCCGAAAATGAAAACAGGTTGCAGCGTATTCTCGCGACCATGTCGCCGCAAAAGGTGGCAGTAAGCAAGCTCATCCATCTCTTCTCCGGTAGCGGCGGACACTTTCCAGCAGCATGCCCGGGGTCATGGGCTTCATCAGGAAACCCGCTATACCGACAGTTCTGGCCTGCTTCTCTAGTTGCGCTTCCACGTGTCCGGTGCAAATGACGATGGTGGCTTTCGGCTCCTGCTCAAGGATGTTTTCGGCCATTTCCATTCCTGACATGCCGGGCATGGAATGGTCGGCCAGGATCAGGTCGAACGGCTCGTCTGCCATGATAAACTGTTTCAACCCATGCTCTCCGTTCTCCGCGGTCACAACATCTAACCCGGCCTCGCGCAGTACGCGTTGCATCGCGTTCAAGGCTCCCATGTCGTCATCCACCAGAAGCAGTCGCATAGAGCGATGCTCTGCCGAACCTTCATACCGACCATGTTTCCGTTCCTGTCCCATATCCTGGGGCTGCATTGTGGAAGGATCGACGAACGGCAACCGGACGACAAACCGCGCCCCCTCACCCGGTGAGCTGTGAACCCGAATATCCCCACCATTGCTGGCCACGATGGCATGTACGACGGCCAATCCCATCCCGGTTCCTCCACGATCCCTTTTGGTGGTGTAAAAAGGCTCGAATACCCTGTCCACATTTTCGAGGTCGATGCCGACCCCGGTATCCACCACTTCCAGCACAACGTACTCGCCCTGGGGCAGTCGCTCCTGGATGCGCTCCACAAAACCGTCCGTGTGCACGCCACTCACCCGAACGGAGAGTTCGCCCCCACCCGGCATGGCCTGTACGGCGTTTCGACACAGATTCAGCAGGAGTTGCTGAATCTGTGACGGATTCGCCGAAATCCAGTCCCGCTCAGTCTGAAAGTCGGCATATAAGTGAACACTGGCCGGGAGCGAGGCTTGCAGCAAATCCAGGCTTTCCTGGACCAAGGTAACCAAGCGCAGGGGAAATCGCCTTAAGTTCTGTTGGCGACTGTAATCGAGAACCTGCTCCACCAGGTCCGCGGCACGGTACGCCGCACGTAAGGCCTCGCTCAGCGGCTCGTTGATCATCGGGTCGACAGACTTGCCCAGCGCATAGTCGACATTGAAGATGATCGGCACCAGGTTGTTGTTCAAGTCGTGGGCGATGCCCCCGGCCAAGACACCAACAGCGCGCATTTTCTGTGCCTGATACAGTTCACGCTCGACACGCTTTAGTTCGGTGAGGTCCACCCCAAGTTCCATGACCAGAGGCTGGCCATTTTCATCCTCGAACGGGTAATCATAGATTCGAAATGTCCTTCCGAGCCGGTCCTTGAATTCCCACTCCTCTGGCTTTCCCGTCTCAAAGACACGAAAAGTCGGACACTGAAGGCAGGGAGAACTCCGTCCGGCAAAGACCTCGTAACAGAGCCGTCCAGTGGTTTCACCATAAAAAATCCGCGTTTTTTTATTGGCATAGGCAACGCTGTAGTCCGGACGCTGCATGTAGACAAACAATGGCAGATTCTCGATGACCTGATAGAACAGGGCGCGTCCGCGTCGAGACAAGTGCTCTATCCGCCGCCTGGTGGTCCTTTCGGCTAGCAGCGCCTGACGAAGCCGAGAAGTTATTGGGATGATGCGGGTTTCTAGAAGGACAAACCCGGAGTAGCCGCCCAGAGGCAGAAGCCGCACACCCATGACTTCTGTTTCCTTCCCGCAGTTGCACTCAAATTCCAATTCCTGCTTGCCCTCGCCACTCCGAACCAAGTCGAGGGCAGTCCCCAAGGATGTTGTACGCCCATCCTGATCTCGAAGAACACACGAAAGCTCCAGTCTCCACACACCGTCAATGGTGCACAAAATCGGCTGGCGGCTTTTATTCGCGTAAACGACACAACCCTCAGGATCGATGACCACGATGCCCTGGTCGCACTGCTCCGCATAACCACACAGCAGAGACAGGGCCTGTTCGTCCAACTGACGCCTCATGAACTATATCTCCTAATAGTCAAATTTGTAATATATACATACATGCCAAATAAAGACATGCAAATCAATAATAAAATAATTTTAAAATATACTTTTAAATCAATTAATTATTTTAAAAAAACAAAAAAAATTATTATCTTTAAGAATTAAAGCGCCCGCCCTCGCTCTCTGGGCAGGGACCTTCAGGCACTTCCAAAAACAGAAACGTAAATAAAAAAAAATTAAATCAATAATTACAAAATAATAAACAAAAACAAGCATCATCGGCACGCGAATTGATAGGTAGAAAATTGAAAAGTTGAGGAATAAATCAGACACACTCCCTAAAATATTCCAAAAGAGGAAAAACAATGTCCAGCATTTCCACGAATCCAAGCTCGATTGAACGAATCATGAAAACCATTCGGGACCATGATATCCATTTCATACGTTTTGAACAGGCCGACCTCCACGGCATCTCTAGAAGCAAAACCGTACCCATCGGTAATTTTCTGAACTATCTGGAGGACGGCTTGAATTTTTACGGTGGGCTACTGGGCCTGGATGTGCAGTCGCTCGTTCCCAGCGGAACAGGTTGCGCGGAAGAGGTTTGCTTCGCTGACCATCTCACGGTCCCGGACCTGTCGACATTCACCATCTTGCCCTGGGTTCCGAACACAGCCAACATCACCGTTGATCCGTTCTGGTACGACGGCTCTCCTTCCATGTCCTCCCCACGACTGCTGCTCAAAAAAATCATTAACACCTTTGATGAGATGGGCTACATCTGCCGACTCGGCTATGAATTCGAGTTCTACGTGTTACATGCGGAAACAAGGACCCCGGTGTATCAGGGCCAACCGATATTCGTGACGTTGAAAAACAATTTCGACCTTGAATACACCTATGACCTGATGCGCAAGATGGACATGGCCGGGGTACGGATCATTACTCAAAATTCCGAACACGGCCCTGGGCAGCAGGAAATTAACCTTTACTACAAGGACGGCCTGCAGGCTGCGGATACGGCTTTTCTTTTCAAGACGGGTTTGAAGGAGATTTCGCTTCAGCACGGCTACATCGCGACCTACATGACCAAGCCTTTCATCGACTCCAGCGCCTCGGGCTCGCACTTCCACGTCAGTCTCATTGACAAGCGGACCGGCAAAAATGCCTTTGACGCCCCGGAGGAAGCATTTGGGCTGTCCGATCTGGCCAGAAAGTTTATCGCCGGCCTCCTCAAGCACGCCAAGGCGAATTCAATTTTCACGGCACCGACCATCAACTGCTACAAGCGTTATCGGATCAATTCCTTCGCACCGCACAGCGCGACATGGGGCATGGAGAACCGAACCGTGGGCATTCGCGTCAAGGGATGCCGCGGACAGAGCACCCACCTCGAAAACCGCCTCGCCTGTGGCGGAACCAACCCCTACCTTCTGGCCCTCTGCACCCTTGCCGCCGGACTGGAAGGCATCATGTCCGTCGCGGACCTTCCCGAGCCGGTCATGGACATCGCCTACACCCGGGACGACGTGCCCAAGCTGCCTTTCAGTCTGGACGAATCGATCCAGGCTTTCGAAGCCGACACGGATCTCCACGCCGTTCTTGATCCGGAATTCATCAAACTCGTCCTGGCGGTCAAAAAGTTCGAGGTCGAAACCGCCAAGGCCCAGTTCGAGGACTACGGGACGCCGAGCTTCAACAACCGCGTCGATCCCTGGGAATGGGATTACTTCATGGAATTCATCTAGGCGAACGGGACAGAACTCCCTTCCCTTACCTCGAAAAACGGAACAACAATGAGTACGCCGCACATTCCTGTTTTGGAGCTATCCGGATCTCCATACGAAATCGGCCTCGCGCACGGATCCGGTATGAAAACTGAAATCCGGGCCTTCGCGGGGACAATCACCAATGTCCACGACGTCAACAATCCATGGTTCAACATCGAACACGAACGGCTTTCGAGCTTTGCCATGCAGAATATCGGCTTTCTGGAGCGGTTCTCACCGGACCTTGTTCAGGAAATGCGAGGAATCGCCGATGGCGCGGGCATCGACTTCGAGGCCGTGGTCCTGCTGAACACCTTCCTGGAACTGGAGGACTTGCGGGCGCCCGGCCTGGGAGGAATCCTCCTCCCCAATCGACTCTGGGGCTGCACGACCTTCAACGTGTCAGGGCATGATGGGCTGGAAGGCAGGCCCTTCCTGGGCCAGACCTACGACATGGAGCGGTACTACCGCGACTTTCTATGCCTGCTTCGGGTCAAGCCGGCCTCGGGACCGGAAATGCTGATCGTCACCCTGGCGGGAATCCTCGGGCTTGTCGGACTGAACAGCGTCGGGATTTGCGCCGTGATCAACAAGATCGTGGCCACGGACGCGCGACCGGGGGTGATTTACCCCTTTGCCATGCGCGCGGTGCTGGGTTCCGAACGGATCGGCGATGCCCTGGGCAAGGTCATTTTCACGTCCCGGGCCAGCGGCCTGAACTATCAACTCGCCTCTCCGGAAGCGGCATTTTGCGTGGAGACCTCGGCCACCCGGTATGAAATCCTGCCCATGGATGGCCCTCTGGCTCATACGAACCACTATGTGGGCTCGACCATGCGGCGATTTGAGACGCCGAACTGGCTCAGCCACGGCGGCAGTATGGTCCGCAAGCAGGTCGCGGACAACTATCTGCGCCGTGAGCGAGGGAAGCTGGGACCAGAGCAATTGAAGGAACTGACCCGCGATCACACCAATTATCCACGGTGTATCTGCGCCCACGGCTTTCAAGACGAATCGTCCGAGGTCGCATTTGAGACCATCTTTGCAACGATCATGGATCCGACAGGACGAAACATGGAATTCTGCGTCGGAAACCCATGTCAAAACTCCTATGTCCGCCATACGCTTCAAGCCAACGCTTCAGACATGGCAGGGTAATATTTAACCATTCCAAGACACCAACCAGTCAACCGGAGGTTTAAAAATGCGACAGCAAAATCAGGAAAAGGTCCACACAACATTGCGACATTATGATGAAGGCAAACTCAGCCGTCGCAAGTTTCTACGCAACATGTCCATCCTTGGGGTGTCTGCATTCGTGGCCAATGCCGTCAGTTTGTCCCCCCTGGGCGCTACCAAGGCGTTCGCCGCAATCCACGCCGCCGAGGAGCGGGCCTGGGAACTGGCCAAGGCCGCCGCGGCCAAGGCCGAAAAGAAAACCTTGACCCTGCTCATCCCCACGGGCTCCATCGGCAACATGACTCCCTATGTGGACAAGTGGAGAGACGAACTGGGCATTACGTTACAGTTTATCGAGGAACCGGATGAAGTTGTGCATACCAAGGGCATGCAGGAAGCGGTCGCAAGGACCGGAACCTACGATGTGATGATGCCCACCGCCATGTCCTACCCCGATTGGATCGACGCTGGCGTAATCTACGATCTGACCGAATGGACCGAACAATATGACCCGGAACTGTTCCATCCGGAGTGGGGGGTCGTCTTTCCCGCCAGCCACCATGCCCAGCTCTACAACGGTCGTGTCGCCGGACTGCTGAACGACGGAGATCAGATCACACTGCTCTGCCGCTCCGATCATCTCGACGATCCCAACAAGGCCAAGGCCTTCGAGGACGCCCACGGATACAAGCTGGACGTGCCGCACACCTGGAAGGAGTACTATAACCTGGCAAAATTCATGCACAACCCATCGGAAGGCTTCTACGGCAGCCTGGAGTACAGATCCCCGTACTACGTCAAATGGATGTTCATGCAGCGGCTCATTTCCAAGGGTCGGCTCTATTTCGACAACGAGCTGAATCCGACCTTCAATTCCGATGAAGGCGTCGCTGCTCTGGAAGACATGCTGGCCATGAATGAGTTCCTGCACCCCGACGCCTTCAGCTTCACCTGGTCCTCGAACTACAACGCCTTTGGCCGGGGTGAAGGATTCATGAACATTGTTTGGCCGTCCGGGTACAAATACTCCAAGGCCCCGTCCACTGGTCCGGCCACAACTGGAAACATCAGGGCCACGGTCATGCCTGCGGACACTCTGGCCGACGGAACGCTGCTGTACGCGGGTCTGTTCTGCTGGGGATATGGATATGCGGTCTCCAGGTATTCGGCCAACCCCGAGTTGGCCTATGCCTACGCCCAGTGGATGACTTCCCCGACTATCTCCGCAGACGCCATCCCCTACCTTGGCGGATACTCGGACCCTTACCGGAGAAATCACATGCTCGCTCCTACCCAGCGGCTCATCGACACCTACTCCCTCGAGTACCTCCAGATCCTTTACGACAACATGGTCAACACCGTTCCGGACTTCTGCCTTCCAGGCGGATTTGAGTACCAGGACGCTCTGGACAGAGAGGTCAATGCCTGCATGACCGGTTCAAAGAGCCCCAAGCAAGCCCTGGACGACGCGGCCAGAGCCTTTGAACGGATCACACGGCGGACCGGGAGGGAAAAAGTGCTCAAGTCCTGGCTGGCTCTGGCCAAAAACCTGGCTGAACCCATTCGCAAGGCCAGCGGCGCGGACAAGTGGTAAATCGGTAGATACCCTCAAGGCATGCTGGTCGCCCTGTGAAAAGCGCGACCGGCATGCCCGGAAAACCCGATCCTGGAAAACCCGATATTTCCGAAAATGGTTCGCTCCCGTGCCGAATAGAACAGAGGAAGCGTGAGAATGAAGACTGAAGCGAGTTCAAAGACCACCACAATCGACCAGCAAAACGCTGTCCCCACGCCCGAGGCGCGCGGGAAAAAAAGCGGGCGGGGCATTTCCCGGTACATGACCGTGCCTGGACTGCTGGTCTCGCTATTCGTCCTCGTCATCCCCTTGCTGGTCGCGCTGTACATGAGCTTCACCAATTGGACCCCGACACGCGGGACCTTGCTGGAGGCCAATCTGATCGGCTTTGAGAATTACAGCGAGCTGTTGTTCTGGGACAACCGCTTTGTCCATGCTGTTGTCCGGACATTGTTGATTTCCGGCATCTGCCTGGTGTTGGAATTTTCCCTGGGACTTGGTCTCGCCGTTCTGTTTCTTCGCGAGTTTCGGGGAAAATCGCTCCTGTTCTCGGCCTTTTTGACCCCAATGATGGTCCTCCCCGTGGTGGTCGGCTACATATTCTGGATGCTTTTTCAATCCAACGGCCCAATCAACCAAATCCTGGAGATCATCTTCGGCGCCGAAGCAGCGGTCCAGTGGTTTCGCAGCCCGAACCATGCCGTGGCCGCGGTGATTATCACCGAGGTCTGGCACTGGACCCCGCTGTTTTTCCTGATCTTGCTCTCTGGACTGAAATCCATCCCCGAAAATCCGGTTCGAGCGGCGATCATTCTCGGAGCAAGCCCTGGCCAGGTCTTCTGGAGAGTGGTCATGCCCATGCTCAAGCCCGTGATCATCGTGGCTTTCATCATCCGGGCCATGGAAGTGATCAAGCTTTTCGACGAAGTGTTCATGCTAACCAGGGGCGGACCGGGTTCTTCAACAGAAACCATCAGCCTCTACATCTACAAACTCGCTTTCAACGATTTCCAGCTGGCATACGCTGCGGCGGCTGCCTTTCTCGTCCTGATCGGCTCATTGACGCTGATCCACCTCATGCTCTTGCCGGTGCGGGATCGACTTCTGGAGGGCAATCGATGACGGAACCCAAGAAACTTACCCGGCTTCAGGCGATTATTCTGCTGGTCGCCCTGATCCTGACCCTTTTTCCGATTTTCTGGATCGTCATGACGGCCATCAAGCCACCGACGGACTGGAACGCCTCCCCAGCGATCTGGATCCCTTCGGAGCCCACACTGATCAACTTCAAGACCCTGTTCGATCCGGACGCGATTCGCGCTTACGGGGTCGGAGGGGTCAGTCAGGCGGCGACAAGCGCCGTCATCGGCTCGATCATCGCCTCGGTGACGGCGACCCTTCTTTCGGTCTCCATCGGCTTGTTTTCGGCCATCGGCATCTCCCGCTACGCAAAAAACAGCAAGTGGACTCCTCTGGTTATCCTTTCCGGAAGAATGTTTATACCAGCCGCCATCGCCGTGCCCTTCGTGATCATTTTTTCCAATATCGGCCTTACGGACACGTACACCGGGCTGATTGCCATCTATGTGGCCATCACCTTGCCGTTTTCAACGTGGATGCTGAAAAGCTTCGTGGACGATCTTCCCAGAGAGATCGAGGAGGCGGCCATGATCGACGGCAAGTCGCGACTGGCAGCACACCTCACCGTGACCATACCTTTGATAAAAGGCGGCCTGTTTGCGACGACAATGTTCATCTTCATTCTGAACTGGTCCGAATTTCTCTTCGCCCTTGTACTGTCCTACAGCAACATCAACACCATTCCCGTGCAGCTAGCCAAGTACGTCACGGCCACCGCCGGCACACTCTACGGCGTCCAGGCGGCTTTGGCCGTCCTGGCCATGCTGCCCCTGATTGTCGTCGGCTACTTTATCCAGTCTCACTTGGCACGCGGCATGACCTTCGGAGCGATCAAGCAATGAGCAAGCCGAAACTGGAACTCGTCGCCCTGCGAAAAGAATATGACAACGGGGCGGTTGTCGCGGTGGATGATATTGACCTGACCATCTCCGCTGGGGAAACTATCGCCTTGCTCGGCTCGTCCGGGTGCGGGAAATCCACGACTCTGAACATGATCGTCGGCCTTGAACAGCCGACATCCGGAGACATTCATGTCGATGGACAATCCGTCGTGAAAATTCCGGCCGGGAAACGAAACATCGGGCTGGTTTTCCAGGATTACGCGGTCTTCACTTCCATGACAGTCTACAAAAATCTCGCCTTCGGCCTGGAAATAAGAAAAAAGCCGCGTCGGGAAATCAGCAAGGCGGTCTTTGAAGTCGCAGAACTCCTAGGAATCACGGAACGGCTGAAAATACCGGCCAGAGAGTTGGGCGGCTCGGAACTGCAACGCGTGGCCATCGGGCGGACCCTGGTCACGAAACCGGACATTCTGCTACTCGACGAGCCGCTTTCCAACCTCGAAGCGGAATCCCGGCTGGCCATGCGCAGGGAACTGCGCCGTTTGCAGCAGGAGATCGGCCTGACTATCATCTACGTCACCCACGACCAGATCGAGGCCCTGTCCCTGGCGAACAAGATCGCTGTTATGAATGCCGGAAAAATCGTTCAAGTGGAACTCACCACGGAAATCTGCCGACGCCCGGGGCATGTTTTTGTCGCCGGCTTTCTCGGCTCACCACCCATGAACCTCTTTCAGGGCCGCTTCAAGCACCATGCGGACCAACTGTATTTTGAGCATGGTGTTTTTTCCCTCAACCTGTCATCAACCTTGAACCTCGTGTCCATACCCTCCGGCAGGGTGATCCTGGGAGTGGGCCCGGAAAGCCTGCGCCTTGTTTCTCCCGGTTCTGGAGACGCTTCTGGTCTTGTTTCCCGGGTGGAAACAATGGGGTCGGAAAGAGTGATCACCGTCGAGATAGGTGGGCAGGCCGTCCATATCCTTGACTCTGCCGCCGTATTGCCGCCGAGGACGGAAGAAGCCGTGGACATTGCCTTTGACCTCAATACTCTTCACATTTTCGACGCGGATTCGAACCTTCGAATCGATCTTCACGAAACAAAGGTGGATCATTGTGAACCGGCAAACTGAAACCGCTTCCGAGCCGTGTCTGGAAATCCGCAACATCCGGAAAAGCTTCGGCAAGGCGACAGCCTTGCAGGACGTCGCGTTTACCGTTCCCCGGAACTCGCTGACGGTGCTCCTTGGCGCGGCCGGAGCGGGAAAGACGACGACGTTGCGGATTATCTCCGGCCTGGATGAACCGACATCCGGTTCCGTTTTGATCAATGGACGCGATGTCGGCGGCTTGGAGCCGAAAGACCGCGATGTGGCCATGATGTTCGACAACCTGGCCCTTTACCCGAACAAGAGCGGATATCTGAACATCGCCAACCCCTTGTTGATCCAGGGTGTTCCTGAAACCGAAATCCGGGAGCGAGTCCTAGGGATCGCGGAAACACTCCATATCGGTCGCATTCTCGACCGTCTTCCGGGAACCATGAGCGGCGGAGAGAAACAGCGTATCGCCCTTGGCCGGGCTCTGATCAGGAATCCAGCCATTTTTCTGCTGGATGAGCCCCTGTCCAGCCTTGACGCCAAACTCCGGATCGAACTGCGTTCCGAGCTACGCAGGCTCCAGAAAGAGTCCGGGAAAACCTTCCTGTTGGCCACTCCGGACTACCATGAGGCTCTGGCCGTGGCGGATACGGTGATCATGCTTCAGTCCGGAGAAGTCGTTCAGGTCGATTCACCTCAGACTCTCTATGACCGTCCAGCACATCGTCTGACGGCCGAATTCATTGGCTCGCCTCTGATCAATATCCTCCAGGGTCGTATTTCGCCGGGCGAACCCGCCAAGCTGGAGTTCTTCGGATTCCGCCTGCCTTTGCCTCCAAACTTGTCCACCGCCCTTGCCGCGGCCTCGAATGGATTCGACGTCGGCCTGCGCCCAGAGAACCTCTCCGTCACGACGCCCTCCTCGGCTACGTCACAGGGAGAATTGGTCGACATCGAACCCCTGGGACCGCGATCCGTTCTGACCGTCCGCAATGATTTCGGAGAAGCCCGAATTCTTGTCGCCGCCGCGGACTTTCAAGGAGCCGAAATTGGGACCACGCTGGCCGTCAAGGTCGATCATCCGGAAAAAATGCTCTTTTTTGATGGAATCACTGGCCGAAGTCTGAAAGGGTAGCGGAGGAACGTTGACAACGCGATATCGCGGGCCGGATACGGGAAAAAGAACCAAAGAGCTTTTCCAAATGATCAAGGTATTCACAACATATCGGTGCAACATTTCCTGCGACTATTGCTTTGCGCGGGAAACGCGGAGCCGCCATCCTCACGACATCTCCGCCGACGACTTCGACAGGCTCCTGGGGTGGTCGAAAAAGGCCGGCATCCAGACCATCGCGTTCATCGGCGGGGAACCAACTCTCCATCCGGAACTGGAAACCATGATCAAGGAAACCAAGCTCCGGGGATTGAACATTGTCGTCTTCACCAATTGCCTATTCGCGGAACATATCGCGAAGACTCTCGCTGAACATGCCTCCAACATCGTCGTCAACTACAATCATCCCCGGAATTATTCCGACCTTCAGCTTTCGCGGATCAAGGCGAACCTGCGCGACCTGACGGCTCTGGGGGGCAGGGTGACGTTTTCCAAAAACTTCTCCCCAACGAATCTCGACTACGACTATCTTCTTGAAGCCATTGACGATTACGGCGTTCGTTTCGTCCGATACGATATTTCGCGGCCCAGCGGTAGCGCAAGCAACAATCACTATCAGCTCAGGGACGCTAAGTCCGTCATCTCGCATATCGTCGGCTTCGTGAAAGCCTGTGAATCACGCGATGTTCGGACCGGGCTGGACTGTAGCGTCCGGCTTTGCGACCTCAACGAGAAAGACCGCCGCTATCTTGAACGGGTCTCCTCGAAGTTCAGTGGAATCTGCCAACCGTCTGTCGATGTCCACCCAGACCTTTCCGCATCATACTGCCTGCCCATGTACGACATGAAAATCGATGACATCACGGTCTTTGCGGACAGAAACTCAGTACTGGGCCATTTCGCAAAGCTTGTCCGCCCGGTGCGCCATGAAAGCGTCACCTCGGAGTGCTTGGCCTGCAAGGACTTCATGCTCCGCTGTCAGGGAGGCTGCCTGGCACTGCAAAGCAGGCACGCCCCAGCCGCACAACCGGCGATATTGCCACGCATAGTCGGTCCTTGTACGAACAGGGACTCTTGCCGCTGAAGCCATCATTTGCAGGATCAGCATCCCTTCGACTCTCAATTGAACCAATCGTGAGTATGGCCTCGCCGCATACTGCGGCGAGTTGCCAGGAATGCGGTATTCACTGAAGTAAACCTACAAAACGAAGACCATGAAAAAAATCATCCCAACAACCTGCACCCGGGACTGCCCCAGCACCTGCGGGCTTTTGGCCACGGTGGAGAACGGGCGTTTGGTCCGGTTGAGCGGGAATCCCGATCACCCGCTGACCAGGGGAACGGCCTGTTCCAAAACGGCTCGGTATATCCGGAGGATTTACAGCCCGGAACGGGTCACGGCCCCGATGATCCGGCGCGACGGGCGCTGGGAGATCGTGTCCTGGGATGCGGCCCTGGACCTGGTGGCGGAACGAATCAAGGCGGTAATCCTCGAATCCGGTCCCGAGGCCATTCTTTACTACCAGGGATACGGGGAGCGCACGGCCTTGAAGCTGCTCAACCGCTATTTCTTCAACCTGCTGGGCGGCGTGACCACCCTGCGCGGTTCCCTTTGCGGCGGCACCGGGCAGGCAGCCCAGAATCTCAGCGTCGGCGATCGGGTCTCCCATGATCCTCTGGACCATGCCAACAGCCGATCCATGATTCTCTGGGGCCGTAATCCGGTTTCCACCAATGTCAGCCTGGTCCCGATCATCCGGGAATTGCGACGGCAGGGCAGACCGATCCTGCTGATCGACCCGGCCCGGACCCGTTCCGCGGCCCTGGCGGATCACCACATAGCCGTTCGCCCTGGCTGCGATGTGTTTCTGGCCCTGGCCGCGGCCAAGCTGATCCTGGCTGCCGGAGCCGAGGACAAACCATTCCTGGAGCGACACGCCGAGGGGGTGCAAGCCTTTCTGGATTTGGTGGGACGATTCAGCTTGGACGATCTCTGCCGGCGAGCGGGTGTTTCCCAGGCCCAGGCTCGACTGCTGGCCGTCACCCTGATCACGGCCAAGCCCAGCGCCATACTTCTCGGCTGGGGTCTGCACCGCCACGCCCTGGCCCATCAGTCCATCCAGGCCATCGATGCCCTGGGAGCAATCAGCGGCAACCTGGGTGTTCCAGGAGGCGGAGTCAGTCAGGGCTTCGAGGAATACGGCCCCTATGACCAGCGTTACTGGGGAGACGAACTACACCCGCCCAAACGGACCCTGCTTATGCCCCGGATCGGGGAGGAAATCCTGAACGCGACGAACCCGAAAATTCGGATGATCTTCGTCACCGCTTCCAACCCCGTTTGCATGGCCCCAAATAGCAACAAGGTCAGCCAGGCCTTTCGCCGAACGGAATTCGTGGTCTACAGTGGTCATTTTCTGGACGATACCGCGGACCACGCCCATGTCTTTCTCCCCGCGACTACGTTCTTGGAAGAACAGGATGTCATGGCCAGCTACGGCCATAATTATGTCGGCGCGGTGAACAAGACCATCGAACCCCTGGGAGAGTGCCGGTCGGAATTTTGGATGTTTCAGGAACTGGCCCGGCGGTTTCCGTTTGCATCCGCCTATCGACGGGAGCTGGAGGATTGGCTGGAAACCGTTTGTGCACCTCTTAGAGAACAGGGCCGAGACCACGGCGGGGACATGCACGCCATGCAAAGCCGCCCCTTCCGGATCGACGCGCCTATGGTTCCCTACGTGGACCGCCGCTTTCCCACTCCGTCCGGGAAATTCCGCTTCCTGGAACGGTTGGACAATCCCGATCCGTCCCTGGAGAGCCCGGAGTACCCGTATGCATTGCTGACCGTGGCCCCGCATGACGCCATCTGCTCGGAACGGACCCTGGCCGACCATGAACCGCTCCCGCGGGTTGTCCTCTCCGCCCTTCAAACTGCAGCGTTGGGGCTCAGTGAAAACCAGCTGGTCAGGGTCTTCAGCCCATACGGGGCGGTCAAGGCCCGCCTCAGTGTCGATCCCACGATGCGCGAGGATGTTCTTCTGGCCGAACGGGGCGGATGGGCCAAGGGTGGACATGGTTTGAACCGGTTGACCCGCGACATGGAAAGCCAGGTCGGGGAAGGCTGCCCCTATTACGAGACACGGGTCGCCATCGCCCCGTGGCCGGCAGAGGACGTTCAGGACGTTCGCATCCTGGTGATCCAGCACAGCCCGCAAGCTCCCGGCGGCAACTTCACCAAAACACTCCAGCGCCACGGTGCGGAGCTGACCACTCTACATCCCCTGGAAGGCCAGGAACTGCCGAACGTTCCAGGGGACTTTGCCGGGCTTGTGGTTTTGGGCGGACCGCAACATGCCTTTGATGATACAGCCGTGCCGCATGCATCCCGGCTCATGGAGTTGATGCGCTCCTTTGATGCCCAGCTCAAACCCGTGGCCGGCATCTGTCTGGGTGCCCAGCTCCTGGCCCGGGCTTATGGCGGAACCAACTATACGCTGGACAAGCTGGAGTTCGGGTTCATCCAGCACCGACCAACCTCGGAGGCCAACGACGACCCACTTATCAGCATGGCCCTGCCCTTGCCTCCGCTCATGGAATTTCACGAAGACTCGTTCACCCTGCCGCCGACAGCAACCCTGCTTGTCCGCGGGGAGGCCTGCTCCAACCAGTGTTTCCGCATCGGCCAGGCCTCCTATGGATTCCAATTCCACCTGGAAGCGGATTCTCAGATGCTCTTCGATTGGCTCACATCATTTCGCCAGGGAAGCCTGGAAGCCTACCGCCGCTATAAAGACCAGTTCACAGACGCATACTTCGCGGATCTGACAAGGCACCTTCCTCTGCTCCTGGCTGACTCAACGGTGTTTTGCGAAAAGATCGCCGCGACATGGCTGGGGTTTTGTAGAGGAAAGAACGCCTCCTGAAAAAATCAATGACGCAACTGTTCAGCACTGCTTGGTGAGAGCCTTGTTCCTCGGCCGGATTCCCACTCCCCGCCGGCACGAGGACAGGCTTCGCGGGAATGAGAAGTTTTTCAATACCGCCCCCAGTTCGGTCATGCTCGCAAAGGCGGGTATCCAGTCCATATTTTTGGACGAACTGAGGAATTACGCGTTATCAACCGAATAGAGCAGCTACTTCTGGGGCCCGTTTGCACCCCGGTTTTGTCCAGGGCTCGTCCGGCAATAGCAAAACGGCTGGTGACGCTTTTTGAGGTTCAATTCCCCAGGCTCTGCAGCGGCGCGGGAACCCGACCGCCCAGGTTGATGAATCGCTCCGAGCCGCCGTTCCCAGGAACGGGGATGATCACGGCCTCGCCCAGCAGGCCGCCGAAAAAGGCTTTTTCTCCGGCCTGCTTGCCGGGGACCGGAATCAGCCGGGCCGCGGTGGTCTTGCGGTTGATCATGCCAATGGCCATCTCGTCGGCAATGATCGCGGCCAGGGTCTCTGCTGAGGTGTCACCGGGCAGGGCGACCATGTCCAGGCCCACGGAACAGACGCTGGTCAGGGCTTCCAGCTTGGGCAGGGTCAGATGGCCCTGGGCCGCGGCCTCGGCTATGTTCAGGTCTTCGCTGACCGGGATGAACGCCCCGCTGAATCCGCCCACCGAGGAGCTGGCAAAGGCTCCGCCCTTTTTCACCGCGTCATTGAGCATGGCCAGAGCCGCAGTGGAGCCGGGCGCGCCGATATGGGCCAGCCCCAGCACCTGAAAAATCTCTCCAACCGAATCGCCCACGTTGGGTGTGGGCGCGAGAGAGAGGTCCACCACGCCAAAGGGAACATTCAGGCGCTTGGCCACCTCCCGGCCGATGAGCTCACCGATCCGGGTGACCTTGAAGGCCGTGCGCTTGATGACTTCGGAAATCTCGTCCAAGGCCAGATGGTCATCGGCCTCCAGGGCCCGCTCCAAGGCTCGCTTGACCACGCCCGGCCCGCTGACGCCCACGTTGATCACGGCATTGGGTTCGCCCACGCCCAAATAGGCCCCGGCCATGAAGGGCACGTCCTGGGGGATGTTCGCGAAGACCCCCAGCTTGGCGCAGGCCAAGCCGTCGCGGTCCGCGGTCATGGCCGCCGCGGCCTTGATGGTCTTGGCCAAAAGAAGCACCGCGTCCATGTTGATCCCCGCAGCGGTGGTGGCCACGTTGAAGGAGGCGCAGAGCCTGGACGTGGCGGTCAGGGCGTCGGGAACCGCCTCGATCAGGCTCAGATCGCCCCGGGCCAGCCCTTTCTCCACCAGTGCGCTGAACCCGCCGATAAAGTCCACGCCCACCTCCTGGGCCGCCTGGTCCAGGGTCATGGCCGTCTGGACCAGCTCCCGGGAGGAAAACGGCGCACCGACCACGGCCATGGGACTGACGGAAATGCGCTTGTTGACCACCGGAATCCCGTAAATATCCCCCACCTCGTCGCAGACATCCACCAGCGAAGCGGCCATGCCGGTGATCCGGGACAGCAGGCGATCCTGAAACCGGGCGGCATCGTGGGTGGCCAGGTCGAACAGGCTCAACCCCAGGGTCACCGTGCGTACGTCCAGGTGTTCGTTGCGCAGCATTTCCAAGGTGGTCAAAACTTCTTTTTCCGTCAGCATGTCTTGGTATCTCCTAAAGTATTGGCAAACCACGTGGTGTCCGCCTGACCGTCCCGTCCCCTTACCAGTCCGTTGAAAAACTCCCAATTGCTGCGTCGCTGTCCGGCACCCACATGGACTGTCAAACTTTGCAAATCTCAAAGCATCCCACACCTTCGGTGGGTGCCGGATTCAAAGTCTCACGTATGAATATCGACGCTTCAAACTTGCTTTTTTTTGCTCCCTGCACTTGGGATTTTTGAACGGACTGTGGATCAGGACTTTTTCCCCACTCAGTTACACGTGATCGTCCGCGTGCACGTCCACAGTTCACGAGACATGTTTTCGCATACATCCACGGAGACGGGGAGCTGGGGCATCACACTCGATGGACCGTCTCAAAAATATCGCGGTGCTGAAGGCTGAGGCGCTGATCGAGTTCCTGGGCCTTGCCGTAGAGCGCCTCCCGGAACCGGGCTCGGTCCAGGGCTTTTGGCACGTCCACCTCGTAGATCATCACCCACTGGGAAACATCCTCGGTTCGCACATTGGCCCGCAACGCCGTGATATTCACGCCGAACTGCGCCAGAACCCCGGTCACGCCGGCCACCAACCCGAGTTGGTCCGGGCCGATGGTGGTGATGACAAACGGATCCGTCGCCTCCTGGGCCGGTTTCGTCGGACTTGCTTCTTCCAAGGACGAAACCCAAAAATTCAGCTCCTCACCCTGAAAACCTTCTTCCAGGGCGAGCAGAATCCGTTCACGGTCCAGGCTCTCCAGAACCGGCTGGATCACGAACATTCCGGCAAATCGACCATGCAAAATAGTCTGCGTGGCATCTTCAAGATTGCAGCCCATGTCGGCCAGCAAACCGGAAATCCGGGCCACAATCCCCGGACGGTCCTGGCCAAACACGGCAATCATCATTTTTTCAGCATGATTTGACATTTGCCTACCCCACCCACTCGTCATCGCCGGCAATGGGGGCAAAGCCGCGGCGCATGGTGTTTTCGGTGACCACTCGCGGATCCAGAAACTGGATCAGATAGTCCGGCCCACCAGCCTTGGAACCCACACCGGACATCTTGAAGCCGCCGAAGGGTTGGCGATAGACCAGAGCGCCGGTGTTGTTCCGGTTCAGGTACAGATTGCCCACCCGGAATTCGCGTTTGGCCTGCTCCAGCCGTTTCGGGCTGCGGGAGAATACGCCGCCGGTCAGGGCGAAGCGGGAGTTGTTGGCCATGTCCAGGGCCTCGGTGAAGTCCTTGGCCCGCATCACGGCCAGCACCGGGCCGAAGATTTCCTCCTGGGCCGTGCGGTGCTCGGGCCGGATGCCCTCGACAATGGTCAGGGGCACGAAGCAGCCCTTTTCCGGCACCTCGCGCTGGACCACGATCCGGCCCTCCTGGCTGGCCGTTTCGATGGCCGCTTGCACATTTTTCTGCTGGCCCAGGTCCACCACCGGCCCCATGTAATTGGCGGGATGCTCGCTGGGGCCGATCTTCACGGACAAAGCCGCCTCGCGTAGCCGGGTCATGAACCGTTCATAGATGGCGTCCAGGACGATGACCCGGGAACAGGCCGAACATTTCTGGCCCTGGAAGCCGAAGGCCGAGTAAAGCACCTGGGGCACGGCCTCGTCCAGGTCCGCGTCGTCGTCGATGATAATGGCGTTCTTGCCACCCATTTCAGCGATGACCCGCTTGCACTGGTCCTGGCCCGGGTGGACCTTGGCCGCCTTTTCAATGATCCGCAGCCCCACCTCCACGGAACCAGTGAAGGCGATCACGCTGACATCCGGATGCTCCACCAGATAGTCACCCATCACCCGGCTACGGCCCGGGCAGTAGTTGAAGACACCCTCCGGCAGGCCGATCTCCCGGAAGACCTCCACCAGGCCATAGCCCACCAGGGAGGACAGAGAAGAGGGTTTGTAGATCACCGGGTTGCCGGTGACGATGGCCGCGGAAACCATGCCCATGGAAATGGCGAAAGGAAAGTTCCAGGGCGCGATGACCGCGGCGATGCCCTTGGGCTGATAAAACAGCTCGTTGACCTCGCCCGGAGCGTTGCCCATTCTGCGCGGAACCCCGAGGCGGATCATTTCCCTGGCATAATATTCCAAAAAGTCAACGGCTTCGGCCACGTCATTATAGGCTTGGTCCCACTGTTTGCCCACTTCCAGCACCTGCCATGCGGACAGTTCGAAAACCCTCCGGCGGCAGACGTCCGCGGCCTTGAAAAGAAACTTGGCCCGCTCCTCCGGGAATGTATCCCGCCAGCCCGGCAAGGCCTTGCGGGCGGCATCCAAGGCAAGGTCCACCTCTTCCCGGCCGGCCTGGCAGACTTGGCCCAGAATCTCATCCGGATCAGCCGGGTTGTACGAGGCGATCAGGTCCTGCGTCGGCACATCCTTGCCGCCGATAAACAGCGGCCAGTTCTTGCCCTTTTGCCCACGCACCGCGGCTATGGCCTCCGGGAAAGCACCCCTGGCCTCGGGCACGGTAAAATCAACCAAGGACATATTCTTGAAGGCGGAAACACCCAAGGGCTTGCCCGTGGATGTACCGGGCATGGCGGTCTGCGGCGAAACGCTCCCGGCCTTGTCCCGCTCCAGGGTTGTGAGAGGGTTTTCCAGGAGGCGGTCCATGTCCGCCTGATCCGCGAAGCTTTGCTTCAGGAAGGATTCGTTGGCCGTGTTCTCCAGCAATCGGCGAACCAGGTAGGCCATGCCCGGCAGCAGTTCACCGTAGGGGCAGTAGAGGCGGACCCGGTCGGCCACGTTTTTCAGGCCTTTGCGCACCGGTTCGGCCATGCCGTAGAGCACCTGGAACTCATAGCGCTCCGGAGCGACCCCCAAGTCCTTGGCCGTTTCCATGACCATGGCAATGGAGCGGATGTTGTGGGAGCCGCACTGGAAATAGATCAGCTTGTGCTGCTCCAGGATCATCCGGGCATGGCGCTCAAAAGCCGCGTCAGACTCCGGCTTTCTGGTCCAGACCGGAACGGGCCAGCCGTTCTGAACAGCGATGATGGTTTCCTGGTCCCAGTACGCGCCTTTGACCAGGCGGATGCCGATGGGCAGATTCTGGGCCTTGGACCAGTCGATCAGATCTTTCAGATCTTCGTCCGTGCAGCGCAGGTAGGACTGGAGCACGATGCTCAGGTGCGGGTAGTCCCGGAATTCCGGTTCGGCGCGAAGCCGTTTGAACAGCTCCAGAGTGGCTTCCTTGAACTTCAGAGATTCCATGTCAATGCACAGCGCGCCGCCCAGTTCCTTGACCTTGGCATAGATGGGCCGCAACCGGGAGAGAATGCCCTGCACCGTATCCTCCACATCCACGGCCTTGGCCTGGGAGTAAAGGGCAGAGGGCTTGATGGAGACGTTCAGCCGGGGCGTATGCCCCCAGTCAAGGTCCGGGGAGGCTCCGCCGGGGGAGGTGAGCGGTTTCCAGGAGGATTGGACCTTGGCCAAGACGTCCAGCAATTCCATGTACCCATCCATGTAGGCCTGGGCCTCCTGTTCGCTGACCGTCGCCTCGCCCAACAAGTCCACGGTGAAAGCGAAGCCGTCTTTGCGAATCTTCTGCAGGCTGGCAACCGCTTCTTTGGTATTCTGGCCGATGATGAACTGCCGGGCCATGCCCTCAATATTGGAGCGGATGATTTTACCCATGGCCTTGGCCGCGAAGGAGCCGAACAACCCACCACCGGACTTCTCCGCGCCCCACTTCAGCACCGCCGGGATGTCCCCGCTCCCCTGCCCGGAAAAATACTCTTCGATGTGCCGTTGCAAGGATTCGGAAGTGTTCAGATAAGGAAGGACGTCCACGAAACGGAACAGCTGAACCTTGAAATCCTCGTTCCGCATGGCCCAATCCATGACCTTGCCGGTCCAGAAGCCTTTGTTGAAGACGCTGGGTGCTTCTCCTTGAATGGAACCGAAAAACTGACGGCCACGGGTGACAATCCGAGCCTCAAAGTCCACATCATGCATGGCATAGCCTCCAAAAAAATAACGTTACCACCTGAAACTGCTAAAGGAAACCGTTTTCAAACCTGTACTGAAATAAGTAAAAACGGCACCCTAAGCCGGGTTTCTTTTAGGGTCAATTCTTTGTTTTCTCAGCCAGAGCTATCAAATTGATCTGGCAGGATATACAGCTGGAGCATCAAACTGTGGACAGGGCAGCACCCATTTGCTAAACAAAACGATTGGACGTTCGCGTTGCTTCAAGCGCAATCACGGCGAATCCAGATTTGCTTGCGGATTGAATCGGAGAAGGAAGCCGGGTGGCATAAGCGCTGCCAACCCCGTCAGGCCCGAGAGGGAGCAGCGGTAACAGTTGCTTGTGGGTGCCTGGCTTCCTTAAAAGCACGGATGCTCGCATCCGTGCTTTTTTTGTATGCAGTCACTGCAAAAAATCCATTTTCCCGCGAAAACGTGTGATGTGATTTTGCTCAACACCTTGGAAAGACTGGATTCCGGCTTTCGCCGGAATGACGAATTTCAAGGTTTTGCGACTTTCTGCAGTAACATCTTTTTTGTATGCCCCTCCCTGAGTGTCGAGAAAGTCCTCATGCAACACGGTCAAGACCCTCTTGCTCGTTGTGACCTGCCGGGATCATGCTCTTTCTGGACAACTGGTGCCATTGTTGATCGCACCACGGAAGCGGCCATGACGTCAACACAAGCCGAATCACCAACTTCTCTTACGGATAAAAACAATGAACGAAGCGCTCTGGTTGGGTTTTGCCTTTCTGGATCTGGTCATGGTCGTGGTCATCTTCCGCTACTTTGGCAAGCAGGGGTTGTTCGCCATGATCGTTTTCAACCTGATTCTATGCAATATTCAGGTACTGAAAACCATAGAACTGTTCGGCCTGACCACGACACTGGGCAATATCTTGTATGCCAGTGTCTTTTTCTCTACGGACCTGCTCAACGAACATTATGGACGGGAAGAAGCCAAAAAAGCCGTCATTCTGGGTTTTCTCAGCCTGATTCTGGCTGTTACCTATATGCAGATCGCCCTGGTTTTCATCCCGGCTGCTTCGGATTTTGCCCAGCCACATCTGGAAGCCATTTTCGGCGTCCTGCCCCGTATTGTCCTGGCCAGCATGGTGGCCTATCTCGTCTCCCAATGGCACGACATTTGGGCTTTTCACTTTTGGAAAGCACGCACCGGCGGCAAACACCTCTGGCTGCGCAATAATGCCAGCACGTTGGCCAGCCAGTTCCTGGACACCATCATTTTCTGCTCCATCGCCTTCCTGGGCATGTTTCCGATGGAGGTCTGGATCCAGATCGTCATCAGCACCTATCTGATCAAGCTGTTGGTCGCGGTGCTGGACACTCCGTTTATGTATCTGGCAGCCAGGTTTCGCCCGCGGGACGTGGCGGCATCCGCAGATAGCGGTTGATTCAGGAGGCAGGTAGAGATGGTTCAAGCCAGGCGCGGTTGCCCAGTGTGGCTCATGCCTGCCCAGAACCTTGGCCCGAGGCATCGGCACCCAGGTAAGCCAGAACATTCTGAAAAAACTCTGGAGGACAGATTTTTTCATCAATGGGGCAACATTGCGGATCATCCGCCTCAGCGATACAGTTCAGGGCCTCGAAGAGGCAAACAAGGCGGTCCTCATCAATCCCGCAAACAGCCTTTACCAGGTCCAAGACCTCCTGGGGAGCCTCTGCGGAGAGCTTGATACGCGCCTTGCCCTCATGGAGTTCAAAGTCAAAAAATTCTAGGTAGTCAACCGCGTTCTTTTGCATGATCGCCCTCGCTTTCTCGTGTCGCGTCGATCTCGCAGGAGCCTTTCAGGTTCACCTTACGAATGGGTCGTCCGGCTTCGGCTCTACGTGAGCCGACCCTGGCGTGTCCAGAGAAATACGGCTTTCCGTTTGAACAACCAGGACCTCTTCCCCGAACATTTCCGACTTCGCACAGGACAATTTTGTTCTGACGTAACTATATGAAATTTTGAGGCTGACTTGCCCTGTTTGGGACGGATCGACCGGCTTCGCCTGTTTGACAGAACCAGGAATCGTTCATCAAGCCGTTGCCGGGCGCTCAAAGCACAACTTTCTGTTTTTATGGCGCAACGGCTTGATGGTACGAAACCGGTGCAGGAGTTTCGAGCCGTTCCAAACAGGGCAAGCCGGCCGTCTTTGCAAGAAAAAACCGGTGAGAATAAAGATGCCCTGGGACTTCGCACGTCCGCACTTGCCTGGAACCGGGGAGGTGGGTATAAAACAAGCCCGCCAAGGGTGAACATCCTCCCTTGTCTACTCAAAGCGTCACCTCAGCACAGTGTATTTCCCGCCATCATTTCGGTTTTTCAAGGAGCATCCCGTACATGACGTATCACATCGGCGTTGACGTCGGGTCCGTCAGCGTCAATTGCGTTGTCGTCGACGAGTCCGAAAACCTTGTCCACGAAGCCCCATACCGTCGCCATTTCGGCCTGATTCTGGAAGAAACCGCCTCGGTTTTAGAGGAGCTTTTCACCCGCTTTCCCAGGGAGTCCATCCACTCCATTTCCTTTACCGGGAACCAGGGTCAGGCTCTCAGCGAACTGCTCGATGCACCCTTCGAGGTTGAGACCATTGCCCAGGTTCTGGGGGCAACCAAGGTCTCCCCCGGTGTACGCAGCATTATCAGTATCGGCGGCCAGGACGCTGCCCTCTTCGAACTGGAATATGACGAACAGGGGCAGTGGCGGCTGGCGGCCTTCAATGTCAACGGTCCCTGTGCCTCGGGCACCGGCTCGTTCATTGACCAGCAGGCCGAGCGATTGACCTTTGCCATGTACGGCGACAGCTTCGACATGAACCAGGAGAAGCTGCAAGGCGTCCTGGAAGACTTTATCAACCTGGGGACGACCAGTACCTATCCCGCTCCCGTGGCCTGCCGCTGCACCGTGTTCACCAAGTCGGATATGATCCATCTCCAGAACAAGGGTGAAACCCTGCCGAACATCATCGCCGGCCTGCACCACGGCACGGCTGCCAACTACATGAGCACCATCGTGGCCAACCGGGAACTGGTGGAACCAGTGATCTTCATTGGCGGGATGGCCTCCAATAGACTGCAGGTGGCGGCCTTCCGCAAATACTACCCGAACCTGGCCGTCCCGACGCACCACGCCTCCCTGGGAGCTTTGGGCACTGCCCTGCAATCCCTGCGAAACGAGGCCCGCAACAGCATCGACCTGACACGGCTGCATTCCCCTGCGGCTTCCAAAGTGGATGCCATCGGCCGAGCCGAGCCGCTACTCCTGGAACATACCACGTTTGACCCGGACAACGCCCTGCCGCCCCTGCCAGAGGGCGACGGGGTCATCGACGCCTATCTCGGCGTGGACATCGGCTCCACTTCCACCAAGTACGCTCTGATCGACGACCAGGGCCGGATCATCCACAAACGCTACGTGCCCACCCAGGGCAAACCCATCGAGGTGGCCCAGGGGCTGTTGCGTCACCTGCAGGCCGAAGTCGGCCCGCGCATCCGGCTCAAGGCCGTGGCCACCACCGGCTCGGGCCGCAACGTGGTCGGGGACTTCATCAGCGCGGACCTAGTCATCGACGAGATCACGGCCCATGCCCGGGGCGCGGTGGCCGTGGATCCGGAAATCGATACGATTTTTGAAATCGGCGGCCAGGACTCCAAGTACATCGCCATCGACCGAACCCATCCTACGGATTTCATGATGAACAAGGTCTGCGCGGCAGGTACGGGCAGTTTCCTGCATGAGCTGGCAAACAAGATGAAAATCAACATCTACGGGGAGTTTCAAGACGTGGCCCTGACGGCCAAAGCCCCGGTGAACCTGGCCGAACGCTGTACCGTGTTCATGGAATCGGACCTCACGGCATATGCCCAGAAAGGCGCGGGCCGGGATGACCTGATCGCCGGACTGTGTTACGCTATCGTACGCAATTACTTGCACCGGGTTGTGGAAAACCGGCACATTGGTCAGCGAATCATGTTTTTGGGCGGGCCGTCCCTGAACAAGGGCATTGTCGCGGCTTTTGAGAAGGTCCTGGGCAAACCGATCCTGGTGCCCAAACACCGGGAGGTCATGGGGGCCTTCGGAGCGGCTCTGGCCGTTCGCGAACTGGCCGAAGCCGGCAGGGTCGAGGAGAAACAACGCGACCTGGACCATCTGGCCGCTATTGAGGTGGCCTTCAAGGAAAGCATTTGCCGGGCGGACAGAAACTGCCATAACGAGTGCAAGCTGAAGATCTACACCTTCGGAGGACGCAAGAGCGTCTGGGGCGGAGATTGCGGCCGATACGAGACCGCCCAGGCCGCGGCCCACAAAGAAACAGACTATTTTCGACTCCGTTGGAATCTTTTTCAGGATGCTGTTCGGAATGCCGGAGCGCATCTTGGCGAGCAGACGCCACAACGAGATGACCGTCCCCTGATCGGCGTGCCCTTGAGCCTGCATTCCCTGGATTGGGGCGTATTCTGGGCCCACCTCCTGGTGGGTATGGGTTTGCGGCCGTTCTTCAGCCCTCCCACGACCCAGGGCATGGCCATGGCCGGAGTGGAAAGCATGACCGCGGAAATGTGCTTCCCGGTCAAAGTCTTCCATGGGCATGTGCACCACCTGTTGCAGCACACGGACTATCTCTTCCTGCCCAACGTCATCAATATGGCCACTGCCGACCCGCAGGAAAAAGGCCAATTCTGCCCGCTGGTGGAAAGTTCCCAGTATCTGGTTCGTGCCGCCCTGCGCATTGATGACCAACGGATCATTCGGCCCACACTGTTTCTCAAGGACGGCCCGGAAATGCTGGTGGATGCAGTCTATGAAAGTCTGCCCAAAAACCTGCGCACGGCCAAACCGAAAATCGCCGCAGCCCTGCACCGGGCCTGGGAGGAACACCACAAGTTCAAGGCTGATCTGCGCCGCCGGGGCCGGGAGATCCTCAGCCAGGTCAACGACGACGAAGCCGTCTGGATCGTCACCGGCCGACCCTACAACCTGTACGACGAGCGGCTGAACCTGCAGATGGGCCGGCAGATGGCCAAGATGGGCATCAAGGCCCTGCCGCTGGACTTCCTGGACGTGGACGACGAATCCCTGGAGGATTTTCCCCGGATGTATTGGGGGCTGGGCGCCCGTATCCTGCGGGCCACCAAGAAAATCGCCCGCACCCCCAACTGGTTCGGGGTCCACCTGACCAACTTCTCCTGCGGCCCGGACTCGTTCATTGAACACTTCTACGGCCATGTACTCAGCGACAAGCCCTTCCTGATCCTGGAACTGGACGAACACAGCGCCGTAGCCGGGATGCTCACCCGCATCGAGGCGTTTCAGAACGTGGTCAAGAATGTAAGGGCTGCGAGCAAAGTCTCTGAAGTGAAAGAGGTCGCCGCGTGAGCGGAATGACGGTTAATGCCTCCCCGGTAGGGGCACGGCGCGCCGTGCCCCTACGATACCACCCCGTCCCCGCCATATCGATCAATTCGAAACCATCCCAACGAGTAAATAGTTAAAAGACAACGGACACCATCATGGAAATGCCCCCTGAAAAACCGACTTCCTCCTTTGCCGAGCGGATGACCGAGAAGGTCGGCCGGTTCGACGTTACCGGCAGAACCCTGCTGGTCCCGGACATGTCCCCCATTGGCTCCCGGCTGTTGGCCGCCAGCTTCCGGGCCTTCGGGGTTCCGGCCCTGGTCATGCCCACCTACACCCATCTGCACCTGGGCAAGGAGTTCACTTCCGGAAAGGAGTGCTTTCCCTGTCAGGTCACCCTGGGGGACATCCTCGGCTTTCTGGAGGAAGAGAAGAAGCGCCTGGGCGAGGCCTTTGACGTTACCCAGTATGTTTATTTCATGCCCGAGGCCGACGGTCCCTGCCGCTTCGGCATGTACAACAAAATGCACCGCCTCGTTTTGGACCGCTTCCCGGAGTTCAAGGACATTCCCATCCTGTACATGTCCACGGCGGACGGCTACGCCTCCACCGGGGTGCTGCCCGGAGAAAAGGCCAAGCTCTTCCGACGTCTGGCCTACGTGGTCACTATTCTGGCCGACGTCCTGGACCGGATTACCTGGAGGGTGCGACCCTACGAGCGCGAACCGGGCGCTACCGACGTCTACATGGCCAAAGCCCTGCAGGAGATGATCGAACTGATCGAACGCCGCGGCGAGGCTCGGGACTTCAATGCCCTCTACGAGCTGCTCGGTCGCATCGCCGCCGGAGCCAAGGAACTCATCGACCCAGCCAAACCGCGCAAGCCAAAGATCGGCATTGTCGGCGAGATCTACCTGCGCACCCATCCGGACTCCAACCAGAACATCGTCGGTGAACTGGAACGTTTCGGCGCGGAAGTGGTGGACGCTTCCCTGGGTGAATGGGTGAACTTCGTCACCTTTGAGCAGCATCGGAACATCCGCAAGGACTGGCGGAAGGCCTGGAAGCGGATGGATGTGGGCGCACTCGCCAGTGCCACCAGGAAATGGGCGGACAGCCGCATCGAGATGGCCTGGCAGGGCTGGCGGCAGAATCAGGTCTACAAGAAGGCCCAGGAACACCTGGACATCCAGGGCGACCATGCCATTTCCACGGTGGAAGACAAGCTGGACAACGACAGCCTGTTCACTTTCGACATCGGCACCGAGGCGGCCCTGAGTATCGGCGGGGCGCTGGAATACGTGCACGACAACTTCGACGGCGTGGTCAATGTCTTCCCCTTCACCTGCATGCCCAGCACCATCACCTCGGCCATCCTCAAACCCCTGCTCCTGAAAATGAACGTCCCCTACCTGGACGCCTCCTACGACGGCGCCATCCAACCCAACCGCGAAGTGGCCATCCGCACCTTCATGTACCAGTCCGCGCAGCATCAGACTGCGCGGGGGCAAGGGTAACGGAGTTCGGCAGGCACCAGGGAGACGCGGTTCATGCGAAACGCAACGAAGCGCTATCCATGGCTTTGGGACGTGGACATGGACAACATGAATTGTATCCAGGACAAATTTGTTCCCATTGGGATCCAACCTGAAGTCGGAATCAGGATATAAAATCCCGTGCATCACTCCCACGGCGAGCCAATAAAATAGTAACTTCTCAAAAAATCCGGGCGATGGGTGAGGATTGAAGTGGAACTGGAGCCAACAAGCATTCTTCTTGCTTCCACGCTCCGCGTGGGAGCATTCCGCCGGCCGCTCCAGCGGCCTCACTGGACGCGGAGCGTCCGGAAGTGCGTTCCTACGCGGAGCGTGGGAACGATTTGAGGCACAGTTGCCCGAAGTTTTTGAGCAGTTACATAAAATAACTCTAAAGCAGGAGGATCACAATGGAGTACAAACGGTTTGACACAAAGTTGTTGGTCAGGCTTGATCCCGGCGATGAACTCGTCGCATCCTTGGTTGATATTTGCAAAAAGGAGGACATCCGGCTGGGCGTGGTTTCCGGCATCGGCGCCGTCAACAACGTTACTGTCGGCCTGTTCAAAACCGCGACCAAGGAGTACCACGCCGCAACGTTGGAAGGCGATTACGAGATAACCTGCCTGACGGGCAATGTGTCCCGAATGGGCGGCGAGGTTTACCTGCACTTGCACGCCACTCTTTCGGACATTGAACACAAGGCCTATGGCGGGCATCTGAACAAGGCCCTGGTGAGCGCCACAGCGGAAATTTGGATAGATATCGTCAACGGTGAAATTGACCGGGAGTTCAGCGATACGATCGGGCTGAACATACTCAAATACTAATTTTTTCCGCAACTGCTTCACAAAAACAGTCCGGAAGGCTGTGATCACAGCCTTCCGGACCTCAACGCCCAGAGACTTGACCCACCCTATGCCCAGATAACTTGACCCGCCTTTACCCATTGCTCAAGAAACAGACCCTTCTCTTTTCCGATCTCGAATTCCAGACTTTTTCCTCTCTCTCCTCAGTTTTCTTTTTCCTACCTTCACCCTGACAAGCCATATCACATATAGCCACCAGCATCGTCTTATCCAAAGAGACGGCCATGAAACAGAAGCGTTCGTGCAAGGAATGCCGACGACTGTTCACGCCTTCGCCCCGGCATCCTGACCAGCAATACTGTTCCCGGCATGAGTGCCGGAAGGCTCGCAAGCGGGACTGGGAGCGGGATAAGAAGGTAGACGCCCTGACAGGCAACATGGTTCTTGCGTCACGTTTTCGATGCAGGTAGAAAAAGACCATGACACATGACAGCGGGTGCAAACTGCTTTTCTCCCATCCGCAGATGGTTCATGACCTGCTGGGGGGGGCGTCCACGAGGGATAAGTGCGAAATCTGGACTTTTCCAACCTGGAAAAGATTTCCCTCCTATGTGGCCGACCACCTTCTCCAGGGCCATGACGGCATGTTCCTTCTGGCCGTCAAGGCAATAAGTCTGGGAAGCGAACCCGGCGCAGAGGGGGTCCAGGTGTTCCGGCGGGTTCAATTGCCCTGAGGTACTGAACAGTTACCTCCCCATGACCTTGGAGTTTGTCGAGGCATGACTCAGGGCCCTTATGACAGGCTAAACTTTATCGTGCGAGACTTCCATTCAATGCAACCTGCCGGCTTTGGCCGGCGCTTTCGAGGAGAACCTTTCATGAAACATACGCTTGACCCGTTTTCCCCTGATAACCGGAAAAGAATGCCATGGAAATTCGGAGTATTTCTGATCTTGATGCTGTGCGTAGGGTTGGTGATGGCCGCGGGCACTGCCATGCACAAATCCGTATCCCCGAAACAGGCCTCCGCCCAGGAGACCGATGCGGCACCAGGCGGAGATTTTTCGGAGATGAACAGATTCGAGGCTGGGGCTTTTGAGGATCCGGACAACTGTGAATTCTGTCATCAGGAGATTTTTGATGCCTGGTCGCAAAGCAAGCACCGGTACGCCTGGGAGGACATCTTCTATCAGCCGGATTATTTGCAAGCCAGTCGGGAAACCGATGGTTTCACGGATATCTTCTGCGGGGAATGCCATGCTCCTGCCGGAGTGAGGACCGGGCAACTCCCGCCGCCGGATGGCAGCCGGATGGACGCGACTTCCCGAAAAGGCGTTTCCTGCGACTACTGCCATACGGTCAGGAAAGTGGTCCAACCCGTGAATGTCCAGACCATTTCCGAGCCCGGGGGGTTAAAGCGCGGGCCTCGGGGAGACGGTTGGTCGCCAGACCATGAAATCGAATTCTCGCAAATCCATACCGACTCCGCTTTCTGCGGGGCGTGCCACAACGTGGTGCACCCGACGTCCGGCGCTGTGGTGATCGACACCTATGACGACTGGAAAGCCGGCCCGTACGCCGCGGATGGGATTCGCTGCCAGGACTGCCATATGACGCCTGGACCTGGCGTGCAAAAGAATCCCGGAAGATCCAGCTTCATGGGTGAGGACAGGGACCATGTGGCCACCCACTTTTTTCCAGGGGGCAGCTCCTTCTTCCATGAGAAAATGGGCAACGAAAAGGAAGCGGCTCTTGCTCGGCAAATGCTCGAGGCGGCTGCTGAACTGGAAACCGAAGCCCTGCATGGTGATGACGGTATCGAGATCCTCGCGCGGGTCAAGAACGTGGGCGCGGGCCACAAGATTCCCACGGGCGTGACCTATATCCGCAAGATGTGGCTTGAAGTCACCGGGACCAATGCCTCGGGCGAAAAAGTCTTCCGCTCCGGGCACGTTGTCGAGGGCAATCGGATCGATCCGGAAGCCAGGCTCTATCGCAAGGTTTTCAGAGACGCCCAAGGCAATCTGACCCAGAAAAGCTGGCTTGCCGAAGAAGTCGCTTCCGATCATCGCATACCGGCAAAAGGGTATGACGAACAGCTGTTCCGGATTCCGAAGTCAGTGGTGGATGGTGAAATTCAAGTCCTGGTTCGCCTGATGTATCGGTCCATGAGCCAGGAGATGGCCGAGGGATTTGGCATCGAGGGAATAGAAGTCCCTTCCGTGGAAATGACACGAGCTGAACTGACGATCCGACCGGAGTGATTCCCCCAAACGCCGCGCATCCCGCACACTTATGGATGCCGGAGTGGCAATTCAACGGACCGTTGCGACACAGTGTTCACTGCTTTGGAACAGCACAAAAAGGCCGGGCATTGCCTAACGAGGGTGATGCCCGCAACTCAAGAGCATCTTCTTCATCAGAGGCGCAGAAATATATGTATTTCCAGCAAGATAAGCTGTAAATATAATAACACTGCAGCGAAAGGTCTAAAAGTAAACAAGACTCGAATTTTTGGCAGGATGCACTTTTCGCCTTTAGAAAACTGGTTGAGGTGCATCCTTTTTGATCTGAAGTTTTGGTGAATAAACGTCAGCACCCTGAAATATTATGCAAACTTGATTCCGGGGTTCTTGAGTGTGTCCGCGATACCAGGTCAGAACTGCTCTGGAATTCAAATGAATTGCATCATATCCGGCAGCTTCACCCTGGATTCTTGTGCAGACAGTCTCCGGCACCCCAGCAACAGTAAATGACCATTCTCACACATGCCTATCTCTTGTGTCCTACTCCAAAGGTTTTCATAATTTCAGGAATATATCTTTTTACAGAGAAGGCTTAAAGGTTCGCAGGGCATTTTTTCCGCAACAGCTGAATCAGAGTCATACTCTCCCTGCACAACGCAAAAAGGGGTTAAGCCTTCTCAGCTTAACCCCTTGAAATTCTGGTCGGGATGAGAGGATTTGAACCTCCGACCCCCTGAACCCCATTCAGGTGCGCTCCCAGTCTGCGCTACATCCCGTCAAAGACGAGTATCATTACGCCATTCTTCCGCCTGCTGTCAATCAACCAACGCGATAAGCTTTTTCGCGTGGGGAAGATCTTCAGCCCTTGAGGCAGGCCATGGGAGCGAGGCGGGCGACTTTGGTGGTCAAGCCGGCCTGGGCCGTGGCTTCGACTACCTGGTGGATGTCCTTGTAGGCCGCGGGGGCTTCCTCGGCCAGGCCCTTGAGATGGCTGGTGTGGACCAGGATGCCCTGGGCATTCAGGGCATCCAAAATGTCCCGGCCTTTGGCCAGTTTCAGGGCCTGGGACCGGCTCAAGGCCCTGCCTGCACCATGGCAGGTAGAGGCAAACGTGACCCGGCTGGTCTCCCGACCGGCGAGAATATACGACGCCGTGCCCATGCTCCCGCCCACCAGCACAGGCTGGCCGATGGTCTGAAATGGCCGCGGCACGTGGGGGTTGCCGGGACCAAAGGCTCGGGTAGCCCCCTTGCGATGAACGTAGAGCGTTTTGAGATCGGCCTGAACCTGGTGGCGCTCCTTGCGACAGGTGTTGTGGTTGATCTCGAACAGCGTGTGCAAGACCGCCTGGGGCAGAATCCGGGCAAATGCATCCCTGACCCGGTGGACGATCACTTGGCGATTGGCCATGGCATAGTTGGCGCCGCAGGCCATGGCCGCAAAATAGCTCTCGCCTTCCGGGGAACGGATCGGGGCGGAGACCAGTTCTTTTTCCGGCACGGGGATGCCGTATTTCCGGGCCGCCTGGCCCAGAACCCGGATGAAGTCCGTACCGATCTGGTGTCCCAACCCCCGGGAGCCGCAGTGAGCGGAAAGCAGCACATCACCGACGGTCACGCCCAGAACCCGGGCCGCCTTCGGCTCCAACACCTCCTCCACGACCTGGATTTCCAGGTAATGATTGCCGCTGCCCAGGGTGCCGAGCTGTCGCGTTTCGCGCTTGCGGGCTGCGGCGGAAACCTGATCCGGGTCCGCGCCGGGCATGGCCCCGCCATCTTCCAGCCGCTCCAGTTCCCCCTGCTCCCCGTATCCCCGGCTCACGGCCCAGCGGGCTCCCTGCGTCATCACCCGGTTCAGCTCGCGGTCCGTGAGGGATATGTTGCCTCCCTTGCCCACGCCGGCGGGGACCAGAAGGTGCAGCGCGTGCAGCAAGGCCTCAAGATGTGGTTGGACCTCGTCGCGGTGCATGCCCGTGTGCAACACCCGGACCCCGCAGGCAATGTCGTAGCCCACTCCGCCCATGCAGATCACGCCGCCCTGGTCCGGATCAAAGGCCGCCACGCCGCCGATGGGAAAGCCGAATCCGCTGTGCGCATCGGGCATGGCCAGGGCCGCCTCCAGGATGCCCGGCAGAGCGGCCACATTGGCCAACTGCCGAACCACGGCCTCATCCATGTCCCCGACCAGGGCGCGGTCCCCGATGATGTTCGCCGGAACGCGCATCGGTCCGGTCTGCGGCAGCTGCCACACCCAAGGCGTTATCCGGGTCAATGACTTGAGGTCCATGGCATTACCTGTGTATTGGAATCGTAAATTGTCAACAGCCTGTTCAAAAAAACCAAGTGCAGGGAGCAATACAAGCGCAAGATCGAAGCGTATCTATTGATACATGAGAGACTGAACTATTTTCAGCGGCGCGGCAATAGGGACAATTTCACCAAGCTGTCACCCTTTGCGCTTGAACAGCTTCTCCAACTCATTGCCCCCCAGGCGAACGGTAATAGGCCGTCCATGGGGACAGAAGGAGCGGTCAGGGCAGTTCCCCCAGGTGTCCAGCAGATGCAGCGCTTCGGAGCGATCCAGCTCCTGACCAGCTTTCACGGCACTTTTGCAGGCCATCAGCGACCAGATCGGGTCCAGCCTGCGGGAAAGGGATTGAGCTGCGTCCGATATTTGGTCCGATTTCGTCTCCAGGGCCGAGAGATGACTCCATTCCTGACCAGCATGTTGTTCATTGAGCAGCTCCACAAGGAGTTCCCTGGCCGCTCCGGTGGCCATGTGTTCCGGCAGACCATGGACGAGCAGCAAACCAGGCCGGGGATTTTCCAGGCGGAATCCGATTTCCGGCAAGATCGCCCAGAGCTGTTCCAGTGCCTCCTGCTGAGCCGGATGCAGCGGCAGTTCAAGGGGAATCAGCAAATCGCGGGGGACGTGGCGGGCGGAGCGGCGCAAGCGCTGGAACAAAACCCGCTCGTGCGCTGCGTGCTGGTCCACCAGAAGCAGGCCATCAACAGTGGCCAGGACCAGATAGGTGTTCAGCACCTGCCCCAGATACCGAGCACCCGTCGAATCGGGGCCCGAGGATCCATCAGACATCGGGAGACGGCTGACGGAAGCGGCCCGGGGGGCCCGCTCGCCCGTTTCCGGATGAGTTCCGGGGGCGCCCCTGGCGTTGTCACGGGGCGCTTTCAACACACCGAACGAGTCGGAATGGGACCGGGGCTCCGCAGGAAAAAGTTGTTGATACTCGCGAAGGGTGGAGAACTTGGGCTGGTTTTCCGCTTTCAGGTTCTCCGGATAGGCGACATCCTTCTGTCCTGGCAGCCCTGCAGAGGAAACCTGATCAATTTGGGTTCGCGCCGGACCATCTTCAAGACGGCCGAACTGCCTGCCGGGATAGCTACCTGGTCGGTGATCCATGGCCAGATCCGCTGGGTGCCCCGCAGGGTGATCTACAGGGCGGCCCGCAAGGTGCCCCTGAGCCCCTTCGTCAGGCGATTCGGTAGCGGCAGGGCTTAGAGAAAAGGTCTTGGACTCGATGCGTTCCAAGGCTTGGGCCACGGCGGCGCGAACCAGAGAAAAGACGCCCCGCTGGTCACGGAACCGGACTTCAGACTTGGCCGGATGGACGTTGACGTCCACCTCATCCGGAGGAAGATCCAGAAAAAGGACCGTTTGGGGATACTCCCGGGACAGTAGCCGTCCCTGGTAGGCGTCCCGGACTGCGCGCAGGAAAAGTTTGTCCTGCACCGGGCGCAGGTTGACATACAGCAACATCCGGTCCGCCTGTCCTTGGGCCGTATTTGGCGAGCCGATCATCCCGCGGAGACGCTGTCCGCCGCGCTCCAGATCCACCTCCAGCAGCCCGTCCGTGACCGTGGGCGGCCAGATTGCGGCCAGACGTAGCCGCAGATCCATGGCGGGGGGAAGATTCAGGGCCGTCCTGTCACCCACCGTGTATTCGAAATGAACGCCAGGGTGGGCCAAGGCCAGCCTGCAAAAGACGTCCTGACAGCGCTTGCCCTCGGTGGTGGTGGTTTTCAAGAATTTTAACCTGGCCGGGACGTTGACGAACAGATCCCGGACCTCCACCCGGGTGCCCGCGGGAAGGGCGGCCGGACCAGTGTCAACAACGTGTCCTGCATCGATGTCGATGAAGGTGGCCGTCTCCGCCCCTCGGGCCAGGGAGGTCAGACGCAGGCGTGAGACCGAGGCGATGCTGGGCAGGGCCTCGCCCCGAAATCCGAAGCTGTGCAGGGAGAACAGATCTTCGCTGCTGAGAATCTTGCTGGTGGCATGCCGGGTCACGGCCAGCTCCAGTTGCTCCGGAACTATGCCTACCCCGTCATCCTGGACCTGGATCAACCCTTGGCCGCCACGATCCACCACTGCCTGAATCCGCTGCGCACCTGCATCAAGACTGTTTTCCAACAGTTCCTTGAGTACGCTGGCCGGACGCTCCACCACCTCGCCGGCGGCAATCTGGTTTTGCAGTTCCGGCGGCAGAATTTGAATGAAAGGATTCTTCCCAGTCATGGAGTGGTCGTTCATCACGCGGCACGCAGCAGCTTTTATCGGTACTCTACCCGATACATCCGAGACTGTGGACAGTCAGCCTGATGCGCCATTTTGCAAGCCGTGAAGAAAATCTCTGGCAGCCTGAGCGCCCGCCTCGGAACAGGCCGGGCCCTTGAAAAAATCAATCAAGCGAAAATTCCGCAGCTCCGGCTGAATCAGAAAATCAGGTGGTTCTCGCTCCAGACGCATCAGGTTTACGGTCCGTTGCATGATATAGATGCTGTTGATCAACACGGCAAACACATTCAGCGCCCGCTTGATGGTCGCGGCGCTCCTCGAGCACTCCACGGATTCCAGAACCTGCGCATTCAGGTCCACGGCAACCACGACCTCCGCCCCCATGTTACGGCAGAGATTGACGGGTAGTGGATTGATCAGCCCACCGTCCACCAGCAGCCGATCGCCAAGCCTGCCGGGGGTGAACACGCCCGGCAAGGCAATGCTGGCCCGTACGGCGGGCATGATCGGCCCGGAGGTGAAGACCACCTCTTCCCCGGTCACCGCGTCCGTCGCGTTCACGGACAGCGGCGGACGGCATTCCTCCAGATTGTGGACACGCAGAAACCCTGCCAGGAACTCCAGGGCCCTGTCCCCGTCGATCAGCCCGCAACGGGGAAAAACCGGATCAACCATGCTCAACAGGTCCAACCGCTGCAGTTTCAAGACTTGGTCCATGAAGCGTGGCCAGTCCCCCCCGGCATACGCCGCACCGATGAACGCGCCAATGCTCGAACCGGAAAGACAGCTTGTCCGTAATCCAGCCCGGTCCAGCTCGTGCATGAAGCCGATGTGGGCGAACCCCCGGGCCGCACCGCCGCCCAGAACAATCCCAAGCTTGCGGGAGCGCAATTCTTCAAGTGTTGTTGGACGTGTGACAGCTCCCTTGCTGGTCATAGTGTTTCGCCTCCCCGGTTCAGTGGCCTTGATCCCGAAAGCCCTCGCGAATCACGCGGTACTCGCCGGTTTTCGTGTTCAGGTCGTAGATGTTGAAGTTGGTGCGCATGTCCAATCCCTGGTAATGGACCGCAAAATTCAACGAGGCCGATCCTTCCGGCCCGCTGGTGATCCGGTGGAACACGAAGCGCGACCAGACCAGCATGGCCGGTCCGTCATAGAGCATGGCACCGTCTTGTAACACCTGGTTCGGCGTCACCGTAAAGCTGTGCATCCCGTGACCCTGAAGATAAATATCCACATGGCGGGTGCCGTGGAGCACGATCAAATTGTCATCCTGGGCAGTATGCATGTACCAGGGCCGGGCCACATTGCCCACCGGGCCGGGCGAGACCGCGCTTTGGGCGTGCAGTACCCGGTCGATGGCGTCGATCCGAGGCAGGAACTCCATTGGCAGGTTGTCAAAGAAGACACCTGGGGTCCTGCGAAGCTGTTTCAGCGGGATGATGCGATAACCATTCGGGACTTCGGCGATAACGGGCAAAGCGGCCATACGGCCTCCTGAAGCGACAAGTAAGAATGAGTTGGAACGCCACGTGGCGTAGAGAGCCCGTCGCGACGAGCCTTGGGTTGATGTTCAGCGGTACGTGGAAACAGAGTACCCGGTCAAGCAGGAGATCAGCTCGGAGTGGTTCATCGAAAAAAGCCACCGACATGCGGTGGCTTTCAGGGAAATATGGTGCTCCCGGTAGGATTCGAACCTGCGGCCTATCGCTTAGGAGGCGATCGCTCTATCCACCTGAGCTACGGGAGCGCAAATCTAAGTCCTAGCTCCCGAGGGACAGAACGTCAAGGCGTTACCGTCCGAGGTGCAGGGCAATATTGTTCTCACGTAACTATTTGAAATTTTGAGGCTGGTTTGCCCTTTTGGGAACGGCTCGACTGTTTGACTAAACCAGAAATCGTTCATCAAGCCGTTGCCCAGCGCCAGGAGCACGAATTACTGTTTTTATAGCGCAACGGCTTGATGTTACGAGGCCGGTGAAGGAGTTTCGAGCCGTTCCCAAAAGGGTAAACCAGCCATCTTTGCAGGAAAAAATTGGTGAGAACAAAATGGCCCTGGTCCGGGGGCAGGACTCATTTGCTCTTCGCGAAGGCAACATAATCTCAGAATAGGAGGTTGCAGAGTGTTAAGGGGTGTCCCTCAAAGGGTGTCCCTCAGAGTGGGTCTACAACCATCGAAATCGCTATCGAAAGCGGAAAGTTGCCGGAAATCGATTTCGATCACGATTTTGATTTTGATAGCGATCCAGAGCATCTGGGCTCACGTACAAATCTGCCCTGGCCAGAGGTGTCTCAGGGGAGCAACAGAAACTTTGGGCTCACTGGGCCACGCGGCGGATTCGGGCTCCCACCTGGGACAGCTTGGCCTCCAACTCTTCGTAGCCACGATCGAGATGATAAATCCGGAGAACCTCTGTCGTGCCTTTGGCCGCCAGTCCGGCCAAGACCAGGGACGCGCTGGCCCGCAAATCCGAGGCCATGACCGGCGCTCCAATATACTGATCCACGCCCCGCACCACGGCATTCTGTCCGGAAACCTTGATCCGCGCCCCCATTCGAACAAGCTCCTGAACATGCATGAACCGGTTCTCGAAAATGGTTTCCTTGATCGTGCCGGAGCCGTCGGCCAAGCCCATCAGGGCCATGATCTGGGCCTGCATGTCCGTGGGAAAACCGGGAAACGGCTGGGTCATCACATCCACGCCCACCAGTTTGGTCCCCCGCTTGACCAGGACTCCGCTCTTGCCCTCCTGCAGCCAGACGCCCATTTCCCTGAGTTTATAAACCACCGCGTCCAGGTCGGCCATGGAGCAGTTTTCCAGATACAGTTCCCCGTCCGTGATCACGGCGGCTGCCAAATAGGTTCCGGCCTCGATGCGGTCCGGCATGACACCGAACTCCGCTCCGTTCAGTCGATCCACGCCCTGGACGCGGATGATGCTGGTGCCCTGGCCCTGGATCTTCGCTCCGCAGGCATTCAGAAAATCAGCCAGATTGGTCACCTCTGGCTCCCGGGCCGCATTCTCCAGGATGGTCTCGCCTTCGGCCAGACTGGCGGCCATGAGCAAATTTTCCGTCCCGCCCACGGTGGGAAAGTCGAAGTGGATATGCGCGCCCTTGAGTCGTTTGCAGCGGCCAATGATATTCCCGGCCTCCAACTCGAAGGTGGCGCCCATCCGCTCCAACCCGCGCAGATGCAGATCCACCGGGCGGGAACCAATGGCGCAGCCGCCGGGCAGGGCCACCACGGCCTTGCCCAGTCGGGCAAGCAATGGGCCCAGGCAGAGCACCGAAGCGCGCATGGTCCGCACCAGATCATAAGGGGCCTCGGGAATCAGGTTTTGTCCCACGCAGGTGACGACGATTTCACCGTTCTGCTCGGCCCCGCAACCCAGCATGCGCAGCAGCTGAAGCGTCGTGGCAATGTCCTTGAGCCTGGGAACATTGCGCAGCCGGATCGGCCCCTCGGCCAGAATACAGGCCAGCAGGATGGGCAAAGCCGCGTTTTTCGACCCGCTGACCCGTAACCGTCCACGCAGAGGGACATTGCCCTCAATAACCAGTTTATCCAAAATCCCCTCCAGATCACGCCGCCTGGGCAGTGCCCGTGGCGACCATGATCATCTGCGGCAACCCGGTGTTTAAAAAAGCCGGAGTTCGCCGATTAGTGTAAAATTGCTCCGTTATCGTGCTTCGTGGCAATTGGGCGTTTTGCAACGGGCCGATAGCCCAGTGCGAGTCGAAAACGAATGACTCTAATCTATGATCTTTCCCCTCTCAAGCTCTTGACGAGGTGGCGAGGATTTGCCTATATTTATGTTTTCACGGTGGGTGTAGCTCAGTAGGTAGAGCACCTGGTTGTGGCCCAGGCGGCCGCGCGTTCAAGTCGCGTCATCCACCCCATGTAACGCCTCAGGGGTCAATCCAAACACGGGTTGACCCCTTTTTTGCTTGCCCCTGATCAAAAAAAGAACGATTTTCCCGCATTTCGTAAACCACGACCGAATTGTTGCATTTGCAAGCCTGTTGTTATTCTTCCTCAACAAACTGTATACCAGCATGTACTAAGGAGAACGTACCATGACTAGAATTCCCGAAACCACCACGGACTTCAAGGTCCGGGACATGTCCCTGGCCCAGTGGGGACGTCAGGAGATCGAGATCGCGGAGACCGAAATGCCCGGCTTGATGGCCCTGCGGGAAGAGTTTGGCCCGTCCAAGCCGTTGCGGGGAGCGCGCATTGCCGGTTGTTTGCACATGACCATCCAGACCGCGGTACTCATTGAAACCCTGATCCACCTGGGTGCGGAGGTCCGGTGGAGCTCCTGCAACATCTTCTCAACCCAGGACCACGCCGCCGCGGCCATCGCCGCTGCGGGCATCCCGGTCTTTGCCTGGAAGGGCGAGACCGAGGAGGAATATTGGTGGTGCGTGGACCAGACCATCCAGGGACCGAACGGTTGGACCCCGAACATGCTCCTGGACGACGGTGGTGATCTGACCCAGGTTCTGCATGAACAGCACCCGGAAATCATGGCCGGCGTCCGCGGACTGTCCGAGGAGACCACCACCGGCGTGCACCGGCTCTATCAGATGGAGAAAGCCGGAACACTGAAGTGCCCGGCTTTCAACGTGAACGATTCCGTGACCAAGAGCAAGTTCGACAATCTGTATGGCTGCCGGGAGTCCCTGGCCGACGGGATCAAACGGGCCACGGACGTGATGGTGGCCGGCAAAGTTGTGGTCGTCGCCGGATACGGCGACGTGGGCAAGGGATGCGCCCAGGCCATGCGCGGTTTGGGCGCTCGGGTGCTGATCACGGAGATCGATCCGATCATCGCTCTCCAGGCGGCCATGGAAGGCTATCAGGTGCTGACCATGGAAGAGGCCGCGCCGCTGGGGGACATTTTTGTCACGGCTACAGGCTGCCGGGACGTCATCACCCGGGCACATATGGACGTGATGAAGGACCAGGCCATTGTCTGCAATATCGGCCATTTCGACCTGGAAATCGACGTGGCCGGAATCCGCGAGCTGGAATGGATCACCATCAAGCCCCAGGTGGACCATATCATCTTCCCGGACGGCAAACGGATCATCCTCCTGGCCGAAGGCCGGCTGGTCAACCTGGGCTGCGCCACAGGTCATCCCTCCTTTGTGATGTCCGCTTCCTTCACCAATCAGGTCATTGCCCAGATCGAACTGTGGACCAACCCGGAGGCATACGAAAAAAAGGTCTACGTCCTGCCCAAGCTGTTGGACGAAAAGGTGGCCCGCCTGCACCTGGGCAAGCTGGGCGTAGGCCTGACCACTCTGACTCCGGTCCAGGCCGAGTACCTGGGCGTTGACCTGGATGGTCCCTACAAGCCGGAATACTATCGCTACTAATGGACAAGGCCGCCCTGCGCCGCAGATTGCGGTCCCGGCGTGCGGCGTCGGTCGCGGAGCCTGCGGTCCACCAACTCATTCACCGACGGGTTCGCGCATTGCCCGGCTGGGGCGGGCTGCAAACCGTGCTGGTGTACCTCCCGCTGCCGGGCGAAGTGGACACATGGCCCCTGATTCAGGAACTCTGGGGCCGGGGTGCGCGCACCCTGGCCCCGTGCTGCTGCCCGGAGCACTGCGGAGAAATGGACATCTTGGAGTTTCATTCCAAAGAGCAGTTGCGCCCTGGACGCTATGATATCCTGGAGCCGGATCGACGCACCTGCGGACACCGCACTCCCCGGGAAGCCGAAGCCGTCCTGGTCCCGGCCCTGGCCTTTGACCGCCAGGGTTATCGGTTGGGCTTTGGCGGCGGATACTACGACCGCCTGCTCTCCCGACTGGACCCGGCCGTGTTGACCGTGGGCCTGATTCCGCACGAGAACCTGCTGGATCACCTGCCTTGGGAAGCCCATGACGTTCCGGTGCGCATCATTTGCACGGAGCGGGAAACCCTGCACTTCCCCAAATGACCGTCATCCCCTTTGCCTTTCCAGGCCTGCCCAGCGTTCAGGCGGCCTTCACCACCCGCCTGGGCGGCGTAGGCCAACCGCCCCACGAACAAGCCAACCTGTCCTGGGAAGTGGGCGACGAGGACGCCCGGGTGCTGGCCAACCGCCAGATCCTGCAGCGGCGGCTCGGCTTTACGCACTGGTTCGAAACCAGACAGGTCCATGGGGTGGAGATGGTCATTGACCCAGGCCCGAACGACATGGGCGACGTTTCCCTGCGCCCGGCCCTGGAGGCCGACGGCTCGACCACGACCCGCTCCGGCCTGGCCCTGGTGATAAAGACCGCAGACTGCCAGCCCGTTCTCCTGGCCCATCGCAACGGCCGGCATGTGGCCGCCCTGCACTGCGGCTGGCGCGGGAATCGGAAAAACTTCCTCCAGAAAGGCGTTGCCGCCTTCTGCGCGGCCTACGACCTCCGGCCCGAGGAACTCCTGGCCGTACGTGGCCCCAGCCTGGGCCCGGGCGCGGCGCAGTTCATCCATTTCGAACGGGAATGGGGGGCCGAATTCAGCACGTTCTTTGATCCCGTTTCCAGGTCCATGGATCTCTGGCGGCTGACGCAGGCCCAGCTCCAGGCTTCCGGCCTACGCTCGGAACACATCTTCTCCCTGGACCTCTGCACCGCCTCCCTGCCCGAATTCTTCTTCTCCTACCGTCGCGCGAAACACACCGGCCGCCAAGTCGGACTGATCTGGATCACCTGATCCAGCCTCGCGCAGTTAATTGTGTTGCAGGAAACCGCGGACCAGAACGAGGACGACAACCCCGGTCATGGCGGAAACCGCCGCAACAGCCCCAAATCCGAAGACAACGTAGAGCCAGCCGGCCAAGGCGCTGCCGAACGCATAGCCGATATTCTCAAAGGTCGCGGAAAGACTCAGATAGCGGCCCAGTTCTCCGGAAGGCACCAGCTCGGTCTGCAGGGCACGAAAGGCGCTGCCCCGGGCCGCGGCGCACCCCATGAGCAACGCGAAGAGCAGGTAGGCGCCGGCGGGCCAGAAAACCAAAAGCGGGGTGACGAGCATGAACAGCCCTACCCCCAGTGAGCCGGCGACTATCAGGCCGTGGCGGCCGATGCGATCCGAAAGCCGCCCCAAGAGCACGCTGCTGATGACCACGGCCACACCGCCCACGGAAAAGACCCAGGCCACCTGCTGGCTGGTCAATAACAACGACCGTTCCATCCATAGCGGAAAAAACGGGATGAACAGCCCCATTCCCCCGAAAAGACAAACCCCCACCCCGCAGCCAGCCAACAGTTTCGGGCTGGTCAGGTGCCGACGTCCATCCGCGAGCATCTCCGGCCACGTGACCGACGGCCGTGCCGGCAGGGACGGCATCCAGCGCCAGACCAACCAGGTCGCCCCGGCCATCAGCAGACCCAGCAACACAAAGGGCAACCGGTCGTCCATGCTCCCGGACAGGAAAACCCCGGCGGGAACGCCGACTATCTGCCCGGCGGCAAAGCCGCTGATGATCCAGCCCGTGGCCCAGCCGCGATGTGAAGGCGGAATATAGTCTCCCACGGCGGCCAGAGTCCCGGTGGTCAGGGCTCCGCCAATGGCACCGGCAAGAACCCGCATCAGGAGCATGGCTGAGTAGGATTGGGCCCACCAATGTGCGAAGAGCGCCAGGGCCATCAGGCCGCTGGCCAGCATCAACAGTCGCCGACGCCCCAACCGATCCGAGATCGGTCCCCAGGCCAGGGTACAGACGCCCATGGCAATCGCGTACCCGGAAATCAGCCATCCCAAGTGGACTTCCGGAACGTCCAGACGGAGGCTGATTTGCGACAACAGTGGAGCCACGAGCATGAACTGGCTCCACGTGGCGAACAGCACCAGCCACAGGACGATCAGAATCCTGTGGGAGGACCTGGGATCGAATGTGGATGCAGGGGTGGGTTGACCGGCAGGCGGAGCCTGGGCAGTGCGGGCGGTTGCGGTGAGCGATACAGGGGCATCGCTGGGGGACGGCATGGATGCGGCGTTTGTTTTAAAACGCCCCGGTGCGGACGTTCGTTACCTGACCCGTCAGGAATTCAACGGAGCCGGAACACTATACCGGCGCCCCGGCAGGCTCGGCACAACAGCGCAAGAGTTTGACGCCATCCTCGAAAAGCACCTCGATCATGTTCGGCTTGATGAGCCGCTGCACGTACCCCTGGCCAAACGTGGCGTGACTGATAACCTCCCCTTCCTGAAAAGCGTCAGTCATGGCATAGGTTCGGATATCCGCCGGAGACACTGCGGATATCTTGCTCTCCCAAAGGGCCAGAACTTCCGGAGACGGTTTTTTGGGAACAACTGTTTTTTTCGACGCAGCGGTCTTTTTGGTTTTCTCTCCAGCTGTACGGGGCTGAGCAGGAGCCTTGGGCGTAGCGGCCTCCTTGGGTGGACGATGGGCATGTTGCCCGCCGCAGACCTTGCATTGCACCTTGCCGATCTGTCCGTCGAGCATGACCACCACATGATGATCCGTAACGGTCTTGCATTTGCGACAGGCCGATTCAATCGAACTGCCGGCCTGGATGGGTTCCGTGTTCATACTGATCCTTTTTCAGATTGCCTCGCAATCGTTCTGCAGGGGGAGGCACCCCATGTCCCGGGTAAAAAAAGCCACAAGGAGCGTTTCTCCTCGTGGCGTGCCAAACGGGAGAATCTATCCGTTTCCAGGTGAACAGGCAATGGCCGTGAGAAAGCCTCTTTTAGAGCGGTTTCGCAACAGCCGACAATGACACAAGGGGACAAAAAAATACAAATAATTCAAACATGATACATGACACTGCCTTTCAAGGCTACCACGTCACCTTTGAAAAAAAAAGAAAAATTTGCGAAACTCCAGGGATTCCATTGAAAAAACCTCCATGCAGAATGGAAAAACCTGTGAAACCAGCACGATTTGCGTGTTTGCACATTACCCCAATGCCCCACACGACCCACGCTCCTGAACCCTGCTGTTTCCGCATCATCGGGGTGGACACCGGCGGAACCTTTACCGACCTGATCTACCAGAAGGACCAGGGCTGGCAGGTATTCAAGCTGCTCTCCACTCCGGACAACCCGGCTCGGGCTGTTTTAGAGGGATTGCGGGCCGTGACTCAATGCGGTCCGCTCCAGGTGGTCCATGGCTCCACCGTGGGCACCAACGCCATCCTGGAGCGCAAGGGTGCACGCACGGCTCTGATCACCAATACCGGATTCGAGGATGTAATGACTATCGGCCGCCAGAACCGTTCCCGCCTGTATGACCTGGCCTATGTCAAGGACTTGCCCCTGGTGCCTGAGGAACTCTGCTTCGGTGTTCCCGGACGGGTGCTGCAAACCGGCGAAGAGCGTACCCCTCTGGACGAGGACCGGGCTGCCGAAGTGGTGCGCAATATTATTTCCGCCGGTGTTGAATCCGTGGCCATTGGCTTTCTGTTCGGATTCGCCAACCCCGCCCATGAACGGCGTATGGCCAAAATCCTGAGCGATATTGCCGACCAGACCGGCCATGCTGGTCCGCCGGCCTCCCTGTCCCATGAAATCCTGGCCGAATTCCGGGAGTTCGAGCGGATATCCACCACGGTGATCAACGCCTATGTCTCCCCGATAATGTCCCGCTACCTCTCTTTTCTGCAGGACCATCTCCAGGCCCGGGAGGGAAACGCCGGTCATCCCGAAAGCACATTGCGCATCATGCAGTCCAACGGCGGTTCCATTTCCGCGGCCACGGCCATGCGCGAGTCCGTGCGGACCATCCTTTCCGGCCCGGCCGGGGGAGTGGTCGGGGCGTTAACCATGGGCCGGCTGTCCGGTTTCGACCGACTGATCACCTTTGACATGGGCGGTACGTCCACGGACGTGGCCCTGCTGGACAGGGACCTCTGCCTGACCACGGACGCGGCCATCTCCGGCTACCCGGTGCGCACCCCGATGCTGGACATCCACACCGTGGGCGCGGGCGGCGGGTCCATTGCCGGCCAGGACGCCGGGGGCGCCCTGACCGTGGGGCCGGAATCCGCCGGGGCCGATCCGGGGCCGATCTGCTATGGCCGCGGCGAGCGGATCACGGTCACGGACGCGAATCTTTTCCTGGGGCGACTGCTCCCGGATCATTTTCTGGGCGGCAATATGATCCTGGACGTGGCCCGCATCCAGCAGCCGTTCAAGGCCATGGCCGCGCAGATGGGACTCGCTCCCCGGGAGCTGGCCGAGGGCATCCTGGCCGTGGCCAACACCAACATGGAGCGGGCCATCCGGGTCATTTCCGTGGAACGCGGATTCGATCCCCGGGAGTTCACCCTGTTCTCCTTCGGCGGGGCCGGCGGGCTGCATGCCGCGTATCTGGCCAGGCTGCTGAACATACCCCGGGTATTGATACCCAGGAATCCAGGCATTCTCTCGGCCGTGGGCATGATCATGGCCGACGTGATCAAGGACTATTCCCAGACCGTGATGCGCGAGATCCCGTCCGGCCAACCGGGGGGGCTGCCGGAAAAGCTCGCGGCTGATCTCCTGCATCTGTTCGTCCCCTTGGAGCAGCGGGCCGGGGAAGAAATGACCGCGGAGGGTGTTTCCGAGGACCATGTCCGCCTGGAACGCTTCCTGGACATGCGCTACCACGGCCAGTCCTTCGAGATCATCACCCCTTTCGATCCCGGAGCCAATCCGGTGGCCGCCTTTCATGCCTTGCACGAAAAGGCCTACGGCTACCGCAACCCGGCCAGGCCCGTGGAAATCGTCACCCTGCGCCTGCGTGCCCGTGGCGTTCCGCAAAAACCGGTTTTCGCCCCCATTGCCCGCGGATCGGCCCCGCCGCCCCCCGAGGCCCTGCTGGACACCCGCCCGGCCATCTTCGAAGGGCAGCAACATGAAACAAAGATCTGGTCCCGTGATGTCTTGCTGGCCGGCAACCACCTCCCCGGACCGGCATTGGTCGCAGAATACACCTCGACACTGTTGATCCCGCCCTTTGCCGCGGCGCATGTGGACGACCAGGGGGCCCTGATACTGGAAATCGAAACCTGAGACGGCAGGGCCGTCTTCCTGAACCACCAATCCTGCACCGGATGTGCATGCGAGACAGCCCATGACCCTGAATCCGATTCTTCTGGAAGTGTTCAAGAACCGTTTTTCCTCCATTGCCGAGGAAATGGGCATGGCCCTGATGCGCACCGCCTACTCCCCGAACATCAAGGAACGCCGGGATTTTTCCTGTGCCCTGTTCGACGCCGAAGGCGAGATGGTGGCCCAGGCCGCGCACATCCCGGTGCATCTGGGCTCCATGCCCTTGTCCGTGCAGGCGGCCATGGCCGAACCCATGGGCCCTGGGGACATGATCGTGCTCAACGACCCCTTCAAGGGGGGCACCCACCTGCCGGACATCACCCTGGTCGCCCCGGTTTTTGCCAAGGGAGGGCATGCGCCGGAATTCTATGTGGCCAACCGCGCACACCATGCCGATGTCGGCGGCATGACGGCCGGTTCCATGCCTCTGTCCACCTCCATTTTCCAGGAAGGGGTGATCATCCCGCCATTGAAACTGGTTGAGAACGGACAGATCGATGCGAAGCTCCTGCGCTTTTTCCTGAACAACGTCCGCACGCCCCAGGAGCGGGAAGGGGACTTTTCGGCCCAGGTCATGGCCAACATGACCGGGGTGCGCCGCACCCGGGAATTGCTGGCCAGGTATGCCCCGGAAACCGTGCGCTTCCATGCCCGGGCGCTTAATGATTACGCCGAAACCATGACCCGCACGGCCGTGGCCCGGATTCCGGCCGGAACATACCGCTTCGAGGATCGTCTGGACGGTGACGGCCTGGGCCGGGAGGACATCGCCATCCGCCTGGAAATGACCGCGAACGGGCACCAGGTTCTTCTGGACTTCAGCGCCTCCGACGACCAGGTCCCCGGGCCGGTCAACGCGGTCCGGGCCATCACCCTCTCCGCATGTCTGTACGTCTTCCGCTGCCTGGTTCGGGAATCCATCCCGGCCAATGCCGGTTGCCTTCGGCCGCTCACGGTGACTACCCGGCCCGGCTCCGTGGTGGACGCCCTGTTTCCCGCGGCCGTGGCCGGGGGCAATGTGGAAACCTCCCAGCGGATCGTGGACGTGATCCTCGGCGCCCTGGCCCAGGCCTTGCCGGATGTCATCCCCGCGGCCAGCCAGGGAACCATGAACAACGTCTCCATCGGCGGGTTCGACCCCCGCCGCCGGCGGCCCTTTGCCTACTACGAGACCCTGGCCGGCGGCATGGGCGCGTCCCGGCACGTTCCGGGCGCCTCCGCGGTGCACGCCCACATGACCAACACCCTGAACACCCCGGTTGAGGCCCTGGAATACACCTACCCGTTTTTGGTCACGGAGTATTCCATCCGTCGCGGTTCTGGAGGAGCCGGAAAAATGTCCGGTGGGGACGGCCTGGTCCGGGAGATCGTCCTGGAAGCCCCGGCCGAGGTCACGGTCCTGGCCGAACGCCGCGTTCGCGGCCCCTATGGGATTCAGGGCGGCAAACCCGGCGCGCCCGGCCGGAACATCCTGATCCGCAACGGTATGTCGGAATCCAAACCGGGCAAATTCACCACCCAGATGGCCGCCGGTGACGCCGTGCGCGTAGAGACTCCCGGAGGCGGAGGGTATGGCGAATAGCCTGCGCCCACTCTCCCCGGATTGATGCCATTTGTGCCGCACGGGAAGGACTTGACCTGCTTTTTTTTGTCAAGTATGTCTACCGAAAAGATAGACATTGTGCTGGTCCCATGAAAATACCTACAAGAATTCGCTACGCCCTGCGCTTTCTTCTGGATCTGGCCGAGCATGGCGGCCAGGATGTGGTCACCCTGCGCGAGGCGTCGCGGCGTCAGGATATTTCCCAGAAATATCTCTGGCAGGTGGTCGCGCCTCTGAAATCAGCCGGGTTGATCACTGCGGAACGGGGCAAGGACGGAGGCTTTCGGCTGACCCGCGATCCCGAAGCGATTTCGATCCGGGACGTGTACATGGCCATCGAGGGTGACTGCGCCCTGGTGGGCTGCCTGACCCGCCCCGAGACCTGTCCGCGCCATACACGTTGCCACGTTCGCGACATTTGGGACGAAATCAGCCAGGGCCTGGGGGACCTGATGCACGGGATCACCCTGAAGCACATTCTGGAACGGGAGCAAACGCGGCGAACCACGCAGGGCCAGAATTACTGCATCTGAATCCGACACGGCCGCGTCACCATCAACCTCACAGGAGCCTCGTCATGAACGGACTGGAAACCATTGCCCTGCATGCCGGGCAAGAGCCGGACCCGACCACCGGATCCCGGGCCGTGCCCATCTACCAAACCACTTCCTACGTCTTCCGGGACAGCGCCCACGCCGCGAACCTGTTCGCCCTCAAGGAATTCGGAAACATCTACACCCGGATCATGAACCCCACCACGGATGTCTTTGAAAAACGCATGGCAGCCCTTGAGGGGGGTACCGGAGCCTTGGCCACGGCCTCGGGCATGGCGGCCATCACCTATGCCCTGCTGACCATCACCCGGATCGGGGATGAGATCGTGGCCGGGGACAACCTCTACGGTGGCACATACCAGCTTTTTCACCACACCATGCCCAAGCTGGGCCGCACCGTGCGCTTCGTGGACTCGGACAACGTGGACGCATTCCGCAACGCCATCACGGAAAAAACCCGCGCGCTGTTCATCGAGACCATCGGCAATCCCAAGCTGGACGTGCCGGACTTCGCGGCCCTGGCCCAGGTCGCCCATCAGGCCGGGATCCCCCTGATTGTGGACAATACCGTCGGGGTCGGCCTGATCCGGCCCATTGACCACGGCGCGGATATCGTCGTGGCCTCGGCCACGAAATATATCGGCGGGCACGGGACCTCCATCGGCGGGGTGATCGTGGATTCCGGCAACTTCGCCTGGAACACCGGCAAATTTCCGGAATTCACCGAACCGGACCCGGGCTACCACGGGCTGGTCTATTGGGACGCCCTGGGCAACGTCCCGGACATGGGCAACGTGGCCTTCATCCTCAAGGCCCGGGTCAGTTGGCTGCGCGATACCGGCGCGGCCCTGAGTCCGTTCAACGCCCACCAGTTCCTGCTCGGCCTGGAGACCCTGACCCTGCGCCAGGAACGCCATTCCCAGAACGCCCTGGAAGTGGCCCGCTGGCTCAGCGAACATCCCGCGGTGAGCTGGGTCAACTACCCCGGGCTGCCGGGCAGTCCCAACCATCCCATGGCCACGAAATATCTCAAGAAGGGATTTGGTGGGATCCTCGGTTTCGGCATCAAGGGCGGCGCACAGGCCGCGGTGCGTTTCATCGACTCGGTCAAGCTGCTCTCGCACCTGGCCAATATCGGCGACGCCAAGACCCTGGTCATCCACCCGGCCTCCACCACTCACCAGCAGTTGACCGAGACCGAGCAGGCCGCCACCGGCGTAACCCCGGATTACATCCGCTTGTGCGTCGGGTTGGAGCATGTGGACGATCTCAAGGCGGATATGGCCCAGGCCCTGCACAACGCCGTCAATTGACGGCATCCAAAGGCAACTCAACGCCCTTTGCTTCATCGAAAATCGGAATCGGACACTTTTTTACAAATGACTACGTAAGACGCCACGTCCATCGACATGGATTTCGATACCGATCACGATTTCGATACCGATCAGTGAACGTGTGAGAGCCGAGAACAGCATTGCCTTGTGAAAACCTCTCCCAATGGAGGAACATCATGGCCCGTATCTACGACGACAACTCCCTGTCCATCGGCAATACCCCCCTGGTCCGACTCAAACGGATCATTCCCAACAAGAACGTCACGGTTCTGGCCAAGGTCGAGGGCCGCAATCCGGCCTATTCCGTGAAATGCCGAATCGGTGCATCCATGATCTGGGACGCGGAGAAACGCGGCCTTCTGGGGCCGGGCATGGAGATCATTGAGCCCACCAGCGGCAATACCGGAATCGCCCTGGCCTATGTTTGCGCCGCCCGGGGCTACAAGCTGACCCTGACCATGCCCGAAACCATGAGCATGGAGCGGCGGCGGGTGCTGGCCGCCTTTGGTGCGAAGCTGGTCCTGACCCCGGGCCCGGAGGGCATGAAGGGAGCCGTGGCCCGGGCCGAAACCCTGGCCGCGGAGAACCCGAAACGCTGGTTCCTGCCCCAGCAGTTCATGAACCCGGCCAACCCGGCGATCCACGAAACCACCACCGGCCCGGAAATCTGGAAGGATACGGATGGGGGGATCGACATCCTGGTTTCCGGGGTGGGCACCGGCGGAACCATCAGCGGCATCTCCCGGTACATCAAGCAACAAAAGGGCAAGCAGATTCTTTCCGTGGCCGTGGAGCCCAAGGAAAGCCCGGTGATCACCCAGACCCTGGCTGGGGAGGACGTCAAACCCGCCCCGCACAAGATCCAGGGCATCGGCGCGGGCTTCATCCCCGGCACCCTGGACCTGGCCATGGTGGACCGGGTGGAGACCGTGGAGAGCATGGAAGCAGTGGAGTTCGGCCGCAGGCTGGCTCTGGAGGAGGGCCTACTCTGCGGCATTTCCTGCGGCGCCGCTGCTGCGGCTGCCGCCCGCCTATCCACCCTGCCGGAGTTCGAAGGCAAGACCATGGTGGTCATCCTTCCCGACGCCGGAGAACGTTATTTGTCCACCGTTCTCTATGAGGGAATCGGATAACATCAGAGGACATCATTCGAGAAAAGTCTCGCGCAAGACCGGACCTGCCCTCAAAAGGCTTCTTCAACGATGCCTCTGTCTGAAGGGAGCCGGCGGATTTTGATGTACCATTTTTGCCCCGCCCGTGCTTTTTGTTCCGCAAGACCGGACAAGAGGCATGTTTCAATGGTTGTGCAGTTATCCTGCCTGCATGGACAGGCAGGATAACTGCACAACCAAATTCACAAACAGTACTTCAGTAACAGCCGTATCCCGAAAGATACGCGTCCTGCTCTTCTTTTCCTGGAAGGACGAAAGTCATTTCCATGCCAGGCAATGACGTGTCCCGGCTTGCGCCGAACGTCCAACTCTCCTTGCCTGGTCAGGCCGGGACTCGGTTATCCTGCCATTGCCGCACATCTGATCCAACAAGAAATATTTTGTCGAGCCATACCTCGACGTTCTGTTACCGATACGTCGAAATGTTTCCGTCCCTGGCAGAAAACCGGACAGCGGAGCAAACGCCGAATGCTCCCCAGTCGGTTACCATGACACGGCATGCACGAACTCACAGCCTTTCCGCCGCAAATACAACTTTGGCAAAATTCTTGGCATGAGCAATGCATTAACACGGGCGTGAACGCTTCATTCCAGCGTTGCCTCTCCAAACATACGTGTCCACCCTGAAACATTTCACCGAAAAGGACATCCTAGGTTGTTTCTAAAACATTATGGAATTGTTAGAGAATCAAGTTAAAATTGACTCCTGCAAATCGCGTCTTGGACAATTCCCATGCCCTCTGCTCCTGCCCCGAACCTCATGCAAACATTCGGAAGCCGTTTGCGCTTTCTTCGAACCATAAAAAACCTGACGCAGGCCGATTTGGCTGAGCAGTTGGGTGTAAGCGTCAAGCACATTGGCCGGGTGGAGCGAGGGGAAGCTTCTCCATCATTCGCCTTGATCCAGTCTCTGGCCAATGTCCTGGAAACACCTGCTCTGGGCTTTTTCCTGCACCTCGGGCACGCCACATCCTGTCCGGATCCAGACTGCGGACCACCTGACGCGAGAAGCTCGACACCGCTCTGCAAGCGGCTCTGTTTCGCCCATGAATTGGGAACTTGGGCCCTTGAAAATGCGAACCAAAGCTCTTCCTGGTCCTCCTCGCTCTACATCATGCTCGGCCATGCGCCATTCTCCGTAAAACCATCAACCAGTTTTTTTCTAAAGCACGTCGTCCCGCTACAGCAGCCGGCCGCCGCTGAATTTCTGGCCGCTGTCACCCAGAGTGGACAACACTGCCAGCCCCTTCTTGTGGATATCGAGAGCAAGACCGGTCAACACCGCAAACTGACGCTCAAGCCGGAAACCTCTCGAACCGCTCATGACCAGCGACCTTTTACCCAGCTGATCGTCCAGGACATCTCGGAGTGCGCCGCATTGAACCAGGCCATGGCCCTGCATCAGGAAAAACTTGAAAACTATGTCCTGGCCAGGCATCAGGACCTGGCCATGGCCCTGGATACCGTCAGGCAGGAGGCGGAGCAACGTGCCAAGGCAGAACAGGGGCTGCGCGTCTACGAACAGATGGTCAACCATGCCCACGATGCCCAGGGATTTATCGATGCCGAAGGAAAAATCATTGCCGTCAACAAAGAATATGAACGACTGTCCGGCATGGCGGCCCAAGATGTCGTGGGAAACAAGTGGACCGATTACTTGATTGCCTATCATGGGCAAGAAGCTTTTGAGACAACGTTCAAGGCCAGGGTCGAGGAGGCCCTGTACCAACGCAAGGAGTGTTCAATCCAGGAATGGCGGACCTACAAAAACGGCATACGACGTTTCGTGCATGTCATCTACACTCCCTGCACCGACAACGAACACCTTCTCGGGGTGGTGGTCACGGTCCACGATCTGACCGATTTCATGAAAATGCATGAACGCCTTGGCCACCAGGAACGCATGTACCGGCAGATGCTGGAAACAGCCGGGGAAGCCATTGTTATTCTCGACACAAGCCTGCGGATCACCTACATCAATCCGAAAACCACGAGCTTGCTCGGATACGATGAGGATGAGTTTTTGGGCGCTTCAGCCATACAGTTCGTCCATCCGGCGGATATTGACCATATTCATCAGCAACTCGCGGATACACTTGCCGGAGACTTGTCTCGATTTCCTGCCCGTCTGGTGGACAAGAACGGCCGAGTCGTCTGGACCCAGACCACCACCACGGTGATGCGCGATTCCCATGATATCCCCGAGGGCATCCTGGTCATGTTGACGGACATCACTGAACTGAAAACAACGGAAACAGCCTTGCGGCAACGGGAACAGCTTCTGGAACTGGCCACCGAGGCAACCATGGGCCTGCTCCGGGATTCAACCAATCATCAGGTTATCACCGATATCCTAGCCAGAATGGGCCTAATCCTGGCCGCGGACCGGGTCTACATCTTCAAAAACCATCACATGGAGCAGACCGGCGAACTGTTGACCACCCGGATCTTCGAATGGGTTGCTTCCGGCATTTCCCCGCAAATCAACAACCCGGCACTGCAAAACCTCTCCCTTGCTTCGACCCTGCCCCGGTGGCTCAGGGAGATGACCGCGGGCAGATGTATCAAGGGATTGATAGAAACCTTTCCAGAAGTCGAGCAAAACCTGTTTGCATCACAGGATATCCTGAGTCTCCTTGTGGTCCCGATCCGGATTGATGGGCGGCTTTGGGGTTTTCTCGGCCTTGATGCCGTTCAGACACAAAGGGAATGGACTGCCTCCGAGGAGAACATCCTGCGAATCGTCGCCACGGCCCTGGGTACGGCGATTACCCGCACCGAGGCCGAAGAAACCATCTCCACACAGTACGAACTGCTGGAGAGCCTTTTTGAAAGCATCCCCCTGGGGGTCGTCATCTGGGACAAGCAGGGCAACCTGGTCCGGAGCAACCAGAAGTTCCACGAATTGACCGGATATCCTCCCGACGAGATTCGCTGCCTTGAGGACTGGTTCCCTCGCGTTTACCCTGACGAGGAATACAGGTTGCAGGTACTGGCGAACTGGCAAGCCAGCCTCGGCCAGAGCGGCACCATCATTCGGGACTATCCGATCACTTGCAGGGACGGATCGACGAAAAATATAGAGTTTCGGGCCCAATTCATGAAGGACGGACGCTCCGTCGTCACCATGGTGGATATCACCCAGCGCCTGAAAGCGGAACGCGCCCTGACAAAGAGCCGGAAGGAATTCCAGGCTGTTGCGGAAAAATGCCCCATTTCCATCATTCGCTTCGACCCCCAGGGGCTGGTAACGTTCATCAACGAATGGCATGGAAAACATTTTGTCGAGAACGGCCTGACCAGGGATTCCCTGCTGGGCCGACCGGTCCATGAACTGCCGGGATTGCGCAGTGCCCGCCTAAGCGCACGACTGCACAGCGTTCTGCAAGGAAGCGCCTTCACCGCGCATGATGTCTTTTTCCAGGACTTCCAGCATGGCCGGCCGGGGTGGGCCGTGGTCAGGGGGGTGCCGATCCATGAAGACGGTGAACTTGATGGCGGAATCCTCATCCTGGAAGACGTCACCTGGCGAAAGCTCCTGGAGCGCGAGATCCGACACACCCTGCGGGAACGCGATGACGCCCTGGCGGAAAAAAACACGTTCTTCTCCATTGTTGCCCACGACCTCAAATCCCCGATGTCCGGCTTGCTTACATTGGCCCAGATGGTCCATAAAAACCTGGACGCATACTCTCCAAAAAAACTGCGGGAATGCATCGGCATCCTGGATACAACAATACAGAACATCTATGCTTTGCTGGAAAATCTTCTGAGTTGGGCGCAAATGCAGCGGGGATTGACGAAATATGAGCCGTCTCCCTGTGCGGTATACGACGTCGTCGAACAGACATTGGCTTTGTTCCAGGCCACGGCCGACCAGAAAAATATCACCCTGCGCAATAACGTGGAGCCCCATATCCAGGTTTGCGCTGATCAAAGCATGCTGGACACCATCATGCGCAACCTGGTTTCCAACGCGCTGAAGTTCACGGAACAGGGCGAAGTGGTGGTCAGTGCTTCCGAGGCAAACCCCGCAGTGGAAATCTCTGTCCAGGATACCGGCATCGGCATGAAGCCGAATCTCATGAACAGCATTTTCTCACCGTTCCAGAAGACCAACCGCCCAGGAACAGCCTGAGAGCACGGCAGTGGACTTGGACTGATTCTGTGCAAGGAATTCGTGGAAAAGCACGGTGGAAAGATCCGGGTGGAGAGCATTCCGGACCAGGGTTCAACCTTTTCCTTTACATTGCCGAACAAATCGTCTGCTTGTTGACCGCGCCAGGCAACTGAATCCACGCACCACACCACCTCGTTGGACCTGAAACGGGAATCCGTTTCCCACTCTTTGTCAGGACATTTTTGTTCTGTAATTGCTCAATAAGCCAGGGCAGCCTGGCATCGGGATACTGTGCTGCCTGGATACCGGCCTTCGCCGGTATGACGGGATGGAGTGCCGCATTGGCGATTTACCGCAGTCGTCACCCCGGCGCAGAGCCGACCCAGGACTCGATCAGGGGCCGGGGTCCAGGTGTCTTGGTGTGGTTCACTTGCCCGTAGTTATTGAGCAGTTACTTTGTTCTGACGTAACTATATGAAATTTTTGAGGCTGGCTTGCCCTGTTTGGGACGGATCAACCGGCTTCGCCTGGTTGACTGGACCAGGAATCGTTCATCAAGCCGTTGCCAGGAACCAAGAGGCACAACTTCCATTTTTTTATGGCGCAACGGCGTGATGTTACGAGGCCGGTGGAGGAACTTCGAGCTGTTCCAAACAGGGCAAGCCAGACGTCTTTGCACGAAAAAATTGGTGAAAACAAAAAAGCTGTACACTCTTTGCAAAAATCTGTTGACATTTCCTCTCTTCTCCCATAAACATTTTTTCCTTCAGGGCGGGATGGGCGGATAGCTCAGCTGGGAGAGCATCGGCCTTACAAGCCGAGGGTCACAGGTTCGATCCCTGTTCCGCCCACCATACCATATGCGGGGCCGTAGTTAAGCTGGTTATAACGCCGGCCTGTCACGTCGGAGGGCGCGGGTTCAAGTCCCGTCGGCCCCGCCAGATTTCAAGGCCCCTTGAGGGCTTGCTCGAAAGGCCGGGAGACATTTCCCGGCCTTTTTTGTGTTTGCATGGTTGCCTCTGCGTGCCTGCCTCGTTGTTTTGCCTACCGCAACGGTTCGCGTTCTATTCAAAAGTGATGGTTCATTTTCTCGAAAAAAAATGGTTGACACTTTCGAGCATGGTTGTCCATGGCGCCTTCCAGCGCACGGACGCCGGAAAGAAGGCGTTGCGGTTTGTAAACCGGTTCTGAACAATCCCTACTCAAAAACGATATTTATGCCCCACCGGGCAACATTACCCCTTGTGCCTTTGCCTGTTTTCAAGTAGCCGGGACTCAGAAGTATGAAGATCGGGAGCCACGCCCGATCTTCCCGTCACCATCGTCCCCTGCTTTGCTTTGGGGGGGGCGAGCGTAATGGGCCCATAGGGCGAACATCTGAGGTTTGAGGCTTTTGGCGGAGAGGACAACAAAAAAAAGCAGCCCACAGCCGGGCGACCGGTCTTGCTAGCGCGCGGTCTAACGTTAACTGGAGATTCTCGCATGGACAACAAACTGTACGTCGGCAACCTTTCCTATTCGACCACCGAAGACGATCTGCACGCCCTGTTCTCGGATGCAGGCTCGGTACAATCCGTCGCCGTCATCAAAGACCGCGACACTGGGCGTTCAAAAGGCTTCGGCTTTGTTGAGATGAATTCCGACGACGACGCCCAGAAAGCCATTGATCTGTTTCACGGAACTGAATTTCAAGGACGCCCGCTGACGGTGAACGTGGCTCGCCCTCGGGAAGATCGTCCTCGCTTTGACGGCGGCGGTAAGGGCCGACGCTCCGGTGGCGGCGGCGGCAGGCAGCGCGACTGGTAACAAGCTCGACTCAATTTTCCATCCCACCCCAAAAAAAACGCCTCGACCGTCTCCCCGGTCTGGGCGTTTTTTTGTTTTCAGCCAACATCCTGCAACGCTCATCCAAACGGATACCCCCTGGGAGTAAGCAGCTTCGTCCCAAGGGCGCGAGTCTGGCTGTTGCCGATGAACACAATACTCAACATGTCCACCCGACCCACGGGAAGCGACGCCACGGTCCAAACCGAGACCTCCTGGTCCGGACGAAAGGCGTTGCGCACGAGGCCCACCGGAGTTTCCGGAGCCACGTGCACGGCAATGACCTCCAATGCCTTGGTCAATTGCCAGTCTCGCCCCCGGGACCGAGGGTTGTAGAGGGCCATCACGAAATCAGCCCTGGCAGCGTGCGTTAGACGATCCAGAATTCGCTCCCAGGGGGTCAGCAGGTCGCTCAGACTGATTACGGCAAAATCATGCATCAGGGGCGCACCCAGCAAGGCCGCAGCCGCGGCCAAGGCCGGGATGCCGGGGACAACCGTGACATCCACTTTGTCCAGCATGCCAAGTTGCTCCAGAACCTCCAGACAGGGTCCGGCCATTCCGTAAATGCCGGCATCACCGCTGCTGACCAGGGCCGTGTCCACCCCCTGCAATGCCAACTTCACGGCCTGGGTACAGCGCTCCACTTCCCGGCGCATGCCTGATGCCAGGACCTGCTTTCCAGCCAAAAGCTCCGCAGGAATCAGATCGATGTAGACATGATATCCCAGGATAGCCCGGGACCGCTCCAGCACGCCTCGGGCTTGGGGCGTCAGCAGTTCCGGACTTCCAGGTCCCAGGCCGACAATGAAAAGACGACCCTGGGAAAAAGCCGGGGCATCGGCATGAGAAGGCGTCATGATCTTGCTCAATTCTTTTTCGGGTTCAATATGGCACAGGTAGTTCAATCATGGACATTCCGCTTCTGTGATGTGCCGCCCCAGCGCAATGGGCGGACACACAGATCCCGCACCGACGGTAATCGGAGATCACGCAGGTGGGCGTTTACGACAATGGTGTCCGTCACGGCCATTCCGGGCATCCCCAAAAACATCAACCAGACGGTCATGGCCAATCGTGCAAATTGCCTGGGTGGCTGCGCAGCGCCACGGCCAATGTCAACGCAACGCCCTTGGTCTTGGTTACCACCAGCGTGTCCGTTTCAGCCAGGAGCATCGCTGCTGCCTCGCAGACGCTTTTGGTGCCGACCAGCCTGGCCGCAGCCTCGGATGGGTTCGGCGTCCATACGGTTTGCAGTTGTTCAGGAGAAAAAAAGGCCGTGTCCACACCCAGCGCGGTAGCAGCCGCATGGAGTCCCGGTTCCCCGGACCTGACCTGAACCGTGCCCAGGGCGGCCAGACTGGGCAGGGACAGCCCGTTAGTTTCGAACACCTCATGAATGAAGTCGGTGATTGATGCAGCGCTCACACCCCGGTGGCAGCCCAATCCGGCCACGAGCCGACGTGGATGCAAACCAAGCTGGGCATGACCTCTGGGCGGTCTTCGCCAGGAAACCCAGACACCAGGCAGGTTCTCCCGCCAGGAAGACGGCACCCCGATTTTTTTGAACAGGCCCGCGAATCCCAGTCCGCTGAGCCGTGGCCAGAGAAGACTTTCCGGGTCGAATACCTGGACGCTTGCCCCATCCAGCAATGCCGCGGCAAGGGTGGCGAAGCGCTCCGGACGGTCCGCCGCAAGACCCAGATCCCGAGCCAAAAGATCCAGTGCGGGCAGTCCGGCTGTATCCGTGGCCGTGGTAATCACGGCTTGGCCACCACAAATCCGGGCCAATCTTCGGGCCAGATCATTGGCCCCGCCCAAATGGCCACCCACTAGGCTCACGGCAAAGCGCCCCTCCTGATCCAGAACCACAACTCCGGGATCCGTGGTTTTGTCCTGCAATAGTGGACCAAGGCAACGGACCACAATACCAGTGGCCGCAATGCATACATGGTGCTGAAAACATGAAAACTGCTCGGAAAAAGCCGATGCAAAGTGCTGAAAAGCACGCTCAGTGGGATGCGCGGCGTATTTTTGGGGAACAAAGAGAGAGGAGCCCAGTTCGGCGGCCAGGCGCCGACCCAGATCGCAGCCGCGTGACGTCAGGGCCCAAACCGCCATGGCTGGTTGCTCCATGGCGGTTTGGGTGGCGACTGCATTCAGCGACCGCCTAGAAGTGGACGGTCCGGCAGGCATCCAGGGTCTGCTCAAAATCCTCTGAGGTGTGTGCGAACGAGGTGAAGGCACACTCATATCCCGAGGGCGCGAAGGCAATGCCGGCGTCGCGCATCTGCCGGAAGAAAGAGGCGTAGGTCACGGCATCGGCCTTGGCCGCGGACGCGAAGTCCGTGACCGGGTCTGGGGCGAAAAACAGAGTGAACATTGAAGCCATGCAGTTGAGCTGGACGGAAACTCCGCGTTCTTCCAGGATGCTTTTCAATTCCATAGCCAGTTCCTTGGTCCGAATGGTCAGATCCATATAGTCGGACTTGGCCAGTTCCTTGAGGGTAGCCACCCCGGCAGCCATGGCCACCGGGTTTCCGGAAAGGGTTCCAGCCTGGTAGACGTCGCCACAGGGAGCAATGCGGGACATGATCTCCCGGCGACCGCCATAGGCGCCCACCGGAAATCCGCCGCCGATGATCTTGCCCAGACAGGTCAGGTCCGGAACAACCCCGAAAATGTTCTGTGCCCCGCCGTACGCCAGACGGAAGCCGGTGATCACCTCATCGAAAATCAAAAGCGCACCAGAGCGCTCGGTCAGAACGCGCAGGGTGGGCAGAAAGCCGGGCTGGGGCAGGACCATGCCCATGTTTCCGGCCACCGGCTCGACAATCACTGCGGCGATTTCGTCCCCATGGGCCCGAAAAAGCGCCTCCACGGCGTCCAGATCGTTGTAGGGGGCCAGCAACGTATCCGCGACCACGGCCTCGGGAACTCCCGGAGTGCCGGGGATGGACAGGGTGGCGACCCCGGAACCGGCGCTGGCCAGGAAGGCGTCGCTGTGGCCGTGATAGCAGCCCACGAACTTGACCACCTTGTTGCGTCCCGTGTAGCCGCGGGCCAGTCGCAGGGCGCTCATGGTCGCCTCGGTTCCGGAATTGACCATGCGGACCATGTCCACACCGGGTAGGGCCTTGACGAGCAAATCCGCCAGTTCCACCTCTGCCGGACAGGGAGCCCCGAAACTGGCGCCCTGGTCCACGGCCTCATGCACGGCCTCGACCACCGCGGCGTGGGAATGCCCCAGTAGCATCGGCCCCCAGGACATGACGTAGTCAATCAGTTCCTGCCCTTCCACGGTCCACATCCGCGAACCCCGCGCCCTGCTGATAAATAGGGGATCGCTCTGGACGCTGAGACAGGCCCGCACCGGACTGTTCACTCCGCCCGGAATCACTTCCTGGGCCTGCGCGAACAATGCTTTCGAATCAGACATGGTACTCCTCGTAATACGCTACAGGTTCGTATGCTCGGAAAGCCGCGGCTAGAAATAGGCCATGGAGGTCTTCTTCAACTCCTTGCGGCTGAACAGGATATCGTACTGGGGAACTCGAGCGATCCGGGCCAGTTGCTCCACCACGTCCATACATTCCTCGCGGCTCCGGGCGTGGACCATGGTGTAGAGGTTGTAGGGCCAGGCATAACAGTTCACCCGTTGATAGCAGTGGGTGATTTCCGGACGCTGGGCCATTATTTTCCCAACTTCGTCCAGATCCCGATCCTGTTCAACGAACCAGGCGACCATGGCATTGGCGCCATATCCCGCCTGCTGGTGGCGCAAGGTCGCACCGAAACGCCGGACCACACCCTGCTCTTTGAGATCTTGCAGCAACCGCAGAACAGCCGTTTCCGTAAGGCCTGTCTGCTCGGCTATTTCCTGATACGGCCGCTCCGTATCAGGGATATCAGCCTGGAGAAGTCGCAAGGCCGCTTGTTCCGCATTGGAAAAATTCTTGGTTATGTTTGCCGTGCTCATGGAATCCCGTTTTTCTGGCGCATCATTTTTGGTTTTCACCACTTGTGGAATGGGCAATTGGCGTCATGCGCCCTGGGCAGTCAGGGTACATGGGCCATGGGGCTCTGCCGAGGCGCTTCTTAGCGCCTTCATAGTTTTTTCCGGTGTTGATCGCAACATCAGCCGCTCTCCGTACCAGGGGCGAATTTGTTCTCAAACTCCAGGGCATCCTGCATCGCTACGGGTTTGTGTAGCTGAGCGTTGAAAAACTCCTGCTCACCAGTCCGTTCAAAAATCCCAAGTGCAAGGAGCAAAAAAATCACGGTCGAAGCGGATTTATTCATACGTGAGAGTTTGAATCCGGCGTCTGCCTGCCCCGGGTGATTGAGCAGTTACCGCTCTCCAGCCTATCAATCTAAAATTATTATAGCTTATTTGAGAGGAAAAAATCCTGTCCACATCCCCAGAGCAGTGCGGCTTCCCTCCCCCTGATGGGCAACGAAGGAGGACTGCCGGAGTACATTCAACCAGACTGCAATGAGGTCACTGCAAAAAATCCCTTTTCCTGCGAAAACGTGTGATGTGATTTTGCTCAACACCTTGGAAAGACTGGATTCCGGCTTTCGCCGGAATGACGAATTTCAAGGTTTTGCGACTTTCTGCAGTAACATCTGCAATGAAGGAAAAACAGTACTGGTGACAGGGCGGAGCGAAACACAACAACACCAAGATTCACCCTCCACTGTACCGCCCCCTGACTGGACCAATCCATTGCCGCGATGGGTCACCAGAAGCCGCAAAAGAAAGCCCTCCATTGCTGGAGGGCTTTCTTTTGCTCACGTATGTGAAGCCGAAACTCAGATTATACTGGTCCAGGCTTCATGCCTTTCTTTGTCCAAAGCTGCATTTCCTGCATCTTTCTGCGCCGAGCTTTGGAAAGTGACTTGGCGATTAATGGAGTCCCCTTTTTGTAACCGTATTTTTCCCGATACTCGTCTGGGGTCAATCCGTGCGTGGCCAGATGTTTCTTGGTCAAAACCTTAAAGGTTTTTCCACATTCCAGACAGGTTACGGACTTTTCCTTGATCGCTTTTTTGGGATCGATATGCAACTCAGGGGGAGTTTCAGTTCCAGGCTCAACTATCGTTCCAGTTTCCGCGACACCCCGCAAACTTGTGGCAATCTTCGTGACCATGGACATCATCTCTTCCTCGGTCATGGGGCGAACACCGGCCTGGGCCTTTACAATTTCTAATGCTTGTTTGATGTATTCATCCATTGTGCATCTCCTTTAAAAAAATATGAATCGCGGTCTCAAAGAGAAACTCATAACAAAAAAACCAACCAAGTCAAGCACTACCTCGCGCATTACTAGCGAAATCCATAATGCTTCACCATGCTCATTCAGTTATTGAGTGCACATCACCAAAACGGCTCCAATGCTGCAGCCCCGTTCACAGCCATATTCGATCAATCACTCATAAATATGGAACATGGACATTGCATCCTGCATAAACGGTAAAACCTGCAAAAATACTTGCCAGCAATCAAGTCTCCAGGGTACAGGCATGCGATCAAGAAGTCGGAAGCCCTGAAATAGCCCAGGGAGATGTTACTGCAGAAAGTCGCAAAACCTTGAAATTCGTCATTCCCGCGAAAGCCGGAATCCAGTCTTTCCAAGGTGTTGAGCAACGTCACATCACACGTTTTCGCGGAAAAGGAACTTTTTGCAGTGACCTCCAGGGAACATGTTCCCAAACAACGCAACGGGCATTTGCGGGTTATGTCTTCCCCCACCTGACAACTGTCAATAACCCTGTTTTTCTTTGCAAAAAATCAAGACACGTTCCCAAGGAGGAGAAGAATGTACGTCGTTACGGGAGGCGCTGGATTCATTGGCAGCGCTCTGGCCTGGAAGCTGAACCAACAAGGCATCTCGGACGTGTTGATCGTGGACGACCTGGGAAGTGGAGAAAAGTGGAAAAACCTGGTCAACCTGCACTACGCCGACTACCTGCACAAGACCACTTTTCTTCAACTTCTGGAGCAAGGCAAGTTGGGTTCGGAAATCAAAACGATCCTGCACATGGGTGCCTGTTCCTCCACCACGGAAGCAGACGCCGAATACCTCATGGAGAACAACTACCGCTATACCAAAATTCTGGCCCAGTTCTGCCTGCGCCATGACATTCGCTTCATCTATGCCAGTAGCGCCGCGACCTACGGTGACGGTGCCCGTGGGTTTGACGATGACCCCGCCTTGATGAACCAACTCAAGCCATTGAACATGTACGGGTATTCCAAACAGCTCTTCGACCTCTGGGCCTTGCGCAGCGGGGCGATAAACCGGATGGTCGGACTGAAGTTCTTCAATGTCTTTGGCCCTAATGAATACCACAAGGGTGAAATGATGAGCGTTGTCTGCAAGGCGTATCGCCAGATTGGTGAATCCGGGCGGCTGCGCCTGTTCAAATCCCATCGTCCGGAATACCTTGACGGGGAGCAGCAACGGGACTTTATCTATATCAAGGACTGCCTTGACGTCGTCTGGTGGCTGCTGGAACACCCAGAAGTCAACGGCATCTTCAACCTGGGCCGGGGTGAGGCCAGATCCTGGAACGACCTGGCTGCAGCCGTCTTTACGGCCATGGGACGACCAATGGACATCGAGTATATTGACATGCCGGAAACCATCCGGGAAAAGTACCAGTACGTTACCATGGCTGAGATGAAACGACTGCAATCGTGTGGGTACCCCACGACCTTCCGGTCTCTGGAAGACGGAGTGGCCGACTACGTGCGCACCTACCTGATGGCTGAGGATCCTTACCTGGCTTGAGCACCTTGGTCCGACTCCGCCGCTCCATTTCAATTCATCATCTCAACATACTTGAGGGCCGCCATGACCACGACGCACACGAGCGACGGCTTCACCCCCCAAGCCCCTCCTCGCACCGTACCCGGAACCCTGGACCGCGGAGTCGCGCTGTTCGGCGACCGCCCGCTTCTCGGCCTGGTGGAGGGAGAACCCATCACCTATGCCGAGTTCCGGAACAAAGTCCGGGAGCATGCCGAAACCCTGACCCACCTGGGCGTAGGCCATGGGGACAGGGTGGCCATTTTCTCTGAAAACCGACCGGAATGGGCCATGGTCTATTTCGCGGCCAGCTCCCTGGGAGCCGTGCTGGTCCCGATCCTCCCGGACTTCCACCCGTCCTCGGCCCTGCACATTCTCCGGCACAGCGGGGCCAAGGTATTGATGGCCTCGGAACGCTGCCTGGCAAAGCTGGACAACCTGAACCAGCAGCACCTGACCGTGATTGTTCTGGACGATTTTCGGATCTTGCCTCCGGAATCCTGGGCCGGTTGGGCCAAGGAGGTGATCCGTTCCAGTTTCAAGGACCGGGAGCGTCTGCAGTCCCTGGCTCGACAAGTGACCGGCCAAAGCGCCCCGGCAACGCCCAAGGAGGACGACCTGGCCTCCATCGTCTACACCTCCGGAACGACCGGGCGGGCCAAGGGGGTGATGCTCACCCACCGCAACGTGGTTTCCGACGCCTGGATGACCCGGGAACTGGTGGATTTGGGGCCCCAGGACCGGATGCTCTCCATCCTGCCCCTGGCCCACACCATGGAGTTCACCCTGGGACTGCTACTGCCCATGATGCACGGAACCCAGGTCCGGTACCTCGGCGGGGTGCCCTCGCCGCAACTGCTGATGGATGCCATGGCCAAAATCCACCCGACGTTCATGCTCAGCGTCCCGCTGGTGATCGAGAAAATCTTCAAGCGCCGCATTCAGCCCAAACTGACCGGCAGCGCCGTGGGGCGGACCCTGTATCGGTTCGATGCGAGCCGAAAACTGCTGCACAAGCTCGCCGGCAAGAAGATGTCCCAATCCTTCGGCGGCAGTCTGCGCGGCTACTGTATCGGGGGGGCGCCCCTGTCCGTGGAGGCGGAGACCTTCCTGCGCGAAGCCGGATTTCCCTATGCCATGGGCTACGGCCTGACCGAGGCCTCGCCCCTGGTGGCCGGGACCGGGGCCGCGGGTGTTCGGCGGCGTTCCTCTGGTCGTGCCTTGAACGGCGTCGAGATCCGCATCGCCGTGCAACAGGACGGCGACCAGCACCCCGGTGCCGGCCGAACCCAGAACGACGGCGGGGTGGTCGGCGAAATCCAGGTCCGCGGTCCCAACGTCATGCAGGGCTATTATCAGGAGCCTGAACTGACCGCGGAGGTGTTCACCGAGGACGGCTGGCTGCGCACCGGAGACCTGGGCACGCTGGACAAGGACGGCTACCTGTTCATCCGAGGACGCCTGAAGAACCTGATTCTCGGCCCCAGCGGGGAGAACATCTATCCGGAGGAGGTCGAAAACGTCCTCAACGAACAAAAGTACGTGATGGAATCCCTGGCCTTCGAACTGGACGGCAAGGTCACGGCCCGGGTCTTCCTGGATTACGACCGCCTGGACGAGGAGGTCTCCTGGCGGAAGATGAACGAATTCGAGACCCGCCAGTATGTCGCCGATCTGCTGGAAACCATCCGGACCCGCGCCAACGCCGGGCTGGCCTCCTTTGCCCGGATCAACAAGATCATCGAGCAGACCGAAGCCTTCGAGAAAACCCCGACCCATAAAATCAAACGTTACCTCTACACCGGCGCCTCACCGCCATTTTGATACACCGCCATGTCCAAACGACTCGACACCGAACTCGCGGCACTGATCTGCTCCCTTCTGGAAAAGGGCATGGATCTGGACCATGCCGCCCTGAGGACCATTTCCCAGGTTCTGGGCGAGTCGGGGGCGGAAGAACTCGCCCCCCGCTTGACCGATCCCGGCGACGCCGAGGCCTGGTCCATGCGCGACCTGGTCCTGTTTCCAGACCAGCCCCTGACCCTGGCCGTGGAAGGCTGGCTCCTGGAACGGGAGCGGCGCGAGGACAAGGGGCTTTTGCCGGACACGAACGCCCTGGTCGCTCTTCTGGACCAGGCCAGCCTTTGCCTGCGCCTTCCGGACCGGACCGAGCTATGGCTGACCCTGGACCGGGACGAAGCCCGGCTGCTGGTCGGTCGCCTGCACCTGGGCAAGCGGCTGCCCGAATCGGTTCGCGATCTTCTGACCGTTTCCGCGAATCATGAACTCGCCACGGCCTTGAGCCTGGCCTGCAAACAGGCCCGACTCCCCTGGACCTCAAGCCGGGAGGCCTTTATCGTGACCCTGCTGCGCGCTTGTCTTGCCGATCCGGGACAGGAAGCGGATGCCGAGGCGAGCCAGAGTGGGCGCCCCCCAAAAGCGCCGCGCCGCGCCCTGGACATGGTCCGGTGGACCCTGGCCTTCCTGGAGCATTCCGGGGAGGATGTTCCCACGGCCCTGGTCAAACGGCGCGAAACATTGCTGCGCCACCTGGATCAAGCCGAGGAAATGGAGCGGGTTCGGCAGGCGCACAATTTCGAAACCCGGCGCATGCTGGGCATCCCGGAACAGCACTTCGCTCCGGAAGCCATTCGGGACGAGTTGGAACTGATCGAACTGACTGCCCGGGCTACGGGCGGCTACGCTCCGATCCCCCAGATCATGCGCCGCAACCTGGGCGATGCCCAAACCGTGACCCAGGCGGCGGGTTTGTTGGAATAGTACGCAGGTCTTGGATATTTTCGCACATCATTTCGCACGGAGGTCCCGTTCATGTCCCAGGAAACCCCGCAACGCAATCTGGCCTTGGATCTGGCCCGGGTGACCGAAGCCGCTGCCCTGGCCTCTTCCCGCTGGCTGGGCAAGGGCGACAAGGTACGCGGCGACCATGCCGCAGTGGAGGCCATGCGCCTGAGTTTCAGCGCCATCGATATCAACGGCGTGGTGGTCATCGGCGAGGGGGAGAAAGATGAAGCTCCAATGCTCTACAACGGAGAAAAACTCGGTACGGGCCGGGGGCCGGAAGTGGACGTGGCTGTTGATCCGGTGGAGGGGACGCGTCTGTTGGCTTTTGGCCGACCCAACGCCATTGCCGTGGTCGCCTTGGCGCCCCGAGGAACGCTTTATGATCCCGGCCCGGCCTTTTACATGAAAAAAATGGCTGTGCCCCACGAAGCAAAGTACCAGGTGGACATCAAGGCTCCGGTGGCCGAAAATTTGCGCCGGGTGGCCAAGGCACTGGGCAAGGCCGTGGATGACCTCTCGGTCTTTGTCCTGGACAAACCCCGCCATGTGCCATTGATCAAGGAAATCCGCGAAGCCGGAGCCCGTATCCAACTGCATACGGACGGTGATGTTGCCGGGGCCTTAATGGCCACGACTCCGGGCGGCGAGGTGGACATGATGATCGGCACCGGCGGCACCCCGGAAGGCGTGCTGGCCGCGGTGGCCATCAAGATCATGGGCGGGGAGATGCAGTGCATGTTGGATCCGCAGTCCGAGGACGAACGCCGGGCCGTGGAACAAGCCGGATACAGCCTACGCCGCGTGCTGACCGTGGACGACCTGGTCCAGAGCGATGACGTCTTTTTCGCGGCCACCGGCATATCCGGCGGAACATTCCTGAAGGGTGTCGAGTTCACCGGCAAGGGCGCGGTGACCCACTCCATGGTCATGCGCGGCCGAACCGGAACCTTTCGCCGCATCGAAGCCCAGCACTCCTTCGCCAAACTGATGCGCATCAGTTCCATTGAATATCACAAAACCGAGCCGCACTAACTGCGTGTTGAAAAAGTTCTTATCCGGCAGTCCGTTCAAAAAACCAAGTGCAATGAGCAAAAAAGCTCAATGTCGAAGCGTTTTTACTCATACATGAGAGTTTGAACTTTTTGCAGTCACGCAGTAATTGGGAGTTTTACAACGAACTGCCAAGGAGCATGTTTATGCCGACCACACCCCCCATCATCCTCACCCCTTCCCTGCTTTCCTCGGACTTCAGCCGCATCGGCGAAGAGCTGGTCGCCCTGGAGCAGGCCGGCCTGGAATGGGTGCACTGGGACGTCATGGATGGGGCTTTTGTGCCCAATATCACCTTCGGCCCACCAGTGATCAAGGCCTGTCGCAAGCGAAGCGGACTGTTCTTCGATGTCCATCTGATGATCCAGGAGCCGGATCGGTATCTGGCTGATTTCGTGGATGCCGGCGCGAACATGCTCTGCGTGCATGCCGAAGCCTGCGTTCACCTGGAACGAACGGTTTCCGAAATCAGCCGCCTGGGCGCCAAGGCTGGAGTGGCCCTGAACCCGCACACCCCGCTGAGCATGGTGGAGTATCTTTTGCCCCAACTGGACATGGTCCTGGTGATGACCGTGAATCCCGGCTTCGGTGGGCAGTCGTTCATTCCCTTTACCATGCACAAAGTCCGTCGACTGCGGGCCATGATCCAGGAAATCGGCGCCGAGACCTTCATTCAAGTGGACGGCGGCATCACCCCGGATAATATCCGGAAACTGGCCGAGCACGGGGCAAACGTCTTTGTCTCCGGATCGGCCTTTTTCGGCTATCCGCCCTACGCGGACCGCCTGAAAACCTTCATGCGGGCCGTCAACGAGTCATAGCGGGATTCCACACAACAACCATGAGCGCGCACCTGGTCATCCAACTGGCCCGGTTCGGGGACCTCATCCAGACAAAGCGACTGGTGCGCGGCCTGCAGACCGATCCGAATCGGGAGGTCCATCTGGTCGTGGATACCGGGCTGGTCCAGCTGGCCATGTTGCTTTATCCAGGGGTGATCGTCCACGGCCTGCCGGTCCATGCTTCCCGGGCCGAACCCGATTCCATTGTTCGGGCCTGCGCCACTCTCGTTGCGGCGTGGAAGGCCGCCGACGTCACCCGGGTCTACAATCTGAACCTCTCCGCATACAACCACGCCCTGGCCGGACTGTTCGCACCAGAGCAGGTCGCGGGCTACCAGTGGAATCAGGGACAGCTGGTTCGCGGTCGCTGGCCGGAAATGGTCTTTCGCCTCAGCACGCACCGCCTGACCAATCCCCTGAACCTGATGGACTACTGGGGTTTTTTTCTCGATCTGCCCTTGCCGCCAAGCCTGGTCAACCCTCCAGCAGTCGCCAAGGGCGGCGGCCTGGGCGTGGTCCTGGCCGGCCGGCATGCTCGGCGCACCCTGCCTGTTCCTATATTGGCCCGGATCATCCAGGCCACGGCCGCCCGGAGCACGGGCAGGATCCATCTCCTGGGCACCATGGCGGAGCGTGGAGCGGCCAGGGCCTTGCGGCCCCTGCTTCCGGCGGCGATCCAGGGCAGGCTGAACGATTTGACCGGGCGCACCGATTGGAACGGACTGGCCGAGGTGGTCCAAGATCTGGACCTGTTGCTGACCCCGGATACCGGGACCATGCACCTGGCAGCCCACCTGGGCACTCCGGTCATGGCCTTTTTTCTTTCGTCGGCCTGGGCCTTTGAGACCGGACCTTACGGAGAGGGGCACCTGATCTGGCAATCCGTGGAGCCGTGCGTTCCCTGCCTGGAAGCCGTATCCTGCTCCCGAGCAGTGGCCTGCGCAACGTCTTTTGCGCACAAGGCCGTCCTGGTCCGACTGGCCAGGGAAACGTTGCCCAACGGTCCCGCTCTTCCTGTCCCTTTGGAAGGTCTCTGCCTGCTGGGTACCCATCTGGACGACTTTGGCCAGGACCTGCGACCTCTTGCTGGAGAGCTGCCGGAACGCGACGCCCGCCTGGCCCATCGCGAACTGCTGCGATCGCACAGATTGCGAACCACACCACGCCGAGTCCGTTTGGAGCAGGCTGCGGCCACGGCTCTGTACCATGAAACCGACTGGATGATCGATATGCCATGACCGCCACACCCTTGCGAATTCTCACGGTCCTGCCCCTGTACGGCGGATCCCTGCCCATCGGCCGCTACTGCACCCGGGCTCTGCGCAGCCTGGGGCATACAGTGGAGTGCTTCGAAGCGCCGGAATTTCACGGGGCCTTCCGAGCACTCAAAGAACAGCGTATTGCCGCGGACCGGATGGTGGCCCTGGAAAATTCCTTTCTCCAGCTCGTGGCCCAGACCATTCTGGCCAAGGTGGAACACTTTGAGCCGGATCTGGTCCTGGCCCTGGCCCAGGCCCCCTTGAGCCGCCAGGCGTTGCAACGCCTGCGCCGGGACAAGGTGACCACGGCCATGTGGTTCGTGGAGGACTACCAGGTCTTCCCGTACTGGAAAGCCTTTGCCCGGCTGTACGACGCCTTTGCGGTGATCCAGAAAGAGCCGTTTTTCGGCCTTTTGGAGGAGCTGGACCAGCGCAACGCCATCTACCTGCCCCTGGCCGCGGACCCGGACATTCACTGCCCTCGGAAGCTGTCTGCCGTTGAGCAGCGCCGCTATGGATCGGACCTCTCCTTCCTTGGCGCCGGCTACCCGAATCGCTTGGCTGCCTTCCGTCAATTCCTCTCCCAGGACTTCAAGATCTGGGGCAATGACTGGCCTTCCCATGGCCCTCTGACGCCGCTCCTGCAACGTCCCGGAGAGCGAATCAGTCCGGAAGAGGCGGTCAAGGTCTTCAACGCCGCAAAAATCAATCTGAATCTGCATTCCAGCGTCAAGGCCGAACCGCTGATCCCCGACGGAGACTTCGTTAACCCCCGGACCTTTGAGCTGGCCTCCTGCAAGGCCTTCCAACTTGTTGACCGCCGTGGTCTGCTGGCCGATCTGTTCATGGATGATGAGGTGGCCGTATTCGAGGACATGGAGGGCCTGCACGACGCAATCCGCCATTACCTGGCTCATCCCGAGGAGCGGCAGGCCATGAGCCGTCGGGCGCGGGAACGGGTTCTGCACGAGCATACCTACCAGCACAGGATGACGACCCTTTTGACCTTTCTGCGGGAACGACTTGGGCTGGGCCAGGAACAGAAGCAGATCCCGGCCCAAGGACCGTCAGCTCTCGCCAATGCCCAGGGTCCTGGAGACTTGGATCCTGACCAGCGGCAATCGCCTCTGGACGAACTCTCTCCCGACCTCCGCGCCCAGGTGGATGGCCTGCTTCGCGACCTGAATCTGCGACCCTCAGTTGGCTTTGATGATCTTATTTGGGCCATCCGCCAGCGCCAGGGCACCCTCAGCGAGTTGGAGACGGCCCTGCTCTTCCTGGATGCGTGGCGCAAACAGTATCTCGGAGAGCGCTAGGCGGCGGAACACGATCTTCCACCCTTCAGGAACACCGTTGTTGCGCTCCCATGCAAGGATGATCTCAACGCTGTGGCCTCAACCACAGAAGAAAATCCTTGTCAATCATCCGGCGCTATGTGAAGCAAACGGCTCCAGGGCAAAATCCGGTTATCTTTTGGGGTGGTCGCGCATTGGAGCATGCTCCTGGCCAAAAGCGGTCTGCACGGACGTAATGTTTTGAAACGCGGCCATGGCTGAGGAGACCATTCCGGCCAAATCCGCGACATTGCCCGGAATGATCAGCGTATTGGAAGCCTTGGCAAGCCTGCCGAATTCGCCGACATACTGCTCGGCTACGCGAAGATTTGCGGCGTCCTGCCCACCAGGCGCTTGCAGTTGCTTGGCAATCGTGCTCAAACCATCCGCCGTGGCCTGCGCAACAATCAGAATTTCCTTGGCCCGCCCTTCCGCTTCGTTGATGCGTTTCTGCTTTTCCCCCTCTGAACGCAGGATAGCGTCCTGCCTGTCGCCCTCAGCCCGGTTGATCGTGGCCTGGCGTTCACCCTCTGAACGGGCGATGGCCGCCCGCTTTTCCCGCTCCGCGGTCATCTGGGCTTCCATGGCCTTTTTCACGGATTCCGGGGGCAGGATATCCTTGACCTCGTAACGCAGGACCTTCACACCCCAGGCCTGGGCTGCCTGATCGATGGATTCGACAACCTGACCATTGATGGTCTCGCGCTCCTCAAATGTTTTGTCCAGATCAATCCGGCCGATGCAGGATCGCAAAGTTGTTTGGGCCAACTGGGATGCGGCCATTCGGTAGTCGTTGATCCCGTAAGCGGAAAGTTTGCTGTCCACGACTTGCAAATAGATGAGACCATCCACCTCAACGGTGACGTTGTCCTTGGTAATACATGTCTGGCTGGGAATGTCGAAAACCTCTTCCTTCAGTGAAAACCGGTAGGCCACACGGTCGAGAAAGGGGACCAGGATGTGAAAACCCGCCCCGAGCGTGTTGTTGTATTTCCCCAACCGTTCAACAATATACTCGCTTTTTTGGGGAACGACCACGGCGGTCTTGAGCAGAACGAGAACGATAAATCCGGCGAGGACCAGCAATGCAATAAGCGGAGCGCTCATCAGTATCTCCTAGTTTGATTTCCGAACGTGAAATGTTTGGCGAGAATTTCCCGCGTAACCAACAATCTCAACCGTTGCTCCTGCGTCGACCGGTTCATCCGCCACGGCATCCCAGGCAGTTCCCCGGTGCTGAATACGTCCCGCCTGCGGGGGCTTGATGTCTCGCAGCACCTGGACACGCTCGCCGTAGGGAAAATCATTGAAATCCGTATCACTGCGATCCGCGGTGACGCCACGAAAGATACGCATCATCGACTTGCGCAGGACAAGAAGGGAGGAAATGGTAACGATGATAAAAAGAATCAGCTGTTGCGTCAGCGAAAGATCAAAAAGCAGCAAGGCCAAAGCAACCCCAAGGCAACCGATGGCAATAAACAAAAAGATGAACATCGGCAGGAACATTTCAAGAGTTGCAAAAGCAATGGCGGCCAAAAACCAGGCCAGCCATGGAGTTATCCAGGTATCGGGAATCATTGTCTCCCCTTATGTCGTAGAACGTTTTGATATTCTCCAAAAACAGTTGGACACCTGAACAGACGCAGATTGCTTGAGAACTACATGCCCTAAAGCCGGCACCAGTTCATAGGCCAGCGTAGCGGCTCTCTCGTTGAAACGCCAGAAAAATTTCGGCATCTGGACTGGTATAGAGTTTTGCTGGACACCTCAAACAGTTGGAGCAGATCGTGTCCGGATATGCCACCAAGGTCGGGGAGCGCCTGCGCGGTCAGAAGTGAAGGTACCTGTCAGCGCTGGGTAATGCGGCAGGCGCATTGAGCCCGAGATATGCAACGGACTGGAAGGAGTTGCCGTGGGCGACCTGAGCAGGTCGGTGTGGCAGTCTTCCTGAATTCAACGCTTCTTCGTTGAGAAATAACCACTTATCAATCACGCCGCCGTTCCGTACACGTTCCCACCGGTACCAAAGTAGGCATCATAGACGTGCTGGTAGACGGCTGAGCTTTTCTGGTTGAAAAGCTCCGGGCTGTAGACTCTGGGCAGGCCTGCATCCAGGACTTTTTCGATGATCACGCGGACTTCGGCGCGGGCCTGTTGACGTTTGCGCCAGTCCAGGACCAGCTTTTCCTTTTTCAGGGTGGCCAGAAGTTCGCGGGCTGTGGCTTTGACCTTGAGCTTGTCCTTTTCACTGAGTTCGATATCCGGTTTGGTCAGCAGGTCGAACAGTACCCTTCCGTGACCACCGAACGATCCAGGAGTTCTTCCACCTGCTCCATGATCAAGGAAGTGTCCGTAGGCGGGGTCAAATCGCGGATTTTGCCGGCAATGATCCAAATGGGCATGACCTGGGCCGCGAAGTCCTTGGCCTCGGGATCGGGTAATACAGCCTTGTAGAGCCGCTGGACCACGTTGGTCAGATCAAGGTAGCCGCGCTTGACTTCCTCGGTTCCCAACAGGGCATCCACGGCATCGCCCAGTAGGCCCACACACGGCAGGCCGCCATCGAATTCCTGATAGGCGTTGAACGGGGGCCAGCCCAGATCGTCCAGCAGGGCAATGGCCGGGCATCGCCTCTTCTGGTGCATCGAATTCCATGGATTTCTTCCTGCAGGTCGGAACGGCGAGATTGAACCTCGTTTCACGCCGCGTCTCGGCAGTGTGAAACGTAGGTTTCCAACCTCTTGTTAGCTCTTCCCTTTCTCAATCCCAAAGTGAGCCTTCCGGTAACTCTCCAAAGCCGCAAAGTAATCCGTCAACTGCTTGAGCATCTTTTGATCCCTCTTGCACAGACTGAGCGTAATGTACTGCTCGCTGATCTCACCGGTCGTCAGGTCTTTCGAGGAATGGCCGTACTTCTTGACCAAATACATCTCGTAATGCTCCACCTGATCCCCCAGGCCCAGGGTGCTTAACACGCTGAACAGATCGACCACCGTCGTTCCTCGGTCCGTCCGTGGTTCCACCTTCGGCGGGTTGGGAATCTGTACGATATTCCGTGCAGGCCTCGGATCGAGAGGCTGGTCGTCACCGTTCCCGTTGGACGGCTCACCGTTGAGCCAAGCCATGAGCTTCTCGCCGGTCTCTTTCTCTGGCGTGAAGTAGGAGCCGTCAAACAGGCCCATCCTGTCCTTGGTCGCCGTGGCGATATGGCTGTCAACGAAAAGCTCCAGGACGGCGGTGAACTGGTATTCGAGCCCGTCGCGCTGGATCGGAGCCAAGCCAATCTTCACCGGCCTAGCCTTCCCCGTCCTTTCACCCTTGAAAATATCTCAGGCCGTCTTTGCCCTGATGGCAGTAATGACATGCATTGGAGCCCCGAGGATCGCGTCCACCATGGCATTGTGTTTGGGCGAAGCCTCCCGCCATGCCGCGAAGTTGTACTTCATGGCCTGCGTTGCCTTGTCCACGAACTCCAGGATACCGCCTTCACCGGCCCATGCATGCGTCAGGCTCTCGATGATCAGCACCTCGTAGCAGGCCTCTGCCGCGCTCTGGATGGCCTGGACGTACCGGCCAGGACGAACGGCGGATTCAGTTCAGCCACGTTGTAATGGGCAGGAGCCGCCTGTCCAGGATGTCATCTTGAATCCCATCAGAACCCTCAACGCCTGAGCAGCAGGCTCTCCAGTAGCCGGAACGCCTTCTCCGATTGCGTCAGGAACAACTTGGACTGGCCGGTCCTGGTTCTGAGCAGCCTTGACCGCACAATGCGACTGCCCGCCGCTCTGGGCTTGGCATGATCCAGGGACTGGCTACTGAAGTGGGGCCGGATAAAGTGATCCGTATTGTGACCGAGAACAGTGTGGCATTGAAGGTTGAAGGCCAGGGGCATGAGGAGGATTGAGGCGTAATCGGAATTGATCAGCAACAGAGGGTGTTCACCCGAGCCTGACTCTTGATCACCTTTCGTCAGTCCGACTTCGAAAGGCCCTGACAGCTCGGGAGGGACGGCAGGAGGGCGTGAGGTTCAAAAAACTTATGCGGGATTAACCGGAAGACATGCCTTGGCACCCGTTCCAGACGGTAGGACCTTCGCCATTTAAAAAAAACAGATAGGCAGTCCGGCATTTTCTACCACCTGACCGCATCCATTTCCAACGCACTGCGTACATTGTACCTATACAGGTTGAAATAGAGTTTCCCGAAAACCTGAAAAATGGTGCCCAGGGCCGGAATCGAACCGGCACGCCCATCTCTGAGCGAGGGATTTTAAGTCCCTTGTGTCTACCAATTCCACCACCCGGGCACGCATCTAGCGATTTAGCCTTTCAACCTTTCCTTCGTCAATCAGCGCTGTCTGATTTGTATCGTTTGTTTTGCCATCTGCTTTCACCGCTTTCGGCCCAACGGGGAATCTGTTACCTAGCCAAAGATTCGATACAAAGGAGATACGTACGCCATGCAGGATGCCTTGCCGCTGTATAGAACTGCCTCAACGCACATTGTGGGACCGGATGGATCGCAGGATGTCCAAGAACGGGTGCTCGTTGAGCAGCCCGTGGAGGTGGCCCTGAATGAGCGGCTGATCGGCACGGCCATGGTCCTGGCCCTTGATCTGGAAGAGTTTGGGGCTGGATTTCTCTTCGGCCAGGGCTATGTGAGCGCGCCGGAGGATATCGTGGAGGTGACAGTCTGTGAACAGGGGCGGGTCACTGTCTATGCCCAGGAGAAAGACAACAGGGACGATCCGGAAACCATCGTCACGTCCGGGTGTGGCGGAACCGGACGAATCAGCAAAAAGATGCTGGAAGAGGATTTTCCTTTGGCAGCTGAAAGCCAAATCACCCTGACCCAGGTTGGGGAGCTGATTCGCGGCACATTGGGAGCATCCACCTTGCAACAGGAAACCCACTGTGTCCATGCATGCGGCTATTGGGCCGAAGGACGCTTTTGGGGCAGTTTCGAGGATGTCGGACGGCACAACGCCGTGGACAAGGTCATTGGAGCGATACTTCTGCGGCGCTTTCCCACGGGTGGGGCTGTCTACACCACCGGACGACTGACGTCGGACATGGTTCTGAAGTGCGCCAGAATCGGCATTCCCATCATCCTCTCCCGAACCGCGCCCTCTTCCTTGGGGCTGGATATCGCCAAACGAGCAGATCTGACGCTGGCAGGATATGTCCGGCCGAACCGTCTGAACATCTTTCACGCCCCCCGACGCATCCATGCCCCGAAGAGTGTTTAGTCTGCATCGTGAATCACGATGAGCCTATTCCGACGATGCTGATTTGAGCCGAATCAGCCAGCTCCAGACTTTCCTTGAGATCCAGAAACAGGCTGCGACCCGCCTCCACGGCAAGACAGGATGCCTGCGCCCGGATCATGGTCCGGATGGTTTGCGGGCCGATGGCTGGAAGATCCAGGCGGATATCCTGCATCGGCTTGAAAACCTTGATCACCACGCATCCCGGGCCGACCAGTTCGCCGGCCCGCAGAATTGTCGCATCCGTACCCTCCAGGGCCTCCACGGCCACAGTGCTGCGCTTGCGGACCACAATGCACTGACCGACATCCAAAGCCCCCATTTTTTGCGCCAGCGGCCACCCGAAATCGATGTCTTTCTGTTCATCCGTCGTTGGCTTGCGCCGTGTCAGCGCCCCTTCCGGGGTCTTCAAGTGGGGGAGAAAGTCCTGGGCTGCGCCCACGGCCAGGCCCTCGCTTTCCAGTTCCTGGGTAATGGCCCGGAGCAAGACGTCGTCCTGGGTGTTGCGGATTTTCCAAAGCAGTTTCGCAGCTCGCCAATCCGGACGGAAATCAACGGCCCTGGCTTTGTGCACCTTGCCGGCCATGACAATCCGGGAGACGCCTTGCTGTTTGCAAAAGGCGATCAGCTTGCCCAATTGACCCAGGTGCAACCATTTCCAGGCATCCATCTTTTCGGCCAGTTCCGGCTCCGTCTCGCCGACAAAGCCCACGCCCACCACCCTCCAGCCCATGGCCCGTGCGCCGTCAAGCACCAAACAGGGCAGGCGCCCACCGCCGGCAATAATCGCTAATGTTCCGGATAAGGAGGTCATCAACAACAATCCAGCCCAAGACTCATCTGAATTGGCGACAGCACGGACTGGCACCAGGGAAAAGGCAAGGATTCGGGTACGTTTTGCCAGCCCTGATCAAAATGGTGGAAACGCCCCGGGCTGAATCGAACCGTTTCCAATCAGGGCAACGCTCTTTTATTCTTTTCAAACAGGTCCTGGCCCTTGATTTTCGTTTTTCACAGGGCAACTCAGTAGACGGGAATATCCTGCCCGTTGACCGCAAGCTGGTTGTCCGCGGAGACGCCGCGGGTGGTTTTTTGAAGGAAATCAATAAGGAAGGTCACTTCAGGTGCATCAGGGCTCGCTGCGCGAACCTCATTTATGGCGTCCTGACGTTTTTTCCCAGAGCGCCAGATCACCTTGTAGGCCTGCTCGATGTTGGATACGGCCTCCGTTGAAAACCCCTGCCGTTTCAAGCCGATGACATTGGGACCGTAGAGCTTGGCCGGTGTTCCGGTGGCAATCATGTATGGCGGGATATCCAGGCTGATGCCCGCCTTGCCTCCGATAAAGGCGTAGGCGCCGACCCGAGCGAACTGATGCACGGCACACAGACCGCCGAGCACGGCCTTGGTGCCCACATGAACATGCCCGCCGAGGGTTGCCGCATTGGCCATGATCACCATATCCTCCACGACACAATCATGCGCGACGTGTGCATAGGCCATCAACATGCAGTCCGAACCCAGCCGGGTCACCCCTTCGGCATTGACCGTACCGCGGTGCAGGGTCGTGTATTCTCGGATCAGGTTCCGGTCGCCGATTTCCAGTCGGGTGGGTTCTCCCTTGTATTTCAGGTGCTGGGGGTCGCCGCCGAGAAAGGCAAAGGAGTGCACATGGTTGTCCGCTCCCATGTGGGTGTGGGCATGTATCCGGGCATGGGCATCCACCTTGCACCGATCCCCAATGGTCACATCTGCGTCAATGACGCAGAACGGGCCGATCTGAACCTCCGTTCCCAGTTGCGCATTCGGGTCGACGACTGCCGTGGGATGAATCCGTGTGCCCATTATACCTGCTCCCGGTCCACGAAGGCTCCGCTAAGCGACGCCTCGGCCACCAAATTTCCATTGACTTTGGCCGACCCATCCATTTTCCAGACGTTCATTTTGTTTTTGACGTGGAGCATGTCCAACTCCAGTTGATCGCCTGGGACGACCTGCCGACGGAACTTGACCCGCTCCAGTCCGGTGAACAGAAAAAGCTTGTTCTTCAGCTCCTCTTTTGGTTTGCTCATGAGTAACAGCAACCCGGCCGTCTGCGCCAGGGCCTCGATAATCAAGACTCCAGGCATCAAGGGATACCCGGGAAAATGCCCCTGAAAAAACGGCTCGTTGAATGAGACATTTTTGATCGCCCGAATGGAGACCAATGGTTCGAATTCCAGAACCCGGTCAACCAATAGAAACGGATATCGGTGGGGCAACAATTCCATGATGCCCCGAATGTCGATGGGCGCAATGTTGGTACTGCTCATGATTCATCCTTGCAAAGATTTGTTTTCAGTGCCTCAATTTCCTTTTCAAGAGAGGCCAGCCGTTTGACCATTTCCGGCAGACGGTTCCAGGTGGCGGCGACACGCATGAACTTTCGCGCCTCCACTGCCGGCGAACCGAGATAATCCTGCCCCCCGGGCAAGGAGCGATTCACACCGGCCTTTGCCCCAACACGGCATCCGTCGCCCAGATGCAGGTGATCGGCAATCCCCACCTGGCCAGCCAGGGTAACCCGGTCTCCCAGTTTGGAACTCCCGGCGATACCGACTTGAGAAACCAGGATGCAATGGTCACCCACTTCCACGTTGTGGCCGATTTGCACCAAGTTATCGATTTTCGTTCCAATGCCGATCCGTGTGGTCCCCAGGGTAGCCCGGTCAATAGTCGTATTGGCTCCGATCTCCACGTGATCCTCAACCACTACATTGCCGACCTGGGGCACTTTTTCCAATCCCTGGGTTCCGGGGATATACCCAAAGCCGTCACTGCCCAATACAGTTCCGGCGTGGATGACAACGTCGTTGCCGATGACGGTTCCAGAATGCAACACGGCGTTGGGATAGATGATCACCCGTTCGCCGATCCGGCACTCCTCGCCAACGTACACGCCACTGAACAATCGAGACCCCTTGCCGATTTCCACCTCCTCGCCGACAAAGACGAACGGATAGAGGGTGACGGAAGGATCAATCCGTGCCGTGGGATGAACATGGGCCGCATCACTTTGTCCTGCAAATCGACCCTGTGGAGCGGCAAAAAGTCGCACGGCGCGGACAAAGTCCTGGTAGGGATTGGAGCTGATCAGCAAAGATGGTTGGCGGCCCTTTGCCTGGCCCGCGCCCTCAACCTCCGACTCCAAGGCTGGGATGAGTTCGGCCGGGACGATCACCGCCCCGGCCGCAGTATGCTTGAACACATCAAAATGCTTTGGACCGGAAAGAAAACTGAGTTCCTCAGCCCCGGCACGATCCAAGGCAGCCACCCCTTGGATCGACAGATCCGGCCCCTGCATGGGCAGCCCCAAGCTGTGCGCCAGCTCTGAAAGGTTATGGATCATGGCGGCTACCTGGCCTGCCAAGCCTTGTTCAGCTCTTCCTTGACGGCGTCGGTGATGATCACGGCATCATCCGCATACACCAACCCGGCAGAAGTCCCATCCATGATAAGGGTAAAATTGTTCCGCTCGCCATAGTCGTTGATCACCTTGATCAGCAATTCCAGGATTGGCTCGCTCAGCCGGTCTTCCTCTGTGCGCATTTTGGTCTGAAAGGCCTGAAACTGGTCCTGAAAGTCCCGGACCACCCGACGGTACTCCAATTCCTTGTCTTGCTTGGCCTCCTGGCTGAGCACCATGCTTTGACGCTGCAATTCGTCGCGCAACTTGGTAATAGCCTCGTTTTGCTTGTCCAGTTCCTCCTTCATGGTTTCGAACCGAGTCCGCAATTCGCCCATTGCCTGCTCGCCAGGAACGGATTCGGCGATAACCGCCTGCATGTCCACTATGCCGATTTTGGTTTGGGCCCAGGCCGTGCCGGCAGCGAAGACGATCGCACCGACGAGCAACATTTTGAAAAACAAGCGCATAAAACTCCTCCTTGAGGATTTGTGTGAAGGGTTGAAAAGAGGTCGTTTGTTCAAAACACCTTAGAACACCTGTCCGATGGAGAACTCCACCCCGCTGCGGCGTTCGCCTTCCAGACGATCCAATCCATACCCGTACTCCAGGCGCAACGGCCCCAGAGGCGAGTACCAACGCACGCCGGTGCCCACGCTCTTGAACAGCTTTGATCCAAACGTATCGCCGTGATCCCAGACATTTCCCGCATCGAAAAAGACCAATCCGACCAGCCCCATATCCTTGTTCAAGGGGAACAGGTATTCGAAGTTGGTAAAAAACTGTTTCGTGCCTCCGATCCGGTCCCCGGTGTCTGGATCCCGTGGAGATATCTCCCATCCAGGATACCCGCGAACGCTGTCGATGCCGCCAAGGTAGAAACGTTCAAAAACAGGTGCTTCCTTTCCGTCGTTGTCGAACAAAAAGCCCACCTGCCCCCGCCAGTGAAAGACCGTATCCCAGAATAGCGGATAGTAGAAACGGGAATCGTAAATGGTTTTGATGAAATGGTCATCGCCCTGGAGCAGGCCTCCGGAATACTGCACGGAAAGAGTATTCACCGTTCCCCGGGAGGGGTTGAATCTCCTGTCCGTGGTATCCCGACTTGCCGCAAGGTACGTGGAGCTGGCCCAGTTGGTGCCTTCCGCATCCTGAATTCTCTGGGCGGCGTTTTCCTTGACGTCCGAGATGGTATAGCGTTCCAGGCGATAGTTCCAGAATGCCCGGGTGTATTCACCGAGGGGATAGGACAATCGAAAGCGTCCACCCACGGATTCTCGTTCGTAGTCCCGGTAGTCGCGCTCCCTGAAATAGAGATCCATGCCCACGCCCAGGGGAGAATCTCGCCAGGAGGGGTTGGTCAGGCTCAGGTCGTACAGCGTGCTGCGGCCGCTGAGTGTGCCCCGCAAGGCCAGGTCATAGCCGCGTCCGAAGAGGTTGCGTTCCTGGACCATACCAGAGACGAACGCCTTGTCCAGGCTGGAATACCCTACTCCGGCACTGATCATACCCGTGGGCTTTTCCTTGACCGTGACCTTAAGATCCAACTCACTGGGATCAGGCGTGGCCAGGGTTTCAATGTCCACCAGTTCAAAAAAGTCCAGCCGAATGAGCCGCTCGTTGGACCGGGTCAGCTGAGAGCCGCTGAACAGATCGCCGTCCCCCAGGCGCATTTCCCGACGGATGACGTTGTCCCGGGTCTTGGTATTGCCCTCGATCAAAACACGGCGGATATAAACCAGCGAGCCCTTGTCCAGAATGAAGACCACGTCCACCACCAGGTCGTCCCGCTCGATGTTCAGCTGGGCGTCGCTTTGGGCAAAGGCGTAGCCGAATTCGGTGTAATGGTCAGCCAGGTTCTGCAGATCCCGACGCAGCACCGAGCGATCAAAATACGCCTCCCGGGCCTGCAGGTCGTCCATGCTGATCAATTTCAACAGCTCCTCCTCCGGCTCCAACAGGTCGCCGCGGAAGGAGATGGCTCCGATTCTGTACCGAGGTCCTTCATCTACCCGGAAGGTGATCCGGATGCCCTCTTCCAGGAATTCCACATCCGGCTGTCCGACCCGGGCATCCAGAAAACCACGGTTGGCATAGTAGGCTTCCAATGCCGCAGCATCCCGCTCCAACAGTTCTTCACGGAGCACCCCACGTCCTGTCAGCCAGGAGAATAATCCCCGCTCACCAAGTACCAGTTCCCCCCGCAGTTCCCGTTCGCTCAATGATTCGGCGCCCTCGATGACGATCTCCCGAATGAACAGCCGATTGCCTTCATCAATGACAATGTTCAGCCGGGCTTGGCGGGGATCGGTTTGCTCCAGGTTGTACTCCACCTGGGCCAGATAATACCCCTTCTGACGATACAGTTCCCGGATCTTGCCCAGGTCGTCGGCCAGAATTCGAGGGTTGATGATGCCTCCGGTGCGGGTGGTAATGGCCTTGAGAATATCCGCTTCCCTGATCTCCCTGGCCCCGATCACGCTAATGGCCTGAATCCGGGGACGCTCGCTGACCTCGAAGGTCAGCAGTTTGCCATCCGGGCCATCTTCGACCCGGACCGTGATGTCATCGAAAAAGCCCAGCTCGAAAAGTCGCCGAATGTCTTCATTGACCACTTGAGGATCATAGATATCCCCCGGCTGGCTGCGAATGCGTAGCAGAACCACGTCCGAACCCAGGGTTTGGTTCCCTTCCACCAGAATTTCAGCGATGGTTTCCACCTGGCGCAGTTCGCGGGTAATACGTTCGGCAAGCTCGTCCACTGCCGGCAACAAATTGATCACTCCCTCGCGAACCACAAAAAACGATCGTGCCGGGCGCAGGCCAAAAGCCTCTACGAGCCGTACATCCAAGCTGATGCTTTCTCCGACCTGGTTGAAACTGCCGTAGATACTGTGGCCGGATGCGGAGAGCAGCGCCATATCCCGGGCCGAGGCCAAATCCAGCTCCGTGAGTTCCTGGGCGCGCAGCAACTGCAAGGTCTGCTCACCTGGATGCACCTCGAATCCATTGGCCCGCAGACGCTCCCGCAGCAGCTCGGGAAGGCCTTCCTGAAGATGCTCGAGGTCGGGAGCGGCATTGATTTCAAACGGCAAAACAATGAGTTTTGCGGGCTGTCCGGTCTGGGCAGCAGCCTGGACCGGGAGCCCCAGCCAGGCCGTAGAGCACACGGCGACCACGAACAGGACAAGGAAAAACATCGGTCCCGCAGCAATTGACGTTAGTGAACACAAAGGGGATTTGGGAGTCATAAACAGTGCCTCACAGCAATGCCGGGGTTACCAGTCCGTTGAAAAAATCCCAATTGCTAAGTCGCTGCAAAAAGTTCAAACTCTCACGTATGAATAACTACGCTTCGACCTTGAACTTTTCTTGCTCCTTGCACTTGGTTTTTTTGAACGGTCTGCGGATAAGGACTTATTCAACACTCAGTTACAGGGAAAACAGTTCACCGCCACGTAGCTCGTACCGGTAGCGCATGGCTTGGGCCAGATCTCGATTATGGGTCACCACGACCAAGCTTGTTCCCAAGGTTTGATTCAGTTCCAGCAATAACCGCCCTACGACCTCACCAGCCTCCTCGTCCAGGTTTCCAGTTGGCTCATCCGCGAGGATCAACCTGGGCCTGAGCAGCAGGGCTCGGGCAATGGCCGCCCTTTGGCGCTCTCCTCCGGAAAGGGTTGTCACCCGGTGCCGTCCACGATCAGCCAAGCCGACCATTTCCAGGACAGAGGCGGCTTCTTGTCGAGCCCAGGCGTGGGATCGTCCGGCAATCAGCCCCGGCATGGCAACATTTTCCAGCGTGGTAAACTCCGGAAGCAGGTGGTGAAACTGAAAGACGAAACCAATGCTTTCGCCGCGGAGTCGGTCTTTCTCAGCTCGGCTTAAGGTAGCCATGTCCCGTCCGGAAAAAAAAACCATCCCGGAAGTTGGTTGGTCCAGCGTCCCGAGGATATGCAACAACGTGGACTTTCCAGAACCCGATGCACCAATAATGGCCGCGGTTTCACCGGAACCCAGAGTGAATTCGATGCGTTTCAGGATGACCAGGCGCTCCGCCGCGCTGTGAACTTCCTTACTGAGTTGGCGCACGTCAAGCAAAAACTGCTCATTCATACCGCAGAGCCTCGGCGGGTTGCAACCGGGACGCCTTGTGGGCCGGATAAAGGGTTGCCAGAAAACACATAACCATGGCGGCCAGGGCAATGATGGTCAAATCCGTCCATTGCAGTTGCACGGGCAAATGATCCAGGTAGTAGACGTCCATGGGCAACTGAATGAACTGGTAACGCTGGAGCAGAAAACTGAGCAGCAGGCCGATGGCAAAACCCAATCCTGTCCCCATGGCCCCGATAGTCGTCCCCAGAAAGATAAATATCCGGGCGATCCGCTTCGGCCCTGCCCCCATGGAGGCCAGAATGGCGATATCCCTGGTCTTCTCCATGACCAGCATCACCAGGGTGGTGATGATACTGAAGGATCCGACCAGGACGATCATCACCAGAATCACGAACATCGCCGCTTTTTCCAACTTCAAGGCGGCAAACAGATTCTGGTTCATTTCCATCCAGGTGCGAACCTGGAATGGAAATCCACCCAAAACACGCTCCAGCTCCTCGGCGACCTGCGGCGCGGCATCCGGATTACGCAGGCGGATTTCCAAGCCGCTGACCAAATCGCCTCGAAACCCGAGCACGGACTGTGCAGCAGGAATGGTCACATAGGCCAGGGACGAGTCGTATTCGAACATCCCGGTCCGAAATACGCCACGAACCACAAAGGTTTGAACACTGGGGGAAAAGCCGGCGGCGGATCGTTGCCCGGCCGGCGAGAGCAGGTTCACTTCAGAGCCGACCCGCAGCCCGAGGCGACCGGCCAATTCCGACCCGACGAAAATGCCCCGGCCGGTTGCATCGTCGTGGAGATCCGAGGCGCTGCCCATGATCATGTCCCGGGACAGGGCAATGACGTCACGGGAGTCCTCCGGATCAATGCCACGCAACACGACGCCCTTGACCCCCAAGTCCGTGCTGAGCATCACCTCGGAGTACACAAAAGGCATGGCCCCAAGTACCCCGGCGACGCCGCGGGCTTGTTCGGTCAGGTGGTCGTAGTCCCGGATGACGCCTTCCAGGCTGGTGACAACAATATGGGCGTTGACGCCGAGAATTTTGTCCCGCAGCTCGCTGCTGAACCCGTTCATCACCCCTAGGACGACGATCAGTGCCGCCACGCCCAAAGCAACGCCGAGCACGGAAACCCAGGAAATGACCGAAATGAACGCGTGACTGCCCCTGGTCAGGAGGTAACGCAGGGCGATGAACCGCTCGAACCTCATGGGGTCGGGTTGGCCTCAGGACGCAACAACGGAAACAATATGACTTCACGGATCGAGGGGCTGTCCGTGAGCAGCATCACCAGCCGGTCAATGCCCACGCCCTGACCTGCCGCCGGAGGCATACCGTACTCCAGGGCGCGAATGTAGTCCTCGTCCATGAAATGGGCTTCTTCATCACCGGCCTCTTTTTCCCTGACCTGGTCTTCGAAACGGCCACGTTGATCCAAGGGGTCATTCAGCTCGGAAAAGGCATTCGCCATTTCTCGTCCGGCGATAAACAGCTCAAAACGGTCCGTTACCTGGGGGTCTGCATCGTTGCGTCGGGAAAGTGGGGAAATATCCGTGGGGTAGTGATAGATAAAATGAGGTTGGATCAGCTTTGGCTCCACCAGCAGATCGAACAGCTTGGCCTGGAGCTTGCCGAGCTTTTCCTCGGTATGCGCTTTTTCACCCAGCTTGAGCACCAGGTTTCTGGCTTCGGTGTAGTCCTGGTATTGTTCCGGACGCAGACCGCCCAGGGACTCCAGGGATTCGTAAAAAGTAAGCCGCTGCCAAGAGCCGCCCAGATTGATCAGCTCGCCCTGATACGGAACCACCTCGCTTCCCAAAACATCCCGAGCCAGATCGGCAAACATCCGTTCGGTCAGATCCATCAGATCCTGGTAGTCGGCATAGGCCCAGTAGAATTCCAGCATGGTGAATTCCGGGTTATGCTGGGTGGAAATCCCCTCGTTGCGAAAATTTCGGTTGATCTCATAGACCCGCTCGAAGCCGCCCACGAGCAGCCGTTTCAGGTACAATTCCGGGGCGATACGCAAGAAAAGACGCATGTCCAGTGCCTTGTGGTGGGTGACGAAGGGCCGGGCCGTGGCTCCCCCGGGGATGGGCTGCATCATCGGCGTCTCCACTTCCATGAACCCCTCTTTGTCCAGAAAGGAACGCAGAAAGCGTACGACCTGGGTTCGGCGATGAAAAATCTCCCGTGTCCGTGGATTGACCATCAGGTCCACATACCGTTGCCGGTACCGAACCTCCACGTCCTTCAGTCCGTGATACTTCTCTGGCAGAGGCCGCAAGGCCTTGCTGACCAGGCACACACTTTCGGCCTTGACGGTCAGCTCTCCTGTTTTGGTCCGGAACAGGCGTCCGGTGACACCCACGATGTCGCCGATGTCGTATTTTTTGAACAGAGCGTAGCTTTCCGCCCCAATGGCATCACGCTGGACAAAAACCTGCATCTGGTCCGTGGCGTCCTGGAGGTGAAAAAAGGCGGCCTTGCCGAACGAGCGTTGGCTCATCACCCGTCCAGCCACGGCAAATGACTTTTCCAGGACTTCCAACGCCGATTCATCGTGGCCGCCGTATGCGACCTTGATCTGGCCCAGTTCGGCATTTTTGCGAAAATCGTTGGGGTAGAGGGCCACCCCGGAATCCTGAAGCTGCGTGAATTTCTCCAGACGCTGCTTTTGGAGTTGGCTTCGGCTCTGGCTTTGCTCAGTAGTCAAGGTCGATCCTTCAATGATTCATGGCTGCCGACCACTCAGGGGGCGAAAAAAGGGTAATTTGCGGGTTGGCCTCGCTCAGGTTGGCCGGTTGTCGTCATGACCAACAACAAAGACGCTGCTCAGGACGGGCTGATGTCGGCAAAAGAGGTGGGTTCGTCGCTCCCCCAAAACAGGCCTTCGGACATCACGGCAACTCGCTTGCGTATGCCAACTCCGAGTGTTCGTCAAGAAATCACCCAAAGGAAGCCATGTACGCATTTTTTTCATAACCATGCAGTACGGCAGGACAATCGCACATCAATGACGTCATTTTCAGAATTGCGATGCACGCCGAATGGCTCGGAAGAGGCGGACAACCCAGAGTTTCTCCGCGCAAGTGGAAATATCAACGGTATCGTTGCACGGGAAAAAGGATATCCACCTTTCCCCATTCCCCCTTTGCTCGATCCTTCTTCCCTACCGCTCGGCACATAGCTTGACCGCCTCTTTCAATACGGTTTAGGAATCGGAGATTTTTCGTCACAACCCATGTTCTTCTCAGCAGTTCCCTATTCCAACAGGAGGTTTCCGTGTCCGTTCATGTGGTTCTCCACCCGCTGGTTCAGCACAAGCTTGGGATCATGCGCCAACACGACATCAGCACCAAAAATTTTCGGGAATTGGCCTCAGAGTTGGCCAGGCTGCTGACCTACGAGGCAACAAAGGATCTCGCAACCGAACCTAAAACCATCCAAGGCTGGTGCGGCCGTGTGCAGGTGGAGCGGATCAAGGGAAAAAAGATCACCGTCGTGCCCATTCTCAGAGCCGGTTTGGGCATGTTGGACGGCGTGTTGGACATGATCCCCGGTGCAAAGGTCAGCGTGATCGGGATGTATCGCAACGAGGAAACCCTGCAGCCCGTAGAGTACTATGTCAAGACAGCCGGAAACATGGACCAGCGCATGGCCTTGATCCTGGACCCGATGCTTGCCACCGGAGGAACATTACTGGCAACCATTGACCTGCTGAAGGAGGCCGGTTGTCGCCAGATCAAGGGCGTCTTTCTGGTGGCTGCTCCCGAAGGGCTACGCCGAATTGAAGCCGCGCACCCGGACGTGGAGATTTATCTGGCCGCTGTGGATAAACGGCTCGATGATCAGGGCTACATTCTGCCTGGATTGGGTGATGCCGGGGACAAGATATTTGGAACGAAATAGGGGCAGCACCCCCAAACCGCCCCCTGGTTAGCGGCAGAGGCGCAGCGCAATTCCAAGGATTCGTCCTCCACACCGTGGAGACAGCATTGACCCGCGGGCCCACGCCCGGGACTTTTCCGACTGTGACCTTACATCAGCCCTCGGTAGCGCCACGATAATCATCAACCTGCGGGGATCAAAAAAGAGATTCCCAGCGCCATGGAAGGAGCCATCATGAAAGAAGAGACCACATCGCTCTCCTCGCCGGACTACCATTTCCGTCTCAAGGACAGCCTCCTGGGAATGCAGATGTTGTTCATCGCCTTTGGGGCTCTGGTTCTGGTTCCGCTACTTACCGGCCTGGACCCGAACGTGGCGCTCTTTACTGCGGGGGTCGGCACGTTGATCTTCCAGATCATCACCAAGGGCAAGGTTCCAGTCTTCCTGGCATCCTCTTTCGCGTTCATCCCGGCCATCATGTTTGGCGTGCAAACCTGGGGTATTCCGGCCACCCTCTCCGGTTTGGCCGCGGCGGGAGTTGTCTATATCCTGCTCGGGCTCTTTATAAAATGGCAAGGCCCGGGGATTTTGATGCGCGTATTGCCACCCATTGTGTATGCGCCGGTGATCATGGTCATCGGACTGATCCTGGCCCCCGTGGCCGTGAACATGGCGCTGGGCAAGACCGGGGACGGTTCGGTGCAACTGGTCAGCGAGGGTTTGGCTTTGTCCATCGCCTTGGTCTCCCTGGGGACCACAGTCGTGGTCACTCTGCTCGGCAAAGGCGTTTTTCGCCTCGTCCCGATCATGTTCGGCATCATTGTGGGCTATCTGCTCTGCCTGCTCTACGGTCTGGTTGACTTCACACCGGTCCGTGAAGCCCCATGGCTGGCCATGCCCAATTTCGTCCTTCCAGAATGGAACTGGCAAGCCATCCTGTTCATCGTCCCCATCGCCATTGCGCCGGCCATCGAGCACTTTGGGGACATCCTAGCCGTGAGCAGTCTGACCGGCAAAAACTACGTCAAGGATCCGGGCATTCACCGAACCATGCTTGGTGACGGCTTGGCCACTTCCATGGCCGCCTGCCTTGGCGGGCCACCCAACACCACCTACTCCGAAGTCACCGGCGGTGTCGCCCTGACAAAAGCCTTCAACCCGGCGATCATGACCTGGGCGGCCATCGCCGCCATCATCCTGGCTTTCGTGGGCAAATTGGGTGCCCTGTTGCAAACCATTCCGGTCCCGGTGATGGGTGGTATTCTCGTGCTGCTTTTCGGCGCGATCATGGTGGTTGGCCTGAACACGTTGGTGCGGGCCAAGGAAGACCTGATGCAGCCTCGCAACCTGATCATCATCTCCATAATCGTGGTCTTCGGCATGGGTGGCATGGCGTTTCAAACCGGAGAATTCGTGCTGAAAGGTATCGGGCTTGCGGCCATCATCGGGATCATCCTCAACCTGATCCTCCCGGATCGAAAAATCTAGCCTTCCGGCTCTGCTTTGTTTTCAAATCAAATGACTCAAACAATCTCATATCGGACTCAAGGTCGCAAACGCAGTCGGTATCGAAAAGGCAAAAAGATTCTGATTTCGATACCGACTGCGCTCTGAGTATTTTCGCCATGTTGACTGCAACCGGATTGAGTCGATACGTACGGACTCAGCCCCCCGAGTCCTGCCGCGCCAATCAACGTTTCTTCGAATTCCCCGACAGTCTGCTCCCTTCATCCAATCAGGAGAAATTACCGCAATGAGCGACCATGATCATCACCTGCTTTTACGGGGCCTTGAGTCCTTGGCCTGGGTTTTCCAGGGGGCCGAAGGCGGACAATGGTCCGAGGTCCGGACCGTTTGCCTGCCCAAGATGGCCGCTGTCCTCCTGGCACTGGAGTCCCGGAACCTGGTCGACGAAGTCGTGCTGGATATGGCTGAGGAAGTCCACGCTCTGGTGGAGGCAAAGGATCCGCTTCTGGCCCCGGAAAGCCTTGAGCAGGAATACGTTCGTCTCTTCGTGAACCACCGGGACGGACTGAGCATCCCTCTCTGCCAATCCTGCTATACCGGCGAAGGACGCATGATGGGTGAGCCAGCCCTGGCCATGCAGTCCCGCCTGGACCAGGCCGGGCTGCGCGTCGACACATCCATGCCCATGCCGCCGGACCATCTGGCCATAGAACTGGCCTACCTCATGACCCTCTTCCCTGAGGCTGCCCCTTTGCAACGCAACAGACCGACTGACATCTCTCAGGAGTCGCCTGCCATTTTTGCCGCAACAATGCTTCACCCCTGGGTCGACATGTTGCGACGGCGTTTGATCGAGGCCCAAGCCTCGCAATTGTTTCGCCTGGCCGGGGAACTCTTGGTCGTCTTGATTTCGACCATCGCTAAAAAAAATATTCCTTTTTCTGAGCAACACGCTTGACGGGTGAATGGGTCTGATATAGACGTCTTTTTTCCAACGCATTCCCTGGTAGCTCAATCGGCAGAGCGGGTGGCTGTTAACCACTAGGTTGGCGGTTCAAGTCCGTCCCGGGGAGCCAAGACAATCAAACCCCGTCCTCACCCGACGGGGTTTTTTTGTAGCATCATGCTCCAGAAACCAAGCCGATCCCACCTGTCCTTGCACCACCGAAAGACTTGGGATAGATCTTACCCCGGCAAATACAGAAGAAATGCCACCAGGGAATCCCGAATTCTTTCCTTTGGTTCGGCTGAAACAATACGCTTGGCAGTGGCTTGCTCGACCCCGGTTTGCCCGACAGGGCGATACAGCAGAGAATCTCAGTGGCTGTCCTGAAAACCAGCGAGGTGGATATGCGCTTTCTGATCGTTGAGGATGACTTTACCAGCAGATTGATGCTCCAACGGATCATCAAGCCGTATGCGCAATGCGATTTGGCGGTCAACGGCGACGAGGCGGTCCAGGCTTTTAAGATGGCCCATGAAGAAGGCCAGCCATATGACCTCATCCTGCTGGACATTATGATGCCGGTCAAGGACGGTCAGCAAGCCCTTCTGGAAATCAGGGAGTATGAGCAAACCCATGGTATCAGCCCCAAGGATGAGACACGGGTGATCATGCTGACGGCCTTGGGTGATCCAAAAAACGTGGTTGATGCCTACTACAAGGGAGGTGCCAGTTCATACCTGGTCAAGCCCATAGACAAGGGATTGCTCCTGGAAGTGATCCGCAATACCGGTTTGCGTATTTAAAAAATCGGACTTTTCTGCGTTGCGCTCTGAGTTGGCCCCGTTCAGGACACATCGACGAAACAGTACCGTGGCCATGCAACGAAAAAAAGTGGTGCTCGCTCTCTCGGCCGCTTTCCCTGCCCCCATGACCGTTGTCTAAAGAATTCCACGCCTGCTAGGCGATTCCGCGTCGAAACCGCTCCAGGTACCGGTGATACACCCACGCCCCTAATTCCTGAATCTCATTTTCCTGAACGGCACTCCAGGTGAACTTGCCTTGCTGGTCATTTTTCCCGAAATGGGACAATTCCACGCCAAAATCGAGATCCTTGGTCTGATAGTCCTCCCTCTTGTATCGAATCCGCCCTCTCAACCAAAACACCCTGTGCGTGTTTCCGGCATGTTCGGCCAAGACCAGCCAGATCACCAGTTTAACTCCTCGGCCCCAGGCCAATGGTCCCGAAACATTTCCTCCTGGTGACAGTATTTCCTCTCCAGTGCCCGCTCTCTGGTGTACCCCAGGATCCGATTCAGTTTGTGACGCCGTGAACAGCCTTTTTCGCAAGCGCACCTTGATCCCTCCGGCAGATACATCCTGAACACTCACAACCCCTTTTGCAAAATGCTGTCCGGTTATCACGGGCGAACATAGCCTGGTTCGTCCGGCCTGGGTGCAGCGTGCGAACAGGGCACTTTCTTCCCAGAGGGAAAAGTTCAGAATGTCACCCGAGGCCGGATCCAGACGAATGTTGCTCCGGCGTTGCCCAATGTCCATGGTGGCGGGCAGTTCCAGCGTCAGGCTGGAGCCGGTCCGAGAAAGAGCGACATCGAGAATTGGGCTGGTGAAGTTGTAAAATATGTCTGCGTTTCTGGCTGGGTCCCGCACCCTGAAATAACAGACGACCATGCGCCCAATCCAGGTTGTGGAGGCGGCATTCAATCCGGGAACCTCCACCGTCACGCCTCTGGTCGCAACATCCCGCAGAGAGCCAATGACACTACGGTAGCGGCCATGACCAGCGGGAACGATAATCACGTTGGTGCGTCGGTCGCGTGTAACTTGCAGCAACCCATAAACGGTCTTCGGATTGGTGATGTTCAGGGATGTCCTCATGATCCGGTTATGGGTCACGGTTTGCGTTCAAAAGAGTTCAGGGAGAGTGGCTCATCCACTCCTCTTATTGAGCGGAACTGCGTTTTGAAAACATCAGGTGACAGGCCCAGGAGTCATGCCCAGGTCTGAACTTGCCGGTCCAGGGTGCGGTAGTTGATGGCTTCGGCGAGGTGGTTCGCGGCCAGGGTTTCCACACCCTCCAGATCCGCAATGGTCCGGGCGATGCGCAACACCCGGGTGTAGGCCCGGGCGCTGAGACTCAACCGCTGGACTGCCGAACCCAGGAAAGCATGTTCCGCCTCACCCAGCGGACAAAAGGCATTCAACCACCTCCCATCCAGGTCGCTGTTGGTCAGCAGCGGGGTGTCGCGAAAGCGTTGGTGCTGCATGGCTCTGGCCCGCTCGATGCTCTCAAGCATGGCGGAAGAATCCCTGGAACCGCGTTGTCGTCGTAATTCCTTGTAGGGCACCGCGGGAACCTCCACATGCAAGTCGATCCGGTCCAAGAGCGGCCCGGAAAGGCGTGAACGATAGCGCTGAATCTGTTGTGGGGAGCAGGTGCACTGATGCTGTTCGTCGGAGAGGTAGCCGCAGGGACAGGGGTTCATGGCGGCTACAAGCATGAAATTCGCGGGATAGGTCAGGGACATCGCAGCCCGGGAAATGGTGACGACACCATCCTCCAAGGGTTGACGGAGTACTTCCAGGACATGCTTCTTGAATTCCGGCAGCTCGTCCAGAAAGAGGACGCCACGATGAGCCAGGGAGACCTCCCCGGGGCGAGGGTAGTGGCCGCCGCCAATCAGCCCGGCATCGGAAATGGTGTGGTGCGGGGAACGAAACGGTCTGGTGACCACCAGCGGCTGCTCCTTGGAGAGCATTCCGGCCACGCTGTAGACTTTCGTCACCTCCAAGGCTTCCTCGAATTCAAGAGCCGGGAGGATCGAGGGCAGGCGCTTGGCCAGCATGGTTTTGCCACTGCCTGGAGGTCCCAGAAACAGTAAATTATGGCTACCCGCAGCGGCGATTTCAATGGCCCGCTTGGCGTGCTCCTGCCCCTTGACCTCACTGAAGTCCAGGAGTGAGCGACCACGATTTTTCCAGAGGTCTTCCAGATCGCAGGACGCCTTGGGTAGGGTCTCCTCCCCCAGGAGGAAACGCACGGCCTGGGCCAGACTGGCCACTCCGTACACGGGCAACTCCTGGACAACCGCGGCTTCCTGCGCGTTATCCACCGGAACGATCAACCCGCGTGCGCCTTGCGCCCGTGCTTTCAGGGCCAAAGGAAGAATGCCGGATACCGGCTTCAGCTCACCATTCAGGGAGAGCTCACCGGCCAAAAAAAAGCCCTGAACCTGCTCCTGGCCCAGTACCTCGACCCCTGTGAGCAGTCCTACTGCCAGGGGGAGATCATAGGCGCTACCCTCCTTGCGCATATCCGCAGGGGCCAAATTCACGGTGATCCGGGCCGGCGGCAATTTATAGCCGCTGTTCTTCAGGGCTGCGAAGACCCGTTCCTTGCTTTCCCGGACCGCACCTTCCGCAAGGCCGACCATGGTGAATGAGGGCATGCCCTGACGGGCGAAGTCCACTTCCAGTTCCACGTGGAAGGCCTCGATGCCCATCAATGCGGAAGTGGCGATCTTCGCCAGCATGCCCCTCTCCTTAAATTCCCCGCCAGGTTATTCCAGAAGGCGACCAATCCGTTCCCAGCGCGGCCCTGCACCTGCATCCCAGGACCAGTAGATCCGCCACGCCTTGCCTTTAATGCGCTCCCGGTCCACGAATCCCCAGAACCGAGAGTCCAATGATTCGTCCCGGTTGTCTCCCAGTACGAAGTACTTGCCCTCGGGCACCCTGAGCGGGCCGAGCTTGTCCCGGGGCACGATGGAGTGCCGTGTGTCGCGAAACTGGGCATAGGGCTCCTCCAACTCACGCCCATTCACCAGGACCTGTTTTTCGCGTACCTCAATGATATCCCCAGGCAGGCCGACCACCCGCTTGATAAAGTCTTGTGGACAGGCCTCGTCAGCCAAGCCGGGCAGGTTGCATTGCAGCCACCGGGCAGGTTCCTGGCGCAGCGCGGGAACGTCCTGGCCAAACAAAAAAACCACAATATCCCCCCGCTCCGGCTCATCCAGGTCAAAGACAACCCCTGCCAGGGGGATCTTGATGTCGTAGGCAAATTTCGTGACCAGCAGGTGGTCACCGATTAAAAGCGTTTCCTCCATGGATCCGGAGGGGATCTTGAAGGCCTGGACAATAAAGGAACGGATCAGCAGGGCCAGAATCACCGCCAGCAGGATGGCCTTGAAATATTCCCAGAGGGTGGCCTTCATGGATTTGGGCATGTGTGCAAGGCCCTACTCAATCCGCTGACCAAACCGGTCCCAGCGCACGTCGCTCAAGAACCAGCGCGGATTGGCCGACCAATAAATCCGCCAGGCCTTGCCCCGAATCTGTTCGCGAGAAACGAATCCCCAGAAGCGGGAATCATGGGAATTGAAGCGGTTGTCCCCAAGGACGAAATAATGATCTTCCGGGACGACTTCCGGCCCGAAATGGGTTCTGGTCGGTCCGGGATGCAGGGTCAGATAGGGTTCGTTCACCGGCTCGCCATTCAGGTAAAGGGTCTGATCCCGGACCTCCACCTCATCCCCGGGAAGAGCGGTAACGCGCTTGATGAAATCCTTGGAAGGATCCTCCGGATATCGAAAGACGATAACATCGCCGTGAGCGGGATCTTGCAGGGACAACATGCTCCAATCGGTAAACGGGGCTTTGATATCATAGGCGAACTTGGTCACAAACAGCCTGTCACCGATCTGCAGGGTCTCCAGCATGGAGCCGGAGGGAATCTTGAAGGCCTGGATGATAAACGTCCGGATGATCAAGGCCAGGATCAGGGCGATGATCAGGGCCTCGGAATATTCCTTGAGCGCGGTTTGCCAGCGGGGGTTCATGACGACTCCTTGTTTCCTATTCCTTGCGCAACACAGCCAGAAAGGCTTCCTGCGGGATGTCGATATTGCCCATCCGTTTCATGCGCCGTTTCCCTTCTTTCTGTTTTTCCAGAAGCTTGCGCTTGCGGGTGATATCCCCCCCGTAACATTTGGCCGTTACGTTCTTGCGCATGGGCGGGATCCGTTCTTTTGCAATGACACGTTGACCAATGGCGGCCTGGATGACCACCTCGAAAAGCTGTCGAGGAATGACCTGGCGCAGCCGGCCAGCCAACTCCCGTCCCTGGGTGTAGGCTTTTTCCTTGTGCACAATGATGGACAGCGCATCGACACCTTCGTTGTTGATCAGGATATCCAGCTTGACCAATTCCGAGGGCCGGAAATCAATGAACTCGTAGTCCAGGGAGGCATAGCCTCGGGTCACGGACTTGAGTCGGTCAAAGAAATCATAGACAATTTCGGCAAAGGGCAGCTCATAGGTGACTATGACCCGTGTGGACGACAGAAAACGCAGGTCCTTCTGCTTGCCCCGGCACTCCTCGCACAGGGAGAGCACCGCGCCCAGATAATCGTTGGGCACATGGATTTCCATATGCACGTAGGGCTCGGCAATGTATTCGATCTTTGCCACGGGAGGGAGCTTGCTTGGATTGTCCACGGAGAGAATATCGCCGTCCAGCGTCTTAACCTCGTAGATCACCGAGGGCGCGGTGACCAGCAATCGGGCCTGAAACTCCCGCTCCAAACGTTCCTGGATGATCTCCATGTGCAACAGGCCAAGGAAGCCGCAACGGAATCCAAAGCCAAGGGCGTGAGACGTTTCCGGTTCAAAAGAAAACGCCGCATCGTTGAGTTGCAGCTTTTCCAGGGAATGCTTCAATGAACCGTATTCATTCGGCTCAACGGGGTACATACCGCAGAAGACCATGGCCGTGATCTTCTGAAAGCCAGGCAGAGGGTTGGGGGTCGGGTTGTCCGGATCCGTGATTGTATCTCCGACCCGGGCATCGGTCAGATTCTTGATCCCGGCGCACAGAAAACCGACCTCACCGGGACCCAGTTCGTCCACGGCCAGCGGATCCGGAGAAAAGACTCCGAGCTTGGTGACCTCAAAGCGCGTCTTTGTGGAGTGCAGGAGAATGAATTGCCCGTTGCGGATCCGGCCGTCCATGACCCGGAACAAAATAACAACCCCAAGATAGGTGTCGTACCAGGAGTCGAAGATCAAGGCCTTGAGCGGGGCCGATTCCTCACCTTTGGGCGCTGGCAGTTCGGTGATGATTCGCTCCAGCACCTCTGGAACGCCCTGACCGGTTTTGGCGCTGATCATCAGTGCATCCCGGCAGTCCAGGCCAATCACCTCTTCGATTTCAGCCTTGATCCGTTCCGGTTCCGCACTGGGCAAGTCAATCTTGTTCAGGACGGGAATGATCTCCAGATTGTTCTCCAAGGCCAGATAGGCGTTGGCCAAACTCTGGGCTTCGACCCCCTGGGAAGCGTCCACCACCAGCAAAGCCCCTTCGCAGGCCACCAGGCTCCGAGAGACCTCATAGCTGAAGTCCACATGCCCAGGGGTGTCGATCAGGTTCAGAATGTATTTGCGACCGTCTCGGGCCGTATAGGGGATGCGCACGCTTTGCGCCTTGATGGTGATCCCGCGTTCCCGCTCCAAATCCAGACGATCCAGATATTGTTCCTTCATCTGGCGGGCGTCGACCAACCCGGTAATCTGCAGAATCCGATCGGCCAGAGTGGATTTTCCATGGTCGATATGCGCGATGATACTAAAGTTACGAATTGCTTGCTGGTCAATCATGATGAGGGGGGTTCCTTACCCTGCAATGCCCGTCGGGGCAAGCAGCGGAGATGGTTCGGCGGTCAGCAGTCCGTGCTGCGGCGTCCAGTATTTTTTCGGCGATCCGTCGAGCCTTCCCGCCGTTCAAGGAACAGAGGCCCAAGACCTTGCATGATGTCCTGTAAGGCTGTGCGTTGCAATTGGTCCAACGGCATGGGTTTGGCAAAATAAAATCCTTGGGCGTAATCGCAATTGAGTGATGCCAGGGCAATCAATTCGTCCTTGGTCTCCACGCCCTCGGCGATGACCTGCATTTTCAGGGCTTGGGCCAGGGTGATGATGGTTCGAATGATTTCCAGATTCTCACCTCCCAAGTGCATCCGGCTGACAAACGAACGGTCCACCTTGAGAATATCCGCGGAAAAGCGATGCAGATAGGACAATGAAGAGTAGCCGGTGCCGAAGTCGTCGATGGAAATTTTAATGTTTAATTTCTTGAGGCGCTCCAGGATACGGGTCGCCTCCTCGGCATTGTCCATGACCACGCTCTCCGTGATCTCCAGCTTGAGACATTCCGGAGGAAAGCCCGTACGGTGGAGGATGGCCTCCACCTGCTCGTAGAGATCCGGCTGGGCAAATTGCTTTCCCGAAAGATTGACACTAACCATGAACGGCTCAGATGTGTTCGCATTCCTGGCAATATCGCACAGATCAGAGCAGGCGTTTTGCAGGACCCAGTGGCCCATGGGCAGGATCAAACCGGTCTCTTCGGCCAAGGGAATGAACTCCGCCGGACTGACCATGCCCCGATCTGGGTGGAACCAGCGGATCAGAGCTTCCACTCCGGTGGTTACCCCGGTTCGCAGGGAGATGATCGGCTGGTAAAAAAGGACGAACTCCTCACGTTGCAAGGCTTGCCGCATATCCATGGATGTTTGCATGGACTGTTTGGCTTTTTCATGCATGACATGGCTGAAAACCTGGAACCGTCCTCGCCCCCTGGATTTGGTCAAATGCAGGGCAATGTCTGCGTCGCGAAGCAAATCCTCGCCGCAGGTGTACCGGGAGTCGGAGTACACTACCCCGGCCGAGGCCGAAGTCTGAATTTCATGACCATCAAGCTGGTGCGGCTGGCGCAGGTCATCCAGAATGCTCTCAACCAGCAGCAGTGCATTGGAAACCTCCGACACCTCCCGGACGAGAAGGGCAAAACCGTCTCCTCCAAGATGAAAGACGCCCTGTTCCGTCTTGTGGGCATCCTGGATGCGCCGAACGCTGGAGCGAATCAACTTGTCCCCCAGGTCGTATCCCAGGCTCTCGTTGAAACGATTAAAGCGATCCAGGTTCACCAGGATCAGGGCAAACCGGTAATCAACGGCTTCATGGGTTCGCTGGACCTCCCGGTGCAACGCGTCCAGCAGGGCCGTTCGATTCGGCAGATTGGTCAACGGCTCGTGCAGGACATGGTGAAGCATCCGCTCTTCAGCCCGTTTATACAAAATCATCTGCATCAAGGTGTTGGAAACAGCCCCGAAAAAGGCTGACTCCTGAGGAGTCAACCGGCTGTCCCGCTGCATGAACAGATTCAGCATCCCCAGGTTCCCGTGCGAAGAGAAAATCGGGATACAGACGTTGCTATGCGGCTCGTCCGTTCCAAGGCCGGATTGGGTATGGATGGGATCTTCACCCTGGACCACGACAATGCGTTGTTCCGCCAGGGCTTTGCCGCAGGCACTCTCCCCGGCCGCGATGGTCGCGCATTTATTTAGAAGCTGTTGTGACAGATTGCGTTGGGCCACGATGCGGAATTCGGTGGATTCGACGTCACGGAGATAGATGCAGCCGCGGTCTTGCAGTGTCAGCCAGGAAATGTTCAGCAGACTCTCCAGGCAGTGCTGAAGCAGCTCCTCCAGGGGCAGATCCTTCAGTGTCAGTCGCAGAAGTCGATTCAGCGCGGTCTGCATGTCATAATTCCGTTGCAGTTCCTGCTCCGCCTGCTTCAACTTGCTGGTTCGCTCGTCGACCATCTCCTCCAATTTTTCGGAGTAGCCACGCAACTGCATTTCCTGGTTGCGCAAGGTCAGGTGCGTCCGCACCCTGGCCAGAAGTTCACGGGTGTCAAAAGGCTTGCTGACGTAATCCACCCCACCCGCTTCAAACCCTTTGGTCTTGATGTCGACATCCGTGAGCGCGGACAGAAAGATAACCGGGACATCCCGGGTTTCTGCAGCGGCCTTGAGAGCCTGGCACGTTTGAAAGCCGTCCATTTCGGGCATGATGATATCCAGAAGAATCAAGTCCGGTCTCACCTTCTGGATCGCCTCCAGACACTCCTGTCCCGACGCAACCGAATGCGTTCGAAAATCTTGTCGCTTCAGGTTGGATTCCAGGATCAGCCTGTTCACTGCCTCATCATCGACAATGAGGATCAAGCCTGGAGAAGAAGGTTGATCTGGATGCATAAAAAATCCCTCAAACACAAAAAAAACTTGCCCGGCTGTCAGAAAATAACCGCTTCGAAGCAGAAAATCTGTGTATTCGGCTGTTGCCATGCATCCGGGGAAAGCCCGGCCTTGCGACAGGTCTGGGACAGAAACGCCTCCCTGTCCCAGCCATGCTCCACAGCCACCTGGGGTAACAACAACCCGCTGTATGGACCGCTGCGAACCAACAGACCGTGCCTGCCGGGCTCGACATCCTCGGGGTCACATTTCGTCAGGGGGCTGAGGATCGAGACTTCCACGTGCAACTCGGCCAATTCCTTCTTGCTGACCGGAGGAAAGCGGGGATCATTGAAGGCCGCGGCCTGGGCCATGTCGATGATGGTCTCACGGACAGGGCGATCACCAACGATATTTCCGATACACCCCCGTAAACGGCCCTGCTTTTTCAGGGTCACAAACGCACCGAAAGTCTGTTGCAGCCTTTCAGAAACCGGCTTTGGCAGGGTGACTTGGGGGTCAAACCGGCCAGCGATACTGAGCAAGGCCAGTTCCCGGAGATAGTCCTGTTCCGCCTGGGTCAGCTGGAATTGAAAATCACTCATACGTGTTCCTCTGGTTCCAAGCCATTCATGACGCAAATCTAAAACCCTTCCTCCAATGGAGGAAAAATCAAACAGGGCGGCAGGGCGTCCTTGATGGCCATGGGGCGCGCACCCGGGCGGACCAGCACGTGGCGGCCCTGCGTCTCCAGACGGTCTTCGGCCAGCCACTGCAGCGCCTGGGGAAAAATTCGGTGTTCCAGGGCCAGAATGCGTCGGCCCAAGGCCTCGGCCCCCTCATTGGGCAAGGCTGGAACCGCGGCCTGGATGATGATCGGGCCGTGATCCACCTCCTCGTCCACAAAATGCACGGTACAGCCTGCCAGCCGCACACCATATTCCGCGGCTTGGTCCTGGGCATGCAATCCGGGAAAAGACGGAAGCAATGCCGGATGGATGTTCAGCACTCGCCCCGGGAAGCCGGCCAGGAGTTCCGGCCCCACGAGGCGCATAAATCCGGCCAGCACCACGGCCTGGGCTCCGGCATCCCGAAGAGCGCGAACCAGCGCCCGGTCGTAGGATTGGCGATCGGGAAAGTCATGATGGGAGAGCACCTGCGCCGGAATACCGTGTTCCACCGCCCGCTCCAACCCCTTGACCCCGATGTTGTTGGAAATCACCGTCTGGATCGTCACGTCCAGCACCCCGGCTTGCTTCCGGTCTATCAGTGCCTGCAAATTGGAACCGCCCCCGGAAATCAGCACACCGACGGGAAGACTCACGTTTCCGCTCTCCCCTGTTTTCCCTGGGTGGCATGGTCCAGTAACGCCCGGACCATATCCGGGATGGTATAGTTTTCCGGCTGAATGTCCCCCTGAAAGCCATGGCCTTGCAGTGTCTTTTCCGTGACCGGTCCAATGCAAACCAACTGCAACCGGGATCGATGGGTTTGGATCAACTCCGGGCTGATGGCCGCAAAAAAGTTGGTTACCGTGGAAGAACTGGTAAAGGTGATGTAGTGGATTTCACCATTGTCCAGGGCTGTAGCCAGTTCTGCGGCCCCCTTGGCCACCGGCAGGGTCCGGTACACCGGCAAGACTTCCACCTGGGCCCCGGCCCGGAGCAGTTCCTCGGGTAAAACCTCCCGAGCCTCCTTGGCCCTGGGAATCAGCACCCGCTTGCCGGCCACGTCCCGGTCCAGAAGCCCCTGGGCAATGTCTTCAGCCACATACTTTTCCGGGACAAAATCGGCCCGGATGCCCCGACGGGCCAAGCCCTCGGCCGTGGCCGGGCCAATGGCTGCGACCTGGGTTCCGGCAAAGGCTCGGGCGTCCATCCCCCGGTCTTCCAGGACTTCCCAGAATGTCCGCACTCCGTTGACCGATGTGAAGACCACCCAATCGTATTCACCAAGCCGCATGGCGGCTTCCTGGATGGGCTTTGCGTCTTCCATGGGCGCGACGGCGATGGTGGGGAACTCGTGACAACAGGCTCCGAGATTTTCCAGGGAGGCGACCACGTCGCTGGCCTGTTCCCGCGAGCGGGTGACCACCACGCCTTTGCCCAACAGGGGCCGTTCTTCGAACCAGTTCAACTTGTCATGCAGGGAGACGACTTCGCCCACCACCAGCAACGAGGGAGGCGAGAATCCCTGTTTTTGGGACTGCTCGGCAATGTCGGCCAACGTGGATATCAGCGAACGCTGGCGGCAGGTTGTTCCCCAGCGGACCAGAGCCGCCGGGGTGTTTCCAGGACGACCGGCCTTGATCAGGTTGGCCGAAATTTCCGGCAAGTTTTTCACGCCCATGAAAAAAACCAGGGTGCTGGTGCTTCGGGCCAATGCCTCCCAATCATGGGCGCTCTCCGTCTTGGTCGGATCCTCATGGCCGGTAATAAAGGATACCGAGGAAGCGAAACGGCGATGGGTTAAAGGAATGCCGGCATACGCCGGGGCAGCCACGGCCGAGGTCACTCCAGGGACCACCTCGAAGGCAATGCCATGCTCCAAAAGTTCCTCAGCCTCTTCCGCTCCGCGACCAAAAACATACGGATCACCACCCTTGAGCCGGGCCACGATTTTACCCGCCTTGGCGCGTTCCACCAGCAGGTCATTGATCTTGTCCTGGGGCAGGGTATGATCTCCGCCTTTCTTGCCCACGTAATATATTTCCGCATCCGGTCGGCACCAAGCCAGAAAACGCGGGTTGGCCAAGTAATCGTACACCACGGTATCAGCGCTTTCCAGCAGCCGCTTGGCCTTGAGCGTGATCAACTCCGGATCGCCGGGCCCGGCGCCCAGCAGGTAGACTTTGGACATGAATGCTCTTACTCCATCAGTCCCTGCAGCCGTTCGCGCAGGGCAAGAAGTTTGGATTGTTTTTCAGCGAGAGTTTTGGCCTTGGCCCGCTCTTTTTCCACCACTTCGTCCGGCGCCTTGGCCAGAAAATCGTCATTGTTCACCTTACGCGTGACGATGTCCAGCTCCTTGGCCGCCTTGGCCAGCTCCTTTTCCAAACGAGCCAGCTCGGTCTGAAAGTCCACGGCCCCAGCCAGAGGCACGAACACTTCCACACCCTGGACCACGGCTGAAGCCGAAGCTTTAGGCGGGACCAAGTCTGATTCCACCTGAAATCCCTCGAGACGGGCCAAGTGCATGATCGCCTCCCTGTTCGTCAAGAGCACTTTCCCCAGAGCCGTTTCCGGACACCGGATCAGCACATCCAACTTTTGGGACGGCCCGATGCTGAGTTCGGAGCGGATGTTGCGCACACTGACCACGACCTCCTGAATCAGTCCCATGGCCCGCAGGGCATCTTCGTCGAGCAACTCGGGTCGGGCGGGAGGAAATGGCTGAGCAGCCAGATTGTCTTGCCCTTCCAGGCCGGGCAGACAGCTCCAGATCTCCTGGGTGACAAACGGCATGATGGGGTGCAAAAGAGTCAGCACCTCGGAAAGCACGGTTTGCAGGCAAGCCTGGGCCGTTGCCTGCTTTGCACTGCGATCTGCCGCCTGGATCTGCTCCAATCCGGCTGAGTTCGCGCCGGGCAGATCCGGCTTGATCATCTCCAGGTACCAGTCGCAGAGTTCATGCCAGATAAACTGGTACAGCCCCATGGCCGCATCGTTGAATCGGTATTCGGTGATGGCCGAGGCGGTCTCCTGCTTGACCTGCTCCAGGCGGGTCAAGATCCAGCGATGACGCAGATCAAGTTCAGTCGCGGCCGGAAGCTCGCCCTGAACGCCTTCCTGGGGCAGGTTGATCAGGGCGAACCGGGCCGCATTCCAGAGCTTGTTCACAAAAAAACGATACCCTTGAATCCGCTCCTCGGAAAGCTTGATGTCCCGGCCCATGGCAGCCATGGCCGTCAGGGTCATCCGCAGGGCGTCCGTGCCGTACTTGTCGACCATGGTCAGGGGGTCGATCACGTTTCCTTTGGATTTGCTCATTTTCTGACCATCACTGTCCCGAACCAGGGCATGGATGTAGACATGCCGGAAGGGGACTTCGTCTTGAAAATGCAGCCCCATCATCATCATCCGGGCGACCCAGAAAAAAAGGATGTCAAAACCCGTGACCAGCACGGAGGTGGGATAGTAACTGTTCAACTCCGGTGTCTCGTCCGGCCAGCCCAAGGTCGAAAAGGGCCAAAGAGCCGAGGAAAACCACGTATCCAGCACGTCGCTCTCTTGAACCAGCTTGCCCGGACAGGTAGGACAGCTTTTGGGATCTTCACGAGAGACAATCATCTCGCCACAAGCCTGACAGGTCCAGGCCGGGATGCGGTGGCCCCACCAGATCTGACGGGATATGCACCAATCCCGGATGTTGTCCAACCAATCAAAGTAGGTCCGCTCCCACTGGCTTGGAGCGATCACGGTCCGCCCTTCTTCCACGGCTTTGCGTGCCGTGGCTGCCAGGGGGGCGACGCTGACAAACCATTGCTTGGAGACCGATGGTTCGATTACGGTCCGGCAACGGTAGCAGTGCCCGACGCTGTGTGGATGATCTTCCACGCGAACCAGGAAGCCCTTTTCCTCCAGGTCCGCGACAATGCGCTTCCGGCAGTCCATGCGATCCAGGCCGGCGTAATCCGGCCCGGCTTCAGCGCTCATTCGGCCCTGGTCGTCAATAACCTTGACCGAAGGCAGGCCGTGCCGCCGCCCCAATTCAAAGTCGTTCATGTCATGGGCCGGAGTGACCTTGAGACAGCCGGTGCCAAACTCCCGGTCCACATAGCTGTCGGCGATGATCGGCAGCTTGCGGCCCACCAGGGGCAGGATGATCTCCTTGCCCACCAAATGGGCGAAACGCTCATCTTCCGGATGCACGGCCACCGCAGTATCCCCGAGCATGGTCTCCGGCCGGGTGGTCATCACCGTCAAATCCCCGGAGCCATCGACCAATGGATACCGGATGGCGTGCAACCGGCCCTCGGTCTGGGCATGTTCCACTTCCAGGTCCGCCAAAGCGGTGTTGCAGCGAGGACACCAGTTGATGATGTAGTCGCCTTTGTAGATCAATCCCTCTTCGTACAACCGAACGAAAACTTCCCGGACGGCTTTGGACAACCCGTCATCCATGGTGAAGCGCAACCGGGTCCAATCCACCGAGGCACCCAGGCGACGAACCTGATTTAAAATCTTGCCACCGTATTCCTCCTTCCAGGCCCAAACCCGCTCCACAAAGGCCTGCCGCCCCAGTTCCTCCCGGCTCTTCCCCTGGGCAGCCAGGGATTTTTCCACCACGTTCTGCGTGGCAATCCCCGCGTGATCGGTTCCCGGCACCCAAAGCACGTCAAAGCCCTTCTGGCGGTGAAACCGGGCCAGGATGTCCTGAAGGGTCAGGTTCAGGGCGTGCCCCATGTGCAAAGAGCCGGTGACATTGGGCGGAGGAATGACCATTGAATAGGCGGGGCGCTCAGCCTGAGCCGGAGCAGTGAACGTGGACTGCTCCTCCCAGTACTCCAGCCACTTAGCCTCAACGTCATGAGGTTCGTACCCCTTGGGCAATCTTGATTCGATCATTTGTTCGATTCTCCATCTCAAATCGTCGTAAACGCTGAACCGGCATCATGGTCATGGCTTGTTTCACGGCAGCGGTCCTGCTACTGCCTCGGTCATGACCCTAACGCATGCTCATCGCGCCAGGACGGCGCGGCCCGGTTCCATTTTTATCTTGTGGGACGAATCCCACTTTTGGGCGATCCTGCTCTGGCGATGCCTGGCGGCCTGGGGTATTCCGCTGCGGTTGGTCCGGGCGCGGGAAATCGCCGCGGGAATTCTGCGCGACCAGCCCCCGGCAGCGCTGTTGGTTCCGGGGGGATGGGCCAGATTCAAGGCCGAAGCCCTCGGAGCAGCCGGAATGCGGGCTGTGGATATCTACCTTCGCTCCGGCGGTGCCTATGTCGGTCTGTGCGGCGGGGCTGGGCTGGCCCTGCCGGACAATCACGGCTTGGCCGTGTGTCCGTTATGCCGCAAGCCCATGTCCCAGCGTCTGCCCAACTTCAGCGGATCAATGATCTGCAAGCCGCTACGCGGCCACCCTCTTGTTCCGGGGAGCATCGATCCACACATTGACCTCCCGGTCTGGTGGCCTTCCCAGTTTGCCTTGCCAGCATCAACCACGCCCCCCCATTCGCTTCCCGGCATGCCTCCGGAAATTGACATCCTGGCCGCCTATATCCACCCCGGGCCGGACTTCTGGGTTTCCGACCTTGCCCTGGAGCAGATAGCGGAACAGGAACGGTGCTCCTGGGAGGGACTTTATGGGATCAACCTCAACCCGGAACTGCTTCGGGGTGAGCCATGCATCGTCACAGGGCCCGCAGGTGCTGGACGCTATATCCTGAGCTATGCCCACCTGGAAACCCCTGGGGCTCCGGCGGCCAATTCCTGGCTGGGCCATATGCTTTCTTTCCTCTTGGGGCAACCCCCGCACCTTCCCAAAAACCTCGAAGCTCCGGCCTGGAATCTTGCCTTGACCCCCGTCGTCTGGGAAGATCCGCATTTGACCCGTATCGCCGAGCACCTGGAAGCAATCATCAATCTGGGCATCCGCCATTTTCTCTTGTCCTGGCGCCGCCCGTGGCTGCTGGGATGGCGACGGGGCATTCCCGGCTTCGTGCTGACAACCCTTTACGCCCAGGCACAGACTATCCGGTCCCTGCCACCCCATGCACCATCCGAGGTCTTTTGGGCACGTCACGGCCAGGACGTGGAGATTCTGGTCCAGGAATTTCGTCGGAAAATGGACGCCTACCTTGTCGCCGAACGTCTGGTCATGCAGCGTGCACCCTCCTCCCCGGAAGGTAGCGCCTGTGAGCGGGTTCAGAATCAACGCCGAGAGTTGATCGGCCGTTTTCCTGGATACGGCGGCCTGTTTGGCCGGATTGCCAACCAGTTGGATGAGTTGGTTTGGCGACAGGCCATTACGGCAACGAAAACCGCATCACCAGCCTCGCCATGCACATGAACGGCCTCTCCGGATACCGCGTGCTCCCTTTTCGAGCAGTCCCCAGCGCATCTTTGAGGGCACAGCGACCCAACTGAAGAATGATCAAAAGGAGATAGAAAACGCATGCACAACACCGAAACATTTCGAACCGGCTGGACAGCGCTGCTCGGGCCGCCCAACTCCGGCAAATCCACCCTGCTCAACGCCATGTTGGGCCAGAAGGTGAGCATCGTCAGTCCCAAGCCCCAGACCACCCGCAACCAGGTTACCGGGATTCTCACCAGGGACAATTTGCAGGTCGTATTTCTGGACACGCCCGGCTTGCATCGCCTGCGGGGCAAAATGAACGCCTTTATGCTCAAGGCCGCCTGGCAGGCTCTTGCCAGAGCGGACATGACCGTGATCGTCCTGGACGGCGCGCTCTATGCCGACCGCCCCCGCCTCTTTTCCGAGGATCTCCAGCCCTTGCAGGGTTCCCGGATCCGCTTGCCCCAGCCGCTGCTGATCGCCGTGAACAAGATCGATAAGGTCAAGGATCGTAAACGTTTATTGCCATTGATGGAACAGGTTGCCGCGGTTTGGCCGGATGCGGAGATCATCCCCCTCTCCGCGGCCACGGGAGAGAACGTGGAAACCCTGATCACCGGCATTACCAAGTCCCTGCCCACTGGGCCGCCATTGTTTCCCGACGACCAACTTTCCACGGTGCCCCTGCGATTCATGGCCTCGGAAATCATCCGGGAAAAACTCTTTCTGAACCTGCACGAGGAACTGCCCTACCGGACCGCCGTGGACATCGAAAACTGGGACGACACGAGTAAGCCCGGCCTGACTCGCATCCATGCCGTAATCTTCGTGGAACGGGACAGCCACAAGGCCATGGTCATCGGCAAGCAGGGCCGCAACCTGAAGCAGATTGGCCAAAATGCCCGGATGGAGTTGGAAGAACTACTGGAAACCAGGATCTATCTGGAGCTGTGGGTCAAAATCCGCTCCAGATGGAGTGAAGACGAGCGCTTTCTCCTCTCCCTGGGCTTTGGCATGGCACCGGATGCCATGGATTTCCGTGAGACACCGGACCTCATGGGCGCTCGTGATGTCTCGGACACGGGAAATATGGCCAGAGACAGTGAAAGGTAGACGACAAATGTTGCGGGAACCTGCGCAAAGAGCAGGCCTTTTTTCAAAAAAATGCAGTAATTTTCATATTTTAAAACAAAGACTGCCCAGTGGGTTCCGCCTGGCTGGATCACAAAACATCGACATCGATTTCTGGAAACATTACGATTTTGATACCGATTCAGAGCTCCCTATGGTTCAAGAACAAAACTACCCTGGCCCAAAGGCGGAAATACCTGGACAACCTGTGCCGAGAGGGTCACGGCCAGGTTCGGACCACGTGAACCTCCTGGGGATCAATCCGCGCCACAACCCCGGAGCCTGAAGAGGTAAAGCGCCCAGTGAGGGCGGAGATGTTCACTTGATGCGTGACCATGACCACCGGAGGACCATCCGGGAGGTTACGCAAAAATGCCAGGAGCTCCTTGGTCCGCTCTTCCCGCAGTCGCATTTCCTGAAAAAAGGAATTCAACGCCGGGAGCAGGTCAACCTGACCCACCCCCAAGAGCTCAGCCGTCTCCATACAACGGCACCACTGGCTGGAGAAAACGCGAGCCGTCGTAACACCTTCGGCACGAAGCTGATTACCCAGATTGCGGGCCTGCTCACGCCCCTGAGCCGAAAGATTGCGCTGCGTTGCGCATTCATCAATCTGAAACCCGACAGGATCCCCAGTGCCTGGCGCAAGAGCGTGCCGGACCAACAGAACGTGTCCCGACTGCTCCAAAATCCCGGCCAAGGCTCCGTCAGAGTCATGAAAGCTTTCGCTCCCGGCATCGCCAGGCACCACGATGTTGACCATGCTACTGAACGTGATGATGAACAAAAGGCAACGCAAAAGCACCGGCCATATCCCTTTTTCCCTTTCTGCTTTCCGGCGTCAGGCACAAGAAAACCACTGGGCAGGCCGAGATCATATCAGATTTATTCTGTTTTCCGTTCCTGTCCGAGATGAATGTGGCCATGCCCGTCAGCGAACCGTTCGTCAGAACTCAAGCGCTTTTTTCGAGAATCACCCGCTCCAGCTTGACAGCATCCGCGGCAAAGAGGCGAATGCCTTCGGAGAGCTTTTCCGTGGCCATCTGGTCCTCGTTGAGCATCCAGCGAAATGTTTTCTCATCCAGGGATATTCTCTCTTCGCCGTGTTGGAGTGCTGATTTGGGGTCGAGCTTGCGCTCAACAGTTCCCGAGCCCTCCCGTAATTCCTGGAGCAAGGTCGGGCTGATGGTCAGCAGATCGCAGCCGGCCAGTTCCATGACCTCTCCGGCATTGCGGAAACTTGCCCCCATGATCTCCGTGGAAAAGCCATGTTTTTTATAGTAGTTATAGATCCGGGTCACGGAGTGCACGCCCGGGTCATCCTGGGGCGCATATCCTTCCTTGCCCTCATGTTTCTTGTACCAGTCCATGATCCGGCCCACGAACGGAGAAATCAGCTGCACCTCTGCTTCGGCGCAGGCCACGGCTTGGGCAAAGGAAAACAAAAGGGTCATATTGCAACGGATATTTTCCTTGGCCAAAATCTTGGCGGCAAGAATGCCTTCCCAGGTGCTGGACAGCTTGATGAGCACCCGTTCGCGATCCACTCCGGCCTGTTCATAGAGGTCGATCAACGTCCTGGCCTTCTCCACTGCACCCCGTACGTCGAAACTGAGCCGAGCGTCCACCTCCGTGGAAACCCGTCCGGGAACGATTTTCAAAATTTCCACACCAAAAGCAACGAACAGGTTGTCCATGGCCTCGGCCAGGAACTCTTCCTTAGACCCGGAATCCGCCTTGACCCGGGCAATCACTCCATCCACTACCTCCCGATATTCCTGCATACCGGCGGCCTTGAAAATCAAGCTGGGGTTGGTGGTGGCATCCTGGGGCTGATACTCCTTGATGCTGGCAAAATCACCCGTATCCGCGACAATGGTCGAATGTGTCTTGAGTTGTTCCAGCAGATTCGGCATGAGAGTTCTCCTTCTGTTCAGGATTCAGTCCTGGCAGATACGTGCTTGCCAGAAAGAAACGGCAATGGAATTCTTCTGCCCTTGTTCGTCGCAAGGCAGGACCCGTGGAGATGGGGAAGCCTCGAATTCGAGCAGAATCGGCTGCAACCTCGCCCATTTTCCTTGGTAGCGTCAAACCGTATCATCGTGCCGTGTCTTCTTCAACACGCCATCCACCCCCGGCCATCCGCCGCAACTCATCTTCACGTTCTGCTGCTTCCAGTGCCGTGCAGCGGGTATACGTGGCGCCGTTCAGAACTTCCTTGCGAACCTGAAAGTGTGTGTCGCCCTGGGCTGCCAGCTGCGGCCAGTGGGTGATCACCAGGACTTGCTGGACCGCGGCCAGGCTGCGGAGTCGATCACCAACTTTGTGCAACGTCATCCCCCCGATGCCGGCATCCACCTCATCGAAGATCAGCGTAGGGTTGTCCGCATCGGCCATCAGGCCAATAATTGCCAGGAGCACGCGGGACAGTTCACCGCCGGAAGCAATGTCTTCCAAGGGCTGAAAGGGCTGGCCCGGATTCGGAGCCCAAAGCAGGCGGGGCCGGTATTCAGTCAAGCCGGGAAAAATTTCCAAAGAGACAAAGGTGAACTCCAACTTCAAATATTCGGAAAACCCCAACTCCCGCAAATCCAGGCTGAGGCGCTGGCCGACGTCTTTGGCGGTTTGCCGCCGCTCCCTGTCCAGCCTGTCCAGGACTTCGCGCAGACTATTTTTCGCCTGATGGATCTCGCGCTCCAGTTGCTTCAGATCCAGTCCAGATGCATCCAGATAGGACAGATTGGCATCCACCTCCTCCTTGAGCCGGACGATTTCATCAAGTGGCCGCTTCAATTTACGTTTAAGTTGAGACAGCTCCCAGAGCCGGGCCTCGATGGAATCCAGTTCCCCCTGGGCGGTCTGGATCCTGGCCACGCCGCGCAATTTCTGCTCCAGATCGTGAAGGTGTTCTTCAAACTGAAGCAGTGTTTCGGAATCGGAAATTGGTTTCGGGGCTGTCTCGGAAGCCCTGGGAGCAACCAAACTCTCCAGGCTGAGGACAACCTTGCGCAACCTGCCCAGTGCATCGTGCAACCCGGTTTCCGGCGTGCACAGCAATCCGATGGCCTCATCAACGTGCTGTTGCGCCTGGGTCTGGTCACGCAGGGTTTGCTTGCGCGCCTCCAGTTCCTCTTCCTCCCCGGATTTTGGATCGATCTTGGCAATTTCCCCGCGTTGATACTCAAGGAGGTCCTTGCGATCCCGCAGATCCCGCAGCCGCTCTTCCAACTCTCTCCGGCGCTCCACCAAGGTGGTCAGCGCATTCAGATAGCGCTCTTTCTCGTGGACAAGTTCCGGCTGCCCCAGAAACCGATCCAAAAGGCGGGCATGAAAAGACGGCAAACGCAGTTGTTGCTGCGAATGTTGGCTGGCATGAAGGATCAACCGAGGGCGCAAACGCTTCAGGCTCTCCTGGGAAGCCAACTCGTCGTTGACCCAGACCCGGGAGCGGCCGGACTGCGCGGAGAGTTCCCGGCGAATAACCATTTCCGTGGAGGAGCCGTTTTCGCCCATCATGAAAACCGCCTCCACCCTGGCCTTTTCATGCCCCGGGCGCACAAGGTTGACGGCCAGTTTCTCTCCCAGCAGAAAGTCCAGAGCGCGGAGAATAAATGACTTGCCGGCCCCGGTTTCTCCGGTGATCACGTTCAGACCGGTGCCGAATTCCAGTTCCAAGTCCTCGATCAGGGCGAGATTGCGGATACGCAGCAGTTCAAGCATGGGGCGAAGGTACGGAGGTAATGACCCGAACCGGGTTACATGCCCAAGACCGCGCGGATTGAGCCTTCAGGGTCGGTAGCGGCCAGGGCGTTGTTGAGTTTTCTTGTTTCACCGTGCTGTTCGGCCCTCAATACGGCCAAATGCAGCTCTTCCAAGCCCTCTTCTAGCCTGAACCCCTGGAGGTTGACCAGACCCAGTTTGAGCCCCGCCAGCCAGTTGCCTGGTTGGTGCAGGGTCAAATGGGACAAAAGTGACAATCGCAACGGTTCGAAACCGGACTGTTTTTCCAGCAGGGCGTCCATGGCCCGACAAACGTTCATCTCGCGAGAGTCCAGACGATGACCAAGTATCAGGCATTCCAGGGTAGATTCCGGAATATGGCGCTCATGGTCAAAGGGCAGACCGGGCCGAGCCAGGCGATCTTCGCGCTGAAACGTCCCTCCCCAGAATCGATACATCTCCAAGGGAGTACGGGGCGGTCTGGGAGCGTGCACGGAGTGCTTTTGGCGACGCAACCAAAACGCCTTGGCCAGGGCAGGCTCGCCCAAATGCAGCGCCGCCAGGGAAGCGGTCCTTGCAAGCGACGGGTCGTTCCCGAAGGGAAGGTCGGACTGAAGCAGTGCTCTGAGGTCATGGAGGACCAGGTTATCTTGGTGGGTCCCAAGCCAGAATCCCAGCAGGGCCTCGCGTTTGCGGGAGGATTCCGGCAAGGCCAGCAGCAAATGCCTCAATTCTTCCGTGGCTAGGGGGGCTCGTCGCGCCTGCCACAATCGATAAAGGGTCAAGGCCCACGATAGGGCTGGAGGTTCGGATCCGCTTAATGATCGGCCCGTTGCCCGGGTCACCACCTCAAGCAGTCTTTGAGCGCGATGGACCGCCAAATGCTCTTCCTGAATCCTAGCCCATGCCGCTTTGGCCATTTCCTCCGCTAAGTGGTGATTACGAGAGTAATGGTTGATCTTGGATTTGAGTTCCAGGGCGTGGCTGAATACTCCGATTTCCCTGTCCGGAAGAAAGGTCTCTTCCAGCCCAGGAATTCCGGCAGGATTGAGCACGAGACAGCCACAGGACGCAGCCTCGAACAACCGAAAATTGATTTCTCCAAAAATGGACTCATTTGGGGCCAGACGGGTTTCCCGGTAGAATACCAGCATTTGCTGGAATGATACATCCTGGACCAGTTCCATCTGGAATTCCCGGCGCAAGAAATCAACAAACCGCTGGCGGGAAGGACGATGTTCGGTCACCCGCCCCACGAAGCCGACCTCTCGTGAGCGTTTATCCCAGCCTCTCCAAGGCAGACGTTGTCCGAACCAGGACAACCAGTATGCCGGGGTACCGGTCAGTTTCTGGAGATACTCGCTCCAGTTCCGCTGGGTGGAGCAAACCAGGTCGAACAGACGGACGTACTCCACCTGCCAGAAGGCATTCAGGTGGGTGTCGATGGACCAGAAAATCTTGAGCCCGGGAGCCTTATCCAAGCCTTGCAGAAGCACCCGTGGGCCCAGGGTCTCCTGTTGAATCACCACGTCCGGCTCGAAGCGGTGTTCTGCCAACAAGCCGGGCAGATCGTGAATTCCAGGCTTGGGATGCAGCCCCAGGACCGTATGCCCCAGGGATCGCAACTCATTCTGTAGTGAACAATTGATGACGCAAAGACGCATGGTACGGTCTCGTCAACGCCGGATCACTATCTGGGCGGCAGGGCATTTCTGTTCTGACGTAACGATATGAAATTTTTGAGGCTGTCGTGCCCTGTTTGGGACGGATCGACTGTTTGGCTGAGCCAGGAATCGTTCATCAAGCCGTTGCCGGGCGCTCAAAGTACAACTTCCTGTTATTATGGCGCAACGGCTTGATGTTGCGAGGCCAGTGAAGGAGTTTCGAGCCGTTCCAAACAGGCCACGACAGCCGTCTTTGCAAGAAAAAATTGGTGAGAACAAAAATGCCCTGATTTGGGCGGCCATGCCGGTTGAAACATTCCGGTCTGCCGCGTAAGCAAAAGGGGTCACGGCGTGCCGCCGTGGCGATTTCATTATCCCAACCCCCAGGAGCCCGTTCATGCCCATTTTTGAATATTCCTGCCCCCACTGCAACCACGCCTTCGAAGAATTGACCCGATCTTCTGAAGAGGAAACCAAGCCATGCCCGAAATGTGGCTGGAAACAGGCTGCAAAAGTTCCATCGGTTTGTGGACAGCTCGCTTCCGGCAGGACATCCGATGCACCATACGGAGGCCCATTGCCATCCGGTTGCGGCCCTGGCCAGGGTTTTTCCTGAGGCGTGTAATCCGGCTTCAGGTCTGAAGCCATTTCTCCAACCCACACCGGCGGCACTTCAGGCAGCCCGCCTGAAGTCCGCCCTGGGCGATTTCCATGGGACACGGCGACGACGTGCGCCGTGCACCGACCTTCTCCCATTCCCGCCACAGATATTCCCGGTCAAGCCCCGGATTAATGACCTCCCAGGGGAATATTTCCTCTCTGGATCGTTCCCGATCCAGAAACCAATTCGGATCACGAGGCCACTCTCCCAAAGCCGCAGCCCAGACATCCAGTTCGCGACCTTTCAATCCGGCTGCCAAATGGATCAATTCATGAACCCGTTGGTCCCCCCGGGCCAACAACCCCTGTACCCTGGCCAACCCTGGCGCGTCCGAGCGGACCTGTACTCCGGACATGTTTTTGGCCACTTTGCGGACGTAAGAAATTCGCTCCTTCAAGACTTGTTCACTGGCCATGGCCGCCCATTGCAATGGTGTCCAGGGTTTCGGCACCAGGCAACCCAGCCCCAGGGTGATCAATTTCAAATTGGTTTTCCCCCCGACGACACCACCGGTCCGTGCTTGGTTGACGTCCCGCAAAAACAGACTGAATTCCTCCCAGTCCGCGTCGGTCTCGCCAGGCCAGCCCACCAACAGATAGATTTTCAGATGATTGAAGCCCTTGCGGGAGAGTTGGGCCACTGTTTGCAAGAACGCCTCTTCACGAACATGCTTATTCATCGCGTCCCGAAGGGATCTGCTGGGCCCCTCCAAAGCGAGGGTTACCGTACGCGTGCCCAGTCCCCGCAGGGCGTCCAAAAGTTCTTCGGTCAAACCCTCAGCCCGCAGAGAGGACAGGGATACATCCACCTTCTGGTCCCCAAGCCAAGCCAGAAATCGAGTCAGCTCAGGCCAGTCCGTAAGGGCTGTACCAACAAGGCCCACCTTGCGCGGCTGCTCGTGGCGAACGATATTTTGTAATGTCTCCAGGGACGTCAGCCGAGGTGGTCGGTAAACATACCCGGCTGCACAGAATCGGCAGCCATGCGGACAGCCCCGGTTGACCTCCAACAGCAAGGTATCCCGGAACACCGCATCCGACGTCACGAAGCATGAACTCACTGGCGTTTCAAGTTCGCCGGTGTGCCGAGGATGGATGTACATGGCCCGCCGAACAGGGAGAGGACTGTTGCCGGGCACATAAACCCCCGGCATGGCGGCGACGCGCTCCAGAGCGTCATGTCGGGAACCATGTCGCACATGGACTTCGGCCAAAACTGCCAGGCATTCCAAAAGGCCGGCCTCAGCTTCGCCCACCCAAAACATGTCGACACAGGGAGCGATAGGTGCTGGATTCATGAACGCCAACGCCCCTCCGGCCATAACCAAGGGCCAGGAGGGGCGTTTCGCGGCTTCGGGAGTGATCCCGGAGGCCATCAGGATTCGAACCAGATGGAGGTAATCAAACTCGTATGTCAGGCTGAAGGCCAGGACACCAAACGCATCCAGCCCTCGCCGACCGTAAGGCCGGACCAGTCGGCCCTTATCCGGATCCCAGAAGACCGGCTCAGGGGCCAGTGTCGCCAGGGAACGCACCTGTGTGAGAACTCCCTGCCACCCCAGACTTGAATAGGCCAAAGCCGGCTTCTGGGGAAACACCAAGGCGATGGGCAGACGACCACCCCACTCCTGTTCCGCAATGGCGGCCGGTCTGGCCGAACGTCGTCCGCGTTTCACTCGATCATGCCGGACAAAGCGCGCCTCACCGGCAGATTAAACGTGCCTGTGCCAGATCGCGCCTGCTGGTTGTGATGATGCGCTCTGATCAATCCGCCTGCTTCCGTAAAAAAGAAGGAATTTCAAACTCTTCTTCATCAAAAATGAAGTCCTCTCCGCCTCCGCCTGAAGCCACCCGTAGCATCCGATTCGGAGATTGATGCGGCGTTTGCGTAGATCCTTGTTGCTGACCATGGTCGCCGCGCAGTCCTTTGCGAAGATAGGCCGGAATACTTCGATCCTCGTTATTGGAAGGAATGTACGGACGCCGCACCACGTTCCCGGAATTTCCGGAGTTGTTGCGAACGCCACCCAGATCGATCACCCGGGAGGTATCATCACTGCGATTGCCGGTCGCACTTTCAGCTCCGATGCCCGTAGCAATAACGGTAATCCGCATCTCATCACCAGCGTCTTCGTCGAATACGGTTCCGAAGAAGATCTTGGCCTCGTCATGGGCCGCCTCGTGAATGATGCTGGCCGCCTCACTGACCTCATCGATGGTCATATCCGGGGCGCAGGTAATGTTCAGCAAAACGCCCTTGGCTCCGTCAATGCTTACATCTTCCAGCAAGGGGCTGTTGATGGCCTTCAATGCAGCCTCCCTGGCCCGGCCTTCGCCCTTGGCAATACCTGTTCCCATCATGGCCAGCCCCATCTCGGACATCACCGCCTTCACATCGGCAAAATCCAGATTGATCAAGCCTGGCACCATGATAAGATCGGAAATGCCCTTGACCGCATAAAACAACACCTCGTCGGCCTTTTTCAGCATATCCAAAAAGGCGGCTTTTTGAGAAGCCAGAGAGAGCAGCCGGTCATTGGGAATGGTAATGATCGTGTCCACCGACTCGGCCAGGGCGGCAGCACCTTTCTCAGCCTGCAGCAACCGCTTCTTGCCCTCGAAATAAAACGGCTTGGACACCACGGCCACGGTCAAGGCACCCATTTCCCTGGCCACATCGGCGATCACCGGTGCCGCTCCCGTACCGGTGCCCCCGCCCATTCCCGCGGTAATGAACACCATGTCCGCCGGTTCCAACATTTTGCGGATCTGATCCACGCTTTCCAGGGCAGCCTCGCGGCCAATATCCGGATTCGCCCCGGCCCCAAGTCCCTTGGTCAGTTTGTCGCCCAGTTGAATCTTGTGTTCAGCCTGGGACCTGTTCAAGGCTTGAAGGTCCGTGTTGGCTGCGATGAAGGTGACACCCTTCAGCGATGAGCTGATCATGTTGTTCACGGCATTGCTGCCGCCTCCACCGACGCCGACGACCTTGATCAATGCATTGGTGTCATTTTCGAGTTCCATGAACTGCATACGATTCTCCTCCCTGATTGATTACCTGATCGGCAAATTTTTTATGTTCCTCGTAAAAGGACCTTTCTTGCGTCCCGCGCCCAATCCGTGTTCTCTCTGTCCGCTTTGCTCTATTCGCATTGGCTCTTGATATCAGGAAACATCCGAAAACCATTTCCGCATCCGGTTCAGGATACGATTGAAAATATGGGTGTCCCGAATTCGAAACCGCTGATCCAGACCTTCCTTGCGGGCACCATACATCAGCAGGCCAACCGCCGTGGAATACATCGGATTCATCACCACGTCCTTCAATCCGCCCACTTCACGTGGGAAGCCGATACGGGTGGGCAGATTGAAAATCTGCTCTCCCAGTTCCGGCATGCCGTCCAGCAGGGCTGAACCGCCGGTCAAGACTATCCCGGCCCCAATCAGGTTTTTACATCCGGATTGACTCAAATCCTGTTCCACCAGGGCCATGATTTCCTCCATCCGCGGTTCACAGATCTCTGCCAGCACCCGCCGAGAAACTCGCCGTGCTTCGCGCCCCCCCACGCTGGGCACGTCGATGATCTCATCTTTTTGGACGATATCCGTCAGTGCACACCCGTACTTGATTTTGATCTTTTCCGCGGCCAGCATCGGTGTACGCAGACCAAACGCAATGTCATTGGTCAGGTTGCTGCCGCCAAGGGCCAGAACCGAGGTATACTTGATTGAATTGTTTGAAAAAATGGCCACATCCGTGGTTCCTCCGCCAATATCCACCAAAGCAACCCCGATTTCACGTTCTTCCGGGGTCAAGACCGCCTCGGTGGATGCCAGGGATTGGAGGACGATGTCGGCCACGTCCAGACCTGCCCGGTGACAAGAACGGATAATGTTCTGGGCACTGCTCACCGCCCCGGTCACGATATGCACCTTGACCTCCAGTCGCACCCCGGCCATTCCGATGGGGTCGGCAATGCCGTTCTGCTCATCGACAATGAATTCCTGCGGCAGGATATGAATCACCTCGCGATCGAGAGGAATGGCCACGGCCTTGGCCGCATCGAGCACCCGCTCCACATCTTTGGGTGATACCTCGCCGCCCTTGACCGCGATCACTCCATGGCTGTTGAATCCCTTGACGTGGCTTCCGGCTATCCCGGAGTAGACGGAGCGAATTTCGCAGCCAGCCATCAGCTCTGCTTCTTCCAGGGCTTTTTTGATACACTGGACGGTCTGCTCGATATTCACCACCACGCCCTTGCGCAGTCCAGAAGACGGGGCAGTGCCGATGCCGACCACGTCCACGCCATTGGGCGTCGCCTCACCGACCACGGTGCAGATTTTGGTGGTGCCGATGTCCAGCCCGACGATCAGATCGGACTTGGATGATGATTTCTTCGCCATTTCGCCGCTCCTCGTTTCTCCGTCAGGACCCTTGTGCCAGAACCCAGGCCTTGCCTGACATAACGGTCACTCGTTCAATGGAATTCAGTTCCCCACGCGAGCGCAAATCCTCCCAGACTTGGCCCAAAATTCCCCGATGCACACGCCAGTCACTCAGATCAAAATCAATCATTATGCCTCTGTCTTCCAGGTAGATTCGCAACATATTCGCATCCTCCACCCTCAACCATGCTATATCCGAAAATCCGAACGGGAATTCCAGTCGCTCCACGGCCCGCATCCATTCCTCAAGGAGTCGCCAGTTCGGATCCAGTTCGCTCTCCAGAAGCAACAAGGGGAGTGAGACGAACCGCCCCAGTTCCAGGGCGGCAATGGGTGTCCCGCTTCGATCCGCATAATAGAGAGATTCTCCATGCTTGACCCAAAAAAACGGCTCACGTTCCACAATCTCGATGGCCACGCCATCCGGAAGCACCCTGCGGACTGTAGCACGTTCAATCCATGGGCTGCCTTGGAGCCTGCGGCTGACGTCCCCCAGGCTGACCTCCAGGGCGTTCGCGCCCACGGCCACTCCGCTCAGATTCAGAACCTCCGACACGCTCAACTGATTGTTACCGGCAATCTCCACGTGGGAAACGGCAAAATGGGCGGAGCTGGTTAATCCCCGGTATCCGTAGACCAAGCCCAGACTGATACCGCCAAGCAGGGCCACTACGGATATCACCCCAAGAGCCCAGCCCAGGCCCCGCAACGTCAGCAGCACAGTGGCCACAAGAAGCTCGCCGATCCCTATCTGCCGTTTGTTCGCGGCCTTGTTGCGGGCCGGTTTGACCGCACGTTTTGGCAGGGTGGCCGTGCCGTGTTTCTTGCTCGACCAGGTATTACTCTTGCGCGCCCCTGGGCTGAACCAGCCTCCGGCCCTGAGTCGAACCGCTGCCACGCTCATGCAATTACCCTGACCTCGGTTTTCAGTTCCAGGCCAAAGCGCCGCTCGACCCGCTCTTGGGCCATGTCCAGCAAGGCGAACGCGTCACTTGAGGTCCCACCTCCCAGATTGACCAGGAAATTCGCATGCTGCTCTGAAAAAGCCATGTTCCCCCGTCGATAGCCTCGCATCCCGACTTGCTCCAAGAGCTTGCCCGCTGGATATTCGGAGGAAGGATTCTTGAACACGCATCCGGCCGAAGCCATGGTGACCGGCTGGCTTTGTCTCTTGCGGCCGTAAAACTGTCGCATTCGGGTGCGCACCGCATCGGGTTCGTCACGATCCAGGCGAAGTTCGACGGCCAGCACCAACTGAACCAGTTCGTCCAGTCCGGAGTCAAACCATCGATACCCAAAGCCCAGATCCACAGCCTTCCGCCAAACACAGCCCAACCCCGGAGTCCAAATCAAAACCCGCTCCAGAACATCGGCCATCTCCAGTCCATATGAGCCGGCATTCATGGCTACGGCCCCGCCCACGGTACCGGGAATGCCGGCCCACGGCTCCAGTCCCTTTGCTCCCCTTGTACAGCACCATCCCAGCAGCCTCGGCAGGCGGAGGCCTGCCGGAACGCGAATCAACAAGGTATCGCGACCTGCATCCTGTTGCGCAAGACTGGGTTCTCCGCCGCCGTGGAGTCGAATCAAAACCAACCCCAGTTCATGATCCGCAGCCAGAATATTGCTCCCTGCCCCCAGGATCATGGGCATCCCCCCCAGCCTGGTCGTCCGCTCATCCAGGCTCCCGGCCAGTTCATCCATGTCGGCTTCGCCTTGCACTACGATCTCAACCATGGCCTTGCCGCCCAGTCTCAGGGTGGTCCGATCGGCCAATAGCGGGCCAGGCAACACCCTCATGGATTCACCGTCACGCTGTCTCAAGGTAGCCTTGCCCCACCTGCCAGACATTCCCCGCACCCAGAGTCAACAGTACGTCTCCTGGCTGCAGTATTTCCAGCAATGCCTGTCCGGCCGTGGTCATGTCCGGAAAAAAATCCACCGGCGTCTGGCTGACCTGCCGGACGCCTTGGGCCAGACTGCTCCCGCTGATGCCCGGAAGCGGAGCCTCGGATGCCGGATAGATTTCCAACAGCAGCAATCGATGCGCCTGCTGAAAAGCCCGGCAAAAATCGCCGAATAACGCCTTGGTTCGTGAAAAACGATGGGGCTGAAAAAGGACGACAAGGCGACGTCCTGGAAAAAAATCCCGCGCAGTCTGCAGGGTTGCGACGATTTCCCTGGGATGGTGGCCGTAATCATCCACAACCGTTACGCCATTCCGTTCACCCTTGATTTCAAAGCGTCGTCCCACTCCGCCAAAATGGGTCAGCCCACGCACCACGGCCTCTTTGGGCAAGCCGGTCTCAATGGCCACTCCCACAGCTCCAAGGGCGTTCAACACATTGTGCCGCCCAGGTTGAGCCAGGCTCACCTCGGCCCAGGGTTTCCCACGCCAAGAAATCCGAAAAGCATTGTCCCCCCGTCCCTCCAACATTTCCCCAGAGACGTCGTTTTCCGGGCCGAATCCATAGGTCACCACAGGGCGGCGCACCTGTGGCAGGACGGATTGCACTCCCGGGTCGTCGCCGCAGACGACGTTCAGTCCGTAAAAAGGGACTTTGTTCATGAACTGCGCAAAGGCCGTCTTGATGCTCGCCAGGTCCGGATAAAAATCTAAATGATCCGCATCGATGTTGGTCACCACGCTGATGATGGGAAACAGGCAGAGAAAGGAGCCGTCGGATTCATCCGCTTCGGCGATGAGATATTCTCCCTGGCCCAGCAAGGCGTTGCTGCCATAAGTGCGCAACCGACCGCCGATAATCACCGTGGGGTCCAGCCCAGCCTCCTTGAAAATGGTCGCCAATATGGACGTGGTCGTGGTTTTGCCATGGGTCCCGGCAACGGCGATGCCGGTTCGCAACCGCATCAGTTCAGCCAGCATTTCCGCGCGAGGAATAATCGGAATACCCAGCTCCCGCGCTTCCAGTACTTCCGGGTTGTCGTCCTGCACGGCGGTGGACTTGACCAGCACCTGGGCTTCACGCAATCGCCCGCGGCTATGCCCAACGGATGTCTCCGCTCCCAGACTGCGCAGGTGCTCCAAAACCGGTCCAGCGGCCACGTCCGAACCGGAAACCCTGTAGCCCATATTCAGCAGCACTTCAGCGATGCCGCTCATGCCTGAGCCACCCAGGCCGACCATGTGGATAGACCTGACTTTTGACTTCATTCGTGATGCACCAGTCCTTCAAGTTCCTGAACCACCAAGGCGCCGGCTTCCGGCCGGCCCAATTCCCAGGCTGCCTTGCGCATATCCCGGAGTTTTCCTGGGATATCCAATAAATCCTTGATCACGGTCCAAAGTTGCACTTGGGCCAGATAGCTCTCCATCAACACCAGAGCCGCCCCGGACTCCTCCAAATGCCGGGCGTTGAGCATTTGGTGGTTATGCGTTGCATACGGGAACGGCACCAGTACACTGGGTTTGCCCATGACCGTCAGTTCGGCCAGCGTTGTTGCCCCAGCCCGACAGACAACCAAATCAGCCCAACCGTAGGCCTCGGCCACATCCTCAATGAAGGGCTCCACCTGGGTTTGCTCCCAGCCGGACCGGGCATATTCCTGGCTTACCCGTTCCCAGTCCGCTGCGCCGGTCTGATGCCGGAGCGAAATCCGTTCTTCACGAAACCCCTCAAGGGATTCCAGGACGGCTTGGTTCAAGGCCTTGGCCCCTTGGCTGCCCCCAAGAACCAACACATTACGTCGTGGACTTTCTCCTTCAGGATGTGCCGAGCGCAACCGGCGGATCGACTTCCGAAGCGGATTTCCGGTCACGACCACCTTTCGGGCAGCGAACAGGTTATGGTCGTCCGGCATGGAGAGCATCACCCTGGGCACAATCCGCCCCAGCAGCCTGTTGGTCATGCCGGGCAGACTGTTCTGCTCGTGGATCGCCGTGGGCACGCGAATTATCCAGGCTGCCAAAACCAGGGGAAAGCCTGCGTATCCCCCCAAACCCAGCACGACGTCCGGCTTGAAGCGACGGATGATGGCCATTGCGCGCAAAACACTGCGCGGCAGCCATCCTAAAATTCCCAGTGCGCGCCAGCCACGGCCCAGTACCCCGGATACAGGAAGCGCCACAAAATCCAATCCAGCTTGGGAGGCCAGCTTCCCCTCCGGCCCACGCCTTCCTCCAACAAAGAGCAGGGCAACCTCTGGATGTCGTTCCCGCAGTTCCTCGGCAACAGCCAGAGCCGGAAAAATGTGTCCTCCTGTTCCGCCAGTGGTCAGGATCACCCGTTTCACGCCAGCACTCCGTTTCGCCCGCTTCCCGGTGAAACCGCACCACGAGAAAGATTCAGGAGCACGCCCACGCACAACAGCGACATGACCAGGCTGGAGCCCCCATAGCTCAGAAAGGGCATGGGTACCCCCTTGGGCGGAACCACCCCCAGGACCACGGCCATGTTCAGCAAAGCACCCAGGGCCAGGATCAGCAGCATGCCAAAGGCGATAAACCGTTCCTGCAATCCGTCCTGGAGCCTGGCGATCCGCAAACCGCGCCACAACAGCACGCTGAACAGGATGAAAATGACCGATACACCGATAAATCCCAGCTCCTCACCAATGACGGCCAATATAAAATCCGTATGTGCGGCAGGCAAAAAGAATAATTTCTGTTTGCCGGCTCCCAGCCCCGCGCCCAGCCAGCCACCACTGCCCAAGGCATACAGGGACTGAACCAGTTGATAGCCCACATCCTGGGCGTCCTGAAACGGATCCAGGAACGCGAACCAGCGCCGGAATCGATAGGGAGAACTCATCACCAGGAAAATTCCGGCCATTAGGGCCATGAAGGACGTGGCTCCCAGATAAACCAGTCGCGTCCCTCCCACAAAACTGATGCAGAAGAGAATCAGCATCAATGCAGCGGCACCCCCGAAATCAGGCTGGGCCAAAAGCAGCAGGCAGAGTATGACCGTGATGCACACTGGAGGCAAAAAGCCAATGCCGAAGGTGCGGATCATTTCCTGCTTGCGGCTGAAAAACGAAGCCAGGTAAAGGACGAGAGCCACCTTGGCTATTTCCAAGGGCTGGACCATGATCGGCCCCAGAGAAAGCCAGCGTGTGGCTCCGCCTGCCTGAACTCCCAGGGGAGATACCAATGTCAGGACCAGTAATATCCCTGCCAGCGCCAGCCAGAGATAGGTAAACCGGAGATACACCTGCCGCGGGATGACCGCAGCCACGATCATCACGCCCAATCCGATCAGCAAAAAGACCACGTGTCGTTTAAAAAAGTAGTACTTGTCCGCAAAAAAACGTTCCGCCATGATCCCTGTGGAACTCAAGACCATTACGAGTCCCAGACCGGACAGCAGCAGAGCCACGGAGAGCAACCAGAAATCCACACCCTCATCGCGGATTCTTTGTGGGCCTTGCATGGACAGGATTCCGAGCCTAAGCATGCCTCATCTCCGGAAGGTCGCGAAGATATCCTTGAAACGTCATGCCCCGGTGCGCGTAGTCCCTGAAGAGATCAAAACTGGCCGTGGCCGGGGAAAGGAGCATCACGTCTCCGGCTTGAGCCTGGGCCCAGAGTCGATCCATGGCCCGTTCCAAGGTTGGCTCCCAGAACATCACCGGGGCGGAGTCGGACCATGCCGCCTCGAAGACTTCCCGGCTGGCCCCGAACAGGCCAACGGCTCGTGTCCGCTCACGCACCAAGGATTTCAGTCCGATGAGATCCCCTCCCTTGAACACCCCTCCGGCCAACAACAGCACGGGCCGATCAAAAGCCTCCAAGGCGGCCTGCAGGGCCTGCACCGTGGTCCCTTTGGAATCGTCCACAAACAGAACTCCGCCGCGCTCAGCCACGATTTGCAAACGATGAGGCAGACCGGAAAAGGTGTCCAGAACGCTTTGGGCAGTTTCCGCGGTCAGGCCGAAGGGGCGACAAGCTTCCACGGCAGCGGCGATGTTGGCTTGGTTGTGTCGGCCGGGCAGGGCCGGACAGCTCAACCCGGAATGGGCACCGAAATAAATCGTCCTGGCTTTCGTTACCTGACGTCCTTGCACGAGTTCACGCAGATCCTCGGGAAAAACAGCCGTATCCTCCTGGTCTTGCCTGGCAAACAGGGACAACTTGGCCTGGGTGTATTCCTCCATGTCATGATGGTAATCCAGATGATTCGGGCTGACATTCAGCAAAACCCCCACCCGGGGGCGCAAGGAGGTCGTATTCAAGAGCTGAAAACTGCTCACCTCCAGCACAAGAAGCTCTGCCTCGGCAAACCCGGCCCCCGAAACTCCCGTGCCTGCTTCTGCATCCAGAAAATGCCCAGCCTCAGCAGATCCGGAGGCGACCAAACACTCCAGAACGTAGCTGGAAAGCGGTGTCCCGATATTTCCTCCCACGAACACCCTGCGGCCCAGGGCTTGCAAGAATCTGCCGATCAGCGTGGTCGTCGTGGTTTTGCCGCTTGTTCCCGTTACCGCGATGATCGGGGCATCGACAAATCCCAGGGCCAGTTCCAGTTCCGCGATCACTCGCTCCGGGTCCAGATGCCTTAGCCATGGCTCCAGCAGGCGGCGGTTCACTCCCGGGCTCAGCACCACCAGCGCAGCCTGGGCAAACTGCTCGGCGCAATGCTCCCCTTCCCGGAGCTCCCACCCTTGCAGGGCGGCCTGTTCCCGAACCGAGGCGGCAATGTTTCCGGAATCCACAAGCCGAACCGCCGCGCTCAGCTGGGTCAGCAAGGCCGCTGCTGCCAGACCGGATCGACCGGTTCCAACCACAACCGCCATGTCGCCGGCACCAATCCGACGTGGTTCCTGGTTGGATGTCGTGGGTTTTGCCTGGAACATATGCTCTGTACAGCCTTATCGAAGTTTGAGTGCGCTCAAAGAGATCAGAGCCATGATAATCGAAAAAATCCAGCAACGAACAATTATTTTGGATTCCGGTACCCCTTTCAGTTCAAAATGGTGGTGCAGTGGGGCCATCCGAAAAATGCGTTTTCCGCCGGTCATCTTGAAGTAGCCGACTTGCAGAATCACGGAGAGGGTTTCCACCACGAAGAGCCCCCCAACGATCAGCAGCAACAGCTCCTGTTTGGCCAGCACGGCGATGAACCCGAGCACTCCGCCCAAGCTCAGGCTACCCACATCCCCCATGAAAACCTGGGCCGGATAGGCATTGAACCATAAAAAGCCCAGGCCCGCCCCCACCAGGGCGCCACAGAATACCGCCACTTCACCGACGCCGGGCACGTAGGCCACCTGCAGATACCTGGCAATCTGCACATGGCCGGCCACGTAGACAAAAATCCCGAAGCAGGCCGCGGCAACGATCAACGGTCCGATGGCCAATCCGTCCAGTCCATCGGTCAGGTTCACCCCGTTGGAAGCGCCGACCATCACCAGCACGGCGAACGGGATGTACATCCAAAGCATGTCCGGCTGGAGCATTTTTAAAAACGGAAAATAAAGGATCGTGGAGTAGGCCGGTTGCAGTAACAGCAGGGATATCGCACCCAGGGCCACCACGATCTGTCCCAGGAGTTTGCCGCCTGGGCTGAGCCCTTGGTTGTGTTTCTTGACCACTTTTAAGAAATCGTCCCAGAACCCCACCAATCCAAAGCCGACAAAAACAAAGATGGTCAACCAAAGATAGACGTTGGTCAGGTCGCCCCAAAGCAAAACACTGGTCAGTAGAGAGAACGCTATCAGGAGACCGCCCATGGTCGGGGTCCCTGCTTTGCCGTTGTGCGCGGGAACGTCGGCGCGGATATGCTGGCCGCACTTCAGACGTCGTAACCAGGCGATGAACCGCGGCCCCAGCAGGATGGATAGAAGCAGGGCGGTGAGCAACGCATACACGGAGCGAAAGGTGATGTAGCGGAAGACGTTGAAAATGATGAATTCGCTCCCCAAAGGAGAGAGCAGGTGATATATCATGTGCGCAACTCCTTTTGCAGGGCGTGGAGATAGGTTTCCATTTGACCGGCCCGCGATCCCTTGAACAGGACCACGCCCCCCTCCATTGCTCCGACTGTTTCAACAGCCATTTCGCCATCTTTGGCTTGGGCTCGCACCGAGGCCCGCCATCCTTCGATAAACCGTTTCGGGGAATCGCATTCCAGGAACCGGGCCCTGCTCTCTTCCGCTTTCAGGCCGGCAAGTACTTCGCCGGCATGGTGGCCATGGTAGAAGACATCCGTGCAGACTCCGGCCAGGGATCGCCCAAGCTTCGCATGTTCCGCAGCTGCGGCGGTTCCCAGTTCCAGCATATCCCCCAGGACACAGATCAGGGGTTGCTGGCCGGCCAAGGATCTGGCTCTGTGCAGGGCCATGTGCATGGAGAGAGGGTTGGCGTTGTAGGTGTCGTCCACCAACAGCCACGCACCATGCTGTTCCACGACAAAGCGTCCCGGCAGGGAATCCTCAGCCTGGAGCGCCTCTCGAATGGCCGCGGATTTGATTCCCAAAAGTGTTGCTGCTGCCGCGACCGCGAGGACGTTTTGGGCGATGGGTGCCTTCTCTACGGGCCAAGACACCTCCAATGGACGACCGCGAAGTCGCAGTTTCAGTCCGACGCTGGATGGGCTGAGACAAAACGGCTCTTCGCAGAAGAACTCCGCATCCCGGTCATGCATGGAAAAGCCATGAATCCGCTGTGTATACGCCGTGCACTCCCGCCACAAATCCGGACAGTCCTGGTTGACCAGGGCCATGCCGTTTTTGGTCAGGTACCTGGTCAATCGGGCTTTGGCCCCGGCCACCCGGGCGACATCGCCCAGTTCGAGCAAATGGGCTGGACCGGCATTGAGCACAATTGCCAAGTCCGGCCGCAGAATTGTCCCAAGTTCGTCCATGTCGCCGGGACGACTGATTCCGGCTTCCATGACCCAAAAACCCTCTGCACCGGTACACTCCAGCAATGACAACGGCAGTCCGATCTGATTGTTCCAGTTCATCCGGTTCCTGCTTGTCTCACCGGCCTGTGCACACACCCTGGCAAGCATTTCCTTGACTGTGGTCTTGCCCGCCGTTCCGGTCACGCCAACCACCCGACCTGCAAAGAGGTTCCGCCACAAGAAGCCCACCCTGCCCAGGGCGTCCTGAACGGTCATGTTGTCGCGAACCGTTAACACCGGAGTTTTTCCCTGTACCTCTGGCAAGGCTTGCGCGGCCACCACGGCCGCTGCCCCATTGGCCACGGCCTGGGCGGCGAAGTCGTGGCCGTCGACTCGCACGCCGGACAGACAAAAAAACAGATCTCCAGGCTTGGCCTGTCGGCTATCGATCGCCGCCCCTGTGAGGAGGAGATTTGGTCCGTCAACTGGTGTAACCAGATCCAGGGCATGGGCTACCTGACCCAATGTCAGTCGCATACAACACCCTCCCGATTGAAGGGTCCCGTGTCATCCTGGGCCGGATGTTCCCGGCGTTCCCGGAGCAACTCCCGAAGGACCGTCGGGTCATGAAATGGGAAATAGTCAGACCCGACCTGCTGTGTTGCCTCATGCCCTTTGCCAGCCACCAACAAGGCATCTCCCGGGCGCATCAGTTCCAGAGCACAATTCATGGCCACTCTGCGGTCAACCTCTTTGAACACCATGGCACAGCCCGAGAGACCCGGCAGGACATCGTTCAAAATTCTCTCCGGCTCTTCATGTCGAGGGTTATCCGAGGTCAGGACGGCAATATCCGCATGGCGACATACAGCTTGGCCCATTAACGGGCGCTTGCTTCGATCCCGATCACCGCCGCAACCGAACACGACAATCAACCGTTCAAATCCCACGTCTCGAAGCGTTCCCAAAACATTGTCCAGAGCATCGGGGGTGTGGGCGTAGTCCACGAAAATGTCAACTCCGTGTGCATTGAGCACCCGCTCCAGGCGGCCGGGAACACCTGAAAAAGAATCCAAAGCCGTCAAGTGATCCGGTTCCAGCCCCAGACATATTCCGGCTCCCTGGGCCGCCAGAAGATTGGCGGCATTGTATCGGCCCACCAATGTGGATCGCACGGTCCAGGAGGATGTCTCCCAATGTGTGCGCAAATCCAGCCCTGAACGGTTGCAAGCCAGGATCTCGCCACGAAGATACGCCGTTGATTCATCCACCGAATTCATTTTTTCTTGCTCCGGGGGCACCAGGTCGAAACCATAGCCAAGCCCACCCCACAAGGTGAACAGGCGACGACCGTACGAGTCATCGGTATTGATCACCCGATATCTTGGTCCGGGTGTCCCGTGTGCGCCGGGTATGCAAGACAAGTTGGATATGCCGTTCCCGGGTGCGAAGAGCATGGCCTTGGCCTGAAAATAACTCTCCATGTCGAGATGATAATCCAGGTGGTCCTGCGTGATGTTGGTCAACACCGCGACTTCGAACAGGAGTCCGGCTGTCCGCTTCTGGACGAGGGCGTGGGAGGAAACCTCCATACAGACATGGGTCACTCCCGCCTCGCGCATCTCAGCCAAAATCCTATGGAGTTGCCAGCAATCCGGAGTGGTCATCCCAAGATCATGGCTTCCACCAGGCCAATGGGCTCCAATCGTCCCGATGGTCCCGACCTTCTTCCCAAAAGCGGATAGAAGATGGGCAATCAAGGCCACCACCGTGGTCTTCCCGTTGGTCCCGGTCACCCCCACCAAGAGCGGGCAGGATCGATCCGTGCCATGATGCACCGCTGCGAGTTCACCCAGCAACGTACGGGGATCGGCATGTTCCAGAATCATCGTGGAGTCGACCTTTTGCCCTTCTGGCCCGACGCCGTACCCCGCCGGGGCGATCACATATCCGGCCTTGCGATTGATCGCTTCCGTGATGAACGACGACCCGTCGACGCGGGATCCTGGCAATGCGAGGAACACCTCGCCGGGACGGACCTGTCCGGAATGGGTCCGAACCAGTAGGCCGTCACGGACCTTGTCCGTAAGTGTTTCCCAGAGGATGCCGATCATTGAACCGCCCTCACGACAATTCCAGCCACAGGGTAACCTCGCGTTCTTGCCGGGGCCATGGCTGGTCCGGCTCAGGAGACTGGCGAAATACGATCCCCCCACCGCCCTCGACCTTCGGCATTACGCCGAATCCCCGCAAATGCTCCACGGCTCGACGTACGCTCATTCCGGTCACGTTGGGCACCAACTGCTCTCCGGATTCGAGACCATCCAATTGAGGGAATGCATCCGGTTCGCTGGGCCCTGGAACTCTGAGGATCGGCTGCTCCAGGCCGATTCGCTCTACCTGCAAGGACCTGTTCGTCACAATCTGGTCTGTCTGTTGCCCCTGGTGTCCATGTCGCTGACCTTCGGCCGAGAGGACACCGATTTCCGGCAATCGTCCGGCATAAGCCAAAGACCGGAGCCCAATTTCCCGAACCGCTGGCGCAGCGACGACCCCCCCATAGTGTTGTGGATGTGGCTCATCAACAACCACATAGATGAAATACTCCGGCTCATCTCCCGGATAAAAACCGGCAAAGGAGGCCACGTAGCGGTCTCCATAACGGCCTGCGGCGGTAGCCTTCTGTGCCGTCCCGGTTTTACCGGCACCGATGACCCCTGGAATACGCGCCTGGGTTCCCGTACCGTCCTCCTCCACAACTTCCTGGAGCATGCGCATCACCGTTTGGGCGACCTCCTCCCGGAATACCACGGCCATGGGCGCCACGGGCTGTTCCGGATCGCGAACAAGCTGCAGGGGACGCATGACGCCACGATTGGCCAAAACAAGATACGCCCTGGCCATTTGCAGGGCGTTGGCGGACATGCCTTGTCCAAAAGAGACGGCAGCCAGATCCACTGGATACCAGGATCGTGGAGGCCGCAATATACCTGGATTTTCTCCCAGCAACGGCAGCCCGGTCCGTTCGCCAAATCCCATTTTTTGCAAATAACCATGGTACCTGGTCGCGCCTAGATCCAGTCCGATCTTGGCCGAACAGATGTTGCTGGAGTACCGCAGGATCTTGTTCGCCGGGAGCCAGCCCCGACCCCGTACATCGCGAATGGTCACCCCGGTCAGCCGCCAGCGTCCCTCTTCGCAGAAATAGATCGTATCATTGGTGATCAGACCCTCTTCCAGTGCTGCGGCCATCAACATGGACTTCAGCGTCGATCCCGGTTCCAGAGCATCCAGAAGGAGTCGATTGCGCCATTGCTCCGGATTTTGTCGGGACATGTTTGGGTTGAAAAAGGGATAATTGGCCATGGCCAATATTTCGCCGCTGGAAACATGGACAACAAGAGCCATTCCGGACTTGCCATTGAAGTTCTGCACGGCCTCGGCCAGGGCTTCCTCGGCAAAGAATTGAATCTGCGCATCCAATGTCAGTGTGACATTTTGGCCGCGAAGATCCACCTCCCGGCCCTGGGCATCCAGGTACATCCTCCGCCCTGATGCATCCCGCTGAGCCACAAACGTGGCTTTGTCTCCGGCCAGAATCTCGTCGAAGGCCCGCTCGATCCCTTCCAACCCTTCACCGTCCAATCCCACGAACCCCAACACCTGTCCCGCCAGATGGCCATGTGGATAAAATCTGGCCGTTTCTTCAGCCAAATAAACCCCTCGCAAACCTGCATCCACAATGTTCCGGGCGTTGCGGTCGCTGATTTGACGGGCCAGCCAAACGAAATTCTGGGGCCTGGCAAGTTGCGTCCGGACCTGGGAAATCGGCATTTCCAGGGCCGCGGCCAACACCGGTGCCGCGGCAGCCGGGTCTTCCAACTCCAAGGGACGAACGTAAACAGATTGGATGCCGGTGCTTTTGGCCAACAGTCGCCCCTGGCGATCAAAAATCTCCCCGCGCATCCCGCGCTCGAACTCCGCGGCCTTGTGCTGCCGGGAGGCCATGGCCGTCAACTCCGGCCCACGGATGATCTGGACCTGGAAGGCCCGGTACCACAGCCCGCCCCAGATCACGAAGACGCACATCCCCAGCAGAACCATACGGATTCGGACCCAATCGCGGGGTGCGTTTTTTTTCATCCGATCGTTTTTCATACCTGAAAAAAGTCGCCCGAACATGGCGACGACTGTGCATTAGGGCGTTAAAATTCTGATCTGACCCGGCTCGGCCTGTCGAAGCTCATGTTCCTCAGCCAGCACTCGAAGCCGTGACGAGGACAGCAGATTCATCCGCTCCACCTCCAGCTTGGCCTGAAGATCGACTTTTCGCTCCAACTCGGTTTGAAGTTGCTTCAACTCATAGGCCAGATCCAGTCGCTCGATATTGATCCAAACCACTGCCAACCCAAGGATCAGTCCGCTGAAGCCCAGCAGTACCGTGGGCCAAACCCATCGCCTGGAAACCTGTTTGCTTGGTAAATGCGTATTTGCGGCCATGGCATGTACCATACAGTTAGGAATCCGTATCCTCGTGGACATTGATCCGTTCCGCAGCCCGCAACTTGGCGCTTCGGCTCCGGGGGTTGGCGGCCAGTTCGGCACTGGTGGCAATGAGTGGTTTTTTTGTCAGGATCTTCAATGTTGCCTTGTGCCCGCACAGACAAAAGGGTTGGAGTGGCGGACAGAGGCACGCCTTGGCTTGCTGCACGAAATACTGCTTGACGATCCGGTCCTCGATGGAATGGAATGAAATGATTACAACCCTGGCGGCTTCAGCGAGATGCGCCACGATATTTTCCAAAAACTGTCTGAGTTCGCCGGCTTCATCGTTGACAAACATTCGCAAAGCCTGAAACGTCCGGGTTGCCGGGTGATTGCGGGCCCGTGCCCTGCGCGCCGGGGGATAGGCCAACTCCACAATCCGCGCCAGTTCCAGGGTGGAGGCAATGGGACCACTTTTCCGGGCCGCTTCGATTCCCCTGGCAATTCTCCCGGCCAGAGGCTCCTCACCGAATTCAAAGATAATCTTGGCAATCTGCCGGGCTGAGTAGGCATTGACCACGTCCCCTGCCGTCACCCCAGCCCCATGAGAATTCATTCGCATGTCCAAAGGGCCGTCTGCAAGAAAGCTGAAACCGCGCTCCGGGGAGTCCAATTGAAAGGAAGAAAACCCCAAATCCAACAGGGCCCCATCCAGTTTGCTCCAACGCAATTCGTCAAGGGTCTCCGTGAACCGGCTGAAGCACTCGTGCCGCAGTGTCAGGGCGGCCTGAGGCCACTCCTGACGAAGAGCTCTGGATGCTGCCTCCAGGGCCAGGGAATCCCGATCCATCCCCACGACCTCTGCCTTACCGCCGGTGGCCTTCAGAACAGCTCGTGTGTGACCACCAAGCCCCAATGTTCCGTCCAGATAGCGTCCTCCTGGCCGTGGGGCGAGATATGTAAGCACCTGCTCGACCAGTACCGGTTGGTGGCTCGGCTGGGGAATGGATTCAAGCACGGTGGTCACGACGAATGATCTCCGGTGTCGGATGCGACCGTTTCAGGTGCTTTCAGAAGATTTTCCCTGACAACGAGATAGTGGATGGGTGCCTAAAAATGGTACAACGACGTTTTGGCCAGCTCGTCCTAAAGGCGCAGATCGCAGTCCGTCTGAGCCAAGGCATCCATGACCTGATCAAAATTTTCTTCCATTTTGCGTCGTTGCCCTTCAAACCGCTCCAGGTCCCATATTTCAAACTTGCGGCCGACTCCGGCCAAGGCGACGTCCCTGGAAAGTCCAGCGTAGGAGCGGAGATGCGGGGGGATGAGAACTCGCCCCTGCTTGTCCAGCTCCACTTCCATGGCGCCGGAAATGAAGAATCGCTGAAAATCGCGGAGCTGGCGGTTGAGCATGTTGATGCGCTGAAAACTCTCCTCAATACGTTCCCACTCCTGCATGGAGTACCCCACTACGCATCCGTCGAAATTCGTCAGTATTGCCCGCCCCGGAGATCCTGTCGAAAGAATAACATCCCGGAACTCCAGAGGAAGTACCAAGCGCCCCTTGGGGTCCAAGCTGCGATAGGCATGTCCGCGAAAGGTCATCGCTTCCCCACTTACTCCCACATTTTCCCACTTTTTTCCACTTTGTTTCGCACATACCTCTAAATGTCAAGTATTTTTCAATTTTACAGCAACATAAAGCAATAGTTGAATAAAGCGATTAACGAGCGCTCCTGTGCAGCCTGTGCATCAAAAGCATGGCCATCCATTGCACCGGGAAAATATTGTTGGCTCAAGCTTGGGGGGAGACGTTGTCTGCCGTTGAACAGAACAATCGAAATGGAGTGTGGCGAACTGGTCCGACTCGGAATCCCCTTCTGTTGCCAATGCTCTTCGCTCAATTCCCTTGAGCAAAAGGGCGTAGCCAGGAATCCCAGCTTGTTGCCTTTTTAGGGGAATTCACCTTAAGCATAGCCGGCAAAGGAAGAGTGCGGGATCAGATTAACCAGGAACGGCAAATGAAGGGACGCGTATGCGCAGTGCCACTATGAAACCGGGTCGGGAATTGCATGAGGAATTCTATCAGGTCAGTCCGTGCATCTTGGAAAGCTTTCCCCGATTTCGCTTGCCTTTGGACACATTCGAGTTTCGAGAGCATATTGCTCAATTAGTTCCCTTGACCCGCGCCGACCAACGGATCAGCAAGGAACAGCGGCAGGAAATCCTGGATAAAAGCGGCCAGGGACTGATCTTTGTCGCCCGCAAGGACCACTCGATCTACGCCAAGCACATCAGCAAGCAATTGGATTTGGTCCTGATGGACTCCAACCTGAAAGCTTCAGAAATCGCCCTGATTTTTCAGCAGGCATTGACCGATCGCCTGGAGGCCTTCCTGAACCAACCCGTGGCCTCCGTCTTCTCGGACCTGCGAACCGACCTGCTGGTGCTGACCGAGTACCTTTGGCAAGACCTTTTCCGTATCAAGGACATCAAAAAGCATCTTTGGAGCGACCATTCCCAGGCCAGGCACGGCGTCAATTCCACCTTCGTCGGTCTGGCCTTGTATATGCGTCTCTACGAGGGAGAACTGCGCCGCAAACATCTGGATGACGTGGCCCTTGGCCTCCTGGTCCACGATCTGGGCATGTGCAAAATCCCGGCATTTATCCGGGGCAAGGCGACACCGCTGAACCGCGAAGAACGAGAAAAAATCCAGGAGCATTGCTGGATTGGGACAAAACTGCTCCACGCCCTGGACGTTCGTGCTGACTCGATTCTCAAGCAAGCACTGGAACACCAAGAGCGGCTGGATGGCAAGGGCTATCCGCAAAAGCTTTCAGGAAAGGAAATCAGCATTCTCGGCCAACTGTGCGCCACGGTGGATTCCTATTGCGCCATGACCACGCACAGGCCCTATGCCGAAGCCCAGAGCCCCGACAGCGCCCTGGCCGCGCTCAGCCAGAGTTCCGGCTACAATGCCAAGATGGTTCGCGCCCTGCAGGGCGTCATACTGGCTGGGTGAGGAAGGGGGAAATCTAAACCGGAATTAGTCGAAATCGGCCAACAACGCGCCAATGTGCACGCCATCGCCGAGGGAGGCCTGCTGGTACTCGGTCCGGATGCGCCAAAGAGCCTGCTGGAGTTGGTCGCTGCTGATTCCGTTGCGCAGAGATGTGTATGCCTCCATGAAAGCTGCCAGACTGTCACAAACCTTTAGCAGTTTGCCGTCTTTGGGATCGAAATGATCCTGGTTGTAGGTGGATTGGAGTTGGTCCCAGTTCACCTCTCGGATGAGTCCCTCCAGGATGACCGTGCTCACGAACTCCGATCCGACGTCCAGCCCGAGAAAATAGGCCAGCCGTTCGGAAAGGTCGGCGTAGCCGCCTTGTTCCAATGGACCGAAAACCCGTCGCTCCAGTTCCTTGAATTCATACTCCCGGATCAGGTCGCCAATGCGGACCACCGAGCGTTTGACCGGGGAGATAATATCTCTGGTCAATAGTTCCGGCAGGTCATGGACCAGCCCGGCAAAGAAATTGTTCTGCGCGCGGGCCCGACAGGCACCCACCGCCAAACTGAAAAAATAACTGAAACAGGCCACCACAAACATGTGCCCCAAAACGGATGTTTCCGGGACCCGCGGTGTCTGCGACCAACGCTTCTGAAATCGTAATTGTCCGCTAAGATGAGCCAGTCGGCCCAGATGGCTTCCCGTTCCCTGGAGCAGCTCGGTCATGCCTACAAGATCACGGTGCGTCTCCAGCTGGGCGCGGAAGCTTTCCTCGATCTCTTCCAGCTCATCGTCATAATTCTGGACGTGGGTGATCAGGTGAAATTCCCAACGGCTGGCGTATCCATGGGCTGCGTCCAGAATTCTTCGGGCCAGATCGCCCTCCTCCGGGTGGTCCAGCCAGTGACGCAACCGCCCCCAGAAGGCCATGCCCAAACATTCGACCCGCGGCTTGAGCTGGTCCAGGACCCAGTCTGTGAGCTGACGATAATGAGCTGGATTGGCCTTGATCTGGTAAAATACCGGCGGCTTGATGTCCGTTATCACCAATCGATAGAGGTATTCGAAAATCCCTCCTTCGACGATCCGCTCGCCGATACGAAGCCGCTCTTCTCGTGACAGCTCACGCGTATTCAGCTCGAACAGCATCCAGGCCACGATCATCTTGTGCGCCTGCTTGTCCACCTCCATCAACTCCATGGGCCGCAGCTTGTCATTCCAGCGCTTCATAAACGATCCGGAAAAAATCAGCTGCAAGAGGCTTTTACGGATTCCGGCCATGCTGTCGTCTCCCCGGTGACCTGGTTTCAATCCAATCGCCGTGTTTCCCCGTGGCGCAACAAAAAGAAGTCGTCATTCGTCAAGCCATGATTGGCCTTGGCCTCGGCCAGGTCCGCAATGGGCTGGTCCAGGGGTTCATCCGTGATGCCGTGAAAGGTCCCCCAATGCACGCCGATGGATCGCCGTGTCCGGACGTCCTGGTGCACCAGAACCGCCTCCTCCGGATTGATATGCTGGCTTTGCATGAACCACCGCGGTTCATATGCACCCACCGGAATGGCCGCCAGATCGAATCCGCCGAAGCGCTCCCCGATATCCTTGGTGTCCTGCGAATAGCCCATGTCTCCGGCGAAATAGAACACAAAGTCCGGCTGCTCCACCACCCATCCGCCCCAAAGGGTCCGATTTCGATCCCACAGGGTACGTTGCGACCAGTGCTGGGCAGGAACGAAATGCACTGTCGTGGCCACCGTGGCCTCCGGCAAGGCTGTTGCCAATGCTTCGGGCTTCGTCTTGTCCCACCAGTCATAAGCCTGCACTCGACCCCGTGCCCCGGGAACATTGCGATGGAACCATTCCTTAAGCCCCAATGGCACCGCAAACAGTGGCGCGCCCCCAGGCTGTACGGCCAGCTCTCGAACCGAACGCAAATCCAAATGATCATAGTGGCTGTGAGAGATCAGCACCAGGTGGATATGTGGCAGCTCATCCAGTGCCACGCCTGGAGCCTGCCACCGCTTCGGCCCGGCCCATTGCACCGGGGAGGCCCGTTCGGAAAAAATTGGATCCGTCAGAATATTCAATCCGCCCATCTGCATCAATAGCGTGGCGTGACCGATCCATGTCACGGCCGGCTGGGAACGATTGGCATGCAGAAACTCCAACTCTGGAGCCACCGGGGCCAGTTCCAGAGTTGGTTTTTTTGGCAATCCCTCCAGTCGCCGCTGCACGAACCAGCGCCAGAAATCCAAGCCGCTGGGACGGCTGTGGGGATAGTTGTTCTGAAAGCCGGTGGAAGTGTGGTGGGGTTTGTCAGGATCATAGTGCGGGTTCTTTCCGGAGCACCCGAAAGCCAGAGGCAACAGCACGGCGAATACAAACAGCTGCAGAACATATTTCATAAGGGAAATTCCCCAAAAAAAACGGGCAGCACGGCGCATCAACGATTTCAAGATGCCGTACGGCCCTGAAGAATGGTTGTCGTGGTCCGTTTCAGTCAAAGGCGGCGGGACGTGTCGGATCGGCAAGATGGCGCCGAACCTCCAAAAGATGAACCTGGTTGGTCCGATGCTCTGACAGAGATGGCAGATCTTCAAAGGGGAAGAACCCCACATCCGAGGTTTCATCGCTGGCCGCGGGAGCTCCCCCTGTCAGTTCGCAAAGAAAAATCACCTTATAGGCGTGAAAAAACTCCATGGGTCGCCCGGCCCGGTTGGCGTCGTACACCCCGATCAACCGCACCGGCTTGGCCTCGTATCCGCTCTCCTCCCGAATCTCCCGGGAGATCATATCCGAAGGATACTCTCCCACATCGGCCCATCCCCCGGGCATGGCCCACCGGCCGTCGGTTCGTTCCCGAACAAGCAGGATACGGTCATCGCGGACCACGGCTCCGCGGACATCCACCTTGACGGTTGCGTAACCGGGCTGGACTTGAAACGTGCGCAATACGTCATCACTGTCCAGACAGGTACGGTGGGAAACCATCTCCGAGGCCAGCTCCAGAAGACGGTGATAGCGGACACGTTCGTAGTGGGTCTGGGCAAATGCCAGCCCGGTCTGGCTCAGGGCTTGAATTTCCCGGGACCACTCCAGCCAGGGGGTGTGTGGATCATGTTCCATGCCGAAAACGATACAAAAAAAACTCCCCGGGAACAATCAATCCCGGGGAGTTTTTCGTGGTGCTTGAGCTTCGTGTTCACATTCCGCGAAACGCCAGCATGTTGAAGGGTTTGTATCCCCCCTCAACGTCTTCGGCGTACCGGCATCCCAGCGGGGAGTCGCTGGGCTTGTAGCGAATATCGTCCTTTGAACCGCTAAAAACAACACAATCATTATTCTCGCACACGAGCAACTCGCCCCATCCGGAATCAGGGGGTCCAATCGTCGCGGTCAAGACAACCCCGCAGTGCGGGCAGCAACGTTCTTCAGCCATGATACAGTCTCCTTCAGTCGTTCAGTTGATCAAAAACGGGGCCAAACCCACCGCAATGTTACGCGAATCCAGCCAGACAGTCGAGTTGACCCCGAACCTCAACCAACAGCACAATCACGATCAGGTTTCTTGTTACACCCTGTTACCGGGTTCACAGGTCGGCTCAAACCAACACTGGGTATACTCCGGATCCTTGGGTTCAAACGTCTTGCCCTTGCCCTCCAAAACTTCACCAGGCTTCACCAGTTCGGTCTCGGTGAACAACAGCTCGCTTTCCAGGTCCCCCGGTTCCGGCTTGCCCTCATAAGGCTTGATGGACCCTTCGGCCGTGGTCCGGATCGGAAACTTGAATCGCTTGATATTTCCATTGCGGAACTTGATGGTCCACATGATGGAGTCTCCGCTGCGCAGGGGGATACTCGTCCCGCCCATGGGCGCAAAGTCAGCGTAGGGCCGGGCCTCGATGGCACCCTGGGGACAGATCTTCACGCAAGAGTAACATTCCCAGCAGGCATCCGGCTCCTGGTTAAAGGCCTTCATTTCCTGGGCATCCAGGATCATCAGATCATTGGGACAGATATACATGCAAGCGGTCTTTTCACCGCCCTTGCAACCGTCGCATTTCTCGGGATTCACAAACGTAGGCATATATTGCTCCTCATTTTATTGGATAAGTTCGTCGATCATTCTCGATCTTGTGCTGTTTTATTGCAGATAAGCTTGAACCAGGGATTGGCAAGCCCAGGGAAAAAACGAGAAGAACTTGAAAGAATGTGGAAAGGGTTTCAAGGGTTGGCAGTCTCCCCTACTTTGATCCGAAAACTTGATCCAATCATCCCTGCAGGGCGACCAGCCCGGAATATCCATCCACCAGAATCCGGTCTCCATTTCGCAAATGATCGGTTGCATCGACCACCCCGGTGACGCATGGCAGGCCGTACTCCCGGGCAATGATCGCGCCGTGAACGAGCATGCCGCCACGGGCTTCGACAATGGCCGCGGCCATTGGGACCACAAAGGACATGCTCGGGTCCATGGCCTCGCAGACCAGGACCTCGCCGCGCTGAAAAGCGAACAGGTCTCCAGGTTCGCGGATTACCCGGGCCGGGCCGCGGGCCAGGCCCGGACCAGCGGGTTGCCCGAAAAGTGTCCGCGCACCAGACGATCTTGCCTCAGCCGCTTTGGACGAACTGCGTCCCGTCGGACTGCCCGCGTCCAGGTAGTCCTGGGGAATCAGGGCCAGGGCCGCAGTCAACTCTGGGTCAGTCCGCACCTGCAATCTGCGTTGGGCCTCGTCCACGCCCCGGATCAGCTCGCCCTGAATGCGACCCAGCGCCATGTTGTCGTTATCCCGGATCTGGTAGGCCGCCCGGCCGAGTTCCAGGACCTGAATCGCAAATTCTTTTTTTGAATCCGGAAAGGCTGCCAGAAACCGCTGTTCCAGTTCTGCTTGTGATATTGGTTGCCGCCCAAAATGTTCGGGGCCGTTTGTGTCTGATTCGAACTGTTTTTTGCGAGTGTCGCCACGCCCTGGATCGCTCCGGGACGGTTCAGCGGCCATGGCCAGCAACAAGCTTGTCAGCCCCCGTTCCCCTTCCGTGCACCAGGCCGTGGAACAGAGCAGGGCGCCATGCCGCTGGACAAACGTGGCAAAAACCTCGGAAAACCGGTTGCCAGCCGCCAGTTCGCCAGGGAGCATGCCCTGCTCCAGGGACCGGCGCAGGGCCGCGTCTTCGCGGATCAGACCAGCCAAGGCCTCCAAAGCCTGGTTGCGCTGGACCGCTTCCAGCCGACCTCCCGTGAGCAGGGCAGTGAAGGCGTACGGGTCGTCTGGGCGGAGCGCATCGTTGTAGACCATGCCCAGCAACCGCACTCCATGGGCCAAGGGGATAAACTTGGCCCAGTAGATATCCCGCCAGCGCTGCATGGTTTCGCGGCGTGTTCGCAGCTCCTCTGCCAGCCGTGCGTTGGTCAGGGCATCCAGGTCCACGCCGGCCAGAGCCGCATGTTCCTGCTCCAGTTCCGGCAGGAGATCATCCTCCACCTCCCGCCGCAAGGCCCGCAGATTTTCGAAGCTGCGATGCAGACTGAGATACCAGGGCCGCCGATCATCGGCTTCCCAAGGGGCGCTCTGAACCGTTCCCGTGGTGATCGGACGCGATTGCAGGCAAAATAGCTCCCCGTCACGCAGCGTCCACTCCACGTCCTGGGGAGCCTGAAAAATATCGCTGCACCGCCGGGAAAGACTCCAGACACGCTGGACTTCCTCCTCACGGGGAAAACCGTCATGCGCCATGTCCCACGGTCCAGGCTGGGTTTCCAGGATCCGTCCGGTGCCAGCATCCAGCAGCCAGCGGGCCGGAGGTGTGGAACCGTCCACCAGAGACTCGTTCATGCCGGGCACGGCCTCGATCACGCTCCGCGATGCGTCCGTGGGATCCATACTGAAAGCAACCCCGGAACACTCACCCCGGATGCACTCCTGGATCAGCACGGCCATGGCGCTCTCAGCCGGATTGAGTCCCAACTCCTTGCGGTACAGCAGGGCCCGGTCCGACCATAACGAAGACCAGACCCGGATCAGCGCATCCTCCACTGCCTCAGCTCCCTGCAACCCCACATGGGATTCATGGAGTCCGGCATGGGAGGCAACCCGGCTGTCTTCACCAGGCGCTGAAGAGCGCAGGGCCAGTTCACTGCCGCCGGGAAAGGCCGCGATGATTTCCGCCACAAGATTTTTCAACCAAGCAGATGACTTCTGGCGCAGGAAGCGATTCCGAATCGTCAGGGCCAAGTCCCAAATCTCCTCCCAGCGCATGTCATCCAGGGACTTGCGACTCAAGATCTCCGCGATGATCTGATCCAGTCCGGACCGAACCAGGAAATCCTGGTAGGCCTCAATCCCCAGAACCAGCGACTTTGGCAACCGGATGTCAGCCCGGTTCAAAACGGCCAAGGCACAAGCTTTTCCCCCGAAACGGGCCGCCTGGGCTGCGTCAACCTGATCAAGTGCACACGGAGATATAGTTCTGTCATCAGCCACTTTAATCCCCTTCGATGCCAACATTTTTGCCTTCAAAGCCGCTCCAGGCTATCCTGTTCTTCAGATCTCAACAACGTTTCCTTCGGACCATTCCATGCGCGACATGATTCTTGTTTTCGGCGACCAGCTTGATGCCAACGCTCCGATTCTGAACAACGCCGACCCAGGCCAGGACACCGTCTGGATGGCCGAAGTCCAGGAGGAAGCCAGCCATGTTTGGAGCCACAAGACACGGTTGGTGCTCTTCTTTGCGGCCATGCGCCACTTTCGGGATTTACTGCGATCTCGCGGTCTGGATGTGCGCTATCATGCCTTGACGGAACAGAAGAGCCAAGACCGAGGCAGATCCCTGGCGGAGGTGCTCCACGCGGATATCCGTGCACTTCAACCGCAACGGTTGGTGGTTACCCGGCCCGGCGATCACCGGGTGTTGCGCTCCATCCAGCATGTGGCCAAAGACACGAACATCTCTTTGCACATCGCGGAAGACACCCACTTTCTCACGACTCCCGAAGCCTACGCAGCCTTTGCCAAGGGACGCAAGCGGATTCTGCTGGAGAATTTTTATCATCATATGCGCCGCGAGACCGGAATACTCATGGATGATCAGGGCAATCCCCTGGGGGGTCGCTGGAACTTTGACAAGGACAACCGCCAGCCGCTCACCAGAAGCATTCTGGACCGGATCCCCCGGCCACCGTCATTTCCTCCGGACCAGGTCACCGGTGAGGTGATCAACATGGTCACGAAGCGCTTTGCGGATCACCCCGGCAGATGCACAGGCTTTGACCAGCCCGTAACCCAGGGCCAAGCCCGCCAGGCCCTGAACGACTTCATCACCCACCGCCTGCCCGATTTCGGGGCTTACGAGGATGCCATGCACCAGGGTGAGCCCGTTCTGTTCCATTCCCGACTATCTGCATGCCTGAATCTCAAGCTGCTCCATCCCCAGGAATGTCTGGATGCGGCCCTGGACGCGCTCCAGCACAACGCCTCGCCGCTCAACAGCATAGAGGGCTTTGTCCGCCAGATCATCGGTTGGCGGGAATATATCCGTGGCGTGTACTGGCTGCATATGCCCGATTACCAGGACATGAATGCCCTGGACCACCACCGGCCCGTCCCCAGCCTGTTTTGGGATGGGCTCACGGACATGGCTTGTCTGCGGGATGCCATGGCCAACGTGGTGCGCCTTGCGTACACGCACCATATTCAGCGACTCATGGTTTTGGGGTTGTTCGCCCTGCTCGCGGGCGTACATCCCCGGGGTTTTCACGAATGGCACATGGCCATGTACGCCGATGCTGTGGACTGGGTTTCCCTGCCCAATGCCCTGGGCATGAGCCAGTACGCTGACGGCGGAATCGTGGGGACCAAGCCTTACTGCGCCACGGGCAAATATATCCAGCGCATGGGAGACTTCTGCCCGGCTTGTGCATTTGATCCGGCGCAAAGCTACGGTCCACGAGCATGCCCGTTTTCCGTGCTCTACTGGGATTTCCTTGACCGCCATGCCCAGAAGCTGGGCACCAACCAGCGTATGACCCTACAATTGGCCAACCTGGAACGTCGCAGGCGAGACAAAACCCTGATGGGCAGAACCCGGAAGTCAGCACAAGAGATCTGTAAACGGTATTGGGAATAAGCTCGCCAATGCAAAAGGCCGATCTGTCTCGATCCGGTGTGGTCACACCAACGAGACAGATCGGCCTAGTCTTTTTTTTCTTTGCTCAGGCCGCAATCACTTCAGATCAAAGCGATCCAGATTCATGACCTTGTTCCAGGCCGCGGCAAAATCCCGAACAAACTTCTCCTGGGCATCGTCCTGGGCATAGACCTCGGCCAGGGCGCGCAACTGGGAGTTGGAGCCGAAGATCAGGTCCACCCGGGTCCCCGTCCACCTTTTAGCGCCGGTCGTGCGGTCGAATCCCTCAAAGATATCTCCGGCTTCAGACGAGGGCTTCCAGACCGTGCCCATATCGATCAGATTGGTGAAAAAATCAGTGGTCAGCGCACCGGGCCGCTCGGTGAACACGCCGTGGGCCGACCCACCGGCATTGGCCCCCAACACCCGCAAACCGCCGACAAGAACGGTCATCTCCGGAGCGCTCAAGGTCAACAACTGGGCTCGATCCACCAGCATCTCCTCGGCGGATACGGAATAGGCCTTTTTCTGATAATTACGGAACCCGTCGGCCTCTGGTTCCATCAGAGCAAAGGTCGCCTCATCCGTCTGGCTTTGGGATGCATCCGTGCGGCCAGGGGAGAACGGGACATCCACTGGATGTCCTCCGGCCTTGGCTGCCGCCTCTACCGCGGCGCAACCAGCCAGAACGATCAGATCCGCCAGGGATATCTTTTTGCCACCGGCCTGGGCCGCGTTGAAGTCGCTCTGGATGGACTCCAGCACACCCAGAACCTTGGCCAGTTGTTCCGGCTGGTTCACGGCCCAATCCTTCTGCGGAGCCAGGCGAATGCGTGCCCCGTTGGCTCCGCCGCGTTTGTCCGAGCCACGGAAGGTGGATGCCGAAGCCCAGGCCGTGGCCACCAATTCGGTCACGGACAAGCCGGAAGCCAGCACCTTGGTCTTCAGATCTTCGATGTCCCGGGCATCCACAAGAGGGTGATCCACCGCAGGGACAGGATCCTGCCAGATGAGATCCTCTGAAGGGACTTCCGGGCCAAGATAGCGGGTTTTGGGGCCCATGTCCCGATGGGTCAACTTGAACCAGGCCCGGGCAAAGGCGTCGGCGAATTCTTCGGGATTTTCCAAATAGCGCCGGGCAATGGGTTCGTAGGTCGGGTCGTAGCGCAGCGACAGGTCCGCGGTGGTCATCATCGGCCGCCGTTTTTTCGATGGATCATGGGCGTCAATCACCATATCCTCGTCCGCCACGTCCTTGGCCAGCCACTGATTTGCACCAGCAGGGCTCTTGACCAGCTCCCACTCATATTTGAACAGCACTTTCAAGTAGCCCATGTCCCAGGTTGTCGGATTCGGTTTCCAGGCTCCTTCAATGCCACTGCTGATCGTGTCCCCACCTTTGCCGCTACCAAAGCTGCTCTTCCAGCCCAGGCCTTGTTCCTCAATGGGCGCCGCCTCGGGCTCCGGTCCGACATGGTCAGCGGGCCCGGCTCCATGGCATTTGCCAAAGGTATGGCCTCCGGCGGTCAAGGCGACGGTTTCTTCGTCGTTCATTCCCATGCGGGCGAAGGTTTCCCGGACATCACGACCAGAAGCCACCGGGTCCGGGTTGCCATTGGGTCCCTCGGGGTTGACGTAGATCAGGCCCATTTGCACGGCGGCCAAAGGGTTTTCCAGTTCTCGATCACCACTGTACCGCTTATCGCCCAGCCACTCGCTCTCAGACCCCCAGTAAATATCCTCTTCCGGTTGCCAGATGTCTTCACGCCCGCCACCAAAGCCGAAGGTCTTGAAACCCATGGACTCCAAGGCGCAGTTGCCGGCCAGGATCATCAGATCGGCCCATGAGAGACGATTGCCGTACTTTTTCTTGATCGGCCAGAGCAATCGGCGGGCTTTGTCCAGATTGACATTGTCCGGCCAACTATTGATGGGTGCAAAGCGTTGGTTTCCGGTGCCGCCGCCGCCGCGTCCATCCGCGGTGCGGTACGTACCCGCACTGTGCCAAGCCATCCGGATCATCAAGCCCCCGTAGTGTCCCCAATCAGCCGGCCACCATTCCTGGGAATCAGTCATCAGGGCGACGAGATCCTTCTTCACTGCAGCCAGGTCGAGCTTTGCGAACTCCTCGGCATAACTGAAATCCGGCCCCAGAGGATTGGAAGCCGGAGCGTGCTGATGCAGGATTCCCAAATCCAGCTGATTGGGCCACCAGTCCTGGGTTGAGGCGCCTTTTGCGGCCGGATGGTCATGCGTCTTGCCTGTAACCGGACATTTACCTGTTTCACTCATGCTGCATTCTCCTTTCGTTCCATGAACGGCTGAGGTTCTGTTACCGATGAGGTTGCCATATCCTCCGAACCGACAGTCTTTATCAGTGATGGAATGGCCTCTTTCAAGGGTTTTGGTGTTCTTGAGTTATATCCACTTTAGAGGGGCCATCCCATCACAGTTATCTCGTCATTTGGGCACAACCCTTTGGCAATCACGGCATATGCCAAAGAAATCCACTCGGTGCGTCGTGATTTGAAAGCCGGTCTCCGCGCTGACCTCTTTGGTCAGGTCCGTCAGGCCATTCACCTCTGGGTCATGAATCGATTTGCACTGCGTGCAGATGACATGGGGATGGGGAAACGGCTTGTTCCCGTCATACCGATTACTGCCATCCGGGAAACCCAGTTCCAAAATCTCGCCAAGCTCCCGGAGCAGAGCCACGGTTTTATACACCGTCGCAATGCTGGTGGTCGGAAAATCGCGGCGAACCTGCTCATAGATCTGATCCACGGAAGGGTGTCCTTCACTGGAAGCCAGGATTCTGAGTACGGCCATGCGTTGCGGCGTCAATCGAAAATCACGACTTTTGAGCCGATCAATCATCTGCGCAAGGCGAGCTTGAGAGTCTAACGTCTTGACTGGAAAGACCATGATGGCCGAACCCCTTGGAAAATGTTTCTCACTGGATAATCGTTCTCCACTGCAAGGTCAACCTTTTGGCTCGAAGCGGCAAGCCCACACGAAAAATAAAAATGTTCAACGGAAGCAAGGCAACTGCTCAAAAAAGGGCGGGCACAGAACGCGTATTACCGGGCAACTGGTTTTTCTCTTTCGCGGCAATGACTTCAATGAAAATGCTTTTCCAGGCAAATCTTTCCCGCGAAAGCGGGGAACCAGATCATGCTGCCCGCATTGTATGGAGCAGTTAGGAAGCGAACTGTGTGATTACACATGGTGTGCGATAATCATTCTGCCACCCGAAGACCAAGATCTCCGTCGGGGAGTGGCCATGATCCAACAGATTCGTGCGTGCAGGGCAAGGAGACTCCGTCGAGTTCGACAGCGTGGAGGTGATCGAAAAATTTTTGTGGCTGGGACATTAGGAATTGGCGCAAATCCGAGGACGGCGTCAGAATGCCCTGATGCAGAAAAAGTCCGGCCAAGTCCCGGCCCACCATGTTATAAAGGCGGACCTGCAACCGAAACGGGTCTTTTACCTGATCCTGGGCACTCTCCAGGGATCTCTGGGATATGCCTTCCCGCATTTTCCGGTAATACCCGCCCCGGCGCATGGTTGCTCCGGCCAAGCCAGGCATGGCCGCGGACAGGGCCAGACGGGAGCCAGGCCGAATCAGTGCGGTGTCCAGGTCATCAATGGCCAATCCGTCAAGAAAAATGGTCTGTATCGTTTTTTCTGTGTATACTCCGCAGACCCCCACCAACTCGCAGAGGAATTCCCGCAGAGTGCATGGTTCGGGAACGGGCATCAGAAAGCCGCCCTGAAGCAACAAACTGAAGAGTTCCGGTGCGTCATGGCGCATCAACATGAGCGGGAGGTTTCCCAGCGCCTTATCGTACGGTTCAGGAAAATCAGCGGTGTAGGACATTTGCTTGTTTGGGCGTAAAAGAGAAAGGAAAAACGGGAGGCCCCGCTTGAACAGGACCTCCCGCAACAGCGCCGCAGCGCCCTTATGACTTTAGAAGTTGTAGACCTTGTCCAACTCTTCTCCGGGCACGTCGAAGACCACGTTATGCGGGGTCAGCGGCTCACGGGAGAAGTAGCGGGGCAGGCGGTCATGTTCCGGGCCGAAGCCGGCCTTCTTGTTGAATTCCTGCTCCATCTTCAGAATCTTCTGACCCAGGGCGACCACATCATCACCGGTCATGCTCAGACCATACATGCCGTTGATGGTCTCAACCATGGCGTTAAAGGTTTCGGGCTGATCCAGAATGGCGAAGGCCACGAAAAGGCAAAAGCCCGTGGCGTCCAGTGCGGCTGTGGCCACCTGCAGATTCCGGGACAACTCAGCTTGGCCCTCGACCTTCAGCGGATCGACATCACCGCCGACCTTGAGGATGTTCGTGGCCACGGCATATCCAGCGGTGTGGTCGGCGCCCATGGTGGAGGTGGCATAGGTCACGCCGATCCCCTTGACCGAGCGGGGGTCATATGCCGGCATGGCCTGACCCTTGACCACCGGGGCGCGTTCCAGACCATAGCAGCGGGCTGTCGTTGCGGCGCCGGCACCCAGGATGCGGCCCAGTGGAGTGCCCTTGCCCACTTCGTGAACCAGATTGATGGCACCTTCGGCATCGCCGAATTCGATCACTCCGGCTTCCATGGCCACGCCGATGGTCACGCCCATTTCAATGGTGTCCAGGCCGTAGTTGTCGTCCAGATAATCGAGCTTGGCCACGGCATCCAGGTCGCTGATACCGCAGTTGCCGCCGTGTGACCAAACAGTCTCGTACTCCGGCTGCTTGGTCATATAGTTACCGTCCTTGTCCGTCCAGATGCCGGAACATTGGATGGCACAACCGCGGTGACAGCCGTGGGTGGGCTGGCCGCCTTCCCGGTTCTTCATGGTCTCAGCCTGAAGTTCGCCGGAAAGTGTCTGGTGGTGCTTGTAACGTCCTTCCCGGAAGTTGTACGTTGGATACCCCCCGGCCTCGTTGAGCACGTTGGTCAGGACGTTGGTACCGTAGGTTGGCAGGCCCTGCCCGGTCACCGCGTGCTGCTTCAGACCTTCCACGAACTTGCGATTGGATTCCTTGAAGGCCTCGGGGTTTACCGGCTGACGCATTTTGGCGTTGGAAGCGTCCACGACAAGGCATTTGATGCCCTTGGAGCCCATGACCGCGCCAACACCACCGCGTCCGCAGTGTCGGGTCGGCCGGAATTCCGGGTCGGTCACGGCAATGGAGGAGTTGGAAAAACGCATTTCCCCTGCTGTCCCAATGGAAATCACCGAGACTTTTTCGCCATAGACGGGCTTCAGCTTTTCGATCAGGTCGTAGTTGGGCAGCATCTTCAGGTCATTGGCCTTCTCGATCTTCACGCCCTGGTCGTCAATGAACACCTTGTACATATCGTCGCCCTGACGCTCGCCTTCCAGGATAACCGCCGCATAGCCGAGACGTCCGAGAGCCTGGGCTGCGGTACCGCCGGCATTGGATTCCTTGATGGTTCCCGTAAGCGGGCTCTTGCAGCCCACAGACAGGCGACCGGAAGAGGAAGCAGCCGATCCGCTCATCAGACCGGGGGAGATGACCAGCTTGTTTTCCGGTCCCAAGGGATGGCAATCCGGCGGAACTTCTTTGAATACAACCATGGTGGTCATGGCCCGACCCCCCATGCCCGCGTAGTCCCCAACCGGCTCCACGGTAGCTTTGGGGCCGTCCTGCGCTCCAACGTCAATACGTAAAATCTTGTCCATCGAAAAACCTCCTTAACATGTTATGCCTGCAAGCAAAAAATAACACGACAACCATCGATGCATACCTACTTGCCTTGTACTTTCCAACCTGCCGGAAGTAAACGCAAGAAAAAAACGTTCCGGCGAAAACCGAAACGCCCAGGTTACGACGACAGCATTTTGGAAAGTTGCCGCAGATGCGACCGCTCTTCGTCAATGCATTGCTGAACAAACTTCTTTTCCGAATCAGGCACCAACTCTTTCATTTCCATGAAAAACAAGATGGTGTCCTTCTCAAACCCCATGGCCAAACGAATGGCCTCATTTTCACTATCCGCCTCGACCAAACGCTTTTTCAGTTCCGGGGAAAAAATTGAATGTGAATCGATCAGAGCTTGCAAATAGGCGGCGTATTCGTCACTGGTGCTCCAGGCCGGGAGTTCGACCTTCCCCAGTCGCTCCTTGAATTGCAGGAAAATCTGTTCATGCTTGGCCTCTTCCTTGGCAAAATACAGGAAGAAATCCTTGACATCAGGGTTCTTGGCCGATTCAGCAGCATTTACATAAAAGGTCTGTCCCTTCTGCTCGATATTCACGGCGGCCTCGGCTATTTCAGCCGCGTGGAAAAATCCTGCCATATTAACGCTCCTTTGGGTCCATTACCAAGGCATGCCAGGATGCCTCTGGGCTATAATTCGTTGGGAAGTTCCCGAAGTTGTTCATAGGAAAACACCGGACCGTCCACACAGACGTACTTTGTCCCGATATTGCAGCGTCCACAAATGCCCACACCACACTTCATCCGTTTTTCCAAGGTGGTGATGATCTGATTGTCCTTAAAGCCCAGTTTCTTCAAAGCCTGAAGGGTAAATTTGATCATGATCGGTGGACCACAGGTCACGGCAACAGCCTTGCGCGGCTTGGGCGCCATGTCCAGGAGCACATTGGGGATCAGCCCGACTTTGTGTTCCCAGCCTTCGGCCTCTCGGTCGATGGTCAACACGGTTTCCATGTCCTTGCGCTCCAGCCAGTCCGGCAATTCATAACTGAAGGCCATATCCTGGGGGCTACGCGCGCCATAAAGAAGACGGATCTTGCCGTAATCCTTCCTGTTGTCCAGCATGAACAACAGCAAGGTCCGCAACGGGGCCATGCCGATCCCGCCCCCGATAAAAATGATGTCCTTGCCCTTCATGGACTCGTAAGGAAAGGCGTTGCCCAAAGGAGCGCGGACGCCGATGCGATCGCCCTTGGACAAGGAGTGCAGTTTGGTGGTCACCTCGCCGGCGCGCATCACGCTGAATTGGAGATATTCCTTGCGCGTGGGCGGGGAGTTGATCACGAAGGTGGATTCGCCAATGCCGAACACGGAAAGCTGTCCGACCTGACCCGGTTCGTAGTGAAAGTTCTGCATCCGTTCTTCACTGCCCAGAACAATCCGGAAGGTCTTGATGTTGTGGGTCTCCTGGATGGTTTCCACCACCGTGCCGATTTCCGGCAGGTAAGGGTTGGCGGCAAGGGGCGACTGTTTCGGGTTCTCGGTCATTTTGCGGCCTCCTCGACAGCCGGTGGTTGATGAGCCATGGCCTTGGTCACGATTTCCCGAATATCCACGCTCACGGGGCAGCTTTTGATGCATCGGCCGCAACCGCAACAGGCGATAATCCCATCATGCAGATTCGGGTAGTAGCTGAACTTGTGACCGACCCGGTTCTTCAGGCGATGCGCCTTGGTCGGGCGGGGATTGTGACCGCTGGCTTCCAGGGTAAACTGGAACGACATGCAGTTATCCCAAGAACGAACCCTGCGCCCGGTCAATCCGGCATTTTCGTCGGTTATATTGAAACAGTAACAGGTCGGGCAGAGATAGGTGCAGGCCCCGCAACTGATGCATTTGGCCGAGACATCCTCCCAGAACCCCATGTCGTCGAAGAGTTCCAGAAGCTTCTGCTGAGCCGGGCCAAAATCCTGCGGTTCACCCATTTCCTGGAGCGCTTTTTCTCGAAAGGCTTTAGCCTCGTCGGCCTTGCCACCGGCAGCTTCCAACAATGAGCTCTCCAAGCATTGCGCCCCTTTGTCACTGACGGCCTCCACAACAAAACCGTCGGCAATCGGGGTCAACAACAAATCCGACCCTGTTGCATCGCCCGGCGCGGAACCGACGCTATGGCAAAAACAGGCATTCTCCGCCTGTCCGCAGGCGATGGTGGCAAACAGGGTCGCTTCCCGGCGGGCAAGATAATAGGGATCCTTGTAGGTTGCCCCGTCATAGACGCGGTCGAAGATCAAAAACCCCCGGACCCCGCAAGGGCGGGAACCAAAAACCAGAGTTGGCTCCGGTGAGATGGTCGGGAGCAGTTCCACGTCAACCTGGCCCAGATTTTCCGGATTCTTGCGATAGTCGTAGCGCAGGAGATCCTCGCTGGCCGGGAAAACAACACTTTTTGGCGGAGCCGTGGCTTCCTGCGCCAACTCCACGCTTTGACCCGAAGCATAGGGAGCGAAAACCACCGCGTCACCTTGGCGTGTCGGGGCAATTACACGCATCTTCCCGGCCAATTCGTCCAGCCAGGCCGTCAGCTTGTCGTTTGATATGTATTTGGCCTCGGCCATCACCAACCTCGCTCGTTGATGTTCTCCTCTTCCACCTGGAAGGAGAGCAATGGCGGTATTGCCTGAGGGTCAACACCGGCATCATAGTTGAAGACTTCCTTGATTTCCTTGTTCATTTTGCGCTTCAGCGCCAGAATCGGAATATCCACCGGGCAGGCTCGTTGGCATTCGCCGCATTCCACGCAGCGCCCGGCCAAGTGCATGGCATGGATCACCTGGAACATCCATTTTTCCCGGACCATGTCGTCCTGGGTGACCCAATGGGGATCCCGGCTCTGGGCAATACAATGATCCCGGCATACGCACATGGGACAGGCGTTGCGGCAGGCGTAGCAGCGGATGCATCGGCTCATTTCCGACTTCCAGTGTTCGAATCGAGTCTCCAGGGACTGCGACTCGAATTCCTGTACATCGGTATAATCGTCACTCGTAGCGTGAGGCTCCCTGGGCTTGCCCGCGAAATGATCATGAACCAGGGCATTGGGATACTGACACCGCCGGCACTTGTCCGCCATCACGTCGGACATGGCCACCTGTTCTTCTCGGCCGTCCACCCGCAGGCGAAGTTCCGTGGGAGTAGTTTCAACTTCTTCCACCCGTCCGACATCGCCAATCAGCCGCCGCACCTTGGTCAGGTCGGCCACGCCATCACACGGAAAGCCGAAGACCACGACATTTTCACGGTCGATCAACCCCTCTTGCTGCAATTGAACCACGGCCCGGCTGTCACAGCCCTTGACCACGAGTCCGACCTTCTTGTTTCGCAAACCAGTGAGGTATGTTGCCGTGTTATGGACGGACAGCGGCCCAATCTGTAGCCGCTCCACATCCTCCGCCGCACGCATGAACAACGGCGTGGCATGCAGTGCGTCGTAGCCCTGCTCCCAGCCGATAACCATATCCAGCTTCGGCAACTGTGCCGTGATCTGTTCCTTGAGTTGCGTGAGAATTGTCACTGTTGCACTCCTTAACACGCCGCCGCGGTTGCCGGGTTCTGCTCATGGGCAAAGCCGAATCGGGGAGCCGGGCCAAGCTTGTGAATCTGCTCCGTAAAGGTGGTCACCACTTTCTGCCACCGTTGTCCCTCGGACGCGGAAACCCAGGTATACTCAAAACGGTCGGGGTCTATGCCCATGGTCGGCAGAAACCGCTTGAAGACTTCCAATCGGCGGCGGGCATAGAAATTGCCTTCGGCATAGTGACAGTCCCGGGGGTGGCATCCGGAAACAAGCACCCCATCGGCACCGGATAGCAGGGTCTTGGCGACGAACAGGGGATTGATTCGTCCGGAGCATGGGACGCGGATGATCCGCAGGTCCGTGGGCTGAGAAAACCGACCGACTCCAGCCGTATCCGCTCCACCGTAGGAGCACCAGTTACAGAGAAAGCCAACGATTCGAAGTTCCTTTCCGGCTAAAGCTGGCATAATGCGTTCACCTCGGCGAGAATCTGATTATCGGTAAAATGGGAAAGTTGGATCGCCCCCTGCGGACACGTTGCTGTACACAGTCCGCAACCTTGGCAAACCGTCTCGATTACCTCGGCCTTGGGTTCTCCCCGAACGTCGATTTCCTTGATCGCACCAAAGGGGCAGACCCGAACGCATTTGCCGCAGCCCACGCACCGTTTCATGTCCACCAGGGAAATCATCGGATCGTTTTCCAGCTTGTCCTTGGCGAACAGAGCCAACACCTTGGCCGCGGCGGCACTACCTTGCGCAACGGACGCAGGAATGTCCTTGGGTCCCTGACATGAACCGGCCAGGTACACCCCGGCGGTGTTGGTCTCCACGGGTCGCAGTTTGGGATGGCTCTCCATGAAAAAGCCGTATTTATCGTAAGAAATACGCAATTTCTCGGCAAGTTGCGGAGCGCCCACAGCGGCTTCGGCCCCGGCGGCCAGAACCACGAGGTCCGCCTCCACCTCCACCTGGGTACCCATCAGGGTGTCCGCACCGCGGACCATCAGCTTGTCGCCTTGTGGATAAATCATCGAGACCCGCCCGCGAACGTATTGTGTCCCGTATTCTTCCATGGCCCGGCGGGTGAACTCATCGTACATCTTTCCTGGAGAACGGATGTCCATGTAAAAGACATAGGAAGAGGAATCCGGAATATGGTCCTTGGTCAAGATGGCCTGCTTGGCCGTGTACATGCAGCAGAAACCGGAACAGTACGGCCGGTCAACACTCTTGTCCCGAGAGCCGACGCATTGAACAAAGACGATGGTTTTCGGCTCCTTGCCGTCCGAGGGCCGCTTGACATGCCCTCCAGTGGGGCCTGAGGCCGAGAGCAACCGCTCGTACTGCAGACCGGTGATCACGTCGGGCAGACGCCCGCCACCGTATTCTCCATACTTGCTGATATCGAAGAGATCGTAACCAGTGGCCGCGACAATGGCGCCGACGCTCTCGGAAATGATTTCTTCCCGCTGGTCGAAAACAATGGCCTTTGTCGGACAGATCTTGGCGCAAATCCCACACTTGCCTTTGGTCAGCTTGATGCAGAATTTTGGGTCAATCACGGCTTTCTTTGGAATGGCCTGGGGAAATGGGATATTGATGGCCGTGGTCGAGCCCACCTGTTCATTGAAGCGATCCGTGGACTTTTTGCTGGGACACTTCTCCATGCACAGTCCGCAACCGGTACAAAGGTCCCAGTTCACGTAGGGTGCCTTGCGACGGATTTTCACTTCGTAGTTGCCCACATAGCCGCCGATCTCCTCCACCTCGGCCATGGCGTACAACTGAATCTTCGGATGCTGGGCCACGTCGACCATTTTCGGCCCGAGTATGCAGCTGCTGCAGTCCACGGTGGGGAAGGTCTTGTCCAGCTTGGCCATCTTCCCACCGATGGTGGATTCCCGCTCCACCAGGACCACTTCCCGGTCCCCGTCGGCACAGTCCAGAGCGGCCTGAATACCGGCCACACCGCCGCCGATGACCAGAACCCGCTTGTTGATATCGAACTGTTTGGCAAACAAGGGTTGGTCGCGACGCAGCTTTTCCACGGCAATGCCGGTCAGTTCGATGGCCTTATTGGTGTTCGCCTCCTTGTCCTTGCCGATCCAGGAGACGTGTTCCCGGATGTTGGCCATCTCGAACATGAACCGGTTCAGCCCGGCCCGTTCCACGGTGCGTCGAAACGTGGGCTCGTGCATCCGCGGGGTGCAGGAGGAAACGACCACGCCGTCCAGCTGGTTGTCCTTGATGGCCTGAATGATCCCGTCCTGTCCCGGTTCGGAACAGGCATACATGGTGTCCGACGTAAAGACCACGTCAGGAAATTCGCGGGAGGCCTCCGCGACCCTGGCCGCGTCCACCGTCCCACCGATATTGCTGCCGCAGTGGCAGACGAATACTCCAATCTTCATGAACGTTCCTCCGGCTTCGCCGTATGATCGCGAAGGTGCTCTAGGCGGCCTTGGCCTTGTGGATTTGCTTGGCGGCCTCTTTCTTGGCTTCCTGTTCCCGCTTCTCGGCCTGGACCGCATGCATGGCATCCAGAGCCAGTCTCGGGTTGACGCACAGTTTGGACAGTCCCAACTCGCTTTGCGGCACACCAAGTGCCAGGCCGATCAATTGCGTGTAGTAGAAAACAGGCAGCTGAAACTTGTGACCAGCGGCGGACGATGCCTGTCCCTGGCGCAGGTCCAGATTCATCTGACAGAGCGGACAGGCCGTCACCACGGCATGCGCCCCGAGGTCTTCAGCGGCCTGCAGTAGTTTACCAGATAATTTGGCCACGATGTCCTTCCGGGCAACCCCGTAAGAGGCCCCGCAACACTCGACCTTCAGCGGAAAGGGCAGAACCTCCGCGCCGAGTGCGGCCATCAAATTGTCCATGGCCATGGGGTTTTCATGGTCGTCGAACTGCATCACCTCCGGAGGGCGGTTCATGATACAGCCGTAGTAGGGAGCAACCTTCAGACCGGCCAGCGGCTTATGGGGCAGCATTTCGGCCACGGTCTCAGGTCCGACGTCCTCGGCAAGCACCTGCAGAACGGATTTCACCGGGGTGGATCGATCCACCGGTTTGTCCAGCAGTTTGTTCACCTGCATCCGAAACTCCCGATCACTCATGCGATGTACGGCGACTTTAAGATTGGTCAGACAGCTTGGGCAGGGCGTAATCACCGCGGCTGCGTCCAGGTCTTCGGCAAGAGCCAGATTTCTGGCAGCCAAGGCTGAAGACAGGAGGTGATCGACGGTGTGCGCGGGAGTGGAGCCACAGCAGCTCCAGTCCGGAATATCCACCAATTTCACACCCAAGGCCCGGCAGACCGCCCTGGTGGAGGACTCATACTCCTGGGAGGTGCCGAGTCCGGAACACCCAGGGTAGTAGGCATATGTACTCATTGCTGCATCTCCCTGAAGCGTTTGAAGATTTCAGCAACCTTATCCTTGCCCTGGATTTCGTGGGGTTTGAAGGAGAGTTTGCCCTTGGGAAGAATTTTGGGGCCCAGTTCCATGTCCGTCCAGAACCGACCGGTTTTGGCAACATATGTCGCCAACAACCCCATCTCAAAAACCCTGCCGTGTTTTTCCACGGAGTCCAGAAATGTATCCCAGAACTTTTTCACGTTCTTCTCCGCCACATAGCCTTCGCGACGAGCCATGTGGCGCAGCACGTCCATGATCCGGGCAACGTCGATTTCATTGGGGCAGCGTGTGGTACACGACTCGCAGGTGGCGCACAGCCAGATCGACTTGCAGGACAACAACCGTTCCTTCTGCCCGGCCTGCACTAGACGCATCACTTGGCTGACCGGGATATCATAGACAAAAGTATAAGGGCAGCCGGCGGTACAGTTGCCGCATTGGTAGCAGAGGCGAACCTTCTGCTCACTCTCTTCTTCAACCTTGGCGATGAATTCGTGATCGCACGAGGCGTGGATATCAACAACTTCCATGTGTCTTCTGCTCCTTGGCGGGAGGGTTGGGGTGCCAACAATCAGCTTAGGGGTTGAGGGGGTGAAAACTTTACGGATGACCGGAATGCAGAGATAGGAATCGTGACGGAAAAGGCAAGCCTATTGCGTCGACAAAACTTCGAACACCATGCAGCCAAAGTCCGCACCTCCTCAACACCTGATGTGAGTGAAGCGTAAAAAATCAGAAAGGCCGGATCTTTCCGGCCTTTCTGATAATAACGATATTCAGATGCTACAGCGCGGCCTCGTAAATGGCCTGCACGTCGGCATCCTTGGGGCAGCGGGGGTTGGTGAATCCGCACGCGTCCTTCTGGGCATTGCCGGTCATGGTCGCAATGTCTTCCTTCTTCACGTCCTTGCCATAGCGCTTGCCCAGCTCAACAAGGCCGGACGGGATGCCGACATCAGCGGAGAGCTGCTTAATGGCGTCCAGGGCCTTTTCAGCGGCAGCGCGCGGGCTCAGGCCGTCGATGTTCTCGCCCATCAGCTGGGCCATCTTGGCAAAACGCTCCACCTTGGCAATCAGGTTGAACTTCTCCACGTGGGGCAACAGGATGGCGTTGCACTCGCCGTGGGGCAGGTCGTAGAAGCCGCCCAGCTGGTGAGCCATGGCATGCACGTGACCCAGGCTGGCGTTGTTGAAGGCCATGCCGGCCAGATACTGGGCATAGCACATGCCTTCACGGGCATCGATGTCCTGACCGTTGGCCACGGCGGGACGCAGGTACTTGAAAATCAGCTCGATGGCTTTTTCAGCGCAGGCATCGGTCATCGGGGTGGCGATGGTGGAAACGTAGGCTTCCACGGCATGTGTCAGGGCGTCCATACCGGTGGCGGCGGTCAGCGCCGGAGGCATGCCCATCATCAGCAACGGATCGTCCACGGCAACGCCGGGAGTGACGCGCCAGTCAACGATCGCCATCTTCACCTTCCGGGACAGGTCGGTGATGATGCAAAAACGGGTCATCTCGGAGGCCGTACCGGCGGTGGTGTTCACGGCAACGTAGGGAGGCATGGGTTTAGTGGACTTGTCCACACCTTCGAAGTCGTGAATCTTCCCACCATTGGCAATGACCAGGCCGATGCCCTTGCCGCAGTCATGGGAGCTTCCGCCGCCCAGGGTGATCAGGCTGTCGCACTTGTTCTTCTGGTATACATCGACACCAGCATGCACGTTGGCATCCGTTGGGTTAGGGATGGTTTCGTCGTAGACCACGCAATCCATCTTGGCATCCTTGAGCAGCTTCACGATCTGGTCGGTCATCCCGATGCCGGTGATGCCCTTGTCGGTGACCAGCAACGGCTTGGAGCCGCCCAGAGCCTGAATCTTGGCGGGAATTTCCTTGTGGGCTCCGATGCCGATCAGGGTAACGCTGGGAATGAAAAATCCATTAACTTGTTCACGTACGGCCATAATGCTAACCATCCTTTCGGTTAAAGGGATAAATACAATACAACACTCACTCGGTTTCCGCTGCAGCGACTGTTGCAGTCCCTAAGAGCAACTTCCGGGCCATGCAAGAAAAGCTTGAAAAATCAAGCATATTCCCCCCAAGCCACTCCAAGCGCATCCTGGCAGATGGGACATTTTCGAGACACTAGACCGCAGCCACTGAAAAGCCCTGCGGGAAAAACAGGGAAGATGCTGATATTTCAAAATGTTACAAAGCCGTGTCATCTTGATACAACAAAAGCCTTGTGCTGGGTCAAAAGGATACAGCCACCGATTGATTACTGCAGTTCAAACTCTTTCATTTTCCGATAGAGGGTTTTGCGACCGATACCCATGGCCTTCGCGGCCTGCTGGCGATTGCCTTCGAAGTGGTTCAGCACCCGTGAAATATGCTCCCGCTCCATGAGGCGCAAAGAGAACATTCCATCATCACTGAAACCACTGCTTGGGGTCGGCAGGGATTGGTCCACCAATTCCCGCGGCAGAGCTCGGTCCGAAATAATGCCTTTGTCGGCCAGAATCATGCTCCGTTCCAGGACATTGCGCAGTTCGCGAACGTTGCCGGGCCAGGAGTAGTTCAGCAGACAATGCATGGCCCTGTCCGTGACCCGGTAGCGGGTTGGGGTGGTGGACAAGCTGGCCAGGAAGTGCTCCACGAGAAGCGGGACGTCTTCCTTGCGCTCGCGTAGTGGCGGCGTATGGATATTGAAGACGTTGATCCGGTGCAACAGAGCTTCCTGGAAGCGGCCTTCCTCCACCTCAGTGAACAAATTTCGACTGGTAGCGAAGATAAAGCGGATGTCGATGGTCCGCTCCTCCTTTTCTCCCACGCGGCGATAGGTCTTGTTTTCCAGCACGCGCAGCAGCGAAGCCTGAACCTCTATGGGCAGTTCACCGATTTCATCCAGAAACAAGGTTCCCTTGTGGGCAAAAGCCATCAATCCCTCACGAGATTCCGTGGCCCCGGTAAAGGCTCCCTTGATGTGTCCGAACAGTTCGCTGCGAGCCAGTTCCTTGACCAGAGCGGCGCAATTCTTGATGATGAACGGCTTATCCGCTCGCTTGCTGCCCGAATGGATCACCTGGGCTGCTACGTCCTTGCCCACTCCGCTTTCTCCGGTCAGCAGGACCGGAACCTCTGTGGGCGCGGCGCGGCCAGCCAGATATCGAACCTGTTTGATGCTTTCCGAATTGCCCACCATGCGGTGCGCCCGCTGACTGACAGAGGATATTCGGTAGCCCCTGTTTTCTCGTTGCATGCAGGCCCGCTGCCAAGCTCTCTCGATGACCAGTTCCAGCTTGTCCAGGTTGAAGGGCTTGGTGATGTAGTCGTAGGCGCCAAGTTTCATTGCCTGAACCGCGCTGTCAATATTGCCATGGCCGGTGATCAGGATGATCTCCACATCCTGAAGCCGCTCCTTGAATTCCGCGAAGAGGTCCAGCCCATCCGCATCCGGAAGACGAATATCCAGAATCACGACATCGTAGAGATTGCGGCGGGCCAATTGTCGCGCCTGGGCCGCAGTCGGAGCGACATGAATGGTCCGTTCCGGTCGGGAGAATTCCTTTTGGAACAGCTTGAGGATGGAGTCCTCGTCGTCAACGACGAGAACTGAGTAATGCTCGCTCACGGGATCCTTGTTTGACATTCAGCGGTAAACAGACAGTAAACCGTGACCCGTTATCCATCTCGCTGGCGACGGAAATTTCACCACCATGTTCCTGGACAATGGTGTAGCAGGAGGCGAGGCCGATTCCGATACCCTTGCCCACCGGTTTGGTGGTAAAAAACGGCTCAAACATTTTGTCCAGATTTTCAGGCGGAATACCGCATCCCGTATCCTCGATGCACAAACAAACTTCTTCGCCTTCCACAAAACTGGTCGTAATTGTAATCTGGCCATCCCCCTGAAGGGCATCCAGGGCGTTGACCAGCAGGTTCAAGATCACCTGCTTGAGCTGGGATTCGTCACCATAGATCAGCGGCAGTTCGTCAGCCAGATGAAGTTGGATTTTCAATCCATCTCGCTTGCGCAGGTGGTGGTCCACCAGGCGAAGGGTATCCGTGACGACCTGATTCATTGCCAGGGGGGAGAAGGGTGCGGAAACCGGGCGGCTGAAGGTCAGCAGGGTCTGGATGATCTTCTGGCAGCGATGGCACTCCTTGAGAATGATGTCCGTGTAGTCGCGAAAATCCTGGACCAACTCCGGATCCACCGTGCCTTCAATCCGCGGCAGTCGCCGCTGCAATCCCTCGGCAAAGCCATGGATCGCCGCCATGGGATTGTTCACCTCATGGGCAACGCCCGCGGCCAGCATGCCCATGGTGGCCATTTTTTCAACCTGATAGTATTTTGCCTGATACTCCTTTTCCAAGGTCACGTCGCGCTTGAAGATCAGTACCCGGTGCTCCGGCCACTCGGGGTTCTTCAGCGGCGAGGCAACCATTTCAAATTGCAGATTTCGGCCTTTGAGCTTGAATATGGCCGTATCGCGGCAGACGGAATTCGTGGCCAGAGAACGAAACGCCGGGCATTCCGGACAGGGATGAGCCTGGTGGCGGAACAATTCATAGCAGAACTTGCCTTCGGGATGCGGATCATCAAAAAACTGACGAAAGACATGGTTTACAGAAATGATCCGCAAGTTTTCGGACAAAACCATCATCACGTCCGTGATCCCATCCAAAATGGCGGCTATCTCCCGTCGTTGCTCCTCAGAACGCTTGTTGGAATCCTTCAGTTCCTCGACTTTCTGACGCAATTCCTGAAAAAAACCAAGCTTGCTGTGCTCAATGCCGATCAGGTCCTGCAGCCCGGTAGGTTGTTGCATCACCATGCCTCCTGGCAGATATGCAGCAAATCCTCCCAATCGGCCTTACGCGGATTGGTCAACATGCAGGCATCGTGGACCGCCATGCGACAAATCTGCTCCAGCTTGCCGCTATCGGGTACGATATCCCGCATCCTGTTGGGAACCTCAAGCTTGGCGAAAAGTTCCTCCAGCCGAATGATGCCCTCTTCACCATGATCCAACGAACACTCTCCGGACGACCCCTGGATGATCCTGCCAATGGTACACATCTTCTCCCGGCAGACCGGCAAGTTATAGCGCATGACCACGGGGAGCACGATCGGGTGAACCAGACCGTGAAGCGTGTCGAAAATACCTCCCAGGGAGTGGGCCAAGGCGTGGCCGATTCCCAGGCCGGCGTTGCTGAAGGACATGCCTGCGGCCGTGCTGGCGATGGACAACTGCTCCATGACCTGCGGCGTGCGATTCAGAATGGCCGGCTGAAGATTCTGGGCAATCAGTTCAATGGCCTTCAAGGCCTGATTCTCTGTGAACGGCGAAGCCAGTGGAGAAACAAAAGACTCAATGGCGTGGGCCAACGCGTCAATGGCCGAGGAAACGACCAACTGATCGTCCTTGGTCATCAACAAATCAGGGTCGATGATCGAAACGTTGGGGACCAGGGAACGGCTGATGATGGACATTTTCACCTGGCGCTCCACATCCGTAATGATGCAGAACTGAGAAATGTCCGAACCACTGCCGGCATTGGTGGGGATAAAGATCATCGGCGGCAGGGGCCGCATGATCCGATTCGCCCCCTCGTAGTCGGCAATCCGCCCCCCGTTGCCCACAATGGTCCCAATGCCTTTGGCAGAATCCATGGGACTTCCGCCGCCAAGAGCGATGATCACGTCAGCCTTTTCCCGAACATACAGGTCCGCTCCTTCATGGACCTGGTAGTCCCGGGGGTTGGAGTTGACCTTGTCGAAGAGCAGGAAGTCCAAGCCATCATCCCGCAGGATATCCATCACAAAGTCGGCCCAGCCGGAATCAATCAAACCTTGGTCCGTGACAACAAGTGCGCGTTTCGCACCCAGTCGCCTCGAACACTGCGCCAGGTAGCGGATGCTGCTCTGGCCGAAGATGATCTCCGGAATGGCAAATTTTGTTACACGCTGCTCAGACATGGCTGGAAGATTATTCAACGGTTCAATGGCTCACAGGTATAGTGTTCATGAAGATTTTCACGGCAAAGTTGTTTATCATACAGCAAACATGGCATAGATTACGCCCAGCAACCCGATTCCGGCCAGTACATAAACTGGAGTACGCGGCATTTCCCCGTTATTTTCCATGGCGCGCCCGAACATGAAAAAGACCAGGGGGTGCACCAAAAAGGGCATGGAAAAGATGAAGGGGATCAACAGGGAGGCCTCTTCTCCGAACATTCCGCCCTGGGTGGCGGCAAAGAGACCGAAGTGGGAAATGCCCGAGGACACGGCCATGGCCGTGAAACCCAAAGGCATGCTGGCCAGGCTGAGCAGGACGAACCCGCCGAAGACCGCGCAGAGCTGCCAGCCAAAGGAGAACTGCATGAGCCCCTTGACCTCTTTGGCATCACTGCCATCGGCCTTGCTCATGGTTTTCAGTGAAAATACGGTCAAAACCACACCTGCCAGGACAATCAATAGCGAAGGCCACATCATCAGACTGTCTTGTTGTGCGCTCATGGCCAAAACGGAAAACACAAATATATGCCCAAAAAACGGCACGTTGATCATGATGGGCGCCCGATAGGCCGCGGTCTTGCCCAGGTCTCCGGCTGTACAGGCACCGGTCAATCCGGAGTGGGACAGTCCGCCAGCCATGCCTGGTGCCAGATTCCGGGCCTGGCTGGTCTTGCCGAACAGCATCAACAAGGCGATCCCCCCGAACATCCAGAACATCTGCCCGAAAAAACCGTAGGCCAGCACCGCGTTCATGCCCGTGATGGCGAAGGCCTCGGTGATTCGCGACCCCCCGATCATGAAGTTGGCCGCCAACACCACTGGAATGCCGGCGAACAGCAGGGCCCGGATCGTCGGTCCAAAACGCCAGCGGTACATCAACGCCCCTAGGCCTGCGGCGATAATCATGGCAAAGAAAATCTGCGGCAGGGCGATGATCGGCTGGATCCACATGGCGATGGTGTAGGAGCCCAGGAGGATGCCCAGGATGGCCACCACCTCAACGATGCCCATCTTGATGTATAATCGCTTGTTGGTCACCTGGGCCTTGTGGTCGATCAAAATAATCGCCCCAACCAGACCGAGGTAGGCAATCAACGGGTAGAACCGGCTTAGGTCGGTGAACGTCAAACCCAGTGTGAGCCGGTACAGAGCCTCAATGCCGATAAGCAGAAAAAAAGCCCGGACGATGAAGATGAGCTGCGTCCGACCCGTGCCCACAAACGTCTCTTCCTTGGAAGGCGTCACCATGTTGTCCGGATCCAGCTCAATGCCCCCCAGGATCTTGCGCAGTTCCTGCCCGCCCACGAAAAAGGAAACCGTCAAGGCCACAATGGTTGCACGACTGATCAGATCTATCAGCGAGAATTGCGGTAACCCGGGGGTGGAAACACCACTGGCCACCAGGACATAGCCCATGGTCAAACCAAAAATGACGATGATCAAAATTGGTGAATACCGTGTCCCCGCAACGGCCGTCCTGGCCACCAGGACCATGGGGATGAGCAGGAAAAGGGACAGCAGAAACTGATTCAAAATCTGCAAATTGGCGATCTGATCAACCACGGCGGCAACTTCCATAAGCGGGATCCTCCTGACGCAGAACAGGCAATGAGTTGAAATAGCAAGATGAGCGGTCGGCCAAACGCGCAAACGCGATCATGATGGTAGTCGGATTGTCTGGTACTGGCAATGTCCTGGACTGCCGGCCAAGCGCAAAATCAGGGCATGGCACCCAGGGTCTCCCACGTTACAGCCCGCCGCGTTGATTAAATCCGGGGCTGCGTGCGCTCCAAAAGTCGTCATCAGCGGTTCTGACCAGAAACATGACCTCGACTCCGGACAGGGACTCCGCTAGTTCAAGGCCCTTTTCAACGCCGAGGACCATCATTCCGGTGGCCAGGGCATCCGCATGGACCGCTGTCGCACCCATGACGGTGACACTGGCCACGTCGTTGGCCACAGGCCTCCCTGTACGCGGATCGAGAATATGGCTGAAAAACTGATCTTGGTGTTCGACGAATTGTCGGTAATCTCCGCTGGTCAGGACGGCACCCCGACCAGGCTGCAGTACCAGAAAGATCCCATCCCATTCGCGGCCTCTCCTGGGGGAGTTTACCCCGACCCGCCACGGTTTGCCTTCCGCGTTGCGTCCGGCAAGCCGGATATCTCCACCAATATCCACAAGATAGTCCTGCACCCCCCGGCCCTCCAAGAGTTTGGCCAGAGCATCCACGGCAAATCCCTTGGCCACGGCCCCCAGGTCCAACTGCACGTCGGGATGGAGCTTGCCCAGTCGCCCAGAGTGCGACATATCAACATGTTCCATGCCAACGGCTGCCAAAGCTCGATTCACCGCGTCCTCGTCCGGAGGATGCCATGCTTCTCGGGGCGGAGACCCAGGCCCGAATCCCCAAAGATCCAGCAATGGCTTGACCGTGGGGTCAAAAGCTCCCTCAGTTTGGATGAACACCTGCAACGAGACCCGCATCACCTGTTCAAAATCCTCGGACACGGCCATGGAATCTCCAACAGGCAGGGCGTTAAACCGGGACAATTCGCTTTCCGGACTGTAGGCGGACATAGCGGCGTTCACCTGCACCAGTCGGGCATGGATTGCCTGTTCCAACCCCCAAAGCGTCCTGACTGGAGCATGGGGTACGCGCACGGTGTAGGTAGTTCCCATGGTCGTCCCACGAACAACATGCTCTGTGGACCTGTCGCATCCCAAGATCAAAAACAACATGCCCAGCAGCAGGGTTGTGCATTGCACTCGGGTAAATTGGCGGCGATAAATTTTCAGGAGAGAGGAAAGTCGGTGGAAAAAGGAGGAAAGAAACAACGGCAAGAAATCCTAATGGCGAAACCGGATTATCGTAATTGCTCAATAGGCCTGGCAAACCCTGAAACTGCCTCTGCAGCTGGATTCCCGCCTGTCTGCCACAGGCAGGCCTGCGCTGGAATGACTGAAACGGCACATTCTCTCAAGCCCGCCATGCCCGAGAAGGCGAGCATTCAGGCCATGCTTGCTACAAGTTTTTGAGATATTACGGATTATCAATTCATGTACCAGCCGAGAACCCGCCAGGTAATGCTTCCTGACTGATCCACGTCATATTCCAGCCAGAGATTGCCGCGAACGTGTCCATCCTCGAATCCGGCCAGCACCCATCTATCCGTAAGTACGTAGGTTTCCCCGGTGATGATGTGCATGCTGCCACCGAAAAAAGCTTCCGCGGGGATCAAATCCGCGCGGCTGGCCAAGTCCTGGATCAGGTCGAAGACCGGGTTGATCAGCCCTTTGCGTTGCAGGCGGCGCAGTTCGAATTCACTCAGCCTGGGCTGAATTTTACGTTGGATGGAAAGGAGCGGCGCCAGATTGGCCACGTCCAGTTGTTCGCGAAAATCCTGGCTTTCCAATTCGCACAAACGCAGGGCGTCCCGCGTCCCATGCAACTTGGCGTAGAGCGACATGCAGGTCACGGCCAGGGCCAGGGCGAAAACCCAAGGGAGAAGGTGCACGGAACGGGTGATCATCGACGTCTGCTCGCTTTGTTCGCCTCTGAAAAGACGTCTGAGGCATCTTGTTGGCGATGGATGTTCAGCTTGCCGACTAGGTCCCTTGCCTCTGGATTTTTCCGGCTCAACTCCCAAAGCCGGTTTTCCACAGCCCATAGATTGAGTGGCAGCCCCAGAACTGCGATGCGGTCCAAAATGGCGCCCACCTTACGCCATTCCGGTTGCTCCGACGCGAGCGATTCAAGCAGTCTTGCGCCGAGACGGATGTCGAATTCCCGCGATGGTTGCCAATTGGCCCGCAGAAACGAGTGGAACTGATCCTGGTTGACTGCGACGAACCCCAACACGACATCGGCCCAGACCAAGCCAGGCAGAAACAGCAGCCAGACGTCCTCCTGGGCTGGTCGATGCTGATCCTCCTGCCATTCCTGAAAATGGTCCAGGGCGGATTCCGCAAATCGGAGCTGGTCGTCCCACCAGGTCTGGGTCCGACGTCGCAGCCAGGCCAAGGAGACCACCTCCCGCCTGTTCCAGGCCAGATCCTCGTAGGTACAGGAGCTTACGCCCATTTCCGGGGAGTCCACGGTCACGACGCCATACCTGTGCCCCCGCCCCACTGACTCCCAACGCCAGGAAAACGATTCATCCGTACTGGTGAAAGGGCGCTGCAGCCGCCCCCAGCCGCGGGTCGCCTCCCCTTTGGACCGCGGCGACGCATCCAATTCCAGGATCAATTCGACTCCGGCCCAGCTGCGTTGCACACGGCTGTGCCCATCACGGCCGCCGGGCAAGACATCTCCTGTTTCCACGTCCATGAGCAGTCCAAGCAATGTCCATGAGGCCGGAGACATGCTCCGCGGCAGAACATGGGAACGCCACAGCTCCGCTCCCGTCCCTTTGCCCGGAATGTTCGACTCCGCGCAGGCCAGAATTTCAACAACATCCGGCGACCAGTCCCTGGCTCCAGTGCCCCGGGCCAACTCCATGGAACGTAGAGCGTAGGCCATGGCATTGAGTGGTTCCACCCGACTGATTTCGTCAAAAAACCAGGCGCAACTGGCCAGAGAACACATGGCCCACTCCTGCATGGCCAGCAGGTTGAGCGCATGCTCCCGCTCCTTGCGGGAGAGTTCGGCAAGGACGTGCTGGCTGAGGAACGCATCGCGCGTGATGGCGTTGGCCTGTAATCGCCCATAACCCAGCAAGGCCTTTCTGGGATCGTTGAAAAGTCGCCGCCCAACGCCGAAAAAATGCTCGTCCACGTATTGCTTGTTCAGGGCCAGGGCGTTACGCAATGGTCCACGCCAGCGTTGGTTCCAGCCCGGATGTCCACCGTCCGTGCAGCCGCAGTCCGAACGCCAGCGTTCCACGCCGTGAATACAGCTCCAGGAGGACGGCTCGTGAAGCACGATCCGCTGAGCAGGCGGATTGGCAGCCAGAAAGGCCGCGAAGTTGGTCAGCTCCAACCCATCCCGCTCCTGGCGGATCTGTTCCAGGACATAGGCAAGGGCCATTTCACCGAAGGGAACATGATGGCCGTAAGTCTCGCCATCCGTGGCCACACAGAGCAGCCCCATACCCGCGGCCGTTTCAATCCGTTGAAAATGTCTCTCGCCGTCAGTCAGGAGCCGCTCAAAGGCCACGGCCTGGGAGATCGGCCCATGATAGAAAAATATGGCCAGTTCCCGGCCGGAAGGCAACACGGCGGCATACGGCCAGCGGATGTCCAGGCTGGATTCATCCACGGGTTGAAAATTCGATCCATCCAGAGTTGACACGGCTCGGGCCTGACGGGGAGCCAGAACCACAAAGCGAAACCCGGCCTGGGCCACGGCCTCCAGCGTTGGAGTATCCACGGCAGCTTCGGAAAGCCAGAGCCCTTCAGGCGCACGCTGATAGCGAGCCTGAAAATCAGCGATGGTCCAGGCCAGTTGGGCCTGTTTGTCCAAAGGTGATGCCAGCGGCATGATCAGATGATGGTAGCACTGCGCCAGGGCGTTGCCGTGTCCCCAGCGCTCCAGACTCTGGCGATCCGCATCCAGGATTCGGGCATAGCAGACAGGGTCAGCCCACTCTAGCCAGGAGAGCAGGGTCGGACCAAAATTGAAGCTGGTCCAGGCATAGCAGTTGACCAGATCCGTAATCCTTCCTCGGGCGTCTTTGCGACGAGCCCAGGCGAGGGGTGCATAGGACTCCTCCAGAATCCGCTGGTTCCAGTTCAGCCCTGGTGCGGCACTTCCTTCTGGCAGCAGTTCCTGGAACCAGGGATCAATCCGTGGCGGCTGATAGTAATGGCCATGAATGCAGACTTTCCGGGTGGCTGTCATGTCCGAACCATAAATTCGCCGGTCATTTCCTGATGCATCCGTTCCCGTGCTTCCTCGGAACTGAATCCCCTCTTGGCCGCGAAAAGCTCCAAATTCTCCTCGGCATCGCATGGGCGCAGGTAGCGTGGTTCAATAGGTCCATGGTGAAAGGCGGCAGTGCGCGCAGCCTGAATCAGGATGTCCGCCCGAGGATGATCCCAGGATGCGTCCAGAATGTGAGCCTGAGAGAATACGGCCCTGATGCTCTCCAGGTTGCGCCGAACTCCGCTGCCCATCAAGGTCAACGGTGCTTCCTCATTGCCGCACAAAGCTTGGAGGGCAGCGGCATCATCCACAGCCACGATGCGAGGTTCATCCAATGGCCTGACGAGTGATTTACCGCAACCTGCCGAGACCTTTCTTGGCGCACCAGCCGAGTCGTCGATCCAAAAGGATTGGGCATGGACCAGCCCCCGTCGCGCATGGGTCAGCACAACAAGGCGACCAGAAACGAGAGTAACCGGGCCGCTGGCCAGCAAGTGCAGATAGTCCAGGCCGGCCATGGGCAACCCCGCGCCCACGGCCAGTCCGTAGGCCGTGGCCAGGCAGAGGCGAAGGCCGGTAAAATTACCTGGGCCGCGTACACAGGCAATCCCGTTAAGGTCGCGCATTCTCAGTTCGAGAATGTCCAAAGCGTGGTCCAGGGCAGGGGCCAAAAAGCGCATCACCCTGGCCGGAGCGGCCCACTCCTGGTGAAAAACCAGGGTGCTCTCCCGGGCAAGCAGGACCTGCACCCGCTCTTCCACGCAATTCAGTGTCAGCAACAGGCGTTCGGCGGACGCGCCAGGCAATGGCCCGGCCCCTTCGAACAATCGGTCACTTGAAGAAACGGTGGATGTCATTGAACACCGCAAAGGTCATCAGTGCGATCAGAAAGGCGATCCCGATCTTGTAGGCGATTTCCTGCATTCGGGGATTGAGCGGCTTTCCGGTAACCGCCTCGATGGTGTAAAAAAGAATATGTCCTCCATCCAGAACCGGCACGGGAAGCAGATTCAACAAACCGAGATTGATGCTGATCAACGCGGTCAGAGCCAACAGATTGGTCAACCCTTCCGAGGCCTGCTCACTGACAAGTTGGGCAATAAGAATCGGGCCGCCGATGTTGTCCGCCGGGATGATCCGTTCAATCAGTTTGATAATTCCCTGAACCGTCAGGGTGATAATGGTCCAGGTCTGCTCCGCGCCGGCCACCAGAGCCGTGCCCGGGCCTAGGGCAATGGATTGAGTCTCTCCGGATGCGGTGATGCCCAGCATGGCCACTTTGATGTCCTCGCCGAAGAGGTTCTGTCGAACTTCCACACGAGGCTGCGCAGCGATGGAAACGACCTGGTCGTCGCGTTGCACCGCCAGTTGCATGGTTTGGCCTTCGGACTGCTGGATGCTCTCGGCCAATTCGCTCCAGAACAGGATATCCCGGCCATTGACGGAAAGGATCCGATCTCCATCACGCAGATCAGCCACCTGGGCCGGGCTGTCCTCCAGGACCTGTCCGACAACGGGCAGCAGTTCTTGCTGGCCATGCGTCCAAAACAGCCCCCAATAGATGAAGACAGCCAGCACAAAATTGAACACCGGTCCGGCGGCCACCACCAGGATGCGCTGCCAGGGAGGCCGCAGGCTGAAACTGGACTCCCTGCCAATCCCTTCAGCCAGCTCCTCCTCGGGACTTTCCCCGGCCAGTTTGACGAATCCCCCGAGAGGCACGGCACGAAGCTGATACTCCGTCGCGCCGTATTTGAAACCGAAGATCTTTGGCCCGAATCCAAGCGCAAAAACCGGCACGCCGATTCGAAACAGGCGCGCAACAAGGAAATGGCCGAGTTCATGAAAAAAAATCAGAACGCCCAGGACAAGTATGATGGCAAAAACACTTTGCATGCAGTTCTCAGTGGCTGATGGGTTGAGGAGGACTTCAAGACATGATCATGACCAGTAACCGAAAGGACTGGCACGTTGCCGGTCTCATGTTCAACAACACGGTTACGGACATTATTCTGGTACTTCCCGGCCCCAAGTCAAGATTGAAGGTGCTGAATGTACATGAAAAAGGGATTGCCGCCTCGGGCTTCGGACCACGCAGGGTTTGCTCAGGATGTAGCCAGCTTCAGAGTGTGTTGGCGGATAAATCGTTGCGTGGCGGCGCTCAATGCCATGATGGTCTCCAGGGAATCCACCCGCTGCCCGGCATGACCATCCAGTGCGCTACGGATCAAAAGCGGGATCTGCAAAAACGTGATCTTTTCCGTCAGAAACAGGTCAACGGCGGCTTCGTTGGCCGCATTCAGCACCACCAGATGGCTCGGCCCGCTTCGCAAGGCTTCACGGGCCAATTCCAGGCAGGGAAAGAGATCTGTCCTTGGCTCCCGAAAGGTCAAGGTTCCGGCCTGAAGCAGGTCCAGAGGGGCCAAGCTCAATGCCAGGCGACGAGGATATCCCAAACAGTGGGAAATGGGCACCTGCATATCCGCCGGTCCAAGATGGGCCAGCAGGGAACGATCCGTAAATTCCACCAAGGAATGCACAATGCTTTGCGGGTGGATCAACACGGCAACCTGGTCCAGATCCAGCCCGAAGAGTAAACAGGCTTCAATGACTTCCAAGCCCTTGTTCATCAGCGTCGCGGAGTCCACGCTGATTTTTGCGCCCATGGACCAATTGGGATGGGCAAGGGCTTGCCGCACCGTGACCGTGTTCAATTCCGTCGCGTCCAGATCGCGAAACGGACCGCCCGAGGCTGTGAGGATGATCCGGCGCAGGCTGAAGGAGTTTTCCCCCTGCAAGGACTGGAACACCGCGTTGTGCTCCGAGTCCACCGGTAGGATCATGGCGCCGTATCGGCTGCAGGCGTCGCGGATCATGGCACCGGCCAAAACCAAAGACTCCTTGTTGGCCAGGGCAATGACCTTTCCAGCCTGAGCCGCGGCCAGTGTGGCCGGCAACCCGGCTGCACCCACCTGGGCGGAGAGGATCATCTCGGCTTCGGGCAACCGGGCCATCTGCTCGTACCCTTCCCGACCGTAAACGATCTCCGGAGCATAACCGGAGGGCAACAGTTCTTGCAGTTTATTGGCCAGTGAAGCGTCCAACACCGCCAACATCTCCGGCCGCCACTTCACGGCCTGTTCAGCCAACAGGTGGATGTTGCGCCCACCGGCCAACCCTTTCACCAAAAAGCGTTCAGGATGCTCACTGATCACTGCCAGGGCGCTACGGCCGATGGAGCCCGTGCTGCCCAGAATGACCAAGCCACGTGGAACGGATGACGCTGTCAAAGGCAGGTCGCTGATGTATCGGCAAGCGTGCAAGGGGGACATGGAAGGGGAGGCCGTGGAGATGAAGGCTTGGTGCACAATCTAAAAGAAAGGAAAAACAAGGCTCAGGCCCGAATAGGCCGGTAAAACAAATAGCAGACTGTCGATGCGGTCCAAAATGCCTCCGTGGCCAGGCAGGAGGGTTCCGGAGTCCTTGACGGCCTGGGAACGCTTCAGGGCGGATTCGAAAAAGTCCCCCACCTGGGCGGCTCCATTCAGAGCTATGCCCAGGAGGATAAACGCCGAAGCACTCGCAATGCCCCAGCCCAGGCCCACAATCAGGCAAACAGCCACACAGGCTGCCAAGCCCCCGGCGCTACCTTCCCAGGTCTTCTTGGGGCTGATGGACGGCCAGACATGCCGACGTCCCAGCCTGGAGCCGGCGTAGTAGGCAGCCGTATCGGACAGAAACGCCGCGGCCACGACCAGCAATAACTCCGGCCACGTCAACCCCAGGGCAAAGTGCAACAGCAGCGGCAGATAGCAGCAACCCAGAAAAAGCAGCAGCACTTCAGGAAATGACGCGGTTTCCGGATTGTTGCTGTAACTGATCAAAAACATGATGCCGAACAGGCCAAACAGTGCGGCCAGGACAGCGGGGACCGCCAAGGGCGCCAAGTATGCGACCAGCAGGAAAAGTGCCCCACCGGCAACACCCAGCACCTTCCACCCTGATCGCGTTCCTTTCCAAAACATGGAATATAATTCCCATTGACCTAGAGCGGCCAGAATCATCACAAGAAGCAACAGCGACACTCCCCCGGAAATCAGAATCCAGAGCAGGATGGGTAACGGCAGCAGCCCGGTCAACAGGCGTTTTTGGTGTGAGGTCAAGGGCATGATGATGCTGTTGGCTTATGGCAAGAATGGATGAAAATAACGGGATCAGAAAGGAAGACTTTACGGATCAGGCCGGGGGCTGCTCCAGCCCGCCGAACCTTCGGGATCGCCTGGAATATTCGTCCAGAGCTGTTTGCAGGCAATCCTCGTCAAAGTCCGGCCACATCACTGGAGTAAAGATAAGTTCGCTGTATGCTGCCTGGTACAGCAAAAAATTGCTCAAACGTTGTTCACCGCTGGTCCGGATGATCAGATCCGGATCCGGCTGACCGGCCGTGTCCAGGTTGTCGGCCAGGGATCGCTCCGTGACCTGGTCCATGGATACGCCCAGGGATATCATTTTCCGGCAGGCCCTTACGATTTCTTCACGACCGGAATAGTTCAAGGCCAAATTGACGACCATGGACTTGCAATGGCTGCTCCTGGCGCAGACGTGGCGCAGAAGCTGGCGCAGGGCAAAGGGCAGCTCGGTCCAGTCTCCGAGCACGTGCAGCCGGATGTCCCGCTCCAGCAGGGAGTCCATCTCGCTCTTGAGGTAGGACTGGAGCATCTCGAACAGGAAAGAGACCTCTTCGCGAGGTCGCGACCAATTTTCCTTGGAAAAGGTGTAGAACGTCACATATTCAATGCCGATCTTGCGACAGTGCGTGACAATCTTGCGTGCAGAGCGGGTGCCGGCCTTGTGGCCTTCGGCTCGCGGCAGGCCATGCTGCTCGGCCCACCGTCCGTTGCCGTCCATGATGATGGCGATATGCCGCGGGAGAGAGGACAATTCGGATCAAATCTCCATGATTTCCTTTTCCTTGGCCGCGAAAATGGCGTCGGTCTTGGCAATAAATTCGTCCGTTAGCTTCTGCACCTCGTCCTGGGTTTTGTGCAGCTCATCCTCGGTCATTTCCTTGGCCTTTTCCTGTTTTTTCAGCGTGTCGTTCGCATCGCGGCGAATATTTCGAATGCTGACCTTGGCCTCCTCTGTGAACTTCTTGGCAATCTTGACCAGTTCCTTGCGGCGCTCCTCAGTAAGCGGCGGAATGATGATCCGCAGAGTTTTGCCGTCGTTGACCGGGTTCAATCCCAGCTCGGATTTGAGGATGGCCTTTTCCACGTCCTTGAATGCCCCGCGGTCCCAGGGCTGAATGGAGATGGTCCGGCTGTCCGGAATGGAAATGGAAGCCAACTGCTCCAGCGGCGTAGGCGTTCCGTAATAGTCAACACGAATGCCCTCCAGCAGGGCTGAGGAAGCCCGTCCAGTGCGCAGCCTTTTGAACTCTCTGTCCAGGCTTTGCAGGGATTTTTCCATACGTTCCTTGTTGTCGTCCAGTACGGATGCCATATTTACTCTCCTCCTGTAACCAGCGTTCCCGTTGGTTCTCCCAGTGCGACCCTTTTGATGTTGCCCTCGGTGAACAGGTTGAAGACCACGATGGGCAAATTGTTGTCCATGGCCAGAGAAATGGCCGTAGAATCCATGACTTTCAGGCGCTTTTTCAGGACATCAATATAAGAGATATGCGGGAACAGCTGGGCGTCTTGATCCTTCTTGGGATCCTTGTCGTAGACACCATCAACCTTGGTAGCCTTGAGAATGGCTTGCACCTTGAGCTCAGCCCCGCGCAGAACCGCAGCGGTATCCGTAGTAAAAAACGGATTACCCGTGCCCGCTGCACAGATCACTACCCGCTTCTTTTCCAGATGCCGGATAGCCCGGCGACGGATATAAGGCTCGGCCACTTGCTGCATGGGAAAAGCGGTCATCACCCGTGTGGCCAGTCCCAACTTTTCCAGGCCGTCCTGGACAGCCAGGGAGTTGATGACCGTGGCCAGCATGCCCATGTAGTCCGCCCCGGCTCGATCCATCCCCCGAGAGGCCGCTGAAAGCCCCCGGAAAATGTTCCCGCCGCCGATCACCAGCGCCAATTCGACTCCCAATTCGGCGACCTCGAACATTTCCCGACAGAATGTGTCGATGGTCTCGGGATCGATCCCGGACTGATTAGGCCCAGCCAGGGCCTCACCGCTGATTTTCAGCAATATTCGGGGATAGCGCAGTTCCATCATGCCTGCTCCAACGGCTCAGGCCGCAGGTTGAACGGGTTCACGGAAGGGGCACGACGCGCCGTGCCCCCGCGGCCATTCGTTTCGTATTACGCTTCTTCACCCAAGGCCAACCGCACGATCCGACCGACCTGGATATTTTCGCCAAGCACGGCGATGGTTTCCGTGATCAAATCCTTGATCTTGCGCGAGTCATCCTTGATGAAGACCTGCTCCAGCAGACAAACTTCCTGGGCGAACTTCTTCATCCGACCGTCCACGATCTTGGGAATGATGTTTTCCGGCTTGCCCTCGTCCCGGGTCTGTTGGGTGACGAATTGGCGCTCCCGCTCCAAGACGTCTTCCGGGATGTCTTCCGACGCGACGCACAGCGGTGAGGTGGCGGCCACCTGCATGGCCAGGTCCTTGGCCAGTTCCAGAAATTTTTCATTCTTGGCCACGAAATCGGTTTCGCACTTCAGCTCGACCATTACTCCGATCTTGCCGTTGGAGTGAATATAGGAACCGATGACACCCTGGGAGGTGGCTCGGCCGGACTTCTTTTGCGCCTTGGCCAAGCCTTTTTCACGCAGCCAAAGCAGGGATTTTTCCTGGTCCCCGCCACACTCCTGCAAGGCCTTCTTGCAATCCATCATGCCCGCGCCGGTACGCTCGCGCAGCTCCTTCACCAAACTTGCGGTAATGGCCATTTATTTCTCCTCCGTAACGTCTTGTTCACGTTCAACTTCTATCTCTTCACTTTCAGCGGCGGCCTGGGCCAGCGCGGCGTCGGCAGCTTTTTCGGCGGCCTCGTCCATATCACGCATTCTGGCGGCCCCTTCGGAGCACGCGTCGGCGATGCTGGCGGAAAACAACTTGATCGCCCGGATGGCGTCGTCGTTGCCCGGGATAATGAAGTCTATCAGGTCCGGATCACAGTTGGTGTCCACCACGGCCACAACCGGGATATTCAGCTTGCGACATTCCTGAACCGCGATGTCTTCCCGGTTCGGATCGATGATGAATGCTGCCTGGGGCAATCCTTCCATGTCCTTGATTCCGCCCAGAGCCAGGTTCAACTTTTCCACGTCGCGCTGCATGCGCACGATTTCCTTTTTGACGAACCGGTTCACGGTACCGTCTTCAAACATGGTTTCCAGCTTTTTCAGGCGCTGAATGCTGCTGCGAATGGTCTGGAAGTTGGTCAGGGTACCACCCATCCAGCGATGGGTCACGGAATACATGCCCACTCGTTCCGCTTCCTGTTTGATGATTTCCCGTGCCTGCGGCTTGGTGCCCACAAACATGACCTTTCCACCTTGGGCCACAGTCTCAGCAATGAAATCATGGGCCTTCTGGAACATCTTCACCGTTTGCTGCAAATCGATGATATGGATGCCGTTGCGCGCGCCAAAAATATACGGGCGCATTTTGGGATTCCATCGCCTTGTCTGATGGCCGAAGTGCACCCCGGTCTCCAGCATTTGCTTCATTGTTACGTACGCCATTGCAATACTCCTTAAACTGATGGGTTTTTCCTCCACCCTCCACACGCGACCCCGCTCACTTTCGTCACGGACGAAAGACCCTCGGGTTCCTTGGAGGATGTGCGAATTTTGAACCGTGTCCAATTAGGCTATTATTGAGCAACTGGCAAGCAAAAAAAAGGGCAAAGCCGACCTCAATTCTTCGGGAGTCTTTACACTCGAACCGGATTAGACTAGCAATTGGTCTCACTGCTGGGGGAGCCGCAAGGCTGAGAGGGGGCAGATGCCCCGACCCTTGGAACCTGACACGGATCATACCGTCGTAGGGAAGCACCGCGAGAGACCGCCTTTTCGGACCGCAGAGCTTCACGCCAGGTTCCGAAAAGGCGTTTTTTTTGGCGAAAAGATCATAAGGAGGTTGGATATGCAGGTGATTGTCAACGGGATGAGCGAGTCCCAGCACGAAGACATCACGCTCCATGACCTGATATCGACCAGGGGGCTGGATCCTTCCCGGGTTGTGGCCGAGTTGAACCGAGAAATCGTGCCCGGCGAGGAATTCCCAAAAACCAGGCTCCAGGAGGGTGATCGGCTAGAACTGTTGCAGTTCGTGGGAGGTGGGTGATGCACCAAGACATGATGGACGACCTGTTCGAGATCGGCGGGGAACGCCTGGGCAGCCGGCTGCTCACCGGAACGGGCAAGTACGGCGACGACGCCGTGATTCCGGAGGTCTGCGCGGCCTCTGGTTCCGAGGTGATCACCGTGGCCTTGCGGCGGGTGGATTTTCAGGCCGCCACGGGCAATGTCATGGACCACATCCCCAAACACATGCGCCTGCTGCCCAACACCTCTGGGGCGCGTACCGCGGACGAGGCCGTGCGCATCGCCCGGCTGGCCAGGGCCATGGGCTGCGGGAACTGGATCAAGATCGAGGTCATCGCGGACAACAACCACCTGCTCCCGGACGGATACGCCACGGTGCGGGCCACGGAAGTCCTGGCCGCCGAGGGCTTCGTGGTCCTGCCCTACGTCAACGCGGACCTGTACATGGCCCGGGACCTGGCATCTGCCGGAGCCGCGGCGGTAATGCCCCTGGGCGCGCCCATCGGCACCAACCGCGGCCTGCAGACCAGGGAGATGATCCGCATCCTGATCGAGGAGATCGACCTGCCGATCATCGTGGACGCCGGGCTGGGCCGGCCCTCCCATGCCTGCGAGGCCATGGAGATGGGCGCGGACGCCGTGCTGGTGAACACGGCCATTGCCACGGCCGCCGATCCCGTGAGCATGGCCAAGGCTTTCGGCGAAGCTGTACGGGCCGGACGGCGAGGATTTCTGGCCGGGCCTGGTGCTCAGCGGATGCAGGCCGATGCTTCTTCGCCGTTGACCGGCTTTTTGGAAGGATAACGCCCATGAGTTTTGCCGAAGTCATGGGCGCCTATGCCGACCTGGACATGGCCAAGGCCATCCATGGATTTCAGCGCCAGGACGTGATGCGAGCCCTGGACAAGGACCGCCTCGGCCCGGATGACCTGCTGGCCCTGCTCTCCCCTGCCGCCGGGACCATGCTGGAAGAACTGGCCCGCAAGGCCACGGCCGTGACCCTGCGTCACTTTGGTCGGGCCGTGCAGTTGTTCACCCCGCTCTATGTTTCGGATTTCTGCACCAACAGCTGCGTGTATTGCGGTTTCAACGCGGAACAAAAAAACAAGCGCCGCCAGCTTTCCCTGGATGAAGTCCGCGTCGAGGCCGAGCGCATCGCCGCCACCGGGCTGCGTCAGGTCTTGGTGCTCACCGGCGACGCCCAGGCCAAGGCCCCGCCTGAGTATCTGGAGCAGGTCCTGGCCGTGCTTCGCGAATTTTTCCCCAGCCTGCTCCTGGAGGTCTACGCCCTGACCCAGGAGGAATACGCCCGGATGATCACCGCCGGGGCCGAAGGGCTGACGATTTATCAGGAAACCTACGACCCGGAGCAATACGCCCGGATGCATCCCAGCGGCCCCAAACAGGACTACGTGTTCCGCCTGGACACCCCGGAACGGGCCTGCCGGGCAGGCATGCGCTGGGTGGGGATCGGCGCGCTCTACGGCCTGGGTGACTGGCGCATGGACGCTTTCTGGGCCGCCCTGCACGCCCGCTGGCTGCAGGATCGGTATCCCGGCGCGGAAATCGGCCTGTCCTTGCCCCGGATGCGCCCCCATGCCGCGGGCTGGCAGCCGGAGCACCCGGTTTCGGACCGCGACCTGACCCAGATCCTCCTGGCCCAACGCCTGTTCCTGCCTCGGGCCGCCATCACCCTGTCCACCAGGGAAGCCCCCGGGCTGCGGGAAAACCTCCTGCCCCTGGGCGTCACCCGGCTCTCCGCCGGAGTCTCCACCTCCGTGGGCGGCCATGGGGCGGATCAGGCAGGAACGCCGCAGTTCGAGGTGGCCGACGACCGCAGCGTGGGCGAGATCACGGCCATGTTGCGGAGCAAGGGCTATCAGCCGGTGTTCAAGGATTGGCAGCAATTAAACCCGGTAACGCCATGAACCTCCTGGAACAAGGCATCGCCCACCACATCGGCCAGGACGCCCTGGCCCGCCTGCAACGGGTGCGCATCGGCTTGGCCGGGGCCGGTGGGCTGGGCTCCAACTGCGCCCATGCCCTGGTCCGCTCCGGGTTCAAGCGCTTCGTGCTCGCGGATTTCGACCGGGTGGAACCCTCTAACCTGAACCGGCAGTTCTTCTTTCCGGATCAGGTCGGCCTGCCCAAGGTCGTGGCCCTGGGAGCCAACCTGCTGCGGATCAATCCGGACCTGGAACTGGAACTGCACGAAACAGTGATCACCTCGAAAAATGTTCACCCGCTCTTGGCGGGATGCGATGCCATGCTGGAATGCGTGGATGAGCCGGCCGTGAAAAAGCTGCTGGCCGAGGCCATGCTCCCCACTGCGGCCTTGTTTGTGGCCGCTTCGGGCATTGCCGGATGCGGGGATGCCGATCGCATCCGCACCAGACGCCTTCGGGCCAATTTCTTCCTCGTGGGCGACGAGCAAACCGCCGCCTGCCCGGACACGCCCCCGCTGGCCCCTCTGGTCGCCGTAGCCGCGGCCAAGCAGGCCGACGTGGTGTTGCATCATTTTCTGCATCAACAAGATTGAGGAAAAGAGCCCTGACAATCCGGACGGGGCTGACACCAAGGCAGGTTTGTTTCCGCACTTCGGGCGCTCTAAATCGGTATCGAAATCGAAATCGTGATCGAAATCGATTTCTGGAAACTTTCCGATTTCGACAGCGATTTCGATTTCGATGATTGCTGGCCCACCCTGGAGGTTCACCCTGAACATACTTCAACCTAATAATTTGAAATTATATTCTTTTTACAGAGAAGGAAATGCCCCTGGGGCGCTCACACAGGTGCGCACCCACGGAATTGCATTGGCCGACCATGGACCGTTGAACCGTGAACTCAAAACATTGAACCATCATCACCAAAGGAATCCCATGATGAATAATCCCTTGCACAACATCGACCTCTACTGCCTGACCAGCGAGGAGCACTCCCTGGGCCGCTCCAACCTGGAGGTGGTTCAATCCATGCTGGACGCCGGCATCAAGCTCATTCAGTACCGGGAGAAGGACAAGCCTGGACGGGTCAAGCTGGAGGAATGCGCGGCCATCCGGGAGCTGACCCGTAAGACCGGGGCTCTCTTCCTGGTCAACGACGACGTGGCCGTGGCCCAGGCCGTGGACGCGGACGGCGTCCACGTGGGCCAGGACGACCTGCCCGTGCCGGTGGTCCGCCACCTACTCGGACCGGACAAGATCATCGGCCTGTCCACCCACTGCCCGGACCAGGCCCGAGCCGCGGTGGAGGTCGGAGTGGACTACATTGGCGTGGGGCCGATCTTTGCCACCAAGACCAAGAAGGACGTCTGCGCGCCGGTGGGTCTGGAATACCTGGAATGGGTCACGGCCAACCTGTCCATCCCCTTCGTGGTCATCGGCGGGATCAAGGAGCACAACATCGGCGAGGTGGTTCAGCGGGGCGCGTCCTGCGTGGCCATGATCACGGAAATCGTCGCCAAGCCGGACATACCGGCGCAGATCCAAGCCCTGCGTAAAGCCATGCAACAAAATATGAGGGAAACAAAATCATGAGTTGGACAACCCAAATGAATGCGGCCCGCAAGGGCATTGTCACGGACCAGATGCGCACCGTGGCGGCCAAGGAGAATCTGCCTTTGGAAACCCTGATGGAGCGCATGGCCTCGGGCGAGGTGATCATTCCGGCGAACAAGAATCACGCCCACCTGGACCCTGAAGGCGTCGGCCGGGGGCTGCGGACCAAGATCAACGTCAACCTGGGCATTTCCAAGGACGCCTGCGACATGGACCTGGAAATGGAAAAGGTCCGCCACGCCCTGCGCCTGGGAGCCGAGGCGATCATGGACCTGAGCTGCTTCGGCAAGACACGGGAATTCCGCCAGGCCCTGATCGCCGAATCCCGGGCCATGATCGGCACGGTACCCATCTATGACGCCGTGGGCTTCTACGACAAGAATCTGTCCGACATCAGCGCGGACGAGTTCTTCGACGTGGTCCAGGCCCACGTGGACGACGGCGTGGATTTTTTGACCATCCACTGCGGCTTGAACCGGTTGACCGCGGAGCGGATCGATAAGACCAATCGCCTGACCTCCCTGGTCTCTCGGGGCGGTTCCCTGCTCTACGCCTGGATGAAGGAGAACGACGCCGAGAACCCGTTCTACGAGCATTACGACCGGCTCCTGGAAATCTGCGCAAAACACGACGTGACCCTGAGCCTGGGCGACGGCTGCCGTCCCGGCTCCCTGCACGACGCCACGGACGCGGTCCAAGTCCAGGAGATGATCGTCCTGGGCGAGCTGACCAAGCGGGCCTGGGAACGCGACGTCCAGGTGATGATCGAAGGACCCGGACACATGGCCCTGAACGAGATCGCCGCGAACATGGTCCTGGAAAAACGGCTCTGCCACGGCGCGCCCTTCTACGTGCTCGGCCCCCTGGTCACGGACGTGGCCCCGGGCTACGACCACATCACCAGCGCCATCGGCGGAGCCGTGGCCGCGGCCGCCGGTGCGGATTTCCTCTGCTACGTCACCCCGGCCGAACACCTGCGCCTGCCCACCCTGGAGGACATGAAGGAAGGGATCATGGCCTCTCGCATCGCGGCCCACGCCGCGGACATCGCCAAAGGCATCCCCGGCGCACGCAACTGGGACGACAAGATGTCCAAGGCCCGCGCCGACCTGGACTGGGAAGCCATGTTCAACCTGGCCCTGGACCCGGAAAAAGCCCGCGCCTACCGCGCCTCCTCCAAACCGGCCCACGAGGACTCCTGCACCATGTGCGGCAAGATGTGCGCCGTGCGGACCATGAAAAGGGTTAGGGAGGGGAAGGATATTCAGCTGGATGATTGAGGGGTGGAGCGAACAAAGAAGCTGGCAGCCTTGGACACATCCTCTGACGTGCATGGAGTCATTGAGAAGCCTTGTCCACCGGAGATGCATCCTGCTCGCTTTCCCGCGACCTCGATTCCCGAATCGCAGCGAGAATATCCCGAGTGGCAGCCCGGGTTGTCACTCCAGGCACGTCAAAAGGTGATTTGGGGGCAGGCCTGAGCGTGACCTCAAAAGTTTCTCCGCCGCGGCGGGTGATCAAAACCCGCTCGGAGCGAGCAGTGTTGAGGACCGTTGCCAATGCCTGGCGGGCCTGGGAATAGGTAAATACTTGCATGATCAGAACTCCAGTATTTGTACATTCAGATGTTGCGCGCACCGCCTCATGCCGCGATCAAGGGTCAGGAGAGGAAAACGGCCATTCAACGCGCAATCAAGAAAATACGCATCATAGGCATATATCTGGAACCTCACGGCCAAGCGCAATGCCTCGCGCATGTCAACCGCCCTGAGTTCCACGGGAATTTGCCGAACAGCGTCCCAGATGAGTGCAACCTCGGGAGGAGCAAGGACGCCCTTTTTCAGCATTGCGGTCAGAGCATTGCCGATTTCGTACGGCAGAACCTCGGGAGCAATGAGCTGATGTCCAGATGTCGCCCGGACTAGAGCATCTTTCTCCGGTTCGTTCAAAACAACGGCAAGAAATGTATTGGTATCGGCAACAACCTTCATAAGTACAATTGTACTTATCTGTCTTTTAATGTCAATTCCAAGGGGGGCGCCGCTCCTGCCTCTTCATTTGATACTGCAAGAAGAGACTGGCTCTGTCAGACCTTGAAATCGTATTGCCGCAACCACATATTTTCCCTTCTCCGTCATCCGTCATCCGTCTTCGGCTTGGTGCAACGTCCTTGCACCAAGCCTTCTACATCGCGTTATCGAATTCGTTCCGATACCGTGCCGTTCTCCCGGTCTTGGACAGGGCGTCATGGTCGACCGGCACGGCGGCCATGAACGCCTCGTCCGGCACCCCCTCCCATTCAGGTATCGTTATTGAATCGAGGACAGGAATCATCTCCTGTTTCGGCATAATCAACCAGACGGGGTTTCCGTTACACTGACAAGGCTCCGGGCAATCTGGTCGCTGGCAGCGGCCATGATCGCCTCCTGCTCCACGTAGAGATTTCTGCTTGCTCCCCAACGGGCCAGTTCCCTGGCCTGATCCGAAACGTATCTCTCAGGCTCCCAGTTCCGCTTTGCCGGGTACCCCGGCAGGTCGTGTCCGGCGAGAAAGGAAATGCCGGGAAAAAAGGACCCCTCTCGCCCGGCGACCCGCTGGATGTTTTCGAAGATGTACAGCCCGTCCGGATCGAAGTCGCCGAAGTGCACCCAGCGGCAGGCTTGCGGAAGACCGCGTAGAAACGCGGTCAATGACGTGCCGGCATATCCGGCGGTGTAGACGAGCAGCCCCCGGGGCAGGTCAAGCTGGAGGAACGGGGAGAGGTTTTCGCAGGTGACCACGAGGTCCAGCCCGGAAAAATCCCAGTGTTGCAGGCCCGAGGCATCGACGGCGTCCAGGACCGCCTGGCCGCAGCATGCGGTGACCTCACGCAGGTCCAGCCCCTGTTCGTGCCGGACCGGCTCAAAGGCCTTGATCCGCAGTTCCCCGCCGCCTCCGGCATTGGCCCGCCATTGGGAATAGATGCGCAGGAGCAGGTGGTGTTTCTGGAGGAATTTCGAGTCTCCGAAAAGCTCGGCACACAGCTGCTGGTGCCAGGCCCGCTCCGGGATGGCGGGTGCGGATCGCAGGGCCCTGGCCAGAAGAAGCGCTTCCCGGGGCAGAGCCGTGATCGCGATGTCCAGCCCAAGCTCCTGGAGCAGGCGCTCCGCCTCGGCCTTGTCCCGCAAAAGCCCGGCGCATTGCAGATCGAGGATGTTCCCCAGGGTGTCGTGATCCTTGATCCGGATCAGATTGGCGGTCCTTTCCAGGATGCCGGCTCGCACATATTCGTCAAGCAGGCTGGTATGGCGGATTGCCTGCTGCTCCTGGAGGTCACGCAGCCGCAGGCAGGTCTTCAGCAGGCATCTTGCCCCCATGATCAGCCTTCGTGGTAGACGGAGATGTGGGTCACCCCTTGGGAGAGCGGGGTGAGCAGGTGACAGAGGGACGAGGGGACCTCAAGCGTCCTGGGCAGGGCCACAAGCAGCTGGCAGTTGACCCGGTCCAGCAGGGATCTGACCGTGAGCAGGGCCTTTTCGTCCAACCGTTCGGCTTCGTCCAGCGCCATGAGCAGCATTCCTTGCACCCTGCTCCGGTCGGAACCGCCGGACAGGTAGAAGAGCAGGCTCAGGCAGATGGCCAGGTTGATGCCCAGCCCCTCCCCGCTGGAAAACCCGGCGTCCCGGGTCGTGCCTTCCGCATCGGTGATGGTCCAGCGAATCCGGACGTAGGTCCGGTAGTCCGCGATCTGCTCCTCGCTGATCTCCTCGGTTCTCGCATACCGCGCGACCATGTCCCGGACCTGCTGGATGAACTGCTGCAGTGTCAGGGGCTCGCCGTGGGAAAAGAGCGTGAGCTGCTGGCCCTTGAGCCTTTTGAGCCCTTCGTAGGCCGGCAGGAACTCCCGGTCCAGCTGGACCCGTCTGATCCGGCCGAAACTCAGATCCGAGAGAATGCGGTTGACCTGATGCACCCGCCGCCCGAGTTCGTTCAGGTCCACGTCGACGTTTCTCTTGATTTCCTCCACATAGGACCTGATCCGGCCTTCGATCTCCTTCAACTCGGCCCGGAGCTGATCAAGCTGCGCTTCCTCCCTGTCCAGGTCGATGCCGTGGGGCATCATGGCTTCCAGCAGCAGCGCGGCTGATTCGTCCGGCTCGCGTTCCGTGTTCACGGCAATGCCGTGCCCGGCACCGACCTGGGCGATTCGCTGACCAAGGCTTTGTCGCAGGGATTCCCGCTGCGCCCTGGCCCGCTCCACGAGCCCCTGGCTGGGGCTTTCGACCGGCCTGGGCGGCGCCTCGTCAGGGAAAAAGACCCGCCACTCGCGCAGGGCGTTTTCCTGCTCCGCCGCCTCTTCCCTTTTTTTCCGGACGAAGCGCTCCAGATCCTCCGCCACCTTCAGCAGTTGAGACTGAATTCCGCCACGTTCATCGATCAGAAGATCACGCGCCTTTCCCTGCCGGTCCCTGTTCTCCTTCAGCTCGCGAACGGACGTTTCCAAGGCCTCGGCCTCCTGGAAATCCACGCGGCCCAGCAGGACGTCGAGGGGCTCTTCCTGTTCCAGGAACGCCTTCCGTTCTTCGGCGGACCGAAGCTGCTCCAGCAGGGCCACGCGCCGAGCCTCCTTGTCCTGCTTGTCCTTCTCCATCCGGCCCGTTGCCGCGGCAAGCCGCTCCAGCTCCCGGCCGATCCCCTGAAGCTCATGGCTGATGGCTTGCAGGACCTTCTCCAGTTCCGCGACCTGCTCCGGGGCGGCGCGCCAGTCCAGCAGGAACGCGTCCCTGTCCAGCTCGGCCAACAGCTGGGCCCTGCGCAGGATCTCCGGCCTTCTGACCTCCAGATCCTGGACGCGCCTGGACAGGTCCGCGGACCGCTGCGGCGCGTCGCGATCTGCAAAGGCTTCCAGCAGGGGAATGAAGGCAAGCACCGCGTCAAGCTTCCGTTGGGCCTCGTCCAGGCTGTCCTGGGCGTCCTGCCTGCGGCGGGCGTCGGATTCCTGGGCCTGCTCCAGCTCGCGGATGCGCAGCATTCTGGCCTTGGAACTGATCCACACGGGCCCGTCGGGCTGATACCAGGACAGCGCGCCGATCCCGCCCACGCTACCCCCCTCGACCGGGACCGGTTCCTTCCAGGCCGATTCGTCCGCGGGCGATGGGCCGGTGGAGATCCAAAACGATTCCGGGCCTGCGCCCAGATCCTTTGGCGCAACTCCCGGGCCCGGCTCAATGGCCAGGGCCAGGGGCCCGAGGCGCTGCTGCCAGAGCCTGGCCTCGGCCAGGTCCAGACCCTCGAAGCGATCGGCCAGCGGGACGGCCATCCCCCTGTCCACGGCCTCAACGGCCTTCTCCGGCAAGGGCGGGCGCCCGCGCAGCAGCTGGTCCCGTTCGGCGGTCCGCTGCCGCATGACCCTCTCCAGCTCATTGATCCGGTCCTTCTGCTCCAGCCATGTTTCTTCCGCCTCAACCCGAATCAGGCTCAGGAGGTCCCGCGTCGGGTCCGTCGTCCGCTCCATCCCGCACAACCGGGCGCATTTCTCCCAGTCGCGAAGGGCCGCCTCGTGGGCCTGGGCGCGCTTCCGGGCTTCGGAGGCCTGGCTTTTCAGATTGGGCAGGTCATCAACATGCCGCTTTTCGAGGTCCGCCTGTTCACGCTTGGCGCCGACTTCCGCCCTGGACCGCAAGGTCCAACCCGTCCGGCGCTCCGCCTCCTCGATTCGCCCGAGGTACTCCCGCCACCGCCGCGCCTCCTCCGTGCGCTGCGCGAGTCGCTCCTCCTGCCGGGCTTTTTGCCGTTCCTGCTCATGGAGCCGGGCCTGCAAATCCTCCTTGCGGCGTTGCGCCAGTTCCAGCTCCGTCCGTGTCCGTTCCAGGTCCGGCTCGAGCCCCTGCAGTTCCCGGCCGGCCGTATCCATGATCCGGCAGGCCTCGACGTATTCCCGGTGGTGGCGCAACCGCGTGTGCAGTTCGGACTGCCGGCCGAGCAGTTTTTCCCGTTCGTGCTCCAGATCGGCGATGGTCCGGGACAGTTCCTGCTCCCTGGCGCTCAATTCGGTCTTCCGGGCCTCCAGGGCCACGGTTCGTTCCTTCGCGTCCGCAATCTTCAGCCTGGCATCCTGGAGAGCACAGGCATGCAGGGCCGCGGCCAGCCCCAGGGCCGAGCGCCGTTGCTGGGCGTACTGCTCGCAAAGCTCCTGGAGCTCGTCGCGGGTTGACTTGAACCTGAGCAGGAGATCCAGCCGCTGCTCGACCTTTCTGCGTTCGCGCATCAGCTGCTCGACCTGGTCAAAGCCCATTTTCTTGCGCGGCGCGGTGCAGAGCATCTCCCGGAGGAATTTTTGCAGATCGCCCAGCCTGGGCTGGGTGATCTGCCGCCACAAGCCGGAATAGAGCTTCTTCATGCCCTTTTGCATCAGGGCGATGGGAAAGATCCCTTCCTTGTGCAAGAATTCATGGTATTCGTCGAGCCTGGCGAACTCGTGCACCTGTCCGGCCATGTCCGTGACCACCACCCGGCGGCGAAGCTCGCGCAGGTCGCTGGTGATCAGCATGGAATCCGGGTCAAGAAAAAACGGGGGATCAGGGGCCGCATGCAGCAAGGCAAAGGGTTCCAGGTCGACCAGGTCCGAGGCCGGCTTGCGCACCAGGCGTACGCCAATGGCCTTGACGGACTCATGGCCCGCGATGGACAGGACCGCCCAGGCCACCCTGTCCTTGATCTGCCCGGCCAGGCTGCGGTCGTTCTGGCCCGAGGCGACATTGAGGTTGATGTATCGCTGGTGGCAGAGGATGGCGGTCTGGATGGCGTCCAGGATGGTGGTCTTGCCCACGGCGTTGTTGCCGGAAAGGATGGTCAGGCGCGGATGGATCTCCAGGCGGGCGAGGGGGAACATCGCGTACCCGACGAGAATGATTTCCGCGGCCGCGACTTGGCCCAGGGAAAACAGGAACCCGGGAACCGGGCGGTCCTCATGCATCGTCTGCATCCGCGTCATCCTCAAGTCCGGGTGTCTGGCCGTCCTCGTCCTCCGGCACCTCAAGGCTGCCCCAGATGCGCTGGATGCGCCGGGCAAACCCGTCCTCGCCTGCTTCCTCGAGGCCGTCCTTCCCGCTGAAGTCCTGGCCGTGCTGGATCAGGTCCCGGCCCACCTCCAAAAAACGCTGCAGGGCGGGCAGACGGTAGAGCTGGACAGCCCCCCAGTCGGCCCGCGGGGAGGGCTTGATCTCGATGAACCGGTATCTGGCCAGTTCATTCAGACAGGTGCGCATCCAGTCGCGCAAAAACCGGTGCTGACGCTCGCTTTCCTCCTTTTTGCGGGAGTGCTTGCCCCTGGGGTTGAACACGCTCACCAGCAGGTTGAAATCGAATGTGGACAGCAGGTGCTCGTGAATTTCCGCGGCCCCGACTTTCTCGATGCCGTCGATGCCCTGGTTCAGGAAATGCCAGCTCAAAAACAGTCCCAGAAAAGTGGCCCCCCGGCCCAGGCGGCCGGGCTGCATGTGCCCGGTTTGCGAAACCAGATAGGAGAAGGTTTCCTCGCCGATGGTCGTGCGCACCAGCCGGTAGCCCAGAAACCGGAAGAATTCCTCCCAGGCCGGCCCCTCCTCCTCAAGAAACCGGAACTCCGCGGGAAGAAAGGCGTCAATGTGCTCGCCACGCTGCAAGCGGTGGATGATTCTCCGGGAAAGCTCCTCGTTCTCCCAGAGCACGGAAGGGAGATTATCCATGAGCATGTTCCGCCTCCGAACGGGCATGGCCGGAAAAAAGGACGACGTTCTTGACCAGGGTCCCGGGCATCAATCGCCGCCAGCCTGGACCGGGCCTGACCCTGACCCCCGGTTCCCATTCGGGCATGTCCTGGACCAGGAACCAGAGGCCGGTCATGGCCTCGGACAGCTCCAGATCACAATGCTCGATCAGCTCCCGGGTCCACTCCACGAGTTGCCGATCCGGCCGCTCGCCCCATTCCGATCTGGCCTGGGAGAGGAACCGCTCCCGCCACTCCGCGCCCCGGCTCTTCAACGCTTCAGGGATGAATTCCGCCAGCGCGGCAAGGTGGGACGCGTCGATGTGCACCGGCAAAACCGCCGAGTCCTTGTTCCATTCCAGGCTCAGGCGCACGGGCCGCGAGCTGTTCACAAGCGGCAGTCTGACCTCGCGCTGCAGGGCGTGCCGGACAAGATCCAGCTGGACCGCGCTGAGCCGGTCGCGCAGGGAAAAGGCCCCGACAAACCCTTGGTACTTCACGCAAGATCGGATGAACGCCACCAGGTGCGCCAGCATCTCCTCCACCCGGCGCTTGAGGCCCTCCAGTAAATCCAGGCTTCTGTCCAGGGCGTGCAACAGGTCGGCGTTGCCCAGGTGCGTTTCCCGGCAGCGGTAGAGTTCCTCGATCAGGGGGAAGTACGAGGAGCCTTCCTGAACCGAGTCCAGCAGCTCTTCCAGCAGCTTCCGGCTGACCCGCACCGCCTCCAGATGGGCTTCGAACTGATCCGTCTCCCCGCTGCTGCCGTATTCCTTGATCCGCTGCTCCTGGGACTGCAGCGCCTCCTCGATGCCCCGGAGCTTGTAGTCGATGCTTTCCTGGACCGTGCGCTGAAACACGTACCTGAGCCAGTCATGCAGCTTGTCCGGAGAATCTTCGCCCAAGACCGCCCGCATCCCGGCATAGGCGGAGTTGATCTGGGTGCACAGGTCGTCGCCCGTGAAGTCCACTTCGCTCAGCAACCCCCTGGCCAGGCTGCGCCCAAGGCGGGTCAGGGCGTAGCTCCCCTCGTACCCTGAGGCCACCGAGCGCACGATCCTGAACCGCAAAAGCCGCTCCAGCGCGGCGGCCGGCTGGGCCGCTTCCTCCTGGATTCCCAGTTCCCAGGTGGCCCGGCCCAGCAGAGAGATCATCTCCCGGTTGGACAACGCATTCTGTCCGATCTCCTCCTCCCTGTAGAACAGCCACCCGGTAAACGCCAGATCGGCCTGGGTCAGCTGCAAGCCCCCCGGGAACCGGGACAGCATCATCCGCAGTTCTTCGAGATAGCGGTGATCGTGGTTCAAGGCCGGTTTCATTTCAGGTGCACCCTCAGGCAAGGACCGCTTCGATCCCGGCGACGAACTGCCCAAAGCTCCCAGACCTGTTCCGGTCGACCCGCATGTTCGGATCGATGCGCCGGGCCGCATCGATCTTTGGGTAAGAGTTTCTGTAGATGCCGTGCTTCTTCAGGAAACGGTGCAGGGCTTCCCAGGTTCCGCCGTTGTCCGGATTGCGAAAGATGCCCCCATTGGGGTTGATCCTGGGCAATCCGGTGAAAGCCCGTCGGAGCTCCTCCGTATCACCGATAAACCAGGACTCCAGCTCTTCCACCACGATCCGGTTCACCACGAAAAAGCGGCCATGCTCATCCGGTCGGGATTTGGAGGGCAGGCCCGCCGTTGCCGCGGCCTGCTCCAGCCAGCCTTTCAAGAGGACGCAATCGTCATCGTCACGATCGAGCAGGACGACGATGCGCAGATCCTCGCCTTTATCGATGCGCGTCCGGTAAGCCCGCAAGCGGTTCTCGATCACCTTGAGCAGCTTGTATTTGCTTCCAAGGTTGATCACCTTGGCCCGCGCGCGGCTACGCAACAGACCGGGCAGCACATGGCGCAGCGCCTCTTCGGCTGAAGCTTCCTCTACGAGCAGTTCGAGTTGGATCATGGCTCGTCGTCCCGGGCCAAGGGGCTGTAGGTGCTCAGGGGATCGCCGACGTCGAAATGCCCCTCCATCCACAATTCACCCAGGTTGGCGCCCTGGTCCAGAAATTCTTGAACACCAGGCATGTCGCTGGCTCGCCGCGCCCGCGTGTACCCATCCGCGGTCCGGTACAGCACACGAACCTCTTTCGGCTGAAGAGGATTGATAAAAAAGGGCGAATGGGTCGTGACGATGAGTTGTGTATGGTCGGCGGCCATCCGGCATTCCTCGGCCAACTCGGGCAACAGCCGGGGATGCAGGTAGTTTTCCGGTTCCTCGATACCCACGAGACGGGGAGGTTCCGGGTCGTAGAGAAGGGTCAGGTACGCCAGCAGCTTGAGGGTACCGTCGGAGGCGAAACGGGACAGGACCGGCGTTGAAAATGGCGCGTCCTTGACCAGCAACAGCAGGCGACTGTCCTGGAGTACTTCTGCCTGCACCTTTTCGATCCGCGGGATGCGGCGGCGCAAGGTCTCGAAGATCCGCTCCAGCCGCTCCGGATGCTGTTCATGCAGGTACTGGACGACATTGGGCAGATTGTCGCCGGTGGGCGAAAGCCGCTCCTCGGCACCCGCTTCGGGATTGCCCCGGACCGCATCCGCGGACAGATAGGAAAGATGCCAGCCGGTGATGAAATTGCGCAAGGCAATGACCCGCGGATTCTCCGCCAGCGTACCCAGGGTGCTGACCGCCAACACGTCCGGCCCGGACAGCGGCTTGTCCACGCGGATATCTGTCGGCTCGGGTTGTTCACCGGTGATCACCTTGCCCTGGCCGTAACGGTAGTCCAGAAAAAGGAAAGGGGCGGCCGGATGGCCCCGCTTCCAGCGCAAAAACTCCCGCTTCACAACGGGCCCCTTGGCCTGTTCCTCAATTTCCAAATGGTAGGTAATCAGGTAGGCATCCGGTTGTTCACGATACTTGACCTCAATAACGATCGGCCCGTCCTGATCTCTGCTGCGCAACTCGCGAAAACGGCCCCGACGATCCCAAGCCTTGCGCAGACCATCGGAGAAACATTCGGAGAGAAACGCGAAAACATCGAACACCGTGGACTTGCCGCTGCCATTAGGCCCCAGCAGCACGGTCAGCGGCGTCAGTTGATCAAGAGTCAGCTCTCTCAACGCACGGTAGTTGCGTACGGAGAGGCTCTCGATGCGGGGCGGATTCGGATCATTGGGCATACAGATTTCTCCCTTACGCTACGGGCTCGCGGGTGGGACGTACGAAAGAAGGCAGCTCCTAAGTGCCCCCTTTCGTGCGCTCCTCCACTTCAAACAGCTGGTCAAGCTGACTGTTGGTGGTCACTGCCAAGACCTTCTTGCGAACGGCATCCTGGCCAACGTCCAAACGGACGTGCCGCCCCTTTCCATTTACTCCCGTCATTTTACGGATTAATTGAATCCGGTCGAACAAATTCCAGTGCTTTTCGGCAAACCTCGCCAGGCCCAACACTTTGGGAACATTGTCCTGCCTGCTTGGATCATGGGGCTCCAGGATGTCGAATATATACCCTTTTGCATCCTTCCGTACCACCAGAATATCTGGAAACATGGGCTTTACACTTCCAGCTTCTTCGCAAGGAATCTCCAGGGACCAGGGCTTGCGATCCACATTTCTCAACCAGCCGACGACCGACCCATCAGCAAACTCTTCCTGAAGCACCTCCTGCTCCCAAGTACCAAGGTCGGCGCGAAATTTGCCGTCTTGCTCAAGGTAGAGGTGCTTGTCATACTCCTTGGCATGTGGAGAGCGGCGGAAGTCGATAATTTCTGGCAAGGCCCAGGGGATTGTCTGCGCAATGCTGGCGGCCAGACGCAGGCGCTGAAAATGCTGCTGTCGCTGCTCCTTGAGTTTGGCAATATCCCGCTTGTGCCTGGCGTAGAGCGCGTCGAATTCAACCTCCGCGAAATTTTCCAGGCGTTTCATGCTCTCATGGTCCTGGGACAGGACCACGACTTCCACCTTTACTTCATCTGCATCCCGGTCCCCCTTGGACCTCCAATAGTCCATGTGCAGTCCGTTCCCCAGCAACCGTCCGGCTTGTTGGAATTGGCGATCAATGTCCGCTGAAGCAGCATCAATATTGTATTCACCGACATCCTCCGCGAGACCGGTCCCGTGTTCCACGGCAACGGTTCTCAGGTCGATGCCGACAATCAGTTTGGCCTTTTGCTGCAATGTACCGGCATCCTGAAGCCGTTGTACTTCCTCGGCCATTTTTTGAACGATTTGGCTCTTTACCCTCTCCTACGCGTCATCGTCGAGGCGGTCATGGGTCAGCCCGCGCCCCAATCCCATCAGGCGGCGCAAGCTGCTCTGTTTGCGTACGGCATTGACCCGGTAGGTGATCAGCTCGCTCATTGCCTCGAAAACCTGCTCCATGTCCTCACGGCGATGGAGGGTCACCAGTTCGCGACTCGTGCCTGTTTCGGAAGGCGGAACGTCCTCCACGTTTTTCAAGTCCTGGATGACTGACTCCACCGCGGTCTGGTCGTAGTGGGGCAAGTACAGATGCACGTCGTTCAGTGCTGCGTCGGCAACGACGCGTCGGGCCAACGGCGTCCGCACCATGCGGCCAAGCAGCTGGGCAATGTAGGTGTGATCCTGGGCTCGACGGAACGACATCATCACCTCGGCCCTGGGGCAGTCCCAACCTGTGGAGAGATTCATCTTGAACAAGACGACCCCGATGTTTTGGTCTTCCTCGATGCGAGATGCTTCGATATGCCGCACTCTCCGGCCGTCAATATGCAGGTCGCCGCTGTCGTGGAAGGCGTGGGCCGCCTCGCCTTCCCGCAATTGGCGACCGATGGCGTTTTCCAGGGTCGCGAGACTCATGCTCAGGTTGGTCTTGGTCAAGGTCTTGTCAGTGCCGTCTTCCACCTGAATGACCAAAATCGGGCGGACTACAGCCCCATCCTGCTTTTGGCAGTATTCGGCCCAACGTTGCGTCACGGTCTGCCAGCGTTGCACTGCCTCGGCCAGCAGGGTCATTTCCGCCTGACTGGCAGCATCCGGGAAGTGAATCAGGATGCGGTCCTTCAGCAGCCCTGATTCCCTCACCTCATCGGCCTTGATATAGACCTTGTACAACGTATGCGTGGTGCCGGACAGCAGATCTTCAAACCGGCGCGGCGTTGCGGAAACTCCGATCACCAAGGGCATACTGGGAACGGGGTCAGGTCTTGTATTTCGACATTTTGACATCGCGAAACCGCGTCGGTGCGCCTGTCGGCAGGCAAGTCGCGGCGGACAAGACGGCAAGGGCGGCGCACTATGCACCCGCCTGATTATCCTCGGCATCCAGCCGCTCCAGGATCTCCAGCGCCCGGTTCACATTCCCCGTCGCCGCCAAGGCCCGAAAATGGTTTTCCGTATCCCAGGCCGCCAGCGCATGCGCGCTCAACTCCTCAATAAGCTTGTTCGTGCTCAAGCCACGGCTCTTGGCAAGCGCCTTCAGGCGGTGCGCCGTATCGTCGGGCAAGCGGATCGTCAATGTACTCATGGCCATTCCTCCAAACATTGCGCGAGCGTCAGGATGCGCAGCGAGTCGAGGTGCAACTCGCCGCAGCCAACATCCCGCACGTTATGCGTGACAATCGCCTCGGCATTACCCGCCAAGGCCAACTCGATCAGGTGATTATCGGCCTCGTCCGGCAAGTTTGGCCGCCAGCCGTAATAAATTGTTACCCAGCGGCCGCATTGGGCCAGAGCCGCCAAAACCTCAAGACGCTCCGTCGCCGAAGTTGCGTCGCCCCACACCGGGCGATCCAGCAAATCGCGATACTCAAGCCACAGCGCGTTGCCGAACAAAGGCTCATAACGCCCCGTCAACGCACGTCGCAAAACTTCACGCGAAGCGCCCCGCGCCGAACGCAAACCCGCCACGAAAACATTCGTGTCAATCACCAAGGGAATCATTGTGATAGCATATATGCCATCATATCGCATGGCAAGCGCGGGGCTCTGGGTCAGGTCTTGTATTTCAGCATTTTGACAACATGAAATGCATTGGTTCTGCTGGTCGGCAGGCAAGTCGCGGCGGTCGGAACGGCAAGGGCGGGGAGCTCTACACCCGCCTGATTATCCTCGGCATCCAGCCGTTCAATATCTCCAGCGCCTGGTCCACATTCCCCGTCGCCGCCAAGGTCCGAAAAGGGTTTTCCATATCCCAGGCCGCCGGTGCGAACTTCCTCTGCTACGTCACCCCGGCGGAACACCTGCGCCTGCCCACCCTGGAGGACATGAAGGAAGGCATCATGGCCTCCCGCATCGCGGCCCACGCCGCGAACATCGCCAAGGGCATCCCCGGAGCGCGCAACTGGGACGACAAAATGTCCAAGGCCCGCGCCGACCTGGACTGGAAAGCCATGTTCAACCTGGCCCTGGACCCGGAAAAAGCCCGCGCCTACCGCGCCTCCTCCCGCCCGCACCACGAGGACTCCTGCACCATGTGCGGCAAGATGTGCGCCGTGCGGACCATGAAGCGGATCAAGGAGGGGAAGGATATCCGGTTGGAGGATTGAGGGGTGGAGGGCGATAACCGCCTACATCGCGGCATCAAATTCGTTCCTATACTGAGCCGTGCCGCCGTCTTTGCGCAGGACGTCAGCGTTCAGCGCCGCGACCTTTTTCACAGTGGTCGTGACATGAGGAGGGACGATGCCCCTACGCCACCACACACCTGTTTGCGCTTCCCAATATATCGTTTTATGCAATCCCTGAAAGTCGAGGTAATCCCCCTGCTCACCCCTTATCCTTTCTGAGATATTCATGAACACGGATGCGACTATTCGGCCGAAAATTGAGGATGAGAGTCACGCCCTGGAAAGTTCAAGCCGCGACACCTCACAATGACCCTCGACGACTACCTTCGAAACGGGATTGCCATCGACCTGGAGATCCATCCGGAAGAAGACCAGTTGCTCAAGATCGGGGCCGTTGATCTTCTGGATCGCGAACGTCGGCTCTTTCAGGGCGATTTTCATGCCGGGAATGCCCTGGCCAAAATAGATTCCTTTTTCACGAACCGCTCCTTTCTGCTCGGCCACAACATCCTGGAACACGATCTTCCTT
>REDL01000014.1 GCA_007693505.1 Desulfovibrionales bacterium | reverse complement strand
AAGGCGTAGTGCATGATCTGGTCAAAGAAAACGTTCCCCGAGACAAGGAGGGAAAAAAACCGTTCTCCATGTCGGTCCCGGTCATCCCAGGTCCGGAGCAAAGCTGCCTCTTGGATTTCAATCTCAGGATTGGCGGGAAATCCGCCTGGACATCGAACCGGCCAATCAACCGGACATTATCGGTTCCATGCTGGAAATGCAGGCAGTGGCCGATGCTTCCGTGGACGCAGTGTACTCCGCTCACAACATCGAGCACGTCCACGCCTTCGAGGTTCCCACAGTGCTCCAGGAGTTCCTGCGAGTACTCAAGCCCGAAGGCTTTCTGGTGATCACCTGCCCGGACCTGCAAACCGTCTGCACCCTCGTTGCCCAGGACAAGCTGACCGATCCCGCATATCACTCACCCGCAGGGCCGATCACGCCGCTGGACATCCTCTACGGCCACGGAGCAGCCCTGGCAGCCGGACACCACTACATGGCCCACAAATGCGGCTTCACCCTCAAATCTCTGACCCTGGCATTACAAGATTCCGGTTTCCAATCCATGGCCGGTAAACGCCGCACCCGAGGCTTGGACTTATGGATGATCGCCTGCAAGTCAGTGAAGGATGAGGCGGAGATCCGAAGGTTGGCCGGGGAGTTTTTGCCGGAATAACGTGCTGCTTTTGGTCAAGCACTCTTGCATTGCTGTAACTGTTCGGCTACAGTTTTATCATGTATGTGATCAAGCGTACCGATGAGTTCTCTGCCTGGCTTGATGGCCTGAAAGATCGTACGACCCGGCAGCGACTCAATGCCCGCTTGCGCAAGGCAATGTTGGGCAACCTTGGAGATACCAAGGCTGTTGGAGAAGGCGTTTTCGAAATGCGCGAGCACTTCGGCCCAGGTTGGCGTATGTATGGGGTGAAACGCGGCAACATGATCATTGTGATGTTGGGCGGCGGCGACAAATCAACTCAAACAGCCGACATTGCCAAGGCAATTAATCTTGCCGCCGTACTGGAGGATTGACCCATGACCGAACGAATCAAGATATCTGAACTGCCTGATTTCGACCCAGCCGAATATCTACGCGATGAAGGGGATGTTGCGGCCTATTTAACGGCTATACTTGAAGAAAACGACCCGGCTTTGTTGGCCGCTGCCTTGGGCGATGTTGCCCGCGCTCGTGGAATGACAGAAATCGCCAAAACATCAGGTCTGTCTCGGGAGGCGCTCTATAAGTCATTGCGCCCCAATGCCCATCCTCGATTCGAAACCGTGGCCAAGGTTTGCTCAGCACTCGGAGTAAAATTGGTTGCGCTGCCGATGCATACCTGAAGCGTTTGAACAAGGGCGAACTCAGTGAAGGGGAAGCCATCAAGTCAAGGCTTCCCTTTCTTTTTGCCTGCTATCTGAGAAAGCAAATCACCCTCAGTTCTCAAAAAAAACAAGCAGCATAAGCTCTATGCGTGATGAACAGTATTTGTCTGAAATCGGACGTTCAGGACTTTCCGGGTTGCGGAAAAAACAGCGGAGAGGCTTTCCATCGTCGGATTGCCACGAGCAGATAGCATTCGATGTACGCTTTTGCTGGGGCGTTTTGTTTCCGCCGCGATCTGTTCAAACCCCACAGTCGCATTGACCACATCCCGCAAGAGAAGACGAGCGGCCTCAGCTTCTCCGTTGAGGAACATATCAGCGGCTTCACGTAACAATGCCTCTGCAAATGCTCGATCTTTCTTAATCCGCGCCTGAATGGTTTCCGAAGAATCAACGATCATCTCATTCATGGCTTCCCCTTTCCCTTCTTTCTTATTTCGGCCTTACGCCTTGCGTACTCATCCCGGAGCCTTTTGGCTTTCGTGATGTCTGCGTTCTGTCCTGACTTCACCCCGCCGCAAAACAGGATCACCAAAGTATTTCTCTCCAGCACAAGATAAATACGAATCCCTGGTCCCCAGTCAATTTTGAATTCCTTGAGGGAACCATCGACTGTTTTGAGGTTCGCCAGATTTCCAGCCATCATCCGGGAACGGGCGGCTGCCACTTTTGCCGCGTACTCAACCGACAAGCCATCGAACCAATCCTTGAAGTGATTCCGACCTGTTTCGTCAACATACTCATTCACTGAGATCGACATAAAGCCACAGTAACCTATAAGACACCATCCAGCAAGAGGTTGCTCTGATTCCAGAACCAGCCAACGCCCTGCCCTCCCCTCTCGGAAAACGAGCCCCATATTTGCCCTGTACGGGCTTTTCTTGTCTGTTGCCATGCACTGACACATCCCAAGCAGGCCAGAACGCCGCAGGGGCGATCCTGGGGCCTTGTAGGGCTATATGACCTGAAACAGGCCCCGACAAGCCCCTACAATCAGTACTATTCCCATACTATTCGAAAATGAACCTCCGGATTTGTTATAAGCCATAAACTGAGCTCTGTAGCTTCACAGGATTATCCAAGCCGCCAATGGAATTTGATTCTGTTGGCGGCTTTAACTTTTTACAGGAGGTGTGTTTTATGCCCAAGGTTAATCTCAATCCAGCGTTTGTGGCGAGTCCGCCGTTGCCGAAAGATGGCAAGGCCAAGGTGGATTATTTCGATGCAAAGTTTTCAGGATTTCTTCTGGAGGTACGCAGTACAGGTACTTCAACGTATTATCTGCGTTATCAAGACAATGGCGGCAAGACGAAGCAGTTTCGGATTGGAAGTCCGGAGAACATGCTTCTTGAGGAAGCACGGAACAAGGCCAAAACAATCAAGAAGCAGACAGTGGTTGGTTTCGATCCACGCGATGTTCAGAAACGACTACGGGCCGTTCCCACATTCAGAGATTTTGTAAACAATCAGTACCTGCCCTACGCTAAATCCTACAAGCGAAGCTGGGAACAAGACAAAACGGCCATTGACGACAAGATGATGCGGCTCTGGGGCCATCGCAAGATGAACGAGTTCAACGCCCAAGACCTGATCGGCTTCCAGAACAAGCTTTTGGAAGGTGGGCTGAAGCCTGGAACAGTAAATCGTTACATGGCGCTGGTAAAGTACATTTTCAACCTGGCGGAAAGATGGGAGGTGATCGAGAAATCGCCGACCAGAAATGTTCCCCGCCTGGAAGACAATGCCTGCAAGGAACGGTTCCTGACCACTGAGGAAATGTGCCGCCTGCTGGATGCTCTGGCCAGATGCAACAGGCCAGCGATTCCCGAGATCATTGAATTCCTTTTGCTTACCGGTGCAAGACGCGGTGAAGCCCTCGGGCTTTGCTGGAAAGAGCTGGACCTGGACAAAGGCGTTTGGGTGCTGCCTGCCGAGCGGAACAAAACCAAGAAGTCGAAAACCATTCCGCTGTCAAGGGAAGCCATGGAACTTCTGAAAAAACGGAGGGATAACGGCTCAGAATATGTTTTCCCCAACCCCGAGACAGGCAAACCCATCCGCCATCTATTCTGGACCTGGGACAAAATTCGCAAAGAGGCTGGCTTACCGGAGGTACGCATTCATGATCTTCGTCACAGCTATGCATCGCTGCTCGTGAACAGTGGCCGGTCACTGTATGAAGTTCAGAAGCTTCTCGGCCACACGCAGTTATCAACCACGCAAAAGTATGCGCATCTGGCACACGACACCCTCAAGCAAGCAACGGAAATCGTAGGGCAGAAAGTAGGAGGAGCGAAGGTGAAAAATGGGGGATAAACCCACAGGAATACTCAATTTAGGCTGGCATTACCAGCCCGACATCACGTAGGTATAGCGAAGGTGACTCGATGCACGTGGGTGGAGCCGACAGAAAGAACAGAATTCCAATGACTTGGAAACTGGCTCTGAAAGTACAGGGCCAGTTCCGTAGGTTGAGACGTAGGGGAATGGTGCCAGGTTTATTTTTCTTGACCCGCGCCGCCCTGCCCGCTAACGATC
>REDL01000110.1 GCA_007693505.1 Desulfovibrionales bacterium | reverse complement strand
GTTGCGTGGCTGGTTTGGATACTTCAAGCATGCTGACAGACCAACGTTCTCCATCCTCGATGGTTTTCTGCGGAGACGATTGCGCTCGATACTCCGGAAACATATGGGGCATAGCCGAGGAACGGGAAGATGCCTGAACGATCATAAACGCTGGCTCAATACCTTTTTCACTAAACTTGGGCTTTTCACCATGAAAGAAGCCCGTGTGCTGGCGAGCCAATCCCGATGAGGAAATGGACGGCTGGAGAGCCGTGTGCGGGAAAACCGCACGCACGGTTCTGAGGGATGGGAGGGGAGACCCTTCCCTGCCCCCTATCTTATCGAGGCAAGCTGCATCCACATCAGTCATACCGGCGAACACCGGTATCCAGATCTTTTTGGCGGATTTGTTGAATAGATACGACTGAATTTTCGGTTTTTGGTCCAAAACCTTGTCAAGCTTTTTTTCATTTTTTTGAAAATTTTTTTGAGCTGAATAGTTACATACCGGCAAGCTAAGGCTGCTGCACGCACGCACGCACGGATCGTTTTGAACAAGTTTGGTTTGCATTGGGTGGGTTTGAATTGGTTGACACAATCACGCTTTTTTTGGGCAACCGCACGATGTAGGGGCGACCGGCCGGTCGCCCCTACCTACGCCAGGACATGGACAACCGTACACAGGGAAGTGTTAAAAAAATTACCCGGTGAATTGAACGATCCCGATTTTTTCGAACAGTTCCGAAATGAATCTCGGAGCATACCAATCAAGGACTAAGAACCATGCACAAGCAGATTTCATTTGACGATGGAGCGCTCCCCTTTGGCCCGATTCTCGAAGCCGATGGGGTCCGTTTCCGGCTTTGGGCACCGGGGGCAAAGCAGGTGGACGTGGTCCTGGTGGGCCGGGATCAGGAGCACAGTGTGGCCATGCCGGCTACCCAGGACGGCTGGCACGAGGTTCTGGTTCCCGAGGCCGGTCCGGGCACTCTCTATCGGTTCAAGATCAACGGCGAGACCCTGGTCCCGGACCCGGGTTCGCGCTTTCAGCCCGAGGATGTCTCCGGGCCGAGCCAGGTGGTGGATACCGCCGGGTTCACCTGGGCAAATTCGGCCTGGAAAGGGCGGCCCTGGGCGGAAACCGTGCTCTACGAACTGCATGTGGGCACGTTCACGCCGGAAGGCACCTACGACGGGGTGCGGGCGCGGTTGCCGTATCTCAAGGAGCTGAGCGTCACGGCCGTGGAGCTGATGCCCCTGGCCGATTTTCCGGGTCGCCGCAACTGGGGCTACGACGGGGTGCTGCCCTTTGCCCCGGACTCGGTCTACGGCACGCCCCAGGATTTGCGGCGTCTGATCGACGAAGCCCACGGCCTGGGGCTGATGGTTTTTCTGGACGTGGTCTACAACCATTTCGGCCCGGAAGGAAACTACCTGCATCTCTACGCCCCCCAGTTCTTCACCGAGGCCCATCAGACCCCCTGGGGCGCAGCCATTGATTTTTCCGTGCCCCAGGTCCGGGATTTTTTCATCGCCAACGCCGTGTACTGGCTTCAGGAGTACCGGTTTGACGGCCTGCGCCTGGATGCGGTCCATGCCATCCAGGATGACGGTCCCGTGCACATTCTTGAGGAATTGGCCCAGACCGTGGCCAAAGCCTTGCCCAAGCACCGACACGTGCACCTGGTTCTGGAAAACGATGCCAACCAGGCCCGGTTTCTGGACCGGGAGAGAACCGGTGAACCGAAATACTACGTGGCCCAGTGGAACGACGATATCCATCACGTCTACCATGTGCTGGCCACTGGAGAAACCCAGGGCTACTACGCTGACTACGCGGACAAAGCGTTGGATCGATTGGGCCGCTGTCTGACCCAGGGGTTCGCCTATCAGGGCGAACCCTCACCCCACCGGGAGGGCGAGGCCCGGGGCGAACCCAGCGCCCATCTCCCGCCCCAAGCCTTCGTGGCCTTTATTCAGAACCACGACCAGATCGGCAACCGGGCCCTTGGGGAACGGCTGACCCAACTGTCCCCGCTGGAAAAACGTACGGCCCTGACGGCCATCTACCTGCTCAGCCCGCAGATTCCGATGCTCTACATGGGCGAGGAGTGGGCCACGGAACAGCCTTTTCCGTTTTTTTGCGACTTCCAGGGCGACTTGGCTGATGCGGTCCGCGAAGGCCGACGCAAGGAGTTCGCGGCCTTTCCCGAGTTTGCCGACCCGGCCATGCGCGAGCGCATTCCGGATCCCAACGACCCGGCCACGGCCCAGAGCGCGGTGTTGAACTGGGATGAGCGCCATTCCGTGGAGCATGCCCAGTGGCTGACCTTCTACCGGGATCTCCTGGCGCTGCGCCAGGAGCGCATCGTGCCGCTACTGGGACTGATCCAGGCCGGAGCCGCCACCTGGCACATCCAGGCGCCCAGCCTACTGACCGTGGACTGGCCCCTGGCCGATGGCCGAACCCTGCGCATGACCGGTAATCTTGGCTCCAAACCGTTTTTCGTGGAAACCGACCCGGATTCCCCAGAGTCAATCTATGTGTCACCCTGCACCCAGCAAAGACAAAACGGCCTTGAACTGGAAGGCTGGGGCGTGTTGTGGTATGTGGCTGGCGACCCTCGTGTGCGTAAAGTCGGTCGATATAGCCTGACGCGGGGCTGAAAACATGAAACTCTTTACCTGTGATTGCTGCGGGAATCTGCTGTACTTCGAGAATGTCTCCTGTGTGCGCTGTGGGGCGGGTTTGGGGTTTGTGCCGCATGAACTTCGGTTGACCGCCATCTCCCTGCCGGAAGCGTACGATTGTGAACTGCCTGTGGACCGGAATCAGGCGCAATCGTATCGCCAATGTGCCAATTACACCAAACACGACGTCTGCAACTGGATGGTGGAAGCCGAATCCGAGGAACCGTTCTGCGTGGCCTGCCGCCTGAACAGAACCATCCCCAATCTGGCGGTCGACGGCAACAAATCGCTCTGGCACAAGCTGGAGATGGAAAAACGCCGACTGGTCTTCACCTTGTTGAGCCTGGACCTGCCGGTTTTTCCACGCAGCAGGCATCCTGATGGATTGGCTTTTGACTTCCTGGCCGACCCGGACCCCGCGTTCAGCGACAGGGGAAAGGTGCTTACCGGTCATGATCAGGGGCTGATCACCATCAACATCGCCGAAGCTGATCCCGTGGCCCGGGAAAAGATGCGTACGGCAATGGATGAACACTACCGGACCATCCTGGGCCATTTTCGCCATGAAAGCGGACATTACTATTGGGAGCGCTTGATCCGGGATACGGACTGGCTGGGGCCATGTCGGGAATTGTTCGGCGATGATACCCAGGACTATTCCCAGGCTTTGGAGCGGCATTATCAGAACGGTCCCCCGGCGGACTGGCCGGAGCGGTTCGTCAGCGCCTACGCCTCCACCCACCCCTGGGAGGACTGGGCGGAAACCTGGGCGCACTACCTGCATATCGTGGACACCCTGGAAACGGCCTACCACTTCGGAATCAAGGTCCGGCCCCGGGTTGAAAACAATGGGGAATTGTTCGCGAAACTGGACTTCGACCCCTACCACCAGGACCATTTTGACATGCTGGTCGAGCACTGGTTTCCCGTCAGCTTTGCCCTGAACAGCCTGAACCGGAGCATGGGCCATGACCATGCCTACCCGTTCGTGCTCTCGCCCCCAGTTCTGGAAAAGCTTGATTTTGTGCATCGCGTTGTCCGCAGTCAGCAACTGAAATAACAAATAGAAACCCAAGGTATTGCGTGATGGAACCGTTGCAAACCCAGTTGGACCGGCTTGTTCTGGAAAACCGACATTGGTGCGCCCAAGGCAAGACAGCCGACTATATCCCGGAATTGACCCGACAGGATCCCCGGTTGCTCGGGATCAGTATCTGCGACAACCAGGGGCGCCAGTGGCATGCCGGGGACTGTGGCGTGCCCTTTACCATCCAGAGCATCTCCAAGGTGGCTGCGTTCATCTGCATGCTGCT
>REDL01000108.1 GCA_007693505.1 Desulfovibrionales bacterium | reverse complement strand
GAAAATACCGAGAATTCGTCTACGAAACCGGAGCCATGGACGCAGGCAAAGGCAAGCGCCTTGATCCTGAACTGGTCAAGCAGGAGCGCAAAAAGAATTATCGATTGACCCGGACAGACGTATTCCGTCACCGCTGCCGGTACTTCTCCGACTCCGGCATCATCGGCTCCAAAGAGTTCGTGTCCGAGGTGTTCGAAGGGGTGAAGCACCTGCTGGATTCCAAGAATGAGCGGAGATTTACGCCGGTTGGGGGAGTTGAGGGGGTGTTTTCGATGAAGCGCCTATCGGCTGTTATCAGTTAATTGTTATTTGTTGTCAGGCTGTTATGGCCTCTCGCTCGCTCGAAGACTTGCTAGAGCCCCGCTGAGGACGCGGAGGGGAAGCCTTTGTTAACCAGGCGGTGAGTTGGACGCGATCTTGCTTCGGCTCTTTTGATCCATTACGTTGCCTCCCATGAGCGAGATCAACAAAAAGCACGACACCTTCTTCCGGGAAACCATGAGCCACAAGGAGGTTGTCGCCGACTTCCTGGCCAACTACCTTCCGGCTGAAGTCTTGAAGCATAACCGTTGCCGAACCCACACTTCCAAAAGGAACAGCTTCGTTGATCACGTTCATTGAGACTCGGCTTTTTACCAGAAAGGTGGGAGACTATCTTTCTGTTGAGGAATACAGGGCATTGCAATGGGAACTTGCCAATCACCCGGATATTGGTGACATTATTCCTGGCAGTGGGGGGTTACGCAAAATGCGATGGGCAGGGAAAGGACGGGGAAAACGCGGAGGATTGCGCATTATCTACTACTGGCGTACTTCCCAAGGACAGATTCTCTTGCTGACTCTGTACGCTAAAAATGAGACGTCCGACGTAACAGCTGAACAACTTGAAATAATTCTGCGGGAGGTCGATTCATGATTTCCGGAAATGAGCAACCGCGCGATATCGGTCTTGAAATCCTCGAAGGATTACGTGAATTCAAGGCCTATGAACGTGGAGAAATTGAACTGAAAACGCACATCGTTACAGTCCCTGATCCAATAACTGCACGGGAAAAAACCGGGCTGTCTCAGCATGCTTTTGCGGCCTTAATGGGCGTCAGCGTAAGAACGTTGCAAGCCTGGGAGCAAGGGAAACGCAAACCGTCAGGACCTGCAAGCCTATTATTGCGTGTTGCAACACGTCATCCCGAAGTTTTGCTTGATGCGGGCCGATAAAATATACTTACAATGTCCAATAAAACGCCACACCCTTTACAGATTTTTCCCGATCCAGGGTTGCGATCAGCTCAGAAATCAGCATCCAGGCTATCCAATCCAGCCGTTGGACGCAAAGAACGGTTGGAATTGGGGACAGTTAAATGAATGGTGCCATGAATGGTGCCAGGTTTATTTTTCTTGACTCGCCCCGCCACGCCCGCTAATCATCACGTCACCCCTCAATCACCCCGACCAAGGAGTCTCTGATGGGCCGCATTCCTCGCTTTACCCGCCACGACCAGCCGACCGTCTACCCGAGTTGAATCCAGCTTCGCTGGGCCTGACGGCATTCAACCGGGCATGCCACATTATGTCCCGAACCGCCCTGGACGGCTTCCCGCTTCAGGACACCGAGAAAGACTTCCTGATGGCCACGGTGGCCAAGCTGTGCAAAATCTATTTCGTGGACCTTCTCGGCTTCTGCCTGATGGGCAACCACTTTCACCTAGTTGTCCGCATGAACCCGGCAGGTGACCTGACTGACGCGCAAATCGCCGAGCGATACAAGCTACTCTACGGCAAGGAAGCCAGAATCATTCCTGCCAGATCAACGAGTTTCGTAAGGAATGGGGACAGGTTCTTAATTGACATTGCCTGCGCTTCCGTTAATTCTTCTTCCACCAGCCAACCGCCACTCCCCAGGAGGACCAAATGGCCCGCATCCCTCGCTTCACCCGCCACGATCAGCCGACCATTTACCACATCATGTCCCGAACCGCCCTGGACGGCTTCCCGCTCCAAGACACCGAGAAGGGAATTAGGGACAGTTAAATTATTGACAACTTCCTCAAGCTCTGACAATCATCCTTCCCATCACCCTCAGCTCAACCTCGTTCTTCACCACGGAGGTAAACCATGGCTCGAACATCCCGAATGCTCCGACCAGACAAGCCCACCGTCTACCATGTGATCTCCCGTTCCACCCTCCCCGGCTTTCCTCTGTCCGACGCGGACAAGGACCATCTTGTTCACTTGCTGCAAAAATACGCGGCCATGTTCTTTGTGGATATTCTCGGCTACTGCATGATGGGCAACCACATCCACTTGGCGTTGCGGGTGCATCCGGAGTCCGGTGTGGATGATCACGATGTGCGGGAACGCTATCATGCTGAACGCGGCGAAGCGGCGCATCTTTCGGAAGCCGATCTGCCTGCATACCGCAAAAGATTGTGTTCGCTGTCGGAGTTCATGCGCATGTTCAAGCAAAGCTTTGGCCGATACTACAACAAGAAGCACGGCAGGAAAGGCTATTTCTGGGGGGACCGCTACAAGAGCTTGATCGTTCAGGAGGGATCGACGCTGGTAAATCTGCTGGCCTACATCGACCTGAATCCGGTTCGGGCCGGCATCGTGGACAAGCCCGAGAACTACCGCTGGTCCGGCCTTGGCTATCTGGTGCAGACCGGAAACCGGCATGGGCTTTTGGGCCTGGACCTGGGCCTGAAGGAGTGGAATGAACTTGATCCGAAAGAGATCATCCGCAAGTACCGACAGTTTGTGTATGAAACCGGCGCAATGGACACCGGCAAAGGCAAGCAGATGAAGAAGGAAGTGGTCGAAAAAGAGCGCAAGAAGAACTACCGCCTGAGCCGAGTAGACGTTTTCCGCCACCGCTGCCGGTATTTTACAGATTCAGGGATTATTGGCTCCAAAGAGTTCGTGTCCGAATTGTTCGACGGCGTGAAGCACCTGCTGGATTCCAAGGATAAGCGGAGGTTTACGCCGGTGGGCGGGGTTGAGGGTGTTTACTCGATGAAGCGGTTGCCTGGCGCTGTTATCAGTTAATTGTTGTTTGTTATCAGGTTTTTGGATGTAGCCAGTTGAGCCATAAACCCATTGGGCAGTGTATTGACTGACCGGCAATGTGCGTATATTTTGTAGTCAGTTTGATTGCAAAGGAGGTCGCCATGCAAATGACTATCCGTGTCCCTGATGAGTTCATGGAGCAGGTAAATCATATTTCCTTACGGACTGGTTTAAAAAAATCAGACATTGCGAGATTAGCCATCAAGGATTTTCTCGAACGCTTTGATTTCCAAGAGCAAGAAGATAAGCCCATCCAGAAAGCCTCTGACCTGATTGGTGTTGTCAGCAGTGGTATTTCTGACCTGGGGCGCAATCACCGACGCCATATTCTGGCAGGAATGAAGGGTCGCGAGACGTGAAAGCTTTGTTGGATACTGGCCCTTGGGTCTCGCTCATTGATTCCAGTGAAGACTCGCATGGAGAATGCGTTGAATGGTTTAGCAAATTTAGAGGCAAGCTTTACTCCACGGAGGCCGTACTGACCGAGGTTCTCTACCTCCTGAACTTTTCCCTGAAAGCCCAGCAGGCGGCCATGGACTACGTCCTTAGATGCATTGTCTCTCTCGTGCCAACAGATGTCCAAGCTTTGAAATCTGCCAAGATGCTTATGGGTAAATATGCTGACCTGCCCATGGATTTTGCTGATGCAACTCTCGTCCTTCTTGCTTCTGAATCATGTATTTTGAATATTGTGACTTTGGATCATAGAGATTTCGGTGTGTATCGAACTCTCACAAAAAAATCTTTTCAAATTTTTCCATAAACAACATCCACGACACCATCTTCCGGAGCATCACAAAATCCAACCATGCCCCAGCAATCCCACAACCATAATTTCAAGAACGTCTTCCTGGACTTTCCCCGTGAAGCCCTGGAACTCTTCTACCCGCAGGCCCTGGACCAGTACGGCGAACTCCAGGAGATCACCTTTGTCCGCCAGGAGCCGCGCAAACATCGATTGGCCGATTCCG
>REDL01000081.1 GCA_007693505.1 Desulfovibrionales bacterium | reverse complement strand
CCTGGATTCCCGCCTGCGCGGGCATGACGAGCTTGAGAGAGCGTGCCATCTCAAGTCATTCCCGCGCAGGCGGGAATCCAGATGCAATGGCGCTTTTAGGCAATGCCCGGCCATATTGAGCAGTTACGGCTTTCTCCCCAAAAAACGAAAAACCGCGCTCCACATTGGAACACGGTCACCCCCGTCTTTATATTTCCGCCTTCTACTTGCTGACTCCTGTTTCCTGACTCCTGTTTCCTGACTCCTGACTCCTGTCTCCTGACTTCTGACTCCTGAATTCTATTTTTTTCAAACCGCCTCGCCCTGGAAGAAAAACCGCATTTCCTCCTCCCGCATTTCCGCGATTCGCTCTTCAATCCGATTCATGACCGATCCGGACTCTTCCGAGGTGTGGAAGTTCTCCCGCAAGTGGCGGTTGATCTTATCTTCGGCCTCGGCCAGTTTGTTCAGGTAATACCGATACGCGCCGGAAGACCCGTATGCGCCTCGGACCAAATCCTCCAGAGCATTGCCGGGTTGCCCGAGCAGGGTTCGATAGTGCTCTTCCATGAGCTTCAGGACGGCGATCTGCTTGACGGCCAATGCTTGCTCCGTTTCGGACTCCAGTGGAACCTGCGGGAAATACTCCGCTGCGCTGTAGTCCTGGATTTCTCCGGTTTCGATGTCTTGAAGAGCCTTGTCCAAGGCCTTTGTTTTCGTGCCCAGAATATTGTTCGCGAAGGTATGGATACCTGTCTTGTACTGGGTCATCTTCATCATGTGGTGCACGAAGAGCACCGGCAACAAGATCATCCAGACCGAAACCTCGGGCTTTTTAACCACGTCCTTGGCCAGCCGGTAGGCGAACTGTTGCTCGTGGGTGAGGATGATGTCGTATTTTTCTTGCAAACTCAGTGACAAGGGAAGACTCCTTGAGGGAAGTTGTGATGGGTTGGCGAGCCTGTTACATGAGAACAAAAAAGGTAACTACTCAGCACGGTTCTTGTTGAAGCCTCATTCCGATACTGGATTCCCGCCTTCGCGGGAATGACGCGTTTTTCAATGCCGTACCCAAGTCAGTCATACCCGCGAAGGCGGGTATCCAGGCCGCTTTTACTTGGATGAGGTGAGTAGATACCCAAAAAGAATAAATTAGTCTTTTTCGGTTGGAAAGGCAAAACGCGAGGAGGAAACGGCATGGGCGAGACGGATCGGAATCCCTTGGCCGGGAGAGTGCGCCAATGGTGGGAGCACAAGGTGCTGCTGAACCCCAAGGACTGGATGCAGATCGAGGTCACGTCCAAATGCAACGCGGCCTGCGCCTACTGTCCGCGTACCGTGTACCGCGAGCACTGGCACGACCGCTTCATGTCCCTGGACACCTTTCGTCGCCTGCTGCCGACCCTGCGCAAGACCAGGCTGGCCTATCTCCAGGGCTGGGGCGAGCCCTTTCTGCACCCCGAATTTCCAACCATGGTCCGGCTGGCCAAGGAGGCCGGATGCACCGTGGGCGTGACCACCAACGGCATGCTCCTGACCGAAAAACGCCTGACCCAGGTCATGGACGCGGGCCTGGACATTCTGGCCTTTTCCTTGACCGGGACGACCCCGGAACACAACGACCCGGCAAGGGCCGGAGCCCCGCTGGCCAAGGTGCTGGGAAAGATGGACATGGTTCGCCGGATCAAGGAAGAGCGCCATACCACGAAGCCGGTGGTGCACATCGCCTACATGCTGTTGCGCTCCGGTCTGGACGACCTGGAGGGATTGCCCCGGCTGATGGCGGAGCATGGGGTGGAACAGGCCGTGGTCAGTGTCCTGGATTTCGAGCCGGGAGTGGAATTGTCCAAGGAAGTGCTTGCTCCCCAGGGCGACCAGGAACGCCAAGCCCTGGAAGAGCGCTTCACCCGGCTGCGCGAGGCGGCCGTGAATCTGGGCGTGACCATCCACACCCCCAGCTTTGCTCCCAGGACCGCGGACGATCCGGTCTGCTCCGAGAACGTCCAGAAAGCCCTGTTCGTCTCCGCTGACGGGGAAATCTCCCCCTGCGTCTACGCCAACGTTCCGGTGGATCAGGCCGAATACGCCCGCCAGGGCCAACCTGCACCGTACAGCCGGGTCACCTTCGGCAACGTCAACGACGAGCTGCTCCCCGTACTCTGGCGCGGTAGCGCTTACGAGCAGTTCCGCGAAGGCCTGGAAAAAAACAGACCCGCGGCGATCTGCCGGAATTGTCCGAAGCGGAAGCGGTAGCACGCATCAAGGCCGCTGAAGAATGAACCACGGGGCACACGGGGCACACGGGGGGCACGGGGGAGCATATTGCCAAAAACCTGGATTTCTTTCCCCGTGATCCCCGTGTGCCTCGTGGTGAAACAACTCGGTCAGACGATGGAAATGGAAGATTCTCTGGAGTGCCAAAACGTCAATACAGGAAACCAAAGAGCCAGAGCGGGATGCGAGAACCGAAGCCGTGCTCCATGTCGTCCAGGGCCAGATAGCCTTGCTTGGTTTCCTTGATCTGGTCAAAGGTTTTCTTGCGTCCACCAATTTCGAAGACATGGGTGCCATTAACCAGGAAATCTCCTTTCTCCGGAGCCAAAACTTCGTGTAACGGGGCGAGCATGGACAAGAAAAAGCATTCCCGGAGGGTTCCCCGATCCACCTTGGCGGCAAAGGCGTGGATCAGGTTGGGGTTGTTCAGGTAGATTTTTTCAGGCTTTTCCATGGTCCGCAGCCCCTTGGAGGCCCGGAGCAGGGACCGGGTCAGCCCGGAGTCTTCCAGAAGTTTGAGATATGTTTTGAGGGTTCGCTGGTCACCGATCTCCGTGAGTTCGGTTAATTTTTTTAAATCCGGTATAAACGGCACGGAAGTCGATAAAACACGAAGCAATCGATCGATGCGTTTGATGCTGTTGCCGGTCAAGGCCGGATGCACGGCCACAAGATCGCTTTCCAGGGTGGCCAGAAGGTTTTGGTTCAAGATCTGTTGAAAAATGGCCTCATTCGGCTCAGCGAAGAAAAATGGATAGTACCCGTGGCGAAGGTAGTCGTTGAAAAGGGCCAAAACTTTGCGCGGGGCCAATCGATCCACGATCTGCTGACTGATGGTCGCGTGTTCGGACAGGATCTGTTCCAGGGCATACGTCGATAGCCTGACGTCCAGGGAGAGTTCCAGGTATTCCCGGAAGGACAGCCCCCAAACCTGTTTCTGAACGGCCCGCCGACTTAAATCGTGGCTGGTGCGATAAATTTCCAGGGCGGAACTGCCCGAAGCCAGAATCTTTAACTCGGGAAAGGTGTCCGTCATGGATTTGAGTTCCATGGACCATTCGGGATACTTGTGGATCTCGTCAAAACAGACGACCCGCCCCCCAAGGTTTACGAAGTGTTCCGCGATCTCGTACAGGTGTCTGTTTCGGATCAGGAAATGGTCGGCCTGGACATACAGAATTTCCCGGCTGAGCACATCCCCGCCGACCTGGTCCACCAGGTGCTGGGCCAGGGCCGTGGTCTTGCCGATCCCCCGCGGTCCGAGGACAATGCACAGCCGAGTTGACAGTTCTGGGGCTTGGAGCAAGGCTCTCCGATATGGTTTGTTCAAGAATTTCAGCTGAGACTGGCTGAGCTGGAACATTTCATCCATGGAGTACACCCCTTACGATAGGATTGCGTTCCTAAATTATATGTGTTTTTTTAGGATTGCAATCCTACTTTGTAAAAAGGGAATGAGGATGTGCTTTTGTACTTTGGGCATTGCTTCTTTTATCCTCCAAAAAAGACCTTCACCTCCGCGTCCCGTAATTTCTTGGCCGTCTCCCGCATCTTTCGGCTGACGGCTTGGGCCGTGGTGCTGGTTTGGTGTTGGAGGAGTACTTCTTTCTGGACGGCGTCTTCGACCTGGGCCAGTCTACCGAGGAATCTTCTGTATTCGCCGCTGGTTTTGTAAGTTTTTTTGACCAGGGCCTGGAAGCTTGAGCCGGTATTGGGAAGCAGTTTCAGGTAATGCGCCTTGAGCAGTTCCACCTCGGCGATTTGCGCATTGCGCAGCCGAATTTCACCTGGGCTGCTTTCCGGCCCGTGGTTGCCAAAGACGTTTTTGTACGCCGCATCCTTTTTTCCGGTGGCTGTCTCCTCCAGGGCCGACTCCATGGCCAGGATTTTTGAGCGGACCACCCCTTTGGCGAAGGTTTCCAGGTCGGTCTGGTATTCCCGCACCGTTTTGTAGTGATAGATCAGCAATGGAGGAAACAGGACCCGCCAGGTGGTCAGCCTGGGCTTTTCCACCACCCGGCGGGCCAACTCCCTGGCAAACCGTTGCTCATGGTCCCAGATTATTTGGTGGGTTTGGTCGGTCTCTTGTGGCATATTGTGCAGGGGTGGTATCAGCTTTCCGGGGATTGAACTCGTTCGGCTATAAAAGTTGGACCTGACATTTTAAGTTTGTTCCTATGTGTCTCGAAAAGGTCTTGTCAAAGGTGAACAGCTCTTGGCAATGCTGGCATAGCGCCAAATGCAAGGCATCCGCGAAGTCACTCCCATCAATGTACCAGGCCAGGGCGGTGGAGAGAGCTTTTGTATTCCTCAGCACGATATTCTCCAGTCCAAACAGGGACGTCATGGCTGAGTGCATCTCCTCACGGGAAAAACCATATGCATGGCGCAACACCCACTCCGTTTCTAGAATGACGGTATCTGAAAGAAAAATGCGCGGAGCATCCCGTATCAACTGAAACGCTTTTGCATACTGCCGTGGGTCGTCCTGGGTCAGGAAGCGCACGATGACGTTGGTATCAACTGTGATCACGGTTCGACTCCAACGCGCCTTTGCGGATGGCCTCTTCCATATCGGCGAGGGATTTGGGCGGTCCCTGGAAGGCGAGGCATCCGGCCACTTCCTCGATTCGCCTCCTCGGGAACCTGCTTCTGGGCTGAAGCAGCACTCCGTCGTCAACCTCGATGACATCCAGTTCCTGGCCCGGTTCCCAATGCCGAACGGCTCGGATGTGTTTGGGAATGATCACTTGGCCTTTGCTCGAGAGTGTCGTTGTCGCCATCACGCGCCCCTCCTTGTCACGTAAGTATTAAGTAAGACAGAGACGTTTTTGGAGTAAAAGTCAAGGCGGTGGAGCAATCCAGGTGGAGAAGTCGATTGAGCATGCCTGATGTTCATGGCGATTTTCCACCTGAAATCCATTTGTGCATTCGGGACATCAATCCCCTCGGACGCCGCTCCCAGCTCGTTTCCACGCAGGGTAGAAAGACCTCGGCCCCCCATTTATTCTTGAAGTACCGAATGGCCGGGTTGATGCCCAGGCCCAGGTTCATGCGGATCTGGCCGCGCTGTTCGCCTTTCTGGAGCAGGGCGTGCAGCAGCAGATCCGCGGTGCCTGGTGGGGCGAGGTCCGGATCACGGAAGGCAAACATATAAAAGGCCGTGCTCAAGGAGGTGAAGTCTCCCACGACAAATCCGGTCAGGTGCGAAGAATTATCTGTTTTCGTCAGCCACGCGGAAATGACCAGCGCGCCTGGGCAGGCTTGCACATAGGCCGGGATGTTGCGGAAGATGCGTCGTGTTCCCGGCTCAAGATCCCGATACTCCAGGTAGCGGTCGATCAGCGCCAGGTGTTCCTGGTCCAGAGTGCGGCCCTGGTCCAGGGTCACTTCTCGTTCAGCCCGGCGCAACAGGTTGCGCAGTTTTTGCCCAGGCGCGGGAGCGGGAATGGGCAGAGCCAGGTAGGCGTCCTGTGCTTGGCCCGAGGTATGGCCCGAGGGTTTGTCCGAAGAGGCTGCTTCGGTCGTGACGGCGGGAGCCTGTTTGGGGCGAGTGGCCGCGAGCACGGTGATTTTTCGGGCTGTGCTGGATTCCAGGGCCAGATCCAGGGATCGGGACAGGGCCAGCTCGTCCAAAAGACTTTGCGGGGGATCGTACAAGGGGTAGCCGATGAGCACCAGATCGTCCGGGGTTTCGTAGCCCAGACAGGTGTCGAACAGGCGCGGGGTGCTGCCGGCCACGGCCCGGACGTAACAGACCAGCTGTTCCGGAACCACGGCCTTGGCTGCGACATGATCCAGACGATCCGGGCCGAGCATCAGATTTTCCGCAGCTTGCGGACCGCGAATCCCGCGTCGGCCAGCATTTTTTGCAGATTGAACATGTGCGCCGAACCCACGAACACCGCGCAGCGACCGGTGCTGATCCGAGGCAGCATCCGTTCCAAAAAGAGGGCATCCCGGCGGTCGATGACCAGGTCCGTGCGGGAGGGGAACTCCGCGCTGGTGCCCATCATGGCATCCAGATCGCCCTTGAGGTAGGCGCGCATGTTTCGGCGGATGAAGCCTTTCCAGAGGCCGCACTGACGAAAAAAGCGGGCGATGCGATCAACAGGCACGCTTTCCAGCGTTTCAATCTGCTCGTCTATGGTTTCCATGCCCCGGACTTCCTTGCCCATTTCCTGGGCCAGGTGCCAGGCTTCCAGGTCTACGGAGAAGTTCCAGTCGTGACGGCGCAGGAAATGGGTCCAGAGGGAGAAAAAGGCGTACCAGTGTCGGGTGCCGGTGAGGTAATGGCGGACGTCCGCGGGATGCGGATGTTCCGTGCCCAGGAGTCTGGCCCAGAAGCCACGCGGCCCGTTGACCGCGCGTTCCAGCTTGCGGACATCCTCCGCGGTCAGGGCGTCCATCAACCTCGGGGAGTCCGGATCCGGGGTTTGCCCGATGCGGGCCACATGGTCCAGGCTGGCCTGATCCAAGGGGCCCTCGAAAATCACGGTGTCCACCTTTTCGAAAAGCCGGCGCATGGAACTCTCGAAACTGCAGCAGAAAAAATGCGCGGTCCCCCCGATCCAAGACGTTCTGCCGTTCTTTTCCAGCTCCCAGATCAGCCTGTAGGGGCGTTGGGGTGGCAGGCTGTCCCAGTACTGCTCCCTGGTCATCTGGACATGAGGCATATAGACCACGGTACGCACCAGATCACCCAGATCATCGCGAAAATCCGGGGGCTCGTTCCATTCGGCCATTTCAAAGGCCGTTGCCGGCGTTGCGCCCCATTTCTCCTTGAACCGGCGGATGCCGGGATTCACTCCCAGGCCCAGGTGCAGATACTCCTTGCCCGTTTCCCGGGCAATGCGGATCATTTCCCGGAAGAGCAGGTCCGAGGCGTAGGGGGTGTGGTTGTGGCGGGAATGCGCTCCCAGCAGATAGCTCAGGAACGGGCGCGGCGCGGTGTCCAGCAGCAGACAGGCCGCGAGGTTGCCCTGATCATCCCAGGCATTGAGCAGGAATAAATTCGGGCACTGGGGCAGGGCGCTCTCGGTGCGGGCGTAGAGTTCGCGCACATTGGGCGGCAGGGTGACCCGGTCGGTGAATTCCGCCCAGAGGCGGCGGTGGGCTCCGGTGAAGGTCGTGCCTTGATCCACGGTCAGACGGGCCGCGGCCTTGTCCGCCAGGCGCGAGAGGCGGGAGGGCACCTTGGCGGTGGAGGGCAGAACATAATAGCGATCCTGGTTGGTGCGATACAGTTGCAACCGTTCGGGAAGTTCCGGGCAGACGGCCCAGCAGTTCACGGCCCCGGTCGCGCGCCGGGCCGCCAGCAAGGCCTGGTCAAAGGCTTCGGAAGCGTCAACGCCATCGCGCAGCACATAGCCAACGGCCAGGAGCCAGTCCTCGGCGTGCAGAAACAGGTAGTCGTCCAGCAGAAAGGGGCGGCCGCCGGAGACGGCCTTCATGTAATGGATGGAATGTTCCGGAACGCGGGCCTGGTTCAGAAGCTGGTCGTACTGGGCCGGGGACAGTTCTTCAGGCATGGGCATGAACGGCCTCCACATGGGTTTTGAAGGTCGCGAAATTGCCGGCCAGTATGGCCTGGGCCGCGCTGCGGGTCAATCCCAGAAAGTAGTGCAGATTGTGGATGGTGTTCAGACGGTAGGCCAGCAGTTCCCGGGCCATGTACAGATGGCGCAAATACGCCCTGGAGAACCTGGTACAGGCGTAGCAGCCGCAGTTGGGGTCCAGGGGGCCGTCGTCCTCCTTGTATTCGGCGCGTTTGATGTTCACCTTGCCCAGGGAGGTGTACAGGGTACCGTTACGGGCGTTGCGCGTGGGCAGGACGCAGTCGAACATGTCGATGCCCGCCTCAATCCCGTCCAGGATATCCAGGGGCGTGCCCACGCCCATCAGGTATCTTGGCTTGTCCGGGGGCAGCAGGGGTGCTGTATGGTGCATGATCTCCAGCATCAGGGGTTTGGATTCGCCCACGCTGAGTCCGCCGATGGCAAAGCCGTCAAAGGGCAGGTCGCAGATCTGACGGGCGCTTTCCGTACGCAGGTCCGGAAAGAAGCCGCCCTGGACGATCCCAAATTGGAGCTGGTTGCCAGAGGCTTGGGGATAGGCCTGGCGGCAGCGGGCGGCCCAGCGGGTGGTCAGGCCCAGGGATCTGGCCGTGTAGGCCTTGTCCGCGCCGTAGGGCACGCACTCGTCCAGGACCATCATGATGTCCGAGCCCAGGTTGCGCTGGATGGAGACCACCTTTTCCGGAGAAAAGAAGTGCCTGGAACCGTCCCGGTGGGAACGGAACTCCACTCCATCCTCGCTGATCGTGCGCAGGGATTGCAGGCTGAAGACCTGAAACCCGCCGCTGTCCGTGAGGATCGGGCCGTTCCACCCGGAAAAGGCGTGCAGTCCGCCGCGCCGGGCCACCAGGTCGTCGCCGGGCAGGAGGTAGAGGTGATAGGTGTTGCCCAGGATGATCTGGGCCTTGAGGTCCAGGAGGTCGTCGGGGCTAAGGGCCTTGACGCAGCCCACCGTGCCCACGGGCATGAACACCGGGGTGCGGATGGTTCCATGGGCCGTGGTCATGGTCGCGGTTCTGGCCTGGCCGTCCGTGGCCAGAATGTGGAAAGTGCCGGGTGTGGTCATGGTTGTGGCTCTTAGAGGTGGATAAGTTGGATTGCTTAAAAATTATCTTTTCGTCCCCGTCCCCGTCTACGTCTTCGTCTACGTCTACGTCTACGTCCACGAAAAACATCATGCAATTTCTACGTCAAGCATCGGGGACGAGGACGGGGACGAATCCTTGACCAGATGGTCCAGTCTTCGCGTGCGATCCTGGCAAAACCCGAGGATCATAATTTTTGCACAAGGCCGTGTTTGGGGCAGAGGTTTGTGAGGATGCAGTTGGGGCAGCAGGGTTTACGAGCCGAGCAGGTGTCCCGACCGTGGAGGACCAGGAGATGGTTGATGTCGCCCCACTGGTCACGGGGGAAAAGCTGCATCAAGTCCCGCTCGATGATCGTCGGGTTGGTGGAGGGTGTCAGGCCAAGGCGAAATGCAAGGCGGCGGACGTGGGTGTCCACGGCGATGCCTTCGTTTCTGCCCAGAGCATTGGAGAGCACGATGTTCGCCGTCTTGCGGGCCACTCCGGGCAGGGTGAGCAGATCGGCCATGGTGTCCGGAACCTGACCGTCGTACACCGCGATGATGCGTTTGGCCGAGGCAACGAGATTTTTGGCCTTCTGCCGGAAAAAGCCGGTGGAATGGACCATTTTTTCAACGTCGGAGAGCTTGGCGGTGCTGAGTTCCACTGGGCCCGGCCAACGCCGAAAGAATTCCGGCGTGACCAGGTTCACCCGGGCATCCGTACACTGGGCCGCCAAGACCGTGGCCACCAGCAACTCCCAAGGATTCTTCCAGTCCAGCATGGTTACAGGGAGCGAGTAGCGGGAGCGGAGGAGAGTGGAAATTTGGGAGGCGCGAAGTTTGAGGGATTTCATGACTTGCTACCAACTCTGAGTACGTCCCCGTCCCCGTCCAGGACCCCGCCCCCGTACACGTCCCCGTCCCCGTAAACGTTCTCGTCCATGTTCAGGCTCCCAATCTCGTTTCCTCCATCACAATCTATCCCAAACCCGTTTTCTCCGTAAACTGGAGATTCTTCTCCTGCCTGACTGTTTCGACTAATCATCCTGGTGAGCATCGCAACGATTCGTACAAGCAATTGTTTGCCTTTAGCTGATGATCCAATGTCCATGGCACCGCATCGGGTCAAAATGTCGAGGATCGCTCCACATTCGCGAGCGGAACCCTCTGCGATCTGGAGGTATCGTCCTCGGTCAGCTGATGACCGTATTCCAATTCCTTCTGCGATGTTCAACGGGATCGACAGCGAGGCTCGCAGAAGCTGATCTCGGGCATGTCGATCCACTCCTTTCAGGTTGCGGCATAACGTGTATGCCAATACCGCGAAATCAAGGCTGACTCTGTAGACGTCAAGTTTTTCGTGATCAAGTTGCATCGTGGCGTCGGAGTGTTGTCGTGTATGGGGACGTGTACGTGTACGTGTACGGGGACGGGGACGTGTACGGGAATGGGAATGGGGGCGTGCGGGGGTTATGTGGAACGTTTTTGCACGACGTTTCCTAAAATGATCAGCCCCAAGCCAATAATTGTTGAAGGTAAAATCTCCTCTCCAACAAAAAAACGAATGAAGATCAGCGAGAGGAACGGCGAGAAGTAGATCAGGTTGCCCACCTGGGCCGTGGTTCGGGAGAGCTTCAGGGCCTTGAGCCAGAAGATGAAGGTGATGCCCATTTCGAACACCCCGACGTAGGTCGCTCCCAGCAGACCGGAGAGGTTGACGGCCAAAGGGTCGGAGAACAGGAAGGTCACCGGGAGGATGTAGGCGAACCCGAAGGCAAAATTCAGGAACAGCCTGAGCACCGGGTCCATGGCGTCCCGGGTATTGAAGATCCAGTACAGGGCCCAGATCACGGTGCTGCCCAGGGCCAAACCTACCCCCAGCGGGTCGGCGAAGGACAGGCCGAGCAGGTCGCCACGGGTGGAGATGGTCAGCACGCCCAGGTAGCTCACACCCATGGCCAGGAAGTCGCGCCCCGTAATCCGCTGGCCCAGCAAAGGGATGGAGAGCAGGGCCAGGGTGATGGCCCAGGTGTAGTTCAGGGGCTGGGCCTCCTGAGCCGGAAGCAGGTCGTAGGCCTTGAACAGGATCAGGTAATAGAGAAAGGGATTGAGCAGTCCCAAGAGGGCGGAGCGGCCCAGATCCGCGCTGGAAAGGCCGCGCAGGGTGCCCAGCTTGCCCTGGGCGACAAGAACGGTCAGCAGAGTCAACGCGGAAACCAGTGTGGAGATGCACAGCAACTGGATGTGATCCACGTGACGCAGGGAAATCTTGAAGGCCGAGGCCACGGTGGACCAGAGCAGGACCGTGGCCAATCCGTAAGTGTACGCCGCGCGTTGGTTGCTCATGGACAGGGGCTGTTTGCGGAATCCGGGAGGTGGGTGACCGGCCAGTCGCTAGATGCGGTGCAGGCGGCCATCCATTTCCTGGCCACCCGGTAGCGCTTTGGGAAGCAGAAAAAGGGCCTGAAGGAAAAGAATGGGCAGGATCATTTCCAGGCCCTCCTCCAAGGCGGTCAACAGGCTTACGGTTGTCAAGGACGGCTCGATGCCCAGAAAACCGCGCAAATAGGCCGGCAAGCGATCCAGCACCTTGGTCACCGGGACCAGTACAACGGCCAGAAGAATGATCTGCCCGGTAGGGTGCCCTGCGCCATTGCCCGCAATCAGCCATCGGCCGAATATGACCAGGATGGCGATCGCCGCCAGCCCGAGACAGGCGATGAAACCCACGACAGCCAATCGCTCCAGCCAGAAGATGTCCGGATTCAGGTAATAGCTGATGCGTGTGATGCTCTCGGTTGTCAGGAGGCTGTTGACGCCAAGCTCGCGAAGTCCGGCCACGGTGGCAAGCACGGCCAGGGCAAGAGTGGCCGGGGATCTGGGCCGGACCACCAGCAGGACCGTGGTGGCAAGGACGAACCAGAGGATGAAACTCAGCATTTCAAAGGGGCCGCTTTCGGAAAAGATGAACGCGCTGGTCTGGGGGGGGAGGAGGGCGTTGAGCACAACCAGGAACAGGGTGAAGCCAAGGCAGAGGAGCAGTGTACGAGCAAATTGCCGGGTCATCATGCTGGGACGGCGTCCTTTGGCGCCTGCGGGCCCCCCTTGCCGGGGTGCTCTGGGTCAGAGTGAGGGGGCGTCGTCGCCTGGTCAGTGCGGAATTACGCCACCCGGTACAGCCTGGACCCCAGCCGGTGCGGCTGGGGTTTGTTTCTGGGCAGCATGAGCAGCGCTTGCAGAAACAGGATGGGCAAAAGCATTTCAAGCCCCTCTTCCAGGGCGTTCATGACGTCCGCGGCCTCAGATGATACAGCAATGCCGAAAAAACCACTGAGATAGGCCGGCAGACGATCCAAAATCTTGGTCACCGGGACCATCACGATGCCCAGCAAGGTGATCTGGCCCAGCGGGTGCAAAATGTCTGGATGGTCGTAGAGCCATTTCCCGAAGTGGTACAGACAATATGTTGCAATGCCTGCCAAAGCGAGGACAAGTGCGGTTGCTGAAAGCCGTTCCAGCCAGAATATGTCCGGATTGAGATAAAAGCTGATCCGGGAAATGCTCTCCTGGGTGAAGCGGTTGTGCATGTCCAGTTCCCGACAGCCCGCAATGAACGACAGGAAAGCCATGAACACGACGAAACGGTTCAGCGGGCGGACGACCAGAACAAGTGTCACGGCCAACAGGTACCAGAGAATGAAGCTGAGGACTTCGAAGGGGCCGCTCTCGGAGAAAACATGGGCCGCGGTGTCCGGTTCCAGGGCGGCGTTCAGCAGGAGCAGGAAGATGATGTAACAGAGACCAATGACCACGTTGATGGTCAGACGCTTGGAGATCATACCATACCTTAACGATTGGATTTTGGAGCCCATCCAGGGAGAGGGGCGGGGGGACATCCCCGCGGAGTCCCTTTTGCTGCGATTTGGGGGATCTCAGCCGTGCACGGTCGTTGGGTGCGGTGCCTTTACCGGGAGCACGCAGGGTTGAAACCGTCACAGCGCATTGCCACAGTCTTGCGATTTCAAATCGCATGACATAGGTACCGGAGGGGTGGTGTCGAGGATGGCCTTGGCCTCCTGGATCCTTTTCATTGTCCGAGGCGCACCTCTGCCATGGTGAGCAATGGGCTTTGCCTCTCCTGGTTTCCTGTCAAAAACGGGCACTATAGAATCAAATTGTCGGCCCGGTCAAACGAGTGCGGGTCATCCGTCTTTCATCCCAACGCTCCAGCGATGCTCCATGCCGGAAATCCGTCGCCAATTGCAATCGTCCATCCCGTCACGAACCGCGGTGGTGTATACCCTGGTCGCCGGAGCCTGGATCGCCTTTTCCGATCGCCTGTTGGCCGTGGTGGTGGACGATCCGGCCATGCTGGTCCGCTTCCAGACCTACAAGGGCTGGCTCTTCGTGCTGGTCACGGCGGTCCTGCTCTATTTCGTGCTCCGGCGCCAGGTGCGGCTTCTGGAGCAAAAAAACCGGCAACTGATCCGGCATGAACACCAGTTCCATCAGCTGGTGGATAACGCCCCGCTGCCGATCCTCATCCAGACCCAGGGCACATTCGCCTATCTGAACAAACAGGCCCTGCATCTTTACGGGGCATCCGCACCTGAGGAACTTTTGGGCGCTTCTGTCCTGGAACGCGTTCATCCACGCCACCATGAAGATGTTCGCAAGCGCCTGCATTTGGTCAATGAACAGCGTCAATCCTTGCCTGTCGCGGAGCAGACACATGTGCGCCTAAGCGGGGAGCAGTGCCTGGTAGAACTCAGCGCCGTGCCGTTTACCTTTCTTGGCCATGATGGCGCCGTGGTCTTTGCCCGGGATGTAACCAGGCAGCGGCGGACCGAGGCCGTGGTCCAGGCCCTTTTACGCAACAGTCCCAATCTGATCTCCGTGTTTGACGCCCAAGGACGCTATGTGCTGGTGTCCACGGAAAGCGCCAAGGCTATTGGGAGAGAGGCCGACCAAATCATCGGTCGAACCTTTGCCGATGTTTTACCGGAGACGCTTGCGAACACGTTTTTACGGCGCACAGCCCGGATTATCGCTGGAGAACGACCGCTCACCGTGTTGGACGAGACCGGGGGCGCAAATGCTCGACGGGTTCTGGAGACCAGCCTGTTTCCAGTATCCTGGAGGGATGGCCGGGTTGAGCTGGTTGGGGCCATAGCCATGGACGTGACCCAGCGGACTCAGGACCAGAAAAAACTCCAGGCCTGGCACGACCTGATGCAGGACATCATCCATTATGACCCCAGTGCGATTGCCGTGCTTGATCGCGAAATGCGCCATATCCATGTCAGTCAACGGTTCCTTGATGATTACGGAGTCACCCAGGAGGTTTTGGGCAGGAATCATTACGAGGTTTTTCCGGATATTCCCGATAAATGGCGTGAAGTGCACAAGCGGGCGCTCCAGGGTGAGGTGCTAAAAAGTGATGATGACGTCTTCATCCGTTCCGATGGGCGAGTCGAATACACCAAGTGGCTGTGTCGTCCTTGGCATGATGCGGAAGGGGTCATCGGCGGAATCGTGCTTTATACGGAAGTGATCACTCCCCTGAAGCGTGTGGAACGGGAACTGAGGGATCTGAACCGGAAACTGGAGAACAAGGTTTTGGAACGGACCGCCCGACTGGCGGAGGCCAACCAAGAGCTGGAGGCGTTCAGCTACTCTGTTTCCCACGACTTGCGGGCTCCGCTGCGCAGCATTGACGGATTCAGCCAGGCCCTTTTAGAGGACTATCACGACCAACTTGACGAGCAGGGTCGGGATTATCTGCAACGGGTGCGCAAGGCCAGTCAGCGCATGGGCATGCTCATTGATGATCTGCTGAAATTGTCCCGGGTTTCCCGCGCGGAGCTGAATCCCGCTCCCCTGAACCTGAGTCGGATGGTGGAGCAGATCGTGGCCACCCTGCGCGAATCCGGTCCGGGCCGGGCCGTGACGTTCATCGTGGAGCCGGACGTCATGGTGGAGGCGGACCCGGCGCTGTTGCGCATCGTCATGGAAAATCTGCTGGACAATGCCTGCAAATATACCCGATATGTTGCCAAGCCGCGTGTTGTTTTTGGCCAGCGACTGGTGGAAGGAAACCAGGTCTGCTTTCTTCAGGACAATGGAGCAGGGTTCGACATGGCCTACGCTGACAAACTGTTTACAGCCTTTCAACGGCTGCATTCCGCGGAGTGCTATCCCGGTACTGGTGTCGGTTTGGCCACCACGGCCCGGATCATCCGGCGCCATGGCGGGCGGATTTGGGCCGAGGCGGAACCGGAGCAGGGTGCAACGTTCTTTTTTGCGCTTTCGCAGGACCCGGGCTCCGCATGATGCACATGCAGGGAGTGCATCCCCCGGAGAACTGACAAGAAAAGTCCTTGATTTGTGCTGCCGAAATGGAGTTGAAACATTGAACATCCCGGAGCGGATATGTCGCGGAAAACGATTTTGCTGGTCGAGGACAATCCTGACGACGTCATGCTCACCCAGCGGGCGCTGCGAAAGAACAATATCCTGAATGAACTGATTGTTGCCGAGGATGGCGTGGAAGCCCTGGACTACCTGTTTGCCCGGGGGGCGCATGCCGGGCGGGATCTGCGCCACCAGCCCCAGGTGATCCTGTTGGATATCAAGCTGCCCCGCATGGACGGCATCGAGGTTTTGCGCCATATTCGAACGCACGAAATGACCAGGCTGTTGCCCGTGGTGATCTTGACATCCTCCCGGGAAGAACGCGACCGTCTGGAAACCTACAGCCTGGGGGCCAACAGCTATATCCGCAAACCGGTGGATTTTCAGCAGTTCATGGAAGCGGTCCGGCAACTCGGCCTGTATTGGCTCGTGCTTAACGAGTCTCCCCCTCAGCCCAGCGGGAGTGTCAACACATGTCCACCTTGCGCGTCCTGATTGTCGAGGATTCCGAAGACGATGTGCTCTTGGTCGTCCGAGAGCTGCGAAAAAACGGGTTCGAGCCGGTGGTTCATCGGGTGGAAACGGAACAGGCCATGCGTCGGGCTTTGGAGTCCGACACCTGGGATGTTGTCATTTCCGATCATGTCATGCCCGAGTTCAACTCCTTTCAGGCTCTTCGGGTCCTGAAGCAGAGCGGCCTGGATATTCCCTTCATTCTGGTCTCCGGAAGCATTGGCGAAGAGACGGCAGTGGAGTCCATGCGGGCCGGAGTCCACGACTTTGTGATGAAGGACAAACTGGGCCGGCTTGGTCCGGCGGTCACCCGGGAAGTCAAGGATGCCCGACATCGAAAGGATAAGCGGGCCGCATATGAAGATCTCGTGGCGGCCAAAAAAGCCGCGGAAGCGGCCAGCGAGGCCAAGAGCGCCTTCCTGGCCAATATGAGCCACGAGATCCGCACCCCGCTCAACGGCATCATGGGCCTGCTGCAATTGCTGGGCACCACCGAAATGCAGGAGAGCCAGCGTCGCTTCGTGAACCTGGCACAGGCTTCGGCGGAACGACTGACCACCCTGCTTTCGGACATCCTGGACATCTGCAGCATTGAATCCGGACAGATGGAGTTGCGGCAGACCGCGATGAACATCCGGGATGTGAGCGAGACCACGCTGGACCACTTCACTGTCGCAGCCGCGGAAAAAGACCTTGTCCTGGAAGGGGAGTACGATGCCAGGCTACCGCAAACGTTGCATGGTGACGAGGTCCGGGTACGCCAGATTCTGTTTATCCTGATCGGCAATGCGGTAAAATTCACTGCGTCCGGGTCGATCAGGGTGAACATTTCGCTAGTTGGCCGAAACGTGAATCAACTCCGGGTATTGATCTCGGTTTCCGATACCGGAATCGGGATGTCCGAAGACCAGGTGGAAGAGCTCTTCAAGCCCTTTGTGCAACAGGATTCCTCCAATACACGGAAATACCAGGGGGCTGGGCTTGGCTTGGCCATTGTCAAGCGTCTTGTGGACCTGATGCACGGCAATATCGCCGTAGAGAGCCTGCCGGGCGAAGGGGCCACGTTTCATGTGCTCCTGCCGCTTCAGATTCCTGATGGCGCGGAAACGATGCAGGCTTCGGAGAAAAAAAGCCTCGAATCGGTTTTCCCCGGTGCCACAGTCCTTTATGCGGAGGATGATCCGGCCAATCAGCTGACCGTCCGCCTCCTGCTGGAACAGGCTGGCCTCAACGTTCTCGTGGCTGATGATGGGCAAGCCGCTTTGGACCAGTTGGCCAGGCAGGATGTTCACTGCGTGCTCATGGATGTGCAGATGCCGGTGATGGGCGGCATCGAGGCAACGCGAGCCATCCGAAACGGAATCGCCGGGCCGGAAAAGCGCAATATCCCGATCATTGCCCTTACGGCCAGAGCCATGCCGGGCGACAGGGAGCGGATGCTGCAAGCCGGCATGACCGACTACCTGGTCAAACCGGTCCGATTCGAGGAATTGAAACAGAAGGTCGAGTGCCACTGCAGGAAAGATTCGGACCGGGGATCATCGACCACCAGCTAGCAAGGCCGTCGCGACTCTTTTTTTCCCTTTTCCACCCTGATGAGACAGCATCAGCTGCGTTGTGATCCTGCCCTTCCTGTCTTCCCCCAAGAACGTCACTGGGCAACAACCAACGAAACAACAGTTTTCTGGAGTTTTTACATGCCTGTCGCCCACTCCCCCAGCGATTACCGGGTTGATAATCCTGCCTCGCTGCGTTCGATCATCTCCCGTATCGAGCAACTGCCCGTCCTGCCGGCTGTGGCGCTGCAGGCCTTGAAGCTTTCCTTACTGGACGATGTGAACCTGGATCATCTCGCGCGGCTCATGGAGTCAGACCCGGTTCTGACGGCACGTATTCTGCGCCTGGTGAACAATGCGCAAACCGGTCTGCCCAAGCGAATCAGCACGGTCAAACAGGCTGTTACCCTGGCTGGATTGACCCAGGTACGATGTGCCTTGCTGGGCGTTCTGGTCAAGGAATATTTGCCGGGCGGGCCTCAACAGCTGGCAGTCATGTCTCGGCAGATGTGGACCCACAGCCTGGTGACCGCGATTCTGGCCGGGCTCATTGCTGAACGGACGTTCCCTGAGCTGAGGGAAACAGCCTTTGTCGGCGGGCTGCTGCATGACATCGGCAAAATGGCGATCATGGACGTGTTCCCGGAAATCGCCGTGAAGATCGATGAGATTCGCCGGGAGAAACGGCTGGACGCAGTGGATGCGGAACAACGGATTCTGGAGACGAACCACTGCACTGTGGGCAAGATTCTTGTCGAGCAATGGAATCTGCCTGAGCAGATTGTGGAGTGCATCTGGCTGCATCACCATCGGGTGGAGGCCATGAGCGGAACGTCCCTGAACTGGGAACTTCCAGCGGTTGTCTCTCTGGCCAACCTGTTGACCCTGGAGATGTTTTGCGAAACGCCAATGCAAAATGGCGAGGATCCAGTTACGGGGCTTTTGACCGCGTTGAGTTTGACCAGGGAGGAGATGGCTGACCTTCGACGCCGGACGAGTCAGGAGTATGAGAAAAAGGCCGTGTATTTTGATTTGGAGAGTGACCTCTCCATGGTCTTTCATGAGATCATCCAGCAGGCCAATCACAAACTTTCCGGACTGGGCATTGAGCTGGACTCGAAAAACAGTGCCCTTTCCAAAATCAATACCCTGCTGTCCATGAACGGGAAGCTGGGACTGGAGTTGGCCAATGTCCGCGGCAAGGCTGACTTGTTTCAGGGTATTGCCCAAGCCTTTGCCGGTCTTACCGCTGTCCAGGTCGGTATCTTCTATCTGATTGACCAGGTCACCCGTGAGCTGGAAGGCATCGTCTGGGTTGATGGCGGCAAAAAGCGCAAGCTGCTGTGCTTTACCAAACGCAATGGCGAGCCTGTCTGGGAAAGAGACGCCCAGAATCTCCCCCCGGACCTGCGCCGGGTTCTTGGCGAATCCCGGCACCGCATGCATGGCTCAACGGACATTACCCAAAGCATTTCCAATCCGTTTGTGATTTTCAGTTTTGGTGAGGAGCGGAGCTATTTCGCGGAGCTGTGCATCTCGCTTTCCCAGGATTTTCGCACCCAGGACGGGCAACTCCTTGCCGGATTTACCCAGGTAGTCCAGATCATCCGATCCTCACTGGAGCGCATCCGACTTTTCGAGAACCTGCAGGCGAAAAAAGAGGATTTGGCCTTGGCCTTGTGGAAGACACAACAGATCAGCCAGCAGCTCATTCAGACCGAGCGGCTGGCCGCCGTGGGGCAGCTGGCTGCCGGCGCTGCCCATGAAATCAACAATCCCCTGGCCATCATCTCCGCGCGGGCCCAGCTTTTGGAATTGCGGGAGCAGGACGAGAAACGCAAAAAAGAGTTGGCCCTGATCACCGAGCAAATCGAGCGAATCAGCAAGATCCTGACCAACCTGATGGAATTCGCCCGACCGGCCCCGCCAAACCTGCGGTCCATGAATATCCACGATATCCTGGATCGGGTTCTGGAGCTGGTCGGCGGCAGTTTCCCGAAATTTCAGATCACCCTGGAACGCCAGTATGACCCGCGGATGCGGCCCATCAAGGCCGACCCCAATCAGCTGGAACAGGTTTTTCTGAATCTGATCATCAATGCCCAGCACGCCATGGAACAGGACGGCGGCGTGTTGACCGTTGCCACCGAATATTTTCCGGATCAGCAGGTTGTGGTGATCCGAATCGTTGATCAGGGGATAGGCATCGCCAAGGAAAATCAGAAAAAGATTTTCGATCCGTTCTTTTCCACCAAAGATGAGGGGAAAGGCACGGGCCTGGGGCTTTCCACGTCCCTGGGCATCATCAACAACCATTTCGGCAGGATCGACCTTGAGAGCGCTCCAGGAGAAGGCACCATCTTCAGGGTGGAACTGCCCGTGGACATTTCCGCGCTGCGGCCGACCAAGCCGGAGACCGCCGGAAACCCTTCCATGCCGTTGTCGCTGCGGCCGCGGGTCCTGGTGATGGATGACGAGGAGCACATCCGGGACGTGCTCAAGGAAGCTTTGGAAAACGAAGGCATTGACGTGGAAACCGCGGAAAACGGTAAAGATGGTCGGGATATTTTGGAGCAGGAACGCTTTGATCTTCTGCTGCTGGACATCAAAATGCCACTGCGCGACGGACTGTCCGTGATGCGGGATCTGCGTACCTCCAAAACGAATGCCGAACTGCCGGTGATCGCCATCACCGGCACCGCGACCCATGAGGAGATGGCTGAAATCGCCAATCACGGCGGCAAATGCATTCGAAAGCCGTTTCACATCAAGCATCTGCTCACGGAAGTTCGGGACAGTCTTCGTCAAACCGATGGGTGAGCATGGAATCAGGACCATTGCCGTTGCCAGCGGCAAGGGCGGAGCGGGGAAAACCTCGGTGGCCTTGTCCCTGGCCTGGCTGCTCGCGGAGATCGGCCAACGGGTCTGTCTGGTGGACGTGGATATGGGGTTGGCCAATGTGGATGTTCTGCTGGGCATGACTCCGAAACACACATTGGATGAATTGTTCACGTCTGATTTGCCCGCACAGGCGGCACTGTGTCCCGTTCGCCCCGGTCTGGACATCTTGTCCGGTGGATCCGGAACCGCAATTCTGGCGGATCTCACCCCGCGTCATCGGAAGGCCTTTCTCCAGAAAATCCGCGAGCTGAACAACTACGATATTTTGCTGCTGGACAACTCACCGGGAATTCATCGCCAGGTCGTCTCCTTTTGCCTGGCTGCCAGGGAGCAGATCTTGGTGATCAACCCGGAGCCGTCTTCCCTGGTGGACGGGTATGCGTTGCTGAAAGTACTTCGGCGAAACGGTTTGCAACGTCCTCCGTATCTGCTGCTCAATCGGGTCGGCCCCCGGTTCAAGGCCGCCACGCTGATGACGCGGTTCGGTGGTGTTTGCGCAAAGCATTTGCGCATGCCGGTTCTGGCCCTGGGAGTGATTCCCGATGACCCCGGGTTTCAGGATGCAGCGGCCCGACAGATGCTGCCGATGGCCTTGTCCTCCCCCGCGCCGGCCCGCGACGCCCTGGCAAGAGCGGCCAGACTGTTGGCCGGCCGAACCAGCCTGAGTGTGCTCTATTCCGAGCCGCAGGAGTTCTGGGGCGCGTCGCTGGCCAATATGTTCCAGAACATGCATTTGGCGGGAATACACTCTGAGAACACCGCTTCAGTTCCTCAGGCCAACCGTCAAGGTTCTTCCAAGCCTTCCCAGCGAACCTTTTCAACTGTCTTGTTGGATTTGGAGAGTGCTGTGACCGAACTGGAACGGATTTCCTCCGTTGCCCAAATCCCAGAGCCGGAGCGTGGTCGGCGAGTTCGCGAGATAGGGGCGCGACTGCTGGATCTGGCCGCGACGTTTATCGGGCAACGTTCAGATCAGCATGGGGATGCACGCCCGTCAGGAAAGAAGGAGCCGCCAGCAGCGGCGAGAGCAGATGATGTGCGCAAAGCAAAGGCTTCAGGTCGGTATCAGGCAGACCAAAGGCCCACGCAACATCCCGAGCATCCATTCCGGCCCTCTTCTCCGGTTGTCGTGGGCATTATCAGCCCGGATCAGGCCTTGCGACAGCTTTTGCATGATGTATTGTTTCAGTGTGGCTATCTTCCGGTGCTGATCAACGGTTCCAAGGAGTCCGGGCCAACGCCCGAAGTCTTGCTGGGTTCAGCGTCCAGAACAGATGCCTCCATTGCTGAAGTAGCTTCAGAAATGGCCGGCACTCCCTGGGTCTGGCTGTCCGAGTATGCCCAACCACCACCACTCTGGGCCGTGCATGCACCATGCTTTGAGGTGCTGCAAAAACCCTTCACCCTGGAACAGGTTGACGCCGCGATCCAGCGGGCTCGGGTATGCCGGGCAGCCAAGCTGGATGTAGCGTAGTGCTGGGTCTGATCCGATTTTGGTCGGGCTCGAGACCATTCGAGAGCGTGTGCACTTGGTCATCTCCGCCGCGCTGAGAATCAGTCCTTGGCGGCAGATGACCGCGCCATCCCTCCCCACAAAAAAGACCGCCTTCAAGGCGGTCTTTTTTGTGGAGGAAAAGGGGATTCAGGACAAATCACGGCTTCCAGCGTTCAAGCACTTCCGGATTTTCACGCAGGAAGCGCCGGGCATTTTCCAATGGATCGCTGCCGGGCTCCTGGTTCCAGGCCATGACCATTTGCAGCTGATCGGAATTTTCCCAGGCAAAATTGCTCAGAAAGGCGAAGACCTCCGGCATATCTTCCTCAAGTCCGGCACGGGCGATGGCATGAATCTGCTCTTCTCCGCCCAGAGTGCCTTTGGGGTCTTCCAGATACTTCAGGTCCCAAACGCCGAACTTCCAATGCGGAGACCAGCCGGTAACCACGATCCACTCTTCGCGGTTGACGGCGTTGCTCAGAGCAGCGGTCATCGTGGCGTCGCTGCCCTCAACGAGTTCCATATCGGTCAGTTCGTAAGCCTGCATCACTTCCTCGGACAGACGCATCAGGCCGGCGCCCGGATCGATGCCGATAACCCGGCCACCGAACCGGTCCGCATGGTCATTCAGTTCCGCGATGCTGTCGATGGTCACGTAGTTGGGAACGACCCAGCCCAGGCGAGCACCGGTGGCAATGGGGCCGAGATCATGAACATTGTCCTTGACCTGGGCAAAATAATCCTCATGGGTCATCGGCAGCCAGGCGGCAACCATCGCATCAACGTTGCCGGTACCCACGGCCTGCCACATCGCGGCTGCGGCAACGGAGAGAATCTCGACATCATAGCCCAGCTCCTCAAGAGCAGCCTTGGCCACGAACGTACTGGCCGTGGCATCATCCCATTCCACGTAGGCCATCCGCACGGAGTTGTTCTGGGCGGATGCCGTGCCGGCAGCCAGCGTCAGCAGGGAAATAAGGGCCAAGAGGGCCATGATGATTCGAAATGATTTTCCAGTCAGCATGCATTATCCTTTGGTTAGAGTATCTGTCGTGACAGTTTGTCGCGACCATGGCCGGGGCTTCACCCGGATCAGCAAACACTCTGGCAAAGAGCTTATGATCCAATCCGGACTCCCCTCGGCAGGCCGCTGAAGGCCACCAAAAGACCGCTCATTGAGCGGCCTTTTGGTGGGTGGCATCGAGTTTGAGGGCTATTGCTTCCAGCCCTGAACCTGTTCCGGATTTTCACGCAGAAAGCGCTTGGCGTTCTCCACGCGGTCACTGCCGGGCTCCTGGTTCCAGGCCATAACCATCTGCAACTGGTCGGGATTTTCCCAGGAGAAGTTGTTCAGGAAGTTGTAGACCTCCGGCATGTCGTCCTTGAGTCCCTGGCGGACGATGGTGTGGATGCGTTCCTCATCGCCCATGATGCCTTTGGGGTCGTCCAGGTATTTGAGATCCCAAACACCGAACTTCCAGTGCGGGGACCAGCCGGTGACCACCACCCACTCATTGCGGTCCACGGCGTTGCCCAGAGCCGCGGTCATGGTCGCGTCGCTGCCTTCCAGCAGGGTGAAGCGATCCAGTTCGTATTCCTGGATCGCCTCTTCGGAGAGCCGCATCAGGCCGGCGCCGGGGTCAATGCCGATGATCCGGTTGTTGAACTGGGCCGCGTAGTCATTCAGGTCGGCAATGGATTCAGCGGTCACGTACGTGGGCACGACCCAGCCCAGTTTGGCCCCGCCGACAATGGGGCCAAGGTCTTCGACAGTGCCCTTGACCCGCTCAAAATAGTCGGCGTGGGTTACGGGCAGCCAGGCGGTGACCATCCCGTCCACATTTCCGGTCCCCACGGCCTGCCACATCGCCGCGGCGGCCACGGGCAGAATTTCCACGTCATAGCCCATTTCTTCCAGGGCCGCTTGCACCACATGGGTGCTGGCCGCCGCGCAGTCCCATTCCACGTAGGCAATGCGCACGGATCCCTGCGCGGACACTGTCCCAGCCGTGATGAGCAGCAAGGCCACCAGGGCCATCAGCACATGGAGCAATTTACGATACGACATCATCGTCAGCCTCCTTTCGGTTTCAGGTTGAGTTTTAGCGTTTTTTGGTTCCGTAATGCTGGAGCACGCGGTCCAGAATGATGGCCACGATAACGATACCCAGGCCGGCCTCGAAACCGCTGCCCATCTGCAGGCGCTGAATGGCCCGCCAGACCTCGCCGCCCAGCCCCCGGGCGCCGATCATGGCCGCGATGACCACCATGGACAGGCCGAGCATCACGGTCTGGTTCACGCCGGCCATGATGGTCGGCGTGGCCAGGGGCAATTGCAGCTTGAACAGCTTTTGCCACTTGTTGGAGCCAAAGGCGTCGGCGCATTCCACGAGTTCGCGGGGAACCTGCTTGATGCCCAGGCAGGTCAACCGGATGGCCGGGGGCATGGAAAAGATGACCGTGGCAAAGATGGCGGCGACCTTGCCCAGTCCGAAGAAGGGAATGGCCGGAATCAGGTAGACGAAGGCGGGCATGGTCTGCATCACGTCCAGCACCGGCTGGACCACCCGGTTCACGCCGGTGTTCAGCGCGGCCAGAATGCCGATGGGGATGCCGATGCTCAGAGCGGTCAGGGTCGCGATCAGCACCAGGGTGATGGTGCTGATCGTGGGCACCCACAGCCCCATGTTCCAGATCAAGGCCAGCCCGAGCAGCGTAAATATGGCGATGCCGCGCTTTTTGGTCAGCCAGAAGGTCAAACCGGCGGCGGCAATGATGAACAACCAAGGCGGCAAGAACAGCAGTCCGTTCTCCATCACCCGGATCACGTTTTCCATGATTCGGGTGAAGGCGATGGTCAAAAAGGAGAAGTGGGTGACCAGGAAGTCGATGATCGCTTCAATGGTTGCCCCAATAGGTATCCTAGGCATTGTTGGTCCTCCCGCGTTCGGCCAGGGCCGCCAGCAATGATCCGCGAATAATCACGCCCAGCAGCTTGCCTTCCGAGCTGACCACCGGCAGTGGATGGCTCAAATTGGCCATGATCGGGATCAGGTCCGCGGCCGGTGTGTCCGGCGGCACGCTGACGAAGTCGGTTTGCATGATGTGGTGCAGTTCGGTTTCGCCGCGCTGGGTGGCCTCGGAGGCCGTGTCCGCGGTGACATACCCGATGACCTTGTGATGTTCGTCATGGACAAAGATCTGGGACAGTCCCTGTTTCTGCATGAAACGCAGCGCGGACTTGGGACCATGGGCCGATAGAAAGACCACGGCCTTGGGCTTGATCATCACGGATTCCGCGGTGAGCACCTTGGTAATGTCCACGTTTTCCACAAAGCGGGAAACATATTCGTTGGCCGGCTGGGTCAGGATTTGCTCTGCGGTACCGATCTGGACGATGGCTCCGTCCTTCATCAGGACGATCCGATCGCCGAGCTTCAAGGCCTCATCCAGATCGTGGCTGATGAACAGGATCGTTTTCTGCATCTTGCTTTGCAGGTTGATCAATTCGTCCTGCATGTCTCCACGGATCAGTGGATCCAGGGCGCTGAAAGCCTCGTCCATCAGCAGAATGTCCGGGTCCAGGGCCAGGGCCCGGGCCAAGCCGACACGCTGCTGCATTCCGCCGGAGAGGTTGACGGGATAATACTCCTCCCAGCCTTTCAGGCCGACCTGCTCCAGGGCAATAATGGCTTTCTCACGACGTTTGGCCGGGTCCATGCCCTGGATTTCCAGGCCGTACTCGGCATTCTGGCAAACGGTGCGGTGGGGGAACAGGGCAAAATTCTGGAAGACCATGCCCAGCTTGGAAAGCCGAACCTGGCGCAACTCTTCCATACCCAGCGTCGTGATGTCCTGGTTGTCGATCAGGATCTTTCCAGCTGTCGGCTCGATCAACCGATTGATGCAGCGCACCAGAGTCGACTTGCCGCTACCGGACAAGCCCATGACCACGACGATTTCTCCAGAAGCTACGGTAAAACTGGCATCCGCGACCCCGACGCCGCAGCCGGTTTTCTCCAGGATTTCATCCTTTCCAACTCCGGACTGGAGCAGTTTCAGGGCTTCCTGGGATTTGCTTCCGAAAATTTTGGTCAAATGTTCGACACGTATTTTCGGTTCCCGAGGGGTTTCAGACATGAAGACGTCCTCTAGCTGATGGTGAAAAAACACAGTCAGTTCAACTTAATCTTAATTGTTAATCTTGATGAAGGTGTTCTGTCAAGATGAAATTTGAATTTTGGTGAAATTTGAATTCTACTGCAGCTGTTAAAAAAGTTTCTGGATTAGATTTTCTGCGTAGCAAATACCATTTTTTCAATTCTAGTGCAGCAGCTTCAGAAATGAATGCAGCTTCCTTGTCATTTTGGTACGTCACGATACGCCGCCTTGAGTCGTCCATGCAGAGGGTCATATCGACAGCAACTCTGCACCGGCCAGCTTTTGCAAAAAGTGGTTTTTATATGCAATATGATTGGCATTTTTTCAATGTTTGTGGTCGGATATGTTGTTTTTGTTGAGTTGTTTATCTGCCTTGTGGGAATTGCTGTCATCCAGGAAGTTCAGCGCGGATCACATGGGTGACGCGAAATTGGAACATGTTTTTGCTATGCCTTTTTTCCGGCATGTCGTATGCCATCCAGGCACAGACGGGACGGAGATTGAGATTGACGGTTTTGCTCGGCTGGCGGTATTCCATAGGGCAGAGGTTGTGTGGGTATTGCTCTGGGGCCTGCTCCCTCGGCTTTAGCAGTCCGTTGAAAAACTTCCAATTGCTGCGTCGCTGCAAAAAGTTCAAACTCTCACGTATGAATAGCTACGCTTCGACCTTGAGCTTCTTTTGCTCCTTGCTCTTGGAATTTTTGAACGGACTGTGGATGAAGACTTTTTCAACACTCAGTTAGGCCTTGGTCTGGGAGCGCCGGCTTCAAAAAAAAATGTCACCTGAACGTCATGCAGCAAAACCTTTTTGAATGCACACTGCCCTTGCCTCGCACCTCCATTGGAAACGGTCCGTTGCCTTCAGCGTCCTGAGCGCGACGGACCGTTTTCTTTTGCGGTTGTCGGGGAGCATCGTGTCGTTCGAAGTTGACCAGGAGGTCGTATGGAACGTGAAGATAAAATGAAAATGACCTGCTCACCAGAGCAGTTGGCGGAAATTCTCCGGAGCATGGCCGAGGCCATGGAGCAGGGACGATTGAGTTTGAACGATGTGGAATTGCCCTGGAACGAGGTGGAGAAGATCGCCTTGACCATTCGCAACGCCGCGGGGATGGCGGATGTGAAAATCAAGATTTCCTCCGGTGGGGAAATCGATCCGGCGGAAGATGCGGAAGACGGGGGCGATGCGGAGGAGAGCAAGGTCGATGGGCTCGGTGGCTTCGAGGTCGGACAAGATCCTGGCCTGGCTAAGGATGCACAAGGTGCCCGCGTACCGGGCAAGCCTGGAAAGCCGCGAGGAAGCTATGGCTCGTTGAAAAAACGGATGAAAATGTCCTTTAAGAACATCATGTACGCCCTGCATGAAAATACCTGGCCGTCCATGGTTGATATCGACGAATTTGTTCGAGACTCCGCGGACATGGTGCGGTATCCAGGCAAGGGGGACGAGTTTTATCCCGCCTATTCCGAGGCCGTGGCCGTCTTTGTCGACGCGGTGCAGCAAAAGAACCTGGAAGCCGCCTACCAGGCGGCGCATACGCTGAACACGCTGAAGACGCAGTGTCACAAGAAATACGACTGACCGCTCAGGTCAAGGAACGGGAGGATCTGATGTTGGCCGCGAAAAGCAGAAAAATGGAAATCGTCAAGCGTAGCGACGCGAACATGGCGATGAACCATTTGGCGTATCCGCCGCGATTGACCGAGATGGACCTGAAGTGTTTTCAGTCGATTACGTCCCAGGAGCTGACCCCGGAACAGGTGGCACGTATCGTCACCCCCTTGGAGGTGTTGCCTCGTCAGGATGAGGTGCTGGCCTTGCACTGGCACCCGGAATACGTCCCCATGGACCTGATCCGGCAACGGATACAGGCAACCTATCCCTGCAAGACCTGCGAGTTGATCATTCCCACCCAGCACAACGTGCTCATGGAATACGGCGATTATTCCGGCGTGGAGGTGGACTGCTATTCCCACGGATTTGAGCGCAAGGTGCAACTGTTGCTGCACTTTCGAACCAGCAAATTGGCCTCCGCGGACGTTTTCAAGTCCATGCTGGACCATACCTTCCGCTACCGTTCCAGTCAGTTGTATGCATTTTTGGACATGGTCACCAACACCCGCTTTGAGGATTATTTGCAGTTGGCAGCCGAAGAAACCGGCGTGGACGAAGACGTGGTCCGCTTTTCCCGGGTCCAGGCCAAGAAACTTCAAATTCTTCTGGAAGAACACGAACGGCGCATTCCCCGGGACATGATCAAGAACAAGCTGATTCGTGAATTCATTGCCGCGCAGGCGGAACTTTTTCCCGAGTCGCTGGTGCATCGCGCACTCGTATTCCTGAAAACCGTGAAGCGGATGGTCAAGGAAAACTTCAGCCCGACCTATTTTTACAGGACCTCCGAGTTCATTGAGGAAGCCAGGTCTCTGGGGGGCGGTGTCGTGATCCCCCACCCGGAGCAGTTTTGGCCGATTTTGTTGGCGGATTACGACATTGACGGCTACGAAGTCTGGAATCCCCAGTCCCAGGAGTACACCGAATTCCTGGTCAACGTGATCAATCGTCAGAACAAGTCCCGCGGGGTTGATGATCGCCCCCTGCTGGTCTTCATGGGTGACGACACCCACATGAGCGAGAAGCTCAAAAATCCAGACGAGGCAGATGCTGGAAAATACTACCGGGACATCGGGCTGCAACCGGCATGGGACGATCTGGCCATTCGTAAAAGCCTGATCGTGGGCAATGCCAGTCGGGCGCGGACCATCGATGAGTATCGGGCCAGGCTGGATGGGTGAGGGGGTGATGACAGGATCCGGATTCAGGAGTCTGAATTCAGGAGTCAGGAGAAGGGAGCCAGGGACCTGGGCGTGGGAGTCGGGAGGTGGGGTTTTGGAACATTTTAACCATTACGAGAACGGACATGGCGGATGAAAAATTTCGGCACGAATCCTTGCAGGACAAGGAATCCATCGGCAAGTATCTCAATGCGCTCAGTGACGGTTTCCTGAACGGCAAGCTGCAGTTTTCCTGGAAGAACAAGCGGCTGGTCCTGGAGCCGCAGAGCCTGATCAAGTTCGACGTGGAGACAAAGAAAAAGGACGGCGAAGTGAAGATGGTTCTGCGGTTTCGTTGGGAGCAGACTCCCGAAAGCAGCATGTTCGCGGACGGGCCGCTGGTCATTGAAGCCCAGGGCAAGGAATAGTTCGAATGCATGTCTTTGAGGGGCTGGAACAGAGAATCCAGTTCATGGTCCTGGAGGTCGCCAAGCAGGTGGATGAAACCCTGCGGGTGCTGATCAGTCCGGATGAAGCGAACATCGAGAAGGTCACCTCCCGGGACGACTATATCGATAATTTCAAGAGCGTGATTGAAAACGCCTGCTTTTCCCGGTTGCACGGACAGAGCCATCTGGACAAGGCCGGCATCGACTTTATCCGCGCGGTGAACATCATCAGCAACAATCTGGAACGGATCAGTGATTTTTCCGTGGATATAGCCCGCCAGGTTCAGTATCTCTCCGATCAGCGTTTTCTGGATCAGTTCGAATACCGGCCTTTTTTTCGTCAGATCCTGGGAGCCCTGGACATCGTGGTCCGAGCCCTTTTTCACCGGGATCTTTCCCTGGCGTTGCGGATCTGCCGGGCGGAATTTATCCTGGACAAACTCTACAAGCACAATTTCGACAAAATCATCACCAGGCTCCAGACCGGCAAAGAAGCCCAGAATCTGATCACCACGCTGTTCATTTTTCGTTACCTGGAACGGATGGGCGACTCATTGTTGAATATCGGGGAAGCGGTGATCTTTTCCGTTGTCGGCGAAAAGCTGAAGATCAATCAGTACCAGGCCTTGCGCGACTCCCTGGACAGTCTGGGTGTTGACCTGCCGTTGCGGGAGGTGGATTTTGAATCCATCTGGGGCACCCGATCCGGATGCCGGATCGGGAAGGTTTCCGGGGACAACAAAGGCGACTCCACCGGGGTGATCTTCAAGGAAGGCAAGCACAAAAAAATATTTCAGGAAAAGATCAATATTCATGAGTGGGAGACCATCCTGCCTGGGCTGACACCCAAGGTTTTTGGATTCCAGGAGAGTCGTGGAAATGCCTCCATTCTGCTGGAATTCCTCACAGGATGCACGTTTCAGGAAATCGTCTTCAACGAAGACAAGGAATTTTTTGAGGACGCCTTTTTTCTGGTGCAGGAAACCGCGGCCATGATCTGGCAGAAAACCCTCAAGGCCCAGCCGGTTCCTTGTTCCTTCATTGCCCAGCTGTCCAAACGCATCGAGGATGTTTTTGTCACCCATCCGGAATTTAATACGCCTCAGGTACAGTTCTGCAATCTGATGATTCCCTCGACCTCGGAGCTTCTGGAACAATTGCAGCAGGTGGAGCTGGAAGTGACGGCTCCGTTCACCGTGTTTATCCACGGCGACTACAACAGCAATAATATTCTCTACAACCAGAAAGAGCAGCGGATTCACTACATTGATGTACACCGTTCCACGCACGGTGACTACGTGCAGGATGTTTCCGTATTTCTTGTGTCCAATTTCCGTCTTCCGATCTTCGACCGCATTGTGCGCTGCAAGCTGAATCAGGTCAGTCTGCATTACCTGCATTTCGCGCGGCAATTTGCCCAGGAATACCACGACACGACCTTCGAGATTCGTCTGGCCCTTGGATTGATCCGCTCGTTCATCACCTCGACCCGGTTTGAACTGAATGAGGAGTTCGCGGGCAGCATGTTTATCCGGGGCGTCTATCTCATGGAATTGGTCCTGGCCCATCAAGGCCGCCCCTGGGAAGCTTTTCGGCTTCCAGATCGTATTTTACGCTATCGCTACTATTGATAACGAGAAAATTTTCTGGTGATCAGCACCACCGCAAGCCCTGGAGAGCACGAGAAGGAAAACACATGAAACGCGTTGCAGTCATCGGCAATCCCGGCAGCTGGTCTACGGAGAAGCTCGCCGACGCTTTTGCGGCCAAGACGGGCTTTCGCCGCGTCGTGGACATGTCCCAGGTACATATGGATTTGGACAGTGGCCGAATGTGGCATGACGGGGAGGAGTTGTCGGCATTCGACGCCTTGACCGTGAAAAAGATCGGCCCCACCTATTCCCCGGACATGCAGGATCGGCTGAGCTTGCTGGACTTGTTGGCCCGCAAAGGCACCCCGATCTTCTCCAACCCGGCCTCGATCCTCGCGGCCCTCAATCGCCTCAGCTGCACGGTAATCCTGCGGGCCGGGAACATGCCCATGCCGCCCACCAGGATAACCGAGCACGTCGAGGCGGCAGTGGAGGCGGTGGAACGGTTCGGGCGGGCCGTATTCAAGCCATTGTACACCTCCAAGGCCCGGGGCATGGAGGTCATCTCGGCCGATCCTTCCTGCCGAGAGAGGATCATCCGCTTTCAAAACCAGGGCAACCCGGTGATGTACATCCAAAAAATGCTGGATACGCCGGGCAAGGATCTGGGGATTGTTTTTCTCGGTGGAGACTATTTAGGAACCTATGCCCGACAGAGTGCCGGGGCCTGGAACACGTCCACGTCCAGTGGCGGAAAATACGCAAATCATGACCCATCCCAAGAGGTTCTTGATTTGGCCTGGAAGGCCCAGAACCTTTTTGACCTGGACTTCACCTGCGTTGACGTGATGGAGACAGACGCCGGGCCGATGATCTTCGAGGTCTCGGCCTTTGGAGGATTCCGGGGGCTTCTGGAGGCCCGGGGACTGGATGCTTCGGTCCGTTTTGCCGATTATGTGCTGAAACAGGTGGCGTCATGAGTGGCGACCGGGCGGATCAGGTCCGGGCGCGGCTATTGGAGCACGCCGCCTCAGGGACAGACGGGACGCTGTCACTGCGCTTCGGGTCCTGCCGGATTGCCGTGCAGACGGACAGTGGGGGGTTGCGGCAAAAGCTGACCCGGTACTACGCTGATTTTTTGGAACCCGCAGATCACGACAATGTCGGTCGTGTTCCGGACATCACCGTGCGAACTCTTGAGGCAAAACCATGGAATCCTGAACTGCCATGGATCGTCAAGCAGCCTGATCCGGGCAAAACCAAGATCAAGGAAGAGTTCGTGGATCTGCCCCAGGACAGCCGGCTGGGGTCAGGTGCCGGGCGGCTTGTTCGCAAACAACTGACCGGGATGCTGTTTTATTTTGACCAGGAAACCCATCTGGCCCATGGCCCCTGTCTGGCCAACGACAGCCAGGTGATCAACTTCATCAACAGCCGTTTTATCCAATGGATGCTGGATCGTGGCAGCCTGCTGTGCCATGCCGCCGGGGTGTCCCTGAACGGAAACGGGCTGGCTCTGGCCGGCTTTTCCGGAATGGGCAAGTCCACCCTGGCCCTGCATATGATGCGTCGCGGCCTGGACTTCGTCAGCAACGATCGACTGTTGGTCCAGGATGCAGGATCGGATCCGAATCACGATGGCCCGACCATGCACGGCGTGGCCAAACTGCCCCGGGTCAATCCGGGAACGATCCTGGGCAATGCCTCCCTGACCGGGCTGCTGGATGCCTCCCAAAAAGAGGCGTATGTCAAAATGGCTCCGGATGAACTTTGGAATCTGGAACAAAAGCACGATGTTTACCTGGATGAATGCTTCGGGCAGGGAAAATTCCTCGACTCCGCCCGGATGGCCGGGCTGGTGATCCTGAACTGGAAAACCAAGTATCCTCGGACCTCCCTGGAACTGGTGGACCTGGCCCAACGCCCGGAACTCCTGGATACGGTGATCAAATCCCCGGGCCTGTTCTTTCTGCCCCGACCTGATGTGGCATATCGGTTCCAGCCGGAGAATTATCTGGATATTTTCAGCAAATGCGCGGTGTTCGAGGCCCATGGAGGCGTGGACTTCGACCATGTAGCCGATGCCTGCGTCCATTATCTGGGCCAACAGGGGAAGGGGTGAAGGGTGTATACCAGTTCTACTTCCGTACGGTGTTATTCGCTTGAAAAATTGCAGTTCTCCGGGCCCGTGGCGGTATCAAGATCGATTCCGCTTGCTCGCCAATAACTTGAATTCGTACCCGGTCCCACTATCGGAAGGGAAGTCCGAGTGCGAAGTGTTACTGGGAGTTGGTCCGTGTGAGTTCCTTTTGTACCCGTTCATGAAGCCAGACTTTGATCAGCGCACCGCGGTCGACCCCGATCTGGTGGCGGATGCGGTCAATGGAGTCAACCAGGGTTTGGCTGACGTCAATGGTGATCCGACATTTTTTCCCCGGTTTTGTGATGATGGCTTGAGAAAGATCAACCAGGGTGTGGGTATCTTCTCCGTTGTCAAAGCGTTGGTCGAACTCTTCATTGGTCATGGCGAGCATTGGTTTGGTCATAGAGTGCTTTTTCCTTTCTTCGCGAACGTCTCCAGAGATGGGCCGGATCATGTTGTTTCTGATGGTGAATATGCCCGTCCAAAAACTGGCGACGATTTTACCGATAATGATATGATGTTACTGCAGAAAGTCGCAAAACCTTGAAATTCGTCATTCCGGCGAAAGCCGGAATCCAGTCTTTCCAGGGTGTTGAGCAAAATCACATCACACCTTTTCGCAGGAAAAGGGACTTTTTGCAGTGACCTTATGATGTACCTGTTTTGCAGTGGATACGGAGCCAGAATTTGAAGTCGGCCGGGGTCGTCCCAAAGATTGCGGGCTTTATCAAAACTGATGCCGTGCTTTACCTAGTTGGCGGCATCTTTTATGCAATCCCATACAAAATTCATTCTTGAAACTTACTTTTTTTAAACAGAATTGCAAGTAAATTTGTGTTTTTTGCTGCAGATGTTTTTGCGAGCTCTCCGTGCAACAAATCCGTATCTCCCGCACCGCGCTGATTCCCGATGAGCTGCGTCTGGCCCGGTATTTGAAAGCGCCGGAGATGGGGCCGCGACTGTTGTTTTTCAGCGGTGGTTCCGCACTGAATCCGCTGAGCCGGGAGTTGGTCCGCTATACGCACAATTCCATCCATTTGGTCACGCCGCTGGACTCCGGCGGCAGTTCGGCCAAACTCCGCGAAGCCTTTCAGATGCCGGCGGTGGGTGATCTGCGTAGCCGATTGATGGCCTTGGCGGACCAGAGTGTGAAGGGCAATCCGGAAGTACGGGAATTGTTTGCTCATCGTTTGTCCAAAACCGCATCGCCGGAGGAACTCTGCCAAAGTCTGCGGCGGTTGGTTTCCGGGAGAGACGCTCTTGTTCGCGACATACCGGATCCAATGCGCAAGATCGTCCGGAATTACCTGCGGATTTTCCAGGAAAAAATGCCGAAGGACTTCGACCTGCGCGGAGCCAGTATCGGAAATTTGATCCTGACCGCCGGGTATCTGACCAGCCAGCGCCGCATTGATTCAATGGTCTTCCTGTTCTCCAAGCTGGCCGAAGTCCGCGGCGTGGTCCGGCCGATCATGAACCGGTATTTGCATCTGGCAGCGGAACTGGAAAGCGGGGAAACCATCGTGGGTCAGCACCTGCTCACAGGCAAGGAGGTTCCCCCGATCACCTCGAAGGTCCAGCGGGTCAGCATCAGCAACAGCCGCTTGCGGATCGATCCGGTTCAGGTGGCCATCCGGGAAAAAGTCCGGGATCTGATCCGGCAGGCCGACCTGATCTGCTTTCCCATGGGCAGTTTCTACTCCAGCCTGATCGCCAACCTGCTGCCTGAAGGGGTTGGCCAGGCCATTGCTGAAAATGACTGTCCCAAGGTGTATGTGCCCAATGCCGGCACGGATCCGGAACAGTTCGGCATGTCCCTTGCCGACAGCACTGCCGTATTGCTGGATTATCTCCGCAAGGGCAGCACGGCCGTACTGCCTGTGGACCGGCTGCTGAATCTCGTGCTGCTGGATGAGCGTGACAGCAGCTATGTCCACCCCGTGGACGTGACTGCGATGGAAAGTCAGGGGATTACGGTTTTACGTTGCCCGCTGGCCGACGATGGAGCCGGCCAGCGGTTGGATGGGGAGCGGGTGCTCAGGGTGCTGCTTTCCCTGGTCTGATCACCCTGGAGGAGGTGCTGGTTTGGATCTTGCTGTTGTGGAAGCCGGTTTCTTTGCGGATCTGTCTCGGCAATGCGGATGCTGTCGCGAGGGGGATGATGCCGGTATCTTCCGCAAAAGCAACGTCATCGCGGAATGCGCAATTGCTGGTGCCGGCGCTGACCCTGAAGTCGCTTGCCGAAGAAAGAACAGGCAATGCGTGCTGTGTCGTTTAACTGAACGAAGCGTTGAAGGAGCAAGTCATGTCCAAAAAGGAAGTCAAGTTAAAGGGTGTCATGGAGACCAGCCAGGTGGTGACCTACCTGGAAGACCTGATTGCGGGGCTGAAGGAAGGAACGATCTGCGTGCGCCAAGGTGAGGAGTTTGTCACCCTCTGCCCGGATCAGAAGGTTGATATGGAGGTCAAGGCCTCGGCCAAAAAGGGCAAGGAGAAGTTTGAAATGGAGCTGTCCTGGTACCGGGAGCGTGCCGAGGAAGAGAGTCAGCTGATCACTATTTCCTCCGAAGAACAAGAACCGCCCCTTGGAGGCAACCAGTCCATGCCGGCCGTCAGTGCTCCGGCCATCGAGCTCCAGGAGGGACAGGCGGGGGCCTCGGATTCTGACGGGTTGGTTTTGGGCAAGCCGGACCCCGATGCGCCAAAAGTCGATGAGGATGCGCAAAGCGCCGGGCGATGATCCCCTGTGCTGCAAAGCAGGGCAAGGCCGGCGAAGACCGGCGCCATGGAAGAAGTCAATCAGCATGTAACGAAATGTGATGTCCGAAGCGGCCCAATCCCGGCTGCTTCGGACATTTTTTTAGGAGATGGAGATGGAGATGTCCGATGCCCCTTGTACAGTGCAGGCCGTGTTGTTTGATTTTGGCGGAGTACTGGCTGATGAGGGTTTTTATCATGGGTTGCACCAGGTTGCCCGCGAAGGCGGTCTGGATGGTGAGACGTTTTTTTCTGTTGTAAGCCGGGAGATCTACACTTGTGGGTACCTGGAGGGACGTGTTGACGAGTCGGTATTTTGGAACCGCATCGAAACAGTGATCGGTCTGCCCCTGCCCGCGGAAACAATGCGGCGGATCATTCTGGATGGGTTTGTCCTCCGGCCCTGGATGTTGGATTTTGTCAGAGTGTTGCGGCAATCCGGACTGCGGGTGGCCATGCTCAGCGACCAAACCAACTGGCTGGAGGAGCTGGACAGCCGCCATGGGTTCTATGCCGAGTTCGAGCAGGTCTTCAACAGTTTCCGGCTGGGGATGAGTAAATACCGACCGGAGACGTTTGTGCGTGTCCTTGGAGAGATGGATTTGCAACCAGAGCAGGTGCTGTTTGTGGATGACAATGCCGGGCATATCCAGCGGGCCACGGAGGTGGGGTTGAATACGATTTTATTCTCTGACCAAGAGGCGTTCATCTCCGGGCTGCGGGCCTTCTGTCCAGGGTTGGCACCCCTAAAAACTCCCAAAGCAGAATTCCCGGCAACAGGGAGCCTTCGGTAACAGGCATTATGAAAAATGAAGAGAAATCGTAAAAAAAAGTGTTTTTTCTAAAATTATCGACTTTGACTTTTTTTGGAAAGGAGCTTGACGCCGCTCAAGCCACAGGACACCTGATTTTTGCCAAGATGGGGAAGTGATCAATGATTTGGCGGCTTAGCATTATATGGCATATAAAAAAATATTAATTTCAATTTGTTACTATTTCTCAAGTTTGTTTTTTGCATGAGAAAAAATGGGGAATATGCTGGTTGCCTCTTTTTGTCCGCTCGATGTACGTATCGACCCCATGAGCGTCGTGTGGAAAAAAACTCTGGAAATTTTAGAAAAATCAATCAATCCGGTACATGTCCGGGCTTGGTTGACTCCTTTGGGCGCCCGCCTGGAACAGGACGGACTGGTGCTGACCGCATCCAACGGTTTCGTGGCCTCCTGGGTCAAGAACCGGTATCTGGAGGTCATCGAACAGGCCCTGCGGCAGGCCGCGGACCGGGAACTGCCCGTGCGGTTGGAGTGTGCATCCCAAGCGTTTTGCCTTGGTGCTGATGGCCGGAAGCCAGGAGGCGTGTTTGGACGTGTTGTCGGCGGCACTCCAACTCATACTCACGGCAGTGTTCCCGCCAGTGTTTCCGGACAACGTCCGCAACAGTTTACCGACAATCCTCTCGGAACTCTTCCTGAACGGAAAACCGCGAAGATTTCCGAGACACAATCGGGGCAGGCTGCGGGAAATATTTCCGGAATCGGCGTTGGTCCCGACGGTCGCATGGAACGGTCCGTGCCCCAGCGTGCCCGGCAGCAATCAGCCTCCGCGCCCCGGCAACACACCCTGCCCCTCGCGGCCCCGATAATTCGCTCCACTGCCCAGGCCCGCGGTGATGGTGTCGCGGGAGCCGGGAACTGGCGTTTTTCATTTCAAGACTTTGTGGTTGGCCCCAGCAATGAACTGGCCTTTAGCGCTGCCCGAAGCATCTGCCGGCAGCAACTGGTCACGGACCAGTTCTATATCTGCTCCGCTCCAGGATTGGGCAAGACCCACATCCTCCAGGCTATCGGGCAGGAGTTGTCCACTGGTGGTGCCCCGAAAGGCGGCCGGGTTCGACTGGCCTATCTCAGTGCCGAGGATTTTGCCTGTCGGATGGTCATGGCCCTGAAACAGCGGGAGATGGAGAGCTTCAAGGCCGGCTTTCGGGACGGGGTGGATGTCTTGCTTTTGGAGGACATTCATTTTCTGCAAGGCAAGGAAAAGACCCAGGAGGAACTCCTGGCCACGGTCAAAGCCTTGCGGGGAGCCGGAAAAAAAGTGGTGTTCACCAGCTCTTTCCTGCCCAAGGAGTTGCCCAAGCTGGACAGCCTGCTGGCCTCACAGTTTTGTGACGGATTCATGGCCGTGATCGACAAGCCGGATTTTGCAACCCGAATGCGCATCCTGGAGGCCAAGGCCCGCGTGTTCCAGGTGCAGATTCCCCAGGACGTGAACGAACTCTTCGCCGGTTCCATCCACAACGACATCCGTCTCCTGGAAAATTGCCTGCAGAACCTGGTGATCAAGGCCCGGCTGATGAACCAGCACATAACCCACGGGTTGGCCCTTGAAGTGCTGCGCAACTATGCGCCGCACGGTTCCAAGCCGGACTTGGACACGATTATTTCCTTCATTTGTCGGTCCTTCAACCTCTCCCAGGACAGCCTGCGGACCAAGAGCCGGAAAAAGCAAAATGTGCTGGCCCGGAACACGATTTTTTACCTGGCCCGCAAACACACGGACCTTTCCCTGAAACACATCGGCGAGGCCTTCAACCGCAAGCATTCCACGGTGATCAAGGGCATTACGCACGTGGAGCGGGAGCTGTCCCGACAAAGTCCTGTCGGACGACAGATGGACCGACTGGTGCAAACATTGGAGTCTCAAAGCATCGGTTCGCAGGCCTTGCAGTGACCATCCGGACCTTGCGGGGAAATCGTCTCCCGAGTCCCAGATGCTGAAATCTTGATTGCATCAGAAAGATGTTGCCACTCTTCACGCCGCGACTTGCGGACAGTATCCCCGTAAAAAAAAGGTGATTGCAGGTCGCCACGATACAGCTTGATTGTGAAAACGCTGCTTCGGAGCAATTGCTGGGCGCGGCGGTACTAGTCGTCCATGATGCCAAGCTGCGCCCACGCCTCAAGGACCTGGGTGCGTTGGGTTTTCAGGTCAAAAGCATCAGCGGTTTGTTGCCCGGCCTGCAAGGCCATGGCCAGATCCGCACCCCGGTCTGTCCAGAGCTGCACGGCATGTTCCAGAGCCAGGGCCGCAGCCAAGGCGTCGCCGTCCGGGACCCAGAACCCGTTGCCTTGCCAGGGGTTTTCCGGAATCGGAAACCAGGGCCGCGGATGTGGCGCTCCTTCCCGCCCCTCCATGGCCCCCATGGCCATGGAGACCATGTACTCCCACCCCCCAAATCCGGCAAATCCCACGGGCAGGCAGCCGCAGGCCATGGCCTCCAAAGGTGGCAATGGGCAGCCTTCCGGAAAACCGGTGGCCAAAAAAATGTGACTCTGGTTCAGCCGTTCGGCAACTTCGGCCTGGGATCGGCCATGAATGTCCGTCCAGGTGATCCGGTTCGGTGTGGCCAACTCCGGGTTTCTGGCCGAGAATACGGCCTGGATCAATTCGGCCAGGGCCTTGTTCTTGCGGGACATGTACGCCACGCGCAAGGGGCCTTCCGGTTTGCCGGTCATGGGACGAAACAACGTACGATCAATACCCGGCCGGACCACTTGGCTCGGCTGCCCCAATACCTTGGCGATAAACCAGGCCACGGGGCGGGACACCGCCAGGAAGGTGGTTGACAGTCCTCTCCAGGAAACGCTTTTGGGCAGGCTGGAAAAGAGATACGCCCAGTTCTGGACATAGACCAGACAATGCGCCCCGGCACGCAGTCCCGGGGCCAAGGCGTTGGTCCAGCCCTCGGGAATCAGCCAGAGATGCCGGCTGTCCAGTTTCAAGGTCTCCCAGTCCACCACCGGCACCGTACACTCCTCGGGAAGCAATGGCCGCCGGCTTTCCCGGCGAACGAGCTGCACCGGCATCCCTGCCTGATTCAGATGTTCCGCGATTTGCAGCAGGACGGCCAGACCTCCACTTGATTTGGCCATCGGCGGGAGAAAGATGGAGGTGATCATCATGGGTGCATCGTCATCCTTCGATTGCAAGTGTTGCCGGGATGTTGCGAAACCGGATTTGCTCCCCGCCAGGCGATTCGTCACTTTCACGCATGATTCCAGGTGAGGTGACCTCCTCGCAACATGAGCGGCTCAAGGCAAAACCACTGTCTCAAGTAACAAGGATTACGATGTTTCCCGAGGGGGGCGACAGTGGGTTTCCCGCATCAGCAGAGCCAGGCCGGCGGTGATGGACAGCCAGGCAACCATGGGCACGAAGGCCATCTGGAAGGCGAAGACATCATAGAGCCTTGCTCCGTGGAGCATCTCTCCTTGCCAGTGCCGGTCCAGAAGCCAACCGGCTGCAAGCTGGAGAATCATCGGGCCGGACATGGCCCCCATGTTGCAAACTCCGGACGCCGTCCCGGACAGATGAGAAGGGACCGACTCCTTGGCAAAGGCGAAACCGACGATGACCACACCGCAGGCCCCGGCTCCGATCATGGCCGCAATGATGAACAGGGCCAAGGGCAGGGCTGGCATCAGCAACGCGAAAGACCAGCAAACCAGGGCAGCGCAGGATGCGCTCACATACAGCCTCTTGCGGGTACCAAGTCTGTCCGAGAAAAAGCCCAGCAGGGGACCGGACAGAGCCCAGACGATCATGATCGTGGAATTCAACGCTGCGGCTGCCAGAGGGGATAGCGCATAGCGGGTTTCCAGAAAGGGGACGCCCCAAAGCCCGCCAAAGGCCAACACCGTCCCGACCATGCCGCCCTGGGCCACGGTGAGCAGCAGGGTGTTCCGGTACCGGAAGATTCGGGCAAGTCCCTGCAACATTCCCGATGAGGCTTTGGCTGTCGATCCCGGAACCGGGCCGTACGAGGCATACCCCCTTTCCGTGGGGTCATCCCGGACGATCACCCAGATGGCCGCGCCCACGGCCAGACAGCTCAGTCCCAGAATACCCATGACTTCCCGCCAGCCAAGGACGTCGGCCAGCAGGCGCAGGGGGGCTCCGGCGGTGACCGCGCCAGTCACCCCTATCAACAGGCCGATTCCGGTGACAAAGGCGAACATGCGCGGTGGAAACCAGTGGGTGGCCAGCTTCATCAGGGTCACCCAGGCCACGGCCACGGAGCCGCCGATGAGCAGTCGACCAATGTTGGCCAGGTGCACGGTATTGGCCATGGCGAAAAAGATGGTGCCTACGGCGGCCAGCACCGCGCCGGCCGTGAGGAGACGTCGCGGCCCCCAATGGTCCGCCAGCATGCCGGTTGGAACCTGCATGGCCACGTAACTGTAAAAGTAAAAAGCCGAAAAATTGCCCAGAGCCGCGGCTCCGATCTGAAAGTCGCTCATCAGCAGATCGGTCATCACCGCCGGAGCGACCCGCTGATAAAAACTCATGAAGTACAGTGAAGCCCCCAGCCCCCAGATCAGCCAGGAAAGCCTCAGGGGAGGAAAAGGCGTTTTAGACGCTGAGACGCTTCCAGGAGCAGGTGGCAGGGAGGAAAAAGGGGGGGACAACGCGAAACTCCAGCTCATTTTCTCGATTGAATGCCTGCCCGGTTGGTCAGGTAGACTCCCGTGCCGACCAAGGCGGCACCCAGGAGCAGGGAGATGTTCATGGTTTCGCCCAGCAGCAGAAAACCGAGCAGTATGGCCCATACCGGAACAAAGTTGATGAATACCGCGGCCCTGGAGGGCCCAATGGCTTTGACGCCTTGGTAGAACCAGGTGAAGCCCAGAACCGTACCGAATATTCCCAAATAGAACAGGGCAGCCCAGCGTGTCCAGGAAATCCACCCAATCTGATCCAGCAGACCTTCAGCCAAACTGAACGGCAACAGGGCGGCAACGCCCACCAGACAGGACCAGGTCACCGCGGCCTGGGGGGAGAGGTCGTGCATCATGACCTTGCCCACCAGCAGGTAGACCACCCAGCTGGCCACGCAGCCAAAAATTGCCAAATCGCCCCAGGAAACTGCCTGGTGCAAGAGGTCCCATGGGCGCCCGCCGGTAATGGCCAGAATGGCCCCGCAGACGGAAAGTCCGATTCCCGTCAGTCTGGCCGGGCCCAGATGCTCCCCAAACAGCGGCACGGCCAGCAGGGCGATAAAGATCGGGTTGGTGGCCACGATCACCGCGGCCCGTCCGGCCTCCACGGTCTGCAAGCCAGTGAAGAACAGGACATTATAGGCGAAGATGCCGCTCATCCCCAGGATGAGTACGGTTGGCAACTGGGTGCGGCGCAATCGCGGCAGACCGCCCTCAAAAAGGCGAATCAGGATCAGCAGGCTTATCGAGGCAATGGCGAAACGCAAGAACGCCGCGGAAAAAGGCGGCAGCTCAGCACTGATCACGCGTCCGGCCACAAAGGTGCCCCCCCAGAACAGGGAGGCGCAGAGCAGTTTGAGGTAGGTTGTCAGTAGCATGGGGCGGCAAAAACGCATCTGGTGTGGGGCGAAAGACAAAAAAAGGACGGGGAGGTCTTAGTCCCCGTCCTCTTGCCCCTTCCGAGGGTTCTGAGTCGATGTTGCGCCGGGTGGGCTATTGTTTCAAGGCAACAAGCCCGGCCTGGCCGAGGAGGTCTTTGAGACGGGCTTCGTTGTTGGATTGCATTCGGACCATGGGCAGGCGGAGTTCTGGTTTGATTTTGCCCATCAGCGCCAGGGAGGTCTTGGCTGGAACCGGATTGGTTTCCAGGAACATGGCCCGGCACAATGGGGCCAGCTCGTAATGCAGATCCTGGGCTTTCTCCATGTCGCCGGCTGCAAATGTCCGGCATAGGCCGCTCATTTTGTCCGGAACAATATTGGAGACCACGGAGATGACCCCCTTGCCTCCCAGGGCCAGTAGCGGCAAGACCGTGAAATCATCTCCGGAAAGCACAATGAAGTCGGCCCCGCAGTACTCAAGAACTTCCGAGACCTGGGCCATATTGCCGGTGGCCTCCTTGACGCCCTTGATCTCGGGCACCTCCCGAAACAGCCGGGAGAGGGTCTCTGGAAGCATATTCACGCATGTCCGGCCTGGAACGTTGTAGAGAATCATCGGGATGGAGACGTCCTTGGCCACGGCCTTGAAGTGCGCCACCAGTCCGTCCTGGGTCGGCTTGTTGTAATAGGGTGTGATCAGCAATACCCCGTCAGCCTTGGCCTGCTTGGCCACCTTGGTCAGTTCGATGGCTTCCTTGGTGCTGTTCGATCCCGAGCCGGCCAGAACCGGAACCCGGCCTTTGGCTTGATCAACACAGATTTTTACGACCTGGGCATGCTCATTGTGGGACAGGGTTGCGGATTCACCGGTGGTCCCACAGGGAACCAGGCCGTTGATGCCCTGTTCGATCTGCCATTCAATCAGATTACGGTACGCGTCTTCATCCACCACGCCTTTGTTGAACGGCGTGACCAACGCGGTCAGCGCTCCGGTAAACGTCATATTGCCTCCTTGTAATGTTCTTGGTGCCGGGAAACGACGGGGCTTTTGGGCCGGAACGGAGTCGCCGGGCTAGGACCAGGTCTGCGTCAGCCCCACCGAGCGCAGGTTGAGATGGGCCGTGAAGACCAGGATGGCCTGACCGGTCAGAAATACGGCGTCCTGGTCGATGGTGATGCCCAGTTCTTCCTGGCCGGATGTGCGCACGACCACCGTCCGCTCCGTCAGGCTCAGGGCCTGAGCGATCAGGGCCGACGCAGCGGCTCCGGTGCCGCAGGCGAAGGTCTCACCTTCCACACCGCGTTCATAGGTGCGGAGCAGCAGATTTTCCCGGTCCACGGTTTGGACGAAGTTGACGTTGACCCCGGCGGGAGCGAAATGTGGGTGATTGCGGAGCCGGCGGCCGAGATTTTGGACATCCACGGCCTGCACGTCATTGGTGAAGATGACCAGATGTGGGACCCCGGTGTTAACGAAATGGACTTCCCATTCCGTATCTCGGGAATCGTCCGGCAGGGTCAGGGTGAGCCGCAGTTGCAGGTCCTGGTGGGGCGTGAGTTGCACCTTGACCAGGTCCTGGTCCGGAAGGACCTCGGCCTTGATCGGACCGGCGTCCGTGCCCAGAACGTGCCGCCTTCCGGCCAGACCCAGTTCGTATGCCAGTCTTGCGGCGCAACGTGAGCCGTTGCCGCACATCTCGGCCCGTGAGCCGTCGGCATTGTAGAAGTGCCAGATATAGTCCGCGGGCACGTCCTGTGGGGCCGCATCCAGAAAGATCAGGCCGTCGGCACCCATGCCGAAAGCCCTGCGGCACACGGCCTTGGCCCATTTTGGCATTTCCGCGGGAACCACCTGCAACACCCGGTTGTCCAGAAGAACAAAATCATTGCCGCTGCCCTGCATCTTGCAGCATTCCGCCCAGGGGCCGAACGCATCGCTTGTGGTTACGTGTTGGAGCATGGAGTATTGGGGTTGAAGATGGGAAAGTCGGGATTCAGGAGATGGTGTACAGCGAGCCGGATGCAGAATGGGTCATGGAAGAGTTGCCGCAGAAAGACGCGGTTCTTGGCCCAATTGGCTTGGTACGTGGCGGGACGGTTTATCAGGGCATAACCCATTCCATGGATGTGGCCATTAAGCCTGGTTGCGGCCAATTGGGCCGCATTGATCCGGCTTGGCCCAATGGCCCCTGCATGTCTTGGCGATTCTTCGCGTGCAATCGGTCCGTGGCCACGAAGGGTCGCTCGGACATGCGGGGCACGGAATCTTTCGGGTCGCTCGTGACCAGACGGGACCGTGACCGCCACCTAGATGTCTTCGTTCAGGTGGTCCTTGAGTTCCTTGCCGGGTCGGAAAAAAGGCAGTCGTTTGGGCTGGACGTTCACGGATTGTCCGGTCTTGGGGTTACGTCCCTTGTACCCCTGGTAGTCCTTGACCTTGAAACTGCCGAATCCTCGGATTTCCACGCGGTCTCCCTGGATCATCGCGTCCTTGATGGACTGGAAAAAAGTGTTGACCACGATGGTGGCATAATCCATCGGGATGTTGTTTTTTTCGGCCAGGGTGCGGATCAGTTCGCTTTTGTTCATGTGCATTTTCTCCAAAAAAACTGTGGCAAGTATCTGATGCAACCGTTTTGGGCAAATCGTTAGACGGGGATACGGGAGGAGACCGAACGGTGACGTGGCTATATCTACACTCTTCCGTGAAAAAATTCCATAGGTTGACCGCTATAAATTTTTCAGCACGGGCTTGTCGGCCAGTTCCGGCAACAGGGCCGTGCGCAGGGATAGCAGGCGTTCGGCCAGGGTGCGGATATCCTGGGCCGCCGGACACTGGGGCGCGACACGGACCAGGGCCTGCTGTTTGGCCACGGACCTGCCCATGTTCGGGTCGCTACGCACCATGCCCAGGTAGGTCAGGTGAAATCCCAAAAATTTGGCCACGGCGGCGTCCAGGCGATGAAAGGTGGCCTGGGCCTCTTCCCGGTTTTCGGCCTGATTGACCAGAACCAGGAAATCCCGGACCTCGGTCTGGGCCGTGAGCACCTTGATGACCGCATAGGCATCGGTCAGAGAAGTGGGCTCCGGAGTGAGCACGACAATTCGCTTGCCGGCGGCATGGGCCAGGGTCAGCAGGCTGGGTTTCAATCCAGCGGCCATGTCCAGAATCACAAAAGCATATTCGGACATGATCGGCTCCAACTGCTGCAAAAGCAGGCCGCGCTGGTCATCGTCCATCTCCACCAATTCGGGAACGCCACTGGCCGCGGGAAGCAGGTCCAGGTTTTCGGTCACCGGCTGCACGATACGCTCGGCTGGGATCTGGCGATCCAACAAATCCAGGATATTGATTTCACTGGAAATGCCCAAAAGGACATCCAGGTTGGCCAGCCCGAGGTCGCAATCCATCAGCAGGCAGCGGTAGCCGGACTCGCTCAGGCAGTAGCCCAGATTGGCACTGAGACTCGATTTGCCCACGCCGCCCTTGCCGCTGAACATGGCAATGCTCAATGTTCTGTTTTTTTTGATTTTCATGAAATAGTCTGGGGTTGCGCAACCGGTTCAGGTAGCAAGGCCTTGAAAAAGGAAATTTTTTTCTGCCGATTCCACAAGTGTGCGAGGTGACAACTCAGGGGAGATATCCCGCAAGGGTGCCTTTTCCAGGCGGTTCTTCCCGGCCCTCTTGGCCCGGTACAGTGCCTGGTCCGCCTGTTCGATGAGTTCCAGAGGTAGCATGTCCCTGAAGCCTTTGTAGCAGGCCAGTCCCGCGGAAACGGTCACCTGGGCCTGGTCCGCGGCGATGTGCTCGGGGCAGTCGAAACGCAGTTCACGAACAGCGTTCATGATCCGCTCCAGGAGAAACACCGCGCTGGTCTGGGTGGTGGCGGGCATCAACAGGGCGAATTCCTCGCCACCCAGGCGCACGGCCAGGTCGGCCCTGCGAATGTTCCGGCGTAAAATTTCGGCCACGGAGCAGAGCACGTGATCACCGTGCACGTGGCCACAGATGTCGTTGACCCGCTTGAAGTCGTCGATGTCCAGGATGGCCAGGCTTAGTGAGCGGCCGGAACGTTTGGCCCGCTCCATTTCGGTGTCCAAAGCCTGTTCAAACACGGCTCGGCGGGCCAGGCCGGTGAGATCGTCGTGCTCCACGGCGTGGGCCAATTCGTCAATCTTGTCCTGAAGCCGGCGCAAGGCCGGATAGGCGTCGTCCTGGAGCGGCAAAAGCATCCAGGGCATCTGGCGCAACATGGATTCCAGCTTGGATTGGTACTCTGGAGAAAGACCCGGAAGCAGGCGAAAAAGGACGGCATTCGATCCGTCCCCGTGATGGCGTTCAGGCGAAGGGACGCAGAGTCCTGAGGAGGCCAGATCGGCCTTGAGGGCGTCCAGCTCGGTGCGCAGATCCGGAAGTGGAGGCACCGGTATGGAACTAGGCGACGTTTTGGACATGGCTTGCCAGCAGATGGTTCCGGATAAATCCGTCCAGGTCACCATCCAGGACGGCTTCGACATTGCCGACCTCGAAGTTGGTGCGGTGGTCCTTGACCAGACGGTAGGGTTGCAGGGTGTAGGTGCGGATCTGGCTGCCCCAGGCAATGGCGTCCTTGGTGGCGTACTGGGCTTGGCGTTCATCCTCGCGCTTGCGCAGTTCCAGCTCATAGAGACGCGCCTTGAGCATTTTCATGGCCGCTTCCTTGTTGCGATGCTGGGATTTCTCGTTCTGGCACTGGGTGACGATGTTCGTGGGCAGATGGGTGATCCGGATCGCCGAGCTGGTCTTGTTCACGTGCTGCCCGCCGGGGCCGCTGGCCCGGAAGCAATCGATGCGCAGGTCGTCCTCATTGATCTCAATCTCGATTTCCTGGCCCACGTCCGGGTAGATGTCCACCGAGGCAAACGAGGTATGCCGGCGCCCCGAAGAGTCGAACGGGGAGATGCGGATCAACCGGTGAATACCCCGCTCGCTTTTCAGCAGCCCGTAGGCATACGGCCCTTCAATTTGGAGGACCACGCTCTTCACGCCGGCCTCGTCGCCGGCCAGGTAGTCCAGGATCTGGATCTTGAATTGGTGACGTTCGGCCCAGCGCCGGTACATGCGCAAGAGCATCTCGGCCCAGTCCTGGGCCTCGGTGCCCCCGGCTCCAGGATGGATTTCCAGAATGACCGGATGCTGGTCTTCCGGGGCACTGAGCAGGGTGTGCATCTCGGCCTGCTGCAGTCGGTCGGCCAGAACGCCGATATGGCGCTGGACTTCCTCCAGAACCTCCTGCTCGGGCTCGTCCTCGGCCATGGTCAGCCAATCCTCCAGGTCCTGCCTGGCTGATCGCAGGGCGTTCCATTCCTGAAGCGCGGTGCTGAGCCGGGTTTTTTCCTGGAGCAGGGGAGTCATGCTCCGGGGGTCGTTCCAGGCCTCGGGGTGTGAAATCGCCTTGTCGATTTCCACCAGGCGGTCTTCGTAGAGTTCCCGGTCAAAGGCTCCTCCAGAAACTGTCAAATTGCTCTTCCAGGGCAGCGCTCTCGGTCTTCAGTTCGAAGAGCTGCAACATTTTTCCGCCGTGCTCGGCGCGGCGGGTTTCAGCCGTGCTCATGAAATATATCTCCGTGTTTCAATTATGGTGCTGGAATGTCGGCCCCATGAAGGGACCATGATGTGCCTTCGTGATCATGCCGCAGGTTTTCAAGAGTGATGTGGTGGTCAAGAAGTCGCAGGCAGCTCGCCAGATGTTTTGAGGCTTCACTGGCATGTGCAGGGCTGCTCACCCCGAATTTGCTTGGCACTCATTCTGGAGTGCGGTGCCGGCGGCGCATCCACCACGTTGCGCCGAGGTAGAGACCTATGGCCGTGGGCAGGAGGATGCGAATCGCCCAGGCGTTGCGGTGAAAAAAGGTGGTTTCCTCAAGAAGACGGACATCCGGGTAGGAGAGTGTCAGTCGTTGGAACAACCCGCCGGCCTCCAGCCGGCGGCCACGGGGGTCGATGATTGCCGTGACGCCGGTATTGGTGGAGCGTACCAGAAAGCGCCCCTGTTCAACGGACCGGAGAACGGCCTGGTACAGGTGTTGCCGTGGGGCTGAGGAGCGTCCAAACCAGGCGTCGTTGCTGATGTTCACCAAAAGGTTCGCCCCGGCTCGCACCCGTTCCTGGCTGAGTCCGGAAAAGATCGCTTCGTAGCAGATGAGCATGCCCAGGGCAAGGTGCTCCCACTGAAGCGGCGCCGGATCGTTTCCCGGGCTGAAATCCCCCTCGCTGTGGGCCAGACGGCGGATGAAGGGCAGCATGCCGCCCAGGGGGACATATTCGCCGAACGGTACAAGGTGTTCCTTGTCGTAGATTCCGACAGTCTTCCCGTTTGGTCCGAGCAAGAAGGCCGAGTTGGCGTACTGGATCGCTCCCGTGGACAGATCAACCGCATAGCGTGGCGCCCCGGTGAGCAGGGCCAGCTGCTGTGTGGAACGAACAAAATCACGTACCTGCCGGGCCAAGGCACTGTCCTCCTGGAGATAGAAGGGCATGGCGGTCTCCGGCCAGACCACCAGTTCCGGCTTAAATCCCAGTTCCCTGGTCGTCAAATCCAGATAGGCGCGAACCGTTGCTTCCTGGTAGGCCGGTTCCCATTTCACGGTCTGGTCCACATTGCCCTGAACCAGCGTGACCCGCAGGGGAGTGCCCTCAGGCAAGGGCCTGTTCAGGTGCAGCGCGCCCAGGCCGATCAGCACCAGGAAAAGGGCCAGACCCAGAGTCAAGCCGCGGATCATGAAGGCCTTGCTTTCCCGGGCCAGCACCAGCCAGGCAACGGCGGTGACCAGTATCGCGGACAGTCCATACTCGCCCACCACGGCCAGGCCCTGGATGGTTACGGGCCAGGGCGCCAGGGCCGCAGGAAGGGTCAGCCAGGAAAAGCCGGTGAACAGGGTGCCCTGGGCCAGTTCCACCCCTCCCCAGAGCAGACCGGCACCGAGGCCCAAGAGCAGGGGGCTGTGCACAGGATGCGCCCAGCGGATCAGGGCGGAGAATGCTCCACCGTAAAGGCCCAGATACATGCCCAGGAGGATCGGGCAGGGAAGGGCCAGGAGCCAGTGCAGGCCGCCATGGACGTGGACGGGAATGAAAACCCAGTAAAGGCTGGCGCTGTAGGCCGCGGCGGCGCAAAAGAAGCCGGACCGAAAGGCAACGGCCGGGGTCGGTTCCCGCAGGCCGAGCCGGAAGAGCACCGCGGGCAAGAGCAGGGCCGCTCCAGGCACGTGGGCAATGGGATTGGCATGCCCAAACCAGGTTCCAAGCAGGGCCACCACCAGTGCCGGAAGCATCATGTCTTGTCCTCGGCCTCGTCAGTGGACTCCAGAGGGTGAACGTCGACCCAGCGAACCTTTTTCTGGTCCGCGTCCCTGATCCGAAAGCGGTAGCCCTGGATGTCGAAGGCATCGCCCTTGCGCGGCACCCGACCGGCCAACTGGGAAAGGTAGCCGCCGATGGTGTCCACCTGATCGCTTTCCAGGTTCACGACCAGGTTCTCGCGCAACTCGGCCAGTTCGGTCCTGCCGGAGATCAGGTAGCCGCCGTCATCCTGGACCTGGATGTCTTCCGGGCGGGGGGCATCGTATTCATCCTCGATGTCGCCGACGATTTCTTCCAGCACATCTTCAAACGTCAGCATGCCCGACGTGCCGCCGTACTCGTCCAGGGCAATGGCCAGGTGGTTCTTGCGCGACTGGAACTCCAGCAGCATCTCCATGACGTTCTTGGTTTCCGGAATAAACAAGGGCTCGCGCAGGATCTCCTCCAGCCTGTTCTTGGGGGAGGCCGTGGGGTGCAGCACGAACTGCAGCAGATCCTTGGCGTGGACAATGCCCACGATGTTGTCCTTGTTGTCCTTGTAGATCGGAATCCGGGTGTGGCCGTGAGCGATAATCAACTCGGCCACGTCCTCGATCCGATCTTCGATCTCGGCGCAGATGATATCCGTGCGCGGGATCATGATCTCATGGACCTGCTTGCGTCCCAGGCGCAGCACCTTGAGGACGATGGAAGCCTCTTCCTTGCGGATCTCTCCTTCATCCTTGGCCGCCAGTATGATGGCTTCAATGCTGGATGCGTCATCCTTGCGAAAAATGCGCTTGAACATGTTCCAGAATTTGCCTTCTATGCCCTCTTCCAAGCTTCCTCCCGCGATGGTTCGCGTGTTGCGTGGTTGTCAACCACGGCCGCGGGGGCGACCGTGTGCTCACAGATCGATATGCAGACTTTCACTGAAATGTCTCTGGGTCAGGTCAAGCCCTTCTGGCGATAGACCTGGAGGTGTCGCTTGAAGACCCAGTCGTCGATGGCCTCGACACCCTTGCCGTCCAGGGTGGCCCAGTTGTCCGGTACGCCCTCCGGAGCCTTGCGATAGGCCGTGAAGGAGAAGCCGGCCAAGCGTTTTCCGTTATGGGGGTCGGTGAACAGGTTGCGAATCTGCGCTCGGAGATGGAACTCCTTGACTCCACCGTCCTCGGGATCGCGCAACAGAAAATGCAGATAGAAGCGCTTGCCTTTTTCCAGGACTTCATCGGGCAGCTGGTGCAGGGGGACGCGGATTTCCAGAAGCAATCCGCCGGCGGAGATGTTCAGGATGTGGACCGGATTCACCGCCCGGGTGTTCAGGAATGTGGTCATGGGCGGCCCGGTGGCATCGCTCTCCAGATTGGAGAAGGTCTCCGGCCAGATTCGCAGTTCCGGGATATCCTGGGTGAACGGTTCCAGGCGCAGGTAGGCCCGCCGTTGGCCGCGTTGGAGCTGCTTCGGGATTTGGACGACAACGGCGTCGCGAGCTTCATGGTGCTGGATGTCGATGATGGGCGCCGAAAAATGAAAAAACAGCCACTTGACGTCCTTCCGGGTTGAGGCAATGCGGAAGTGGCAGGTCACGATACGGCTGATCCATGTCGGCTGTGGGTGGGTGTACCCTGGTGTCTCCAGGGTGATTCCCCGGTCGGGCTCCACGGCCAGCAATGCACAGGAAAAATGGGCGCGCTGGGACCATTCTCCCTGAAACATGGTGTCCAAGGTGGCCCGTTCCCGCAGGGCCTGGTCCAGGACGAGACGAATCTTTTCGGGGTCGCTGACCGCGAGCCAGTTGCCTTCCTGGGAGGTTCGCTTCCGGTAAATGTGCAGGCTGATCGCGGTCACGATCAGGACGGCGATCAACGTGATGGTGATGGTCAGAGGGCGCTGGGCCTGCTCCCAGCTGAGCTCCCAGCTCTGGAAATAGAGATTGGTCTGGCCAAGGGGCGACAAGTGCACAGCAGGGAGGATCAGATGGAACATGGCTGAATTCTCTCCTGGAGCAGGACGATGCGGCGCTGTATCTCATGGCGGCGTTCCGGTTCCGTGGTCACTTCAAGGAGCATATTCCAGTCCGCGATCAGAAAGACGATCCATCCCTGTTGGGCGTTCAGGTCACGGGTTTGGTGCAACAGATCCCGCGCCGATTCCAGCTCTCCCTGGTCCAGGGCGGCCTGGGCGGCCTTGCGTCCATAGACAGAGGCAAACAGAGGATCCCGCTCCGACCGTAGCCGCTGCGACAGCGTCATGAACGCGCCCTGGTCGATCAATCTTCGGTAGTCCAGGTCCGAAGCTCCCAGGCGGTCCTCGTCCGCAAAGGAATGGTCAGCGGCGGGGTCCGGCAGGTGCAGGGCCGGACAGGAAAGCCCGGTACCGGCCAATTCCCGAGCCGCTGCCAGATGGTGGTTTGCCTCCAGGTGGACGTACTGGTGGAGTTTCCAGGCAATCAGGTGGTTATGGGCCGCCCCGCAGAAATCGTCCTGGAGTTTGTAGCTTTCCACGCTGCGTTCGAACATGCCCTGGGCCTCGCACCACCGCCCCTGAAGAAAGAGATGGATGAACTCGTGACGCTGGGTCTCGGCCATGCCCAGGATGTCCGGGGGGGGGTAAACGGACCGTGGCCTGGAGGGGCCGCAGGCCGGGATGCTGTACAGCAGGGCAAGGATCAGCCCTATCACCATGAGGCTGCGGCCACGGGAAAGGATGCCGGAATCCGGGGTGAGGACGTGCCGCGGGCATTGAGGCTTGTTCGGGAAAAGGGGCAGGCGCATGGCTACTGGATGGGCATTGTTCGAGGGGCTGGATAATTGCTCGATGTTTGGAATCTGTCTGCTGTCCTCAGGTTGAATCAGGTTCACCCAAATGCAAACGACTATGGCCAGGGGAAGGAGGGCTCGGGTCCAGGCCGGTCCCGGCGGGAAAGAGGCCAGGTTTCCTGGAGCCGGAGTAGCAGGTCCGTACCCAGCCGCAGGCTGTATTCACCCTGCCGGCGCAGGCTGATCAGGTCGTGGGTTGCGGCCTGAATGTCTTCGCTGATCAGGGTGACGTTGCGCAACAGGGGTTGGGCGTCCTTGCTGATTTGGGTCAGATTGTTCAGTAAGGGTGAGACATCGTCCCGGACCCCCTGGAATTCCACGATCAGGGTATTCACCTCCCGGATCACTCCGGCGATCTCCTCCTGAACCGGAGCCAGGTCCTCAATCCGCAACGCGGTGCTTTCCAGGAGCCGGTTCACCGTGTGCATGGCCGTATCGGACTTGGCCAGAATTTCATCGATGTGCGCCGTGGGCCGGGGGTCTTCGGTCAGGTAGTACACCAGGCCGTGTTCCGCCAGCAGGCGTTCGGTCATGGTTTCGGCGTTGACCAGGATACGCCGGACCGGGCCCTGGTCATCCACCAGGTAGTCGGTCAAATCCCAGATATTGATCACGATGGCCCGCAAGGCCTCGATCACCGGCTGCATCTCCTGGATCAGTTCGTTGACCCCGCCGATCTTGTCCAACCGGATCACCGCGCCTTCTTCCATGACCGGTGCAGCCTCCGTACCGGGCATCAGCTTCAGGAAGCTGCTGCCGATGAAGCCCTCCTGCTCCAGGATGATCCTGGCATCCTCAGTGAACCATTGCTGGTAGCGCTTGAGAATGCGAATGGTCATTCGGACCTGGTCCACCCGGTCCAGGCTCACGTCCGTGACCTGGCCGATGTTGAAGCCGGAGAGTCGAACGGGCATGCCCGGTTCAATCCGCTCACCGGTCTGGCTGACGACGGTGTAGGAGATGCGCTCGGCGAAGAGGTCCTTCTGAATGCCGATGTAGACGATCAAGAAGGCCACGCCGGCCAGGACGGTCAGCACGAAGAGGCCGACTTTGAGTTCCAGGGTGCGTTGATTGAGGCTCATTGCAGCGTGTTGAGATCAATGATGGGGTATTCCAAGGAGGTATAGACATCCTGATCATTTGACAAGCAGGCCACCCAGAGAAAGATGTTGCGTTTCAGGCTTTCCACGGCGCGGTGCAGAATGTCGCAGTCCGAGCGGGACGGCAAGGGCAGCAGGATGAACGAGGACTCGTTGGCGATGCAGCGCAGCAGATGCACCTTCAACTGCAGCGGCCGACTCAAAAACTGGGTGCGCTGTTCCAGGGCGTTATCCAGGTTCAGGGCCGTGACGACGTCCTGGAGTTTGTGGCGGCAGGCCGGAAGATGCAAGGCCTTGTGGTACATGCAGCCCAGGGCGATGTTCTCCAGTGCGGAAAGATTGGCCAAAAAGGGAAACTCGTCGCTGATGACCCCGATGTGAAAGTCGGACTGGACGACCATGGACGTCAGCCGGGAGATGGTCGCTTCCTGTTCCGCCACCAGCAGCAGGTGGCGGCGTTGGGCCGTCAGGGAGGAGATGAACAGCGGAGGTGATGACATGGATGAAAATTGGTGGTTGGCCAAGCCGCGTGGGATGGAACCGGTATTAGAACAGGTTGAAGATGACTTCCACCGCAATGATCAAAGTGACGGTCTGGATCATGCCCTGGATCAATCGAATGGGCACTTCGGTGAAGGAACGCTGCACGCTCATCCCCCGTTGCAAGGCCACCAGGCAGACCAGCCCGGCCATGATCATGGACTTGGCGATCAGGATGAACACGTCCGCGACATCCACGGCGAAGAGCAGTCGGTCCAGGTAGCTGGCAAAGGTGATGTCATGCAGAAAACTCAGGGTAAAAAAGCCTCCCAGCAACCCGATGACGCAAAAACAAAAGCTCAGGCAGGGTCCGGCAATGAGGAAGGCCAGCAGGCGGGGCAAAAACAGGTATTCCTCCACAGGTACGCCCAGAACGCCCAAGGTGGCCATCTCCCGGTTGATTTTCATCAGGGCCATCTCCGTGAGCACCGCGGTGCCCGAACGCAGAACAATGATCAATGTGCAGGTGATGGGTGCAATATGGTGGAGCATGGCGGTGATCAGGAAATCGCCGATCTGCTCGTAGGCGCCCAGGCCGATGAGGATGCGCAGCAGGATGTGCACCGTGACCGAGCCCAGGATCAAAGCCGATACGGTGATGATGGTCACGGGCTGGACCGCGGTGAAGTAGATTTGCCGGATAAGGACGAAGAAGATCGCCGGATTGAACGGGGCGAGACGGACCAGAGCGCTTAGGGCTTGGACCAGAATGTGGACCATTTGGTTGTAGCTCTGGAACCGGTCAATGGCCCAGCGGCCCAGGGTGGAGACCAGGGGAAGGTTCATGACGCCGGCGGGGGCGGTGGATTGGGCAGGGGCGGGGAAGGTGGTTTCTCCAGTTTACGCAGGTGAATGCGCAGGCAGCCCAGGGCCGCGGGAGTGATGCCGGATATTCGTCCGGCCTGGCCCAGGTTCAGTGGTCTGACGCGATGCAATTTTTCCCGAACTTCCGAGGAAAGTCCAGCCACCTGCTCAAAATCCAGGGATTCCGGAAGGGTGATCTGTTCCAGGGACTGATCCCGGTTGGCCAATTCCTCCTGACGACAGAGATAGCCGGCGTATTTGACCCGGTTCTCCACTTCCTCGGTCAGTTCCGCGGAGAAATTGTCACTCATGGTGGCCAGCTCCGGCCAGAAACCGGCCAGGTCGGTCAGGTGCAGTTCCGGACGGCGCAGCAGTTCTTCCAGGCTGAGGGCCTTGCCCGGCAGTGCCGTGCCCTTGGTCGCGCAAAAATCCCGCATGGCGGCATCAGGTCGAACCATGATCACGGCCAGTCCCTCCAGAATATCCCGCAGGGCGTCCTGTTTACGGGTGAAGATCCCCCAGTGGTCATCCCGGACCAGACCCAGGGAACGGCCCAGCGGTGTCAGGCGTTGGTCCGCGTTGCCCTCGCGCAGCAGCAGGCGGTGCTCGGCCCGGGAGGTGAACATCCGGTAGGGTTCCCGGGTGCCCTTGGTCACCAGATCGTCCACCAGTACGGCCATGTAGGCCTGGTTTCGGCCAGGGAGAAAAGGATCCGTACCGTGCAGGGCTGCGACAATATTCAGCGCGGCCCAGAGTCCCTGGGCCGCGGCCTCCTCGTAGCCCGAGGTGCCGTTGATCTGCCCGGCCAGGTACAGGCCGCGCCGCACCTTGGTTTCCAGGGTGGGCAACAGCTGTTCCGGAAAGACGAAATCATATTCGATGGCGTAGCCGGGCCGGACGATCTGGGCCTGTTCCAGTCCGGGAATGGTCCCCAGCATCGCCCGCTGGATTTCCAGGGGCAGGCTGGTGGGCAGGCCGTTGGGGTAGACCTCCGGGTGGTCCACGCCCTCGGGTTCCACAAAGACCTGGTGGCGATCCTTGTCCGGGAAGCGGGCGATCTTGTCCTCGATGGACGGGCAGTAGCGCGCTCCGGTGCCCTGGATTACCCCGGTGTACAGCGGGGAGCGGTCCAGGCCGGAGCGGATTACGGCGTGGGTTGTCGCGTTGGTGTAGGTCAGATGACAGGGGACCTGGGGCAGGTTCACCCCCGGGGAATGGAAGCTGAAGGGACGCGGCGGCGCGTCCCCGGGCTGCGGGGCCATGGCCTGGGTGGCCACGCTGTCCCGGCGCAGGCGGGGCACGGTGCCGGTCTTCAGGCGGCCCAATTCCAGGCCGATGCGCTCCAGGTCCGTTGAGAGGCAGGCAGCCGGGGGATCGCCCAACCGTCCACCCCGGAAATGGTTCAGGCCGACATGGATCAACCCGCGCAGGAAGGTCCCGGTGGTCAGAAGTACGGTCCGGGCATGCAACTCCTCACCCAGGCGGGTACGCACACCGGTGACCCGGCCGTCCCGGTCCAGCAGGCCGTCGACCATCTCCTGGCGGATCCAGAGCCGGTCCTGGCCGAACACGTCTTGCTGGACCACCCGCATGTAGGCGTCCCGGTCGATCTGGACCCGGGTGGCCCGCACGGCCGGCCCCTTGCGGGTGTTCAGTATCCGGAACTGAATGCCGGCCTGGTCGGCCCAGACGCCCATGCACCCTCCCAGGGCGTCGATCTCCTTGACCATGTGCCCCTTGGCCAGCCCGCCGATGGCCGGGTTGCAGGACAGATGGCCGATGCGGTCAATGTTGATGGTCAAAAGCAGGGTGGTCAGGCCCAGCCGGGCCGCGGCCATGGCCGCCTCGCATCCGGCATGGCCCGCGCCCACCACGATGAGGTCGAAGCACTCCGGTTCCCGGGCCTTGCAATCGGGGTCGCGGCCAGGGGGCCGGGGAGAGGGCGGGTCGTCGGCTGGGGCGGATTGGGACATGATGGCAGAAGGGGACGGCGGATCAGCACCTAGCTGGTGGAATGACGAGCAGCCGCAACCGGCACTCAAGGACCAGACACGGTTTTGCCGGTGGTCATGCGGGGTCATCCATGCACAGGACCTGGGCCATGACCTGGGCATCGGCCAGGGTGTTCCGGATGGAGGAGTGCTCGTTGGGCTGGTGGGCCGTGCCCAAAAGGGTGGACCAGACCACGCAGGGAATGTTTTGGCGGCGCAGGAAGGAGGCCACGGTGCCGCCGCCGATGCCCATGGGCCGTGGATTGGTCCCGTGCACGGCCCGGACCGCGGCCAGCATGCGTTGGACAATGGGGCTGTCCGGCGAGGTGGCTGGGGCCGAGCGGACTTCCTGGACGATCTCCCATTCCACGCGTACCCCGTGATCTACGGCCACCTCGGCGCAGGTCTCGTTCACGGCGGCCTGAACCTCGTCCAGATCGTATTGGACCAAAACCCGGCAGTCCAGATAAAAGACGTCCAGTCCGGGAATGGTGTTCACGTTGGGGACGTTGGCTTCCTTCTTCGTCGCTTCGAAGGTGGAACTGGGCGGATAGAACAAGGGGTCCTGGTGGTCGAAGCGGGCGTACAGGGAGCGCAGACGCAGGATCAAATCCGACGCGGCGACCAGGCTGTTGATCCCTTTTTGCGGGGTGGAGGCGTGACACTGCTTGCCAAAGACCGAAATCTTCAGCCAGAGCAAGCTCTTTTCAGCCACCTCCACCATCTCGCCGTCCGGGGTGCCGAAGTCCGGAATCAGGAACAGGTCGCGGGGGCCGAAGATGTCCCGGCGGTGGGTGAGCACGTAGTCCAGCCCCTTGGCGCTGGCGGTCTCCTCGTCCGCGACAAAGAGCATCCCGAAATTGATCGGCGGCGGATTTCCAACGGCAAGCACGGCCTCGGCCACCAGCAACGAGGCCACCAGCCCCTGATGGTTGTCCTCCACGCCGCGGCCGTAGAGCATATCCCCGTCCACCCGCAGTTCATAAGGCGGGCTGGTCCAGAGGTCCTCGTCACCCGGGGGGACGATGTCCGTGTGGGAGATGACCCAGAACGTCCGGGAAGCATCCCGGCCGGGGATCACCGCGGCCAGATTGGGCCGGAAGCCGCAGGCCACGGTGTCGTCCGGCGCGGGGATGTCTTCGATTTGCCGGATGCCCATGGAGCGCAACAATTCGGCCAGGTAGGCGGCCTTTTCGTGCTCCCCCTGCCCGCAGTTGAACGGCCCCAGGGCCGGGATGGCCACCAGGTCGCGCTGCAACGCGATCACCCGTTCGCGTTGGTTGGCGATGAACGCACAGAGGGTGTCGGGCATCAAATCAGGACCTTGAAACCGTGCAAAAGCCAATTATCGGCCGCGGGCGGCGCGTTTGGAGGCCTTCAACGGGTTGATCTTCACCTTGCCTTCCTTGTCCACGCTGGCTTTGACATGGGTGGCGAAGTTGCACACCCCCAAAGACCACTTGGCCTCGGGGTCGGCATAGCTGGTGCAGTGCCGCAAACCGTCATCTTCCTTGATCCGCGCGCACCCTTCGCATTTTTCCACAACAGGCTGAAACAGAAAGGCACCGGCGGCACCATTTTTTTGGGTCTTTTCCAGTTGCATCGCAAAAACTCCTGAACGGATAAAGTGAAAAGGGCTTCTTGTATGGAGAACTGCTTTGTACTGTCAAGATTCTTGTCGGAAAAAAGCCGGTTTCCTGTTTGCGCGTCTTGATCTGCGCCAGGAAAAGCGGGCAGAAATGTGACCTGAAAAATTAGTTGCTGTAGCAACTAATTAGGATGATTCATGATTTGTCGGAAATGCTTACACTGCTGTCGGCATTCATTACACTGCGCCATGTCCTCTCTTGGGACGTAGTCAAAATATACTGATATTATAGTCAGATTTAGCGTGTCATGAGTTGTTCGTTGCTTCTCGGGAAAATGCTATCTTCGCCAATTATGGTCGCCATTGACGCCGAGTCATCGTGCAATGTGTCGGATTACTTTACACATTCGAATGGCCCATAGCATGGTTGGTGTTTCTTTGTTTCTATATTTTAGAAGGTTATGATTTTGGTATATTTTTTGTATTTGGCGTGACCGTGGGGACCGGTCGTGCCGATGGCGCTGATGTGTTGCCCTGCTGTGGCTGATGAGCGCTTTTTGATAAGCGCGAAACACAACCCATGACATGGAGCGACCAGGATGAAATCGAAACGCAAAGGGCAATTGATTGGCCTCATAGCAGCAGCCGTGCTGCTGTGAGGCGGGCCGGGATGGGCGCAGAACGCCACCTGGCAGGGCGGCACGGG
>REDL01000015.1 GCA_007693505.1 Desulfovibrionales bacterium | reverse complement strand
ATTTAACATAGCATTTTATAAAATAATGACAACGAATCAAGACCTTCTGGAAAAATTCGGCTTCGCCTTTCCCAAGGGCAGCCCTCATGTTTCGCGGACCATGATGTCCGAAGAATTGGGTTTGCTTCTGGACTTTGTCAGTGATCCTGATGCCGAGCGGGCGGATTATGTTCAGGCGGTCGTTGCGGACAACTGCCTAGGCAAGAAAACCGAAAAAAACCGCCTGATCACCAAAAGATATCTTGTCGAACTCTATGCACTGGACCCGACTTTTCTCCTCTTTCGAGCTCTGCGGTTCTTCTGGAAACGGGACGAGACCGGGCGTCCGCTGCTGAGTATTCTTTGCGCCTATGCCCGCGATACCATGCTTCGTGCCTCTGCAAAATACATCTTGCCTCTTCCCGAAGGCTCTCTGGTGACGCGCGTGACCATGGAGACTTTCCTGGATGATCTTGCCCCAGGCCGTTACAGTCCGGGAAAGCTGGCCTCCAACGCCAAGAATCTCAATTCCACCTGGACCCAATCCGGACATCTTAAAGGCAGAACGAACAAAAGCCGCTCCCGCGCACTTCCCACTCCAGGCTGTGTTTCTTATGCCCTTTTGTTGGGGTATCTGTGCGGTTTTCGCGGCCATTCCCTGTTCACCAGCGAATACATCAAGCTTCTGGACTGTTCCTTTGACGAAGCGGCCCAACTTGCCGAGGGCGCTTCCCGGAGAGGATGGATTGTATTCAAGCGGGTGGGAGATGTTGTCGAGGTGAATTTCCCGAACCTGATCACCATGCAAGAAATGGAGTGGCTCCGTGAGCAGAATTAAGCGTCTGGTCCAGTCTTACGGAAAACATATTGCCGTGCCCTGGAGGGATGATGTAGCGGCAGCCCAGCGGGTCATCTTCTGCGTTTACAACGAAAACGACGAACGGTGGCTGCGGGCCAGGATTGATGAATTCGAAATTTTGACTCGGCAAGCCGGCCATGAATGGGCGATCTACGACCTGACAGACACGTTCGCCATGTGGCTGGCCGCTCAACGATACGCCAAAAGCTATTTCCAGAAGCCGGAACTCCTCTCAACACCGCTTCCCAAATACATGACGTACATCACGGAAGGTTTTTCAAACTTCCTGGACGAAAAGCAGGTCGGCCCCCATGCGGTAACCGCCATCATGGGCGTGGGTTCACTGTTCGGCTTTCTGAAAGTCAAAGACCTTGTGGACAAGCTTTCGCCGATGGTCAAAGGGCGACTTCTGGTCTTTTTTCCTGGCAGCTTCGAGAACAACAATTACCGGCTGCTGGACGGATACGACGGATGGAACTACCTGGCCGTACCCATCACGGCGGACAAGAATTAGTCCACGAAAAACACGAAAGGCACGAAATGAAAGAAGTTTTATTTAAAGTTGAATGCTATCAGATTCAAGGCGCAGTCTTTGACGTTTACCGTGAAATGGGTGCAGGTTTTTTGGAAACGGTATACCAGGAGTGTTTGGAAAAAGAGTTTACCCTTCGAGATATTCCATTTATTTCACAACAGCGTTTGCCGCTTTCCTATAAGGGAAGCGCACTAAAGCAGACCTACGTTGCTGATTTCGTATGTTATTCTTCAATTATTGTGGAAATCAAGGCCGTTTCCGCAACAACAGGTGAGCATCAAGCACATGTCCTGAACTATCTAAAGTGTACAGGATTTCGTCTTGGTTTGCTGGTCAACTTCGGATGCCATCCAAAGGCTACCGTGCAACGTTTTCTAATGTGAGTTGTCCACGAAACACACGAAAGACACGAAATGAAAAACATAAAAAAAATACCTTTTCTTCCTTAATTTCGTGCCTTTCGTGTTTTTCGTGGACCATTCATCTTTCGTGGAGAAAATAATGATCAACCGCGGTGTCTACCAAAAAGATCCTTCCATCAGAAAACTGGTCAACGAGGGCGTGGCCAACGTCAATGACTCCAGGTCCAGCCTGGATCTTGCCGTGTTGCGCTATGAGCTGGAGACCTTTGTCTGTGACGGCCAGTATGAAAAAGGCATGGCCCATATCCTGGAAACCTATTTGAAGAACATTGACCAGGCCCAGCAGCCCGGTGTCTGGATCAGCGGTTTTTTCGGCTCGGGCAAGTCTCATCTGGTGAAGATGCTCCGGGCCATCTGGCTGGATACGGCCTTTGAGGATGGGGCCACTGCCCGAGGCATTGCCAACCTTCCGCAACATATTCGCGACACATTAAAGGAACTGGACGTGGCAGCCAAACGCCATGGTGGGCTGCATGCGGCTTCCGGGACCCTGGGGGCGGGAGCCAGCGGCAGTGTGCGCCTCGCTCTGCTCGCGATCATTTTTAAATCCGTCGGGCTCCCGGAAAAATATCCCGTGGCCCGTTTTCTGATGTGGCTCAAGCACGAAAGCATTTATGATCAGGTCCGGGAAGTCGTGGTCCAGAACGGGTTTGACTGGGAAGAGGAACTGGACAATTTCCATGTGGCCGAAGGCCTGTATCAGGCCCTGTGCATGGTCAAGCCCAAGGTCTTCTCTCCAAACCTGACTGCTGCGGAAATCATCCCCCAACTCTATCCCAACGTGAACGACGTTTCCAACGACGACATGCTCAAGGCCATGCGCCTGGCCCTGACCAATGGCGGCAAGTTTCCTCTGACATTGATCGTCCTGGACGAGGTGCAACAGTTTATTGGCGACGACAGCCAGCGCTCGCACGATGTTCAGGAAGTGGTGGAAACCTGCTGCAAGCATGTTGGCGGAAAACTGCTGTTCATCGGGACCGGACAGACCGCCGTGACCGGCACCAGCTATCTCAAGAAATTGGAAGGCCGCTTCACCGTCCGCATCGAACTCTCCGATGCTGATGTGGAAACCGTCATTCGTCAGGTTCTACTGGCCAAGAAACCAGAGGCCAAAACACCCATCAACGAGATGATGCAGGAGAACCTGGGCGAGATTTCCCGCCACCTTTCCGGAACAACCATCGGACACCGGCAGGATGACATTCCCTATTTTCCGCAGGACTATCCCATTCTTCCAGTGCGCCGCCGATTCTGGGAAAATACACTTCGGGTGCTCGACCAGACCGGCACGGACAGCCAGTTGCGCAACCAGTTGAGCATGATCCACAAGGTCATCCAGACCAATCTGGATGCTCCCTTGGGCCACGTGGTTCCAGCTGATTACCTCTATTTTGACTCGGCGGAGAAGCTTATCCAGGCCCGCATTCTTCCGCGTAAGGTCTATGAAACGACCATGTCCTGGAGCAAGGGCTCCCAGGGAGAACAGCTTCTGGCCAGAGCCTGCGGGCTGGTTTTTCTGATCAACAAGTTGGCCGCCAGCAACGACGAGATCGGCATCCGCGCTACCATCGATACCCTGGCCGACCTGCTTGTTGAGGACATCTCCAAAGGCTCCGGAGAATTGCGCGGCAGGTTGCCGGCTTTGCTTGAGGCTTGCGATCTGCTGATCAGGGTCGGTGACGAGTACCGTATCCAGACCGAGGAGAGCGCTGCCTGGAATGATGAATTTCTGAGTCAACGGTCAAGCCTGGCTAACTCACCGCATCGAATCGAGGGCGAACGCGATGACCGAATTCGCAAAAAATTTAATGAAATGGTCCGCAAACTCACCCTGACCCAGGGCAGTTCAAAGGTTGTCCGGGATATTACCCCATGCTTTGATGCCCAGCTTCCGGTGGATGCGGAAAAGCGTGTCACAGTCTGGGTGCGTGACGGTTGGGGCGTTGATGAAAACACTGTCCGCGCCGACGCCCGCCAAGCCAGCGCACACTCGCCAACGGTTTTTACGTTCATTCCCAAGCGTTCCGCCGACGACCTGCGCCGGGCCTTGATCGATTTCAAGGCTTCCAGCGCCACCCTGGATATTCGCGGCGTCCCCAACACCCCGGAAGGCGCTGAAGCTCGCGCGGCCATGGAAACCACGAAACAGACCGCTGAAAAAAGGATTCACGAACTCCTTGCCGAGGCCTTCTCAGGTGCCCGTGTCTTCCAGGGCGGCGGAAGCGAGATTGCCGGAAGTGATTTGCAGGACATGATCCTGGAGGCTGGCGAAAATTCCCTGACCCGCCTCTATCCGCAATTTCATCTGGCTGATCATGCCGGATGGTCCAAGGT
>REDL01000092.1 GCA_007693505.1 Desulfovibrionales bacterium | reverse complement strand
TGGCCTCATTAGACCGGCCAGAGGGTGGCTCCATTAGACTGGCCAGAGGGTGGCCCCATTATGCCGGCCCTAAGTGGCTCTATTAGGGTGGCCGCCAACACTATTCCTCTGATCAGAACCGGAAAAGGCTGACAACGAGCGGCAATCAGGTTGTTTGCGGTTCCAGGCTGTGAATGCGCACAAGATCGGATACCTGGTCGCCCCCCAGGTCGGACCGGCTCAGAACCTTGGCCTTTTCCACAACCCAGCCGTGGTGGGTAAAGAGAATGACCTGGTTGTGCCTGCCCAGGTCGGCCAGGGCGCGCAGCGTAGCCTCGGTCCGCTGATCGTCAAAATTGATGAGGATGTCGTCGGCGATTAGGGGCATCGGCTCATGGGATTCCAGCCGCCATTCGAGCGTCGCCAATCGCAATGCCAAATAGAGCTGGTCCCGGGTACCGAAACTCATCTCCGCAACGGTTTTCATGCTCCCGTCCACACAGACGCCGACCAGGATCGGGTGCCCCTTATCGTCGACATCCGAGCGCAGTCCGGAAAAGGACTCCAAGGTCAATGCGGCAAAATAGCGGGAGGCGATGGTCAAGATTGGGCCTTGATTTCGCCGGCGATACTGTTCGACTTCCTGCTTGAGCAAAAGCGCGGAGAGGCGGACACGGATGTATCGATCCGCCAGCCGGCGAACCTTGGCGAGGGCGACCTGGATTTCCGTCTCCTTGGCCGCGGCCGCGTCACTGCCGTCCATGCGCTGCAATTCACTGCGCGCCTCGCCTTTCTGCTCGGAAAGCTGCCTGATTTGTGGCTCAAGTTCAGCGGAAATTTGCCTGCGCAAGGATTCAATGCGTCCCGGCAGGGTGTCCGGGTCCACCTCGATGCGCTGCTGCTCCAGATCCTCCAGAGCCACTCCTTCGGCAATCTCCAATAATGTTTCTTCATGCCGGTCCAGCTCGGCGCGTGTGCTCAACCACTGCTCAAACCGTTGTCGGGCATCCTGCAATCCGTCATTGTCTTCCACCTTGGCCATCCGACGCAGTTCGGCAAGTTGCGCTTCCGTGGTTTCCAGGCTGTTCTGGGCCTGGCGGATATCCTCGTCAAGGCTTTCCAGGTCAGCGAGCTGTTTCTCCAGGATCGTCTTTTGCGAGCTGGCCTGCTTGAGCAGGGATTGGAGTTTGACCACGGCCTGATCCATGGGCAGCCCCTCCAATTCAGGGGCCGTTATGGAATCGATCAGGGCCTGGACCGCGGTCTCGAACTGCTTCACCGATGCATCAATATCCGCGATCCGCCGGGCATACTGATCGGCCTGGTTGATTTTGGCCAGACCGGTGCCCAAGGCGTCCAGGACAGTGGCCGCTTCGTCCGGAGTGGTCTCCATCGACAATCCGAACCCGGCCAGGGCTTCGGACCAGCGCTGCTGCCAAGCGGCGATTTTTTCCTTGCAATCCGCCAGGTTTGAAGCGGCTTGGGTCTTGGCCCGGAAAAGCCGGATCCGCTCTGCTTCCAGGCGCGTGGATTGGTCTTGCAGTGCCTTGCTGGATGCCAGATGCTGCTCCGCAAAGGTGAGCAGCGGGGCCAATTCTCCGCCAGAATCCGTGGAAGCCTCGGCGCCAGTATCCGGGGCTGTCGCCGTGCCGGTATCCGATGCAGTTTCCGGGGCTGTCGCCGGGGCTGTTTCCTCCACTGTCTTTGAGGCAGTCTCCGGGTAAGGATGGTTCAGCCGACGCAGTTCCGACACCAAGCGATCCAGCAGGCTCTGGCGCTGGTCGCAAACCGAAATTTTTTCAGCCATTGCTTTCCGGGCTTCCAGGATCTTCCGACGGCTCTCCAGACACTGCTCCATCCAGACCCGCATCTCCCGGGGAGGCCTGGGTCGCAGTTCCAGAGACTCCCAGTGCTTTTGCCACTGGGCCTCAATGCGGTGCTGGTCCGCTTCGAGCCGGGCAGCTTCTGTTTCCACCCGGGCCAGTTGGTCCTCCAGCTTGTGGGCTTCGGCCCGTTTGGAGACGAACTGATGGACCCGTTCCGCCGCCAAGCGCAGATGGTCCGCGGCGTCATCAGCCGCTTGCACCCCGGCTTCAAAAGCCTCGGGCAATCCCAGCTTACCGGCATACGCAAGAATATCCTCCCGGGGATCGTCCCCGTCCAGCCAGACCCGACGAATCAACCGCCAACCCTGGTCGCGATCCGCCCGGCATCGAAACAGTTCATCTTCCGTGACTACCGTTCCGGTTTGCTCGATGACCGCGATATCATGCCGCACACGGTCCAGGCCCTCCTGGAGGGCAATGCGCTCCGCCGCTGCGGCCTTTTGGCCGTCGGCCACCTCTTTGAACCAATCCACGAACCGATCAATGCTCTCGGTTGTCGGCAAGGAACGATCAGCAAGACTCTCCGGTTCTCCGGCCCACAGTCCAATGCGGGCCATGTCGGCAGCAGCCTCCTGTCTGAGCAGCAGCGCATCCATGTCCAGCTTGCGGATTCGACTATCCAGATCTCCAGCTTTCTGAGCCAGACGCACAGCGGTGGACAACCCACCCAAATCCGGGATCTCCGGCAGCTGGAGCAAAGCGCCTTCCACGGTTTCCAGAGCCGTTGCCGTCTCTTGGAAAGAGCCTTGAGCCTGGTCAGCAGCGGCCGTCAACCCGGTCATCCTGTTGCCCAGTCCAAGAATGGTTTGGCGTCGGGTCAACAAATTCTTGATCTCATCGCGATGGTCCAAGGACAGAGCTGGAGCAGCCTGGGCCAACAGAGTCTCCGCCTCTGTCCGCATTCGGAGCAAATCGGCATGCAGACCGGGACGATCCCGTCGAGCCTGGTGGATCATGCCCAGCTGCTTGTGCAAGGCGTCAATGCTCTCGGCCTGGTCCAGGATGTCTTCGCGAACCTGGCTTCCAACCAAACGTTGCTCCAGGCGAGCATGCCGGGACAGCGCTTCCTGTTGCTTTTGCGCGGCAGCCCTGTTGCGCTCCAGAGCCTGCTGCACCCGTAGCCCAAAATCATCGGGGAGATTGGCGACACCGGTCAATGCCATGCAAATCTCCCGGAGTTGGTCCCGCTTGGCCATGTGCGGCAATGCGCGTTGCAGGCGAATCAGGCGCTCCAACTCTGTACGCACGGATTGCCTGATCCGCTCTGTTTCGGCCAATTTTTCCGAGAGCGCTTCAAAAGCTCGCTGCTGCTTTTTCCATTCACTGCCGACCAAGCAAAGTGCGCGCATTGCTGATTTCAACTCCGCGTGGCGCTTGATGGCCTGATTCAATTCCGGCTTGCTGCCACTGAGTTTGAATAAATCCGCGCTCTCCTGCTCCAACCGGGAAATGATCCCGTGCAGCGAGGCCAACCCGACACCGGCGGAAAAGAGTGCCTGGCCCACGTCTCCCTGTTGTTCCAGTATGGCCTTGCCTCCAGAAACCAATGTTTCGTGATCGATTCCAAACAGGGTGGCAAACAGGGATTCATCAATTCCATGCAGAAAATCATCCAGAACTCGCTGGTCAATCACCTGACGTTCCGTGTCCAGCAGATCGCCCACATTGCGCTTGCGCCGCCAGAAGGTCAGTTTCCGGCCATCCCGATTTTGCAGCGTCCCGCCAATCAACAGGTTTTTATACTCATGCTGAAAATTGTCCGTGGTTCTGGCTTCAATACCGTAAAGCAAGGCGCGAATAGCCCGCAATGCCGTACTTTTGCCGGCCTCGTTGGCCCCGTAAACCACATGGAGGCCGGGTTTTGATGAGAAAAAATCCAGACAATGGCCCGTAAAATGGCCATATGCCGCAAGTTCCAGGCGATGAATTTTCATGGTTCAGCTCCTGATGCAGGGAAGGAAGAGTCTGGGGAGGAACATGGCGGAAAACCGCGGATCGCTCTCACGTCTTCAGCAGTTGGGCGATCAGCAGATTTTTGACGTCTTCCCGGATTTCCGCCCACTGTACCGGATCAGTTGGGGCAAAAGCCTCGTCGCCGATGAGCAGTTCCGTGGGCAGCTTGTGCAAAAACACCTCCAATTCCGGATCAAGCATCCGAAGCCCATCGACATCCAGCTCCAGACCTTGCAAGCTGGCGATTAATCCACCCAGAGCCTCATTACTCTGGATCAACGTGTCCAGATCCAGATGTTCCCTGGTGCGCAGCCGGACTTTTTCCAAATACAGATCATCCCCACCCAGATCCGCGGCCAAGGTGCGCAACGCCTCCTCCCAGTGCGCCGGGCCGGCTTGCATCCGTTGATGCATCGGCGTTGCACCATGCAGTTCCAACCGAGCCACAACCGGCCGACCGTCACTGCCCTGCAACACATCGTGGAGCTGGTCGCGAATGCTCTCCAGGATTTCCTCCTGCCCACGCAATCCGGACACATCCACGCAACACAGGTTCCAGCGCAACACATCCAGGTCCACATGCTCCACCCTGCTGGTCCGCCCATCACTGACCGTAACCAGCGTACAGCCCTTGGCACCGGTTTCCCGAATCGTCCGGCCCTGGATGTTTCCAGGAAAAACGATCCAGGGGTCGTCCGAAAAAACCACTTCCCGCCGATGCACATGGCCCAGTGCCCAGTAGTCGTACCCCTTGGCCCGCAACCCATCCACCGTACATGGGGCGTACGGCTCATGGCCCTCCCGTCCGGTCAGGGCGGTATGCAACAGACCGATGTTGTAAAAGCCCTGCACCGGCGACGGGTAGGCCCGACTCAGATCCTCGGAAACGGCTCGCGAGGCATACCCCTGGCCATGAATGGCCACCTGCAGGGAATCCACCCGGCGTGTCTGCGCCTTGCGAGGAGAAAAAACGCAGACATTGTCCGGCAGGCGCATGGCCTTGCTGACATGGCTGACCGCGTCATGGTTGCCCGCAACGAGGAACACCTGAATTCCAGCCTCCCGCAGTCGGGCCATTCGCTGGGTAAAATACAACCCGGAGTTGAAGTCCTTCCAGTCGCCGTCAAACAGGTCGCCGGCCAGGACAATGAAGGCCACCTGCTCTCGCAGCGCAAGGTCCACCAGATTATCGAACGCCCGGCGCGTGGCTCCCCGGATCTCCTCCCGCCCCACTTCCTCCGGCACCTCCACCCCCCGCAAGGGGCTATCCAGATGGATGTCCGCAGCATGGATAAAACTGAACACGAACCCTCCTTTCATCATTGAAGATGGGTGTTCCCCAATCTTGAACCCAAACTTGCTCCCCTATACCAGAGTCGCGCAGCGCTGCCAGGCCCAGGTTTCCGATGTGGCTTGACAGTCCGTTGAAAAACTCCCAATTGCAATGTCGTTACAATAAGCGCAAACGCTCACGTATGAATAGCGACGCTTCGACCTTGATTCGATTGCCGGGACGCAATCGAAAATGTGGCAACGCCAAAGCCCGCAAAAGATGAACACAGGACGTGTCCGGGGAGCTTTTTTTGCTCCGTGCACTTGAGATTTTTGAATGGACTGTGGATAAGGACGTTTTCAAAACGCAGTTACAGCCATGCTTGCGATTGATGCTTGCGATTGTCAACCGCTGATTCGACACCTGTTTCCAGTTCTTTCAGGCCATGCCCGCTCACCCACCCTCATCCAACCAACTTGAACGCTCCCCTGACATTGAATTGGAATTTTTACGCAGTTCAGGACCAGGGGGGCAGAATGTAAACAAGCTTTCCACGGCAGTGCGTCTGCGGTTTGCCGTCAACACCACGCCGCTGTTGCCCGAGGACGTTCGACGACGATTGATCGCATTGGCCGGCAGCCGGATGACCGAGCAAGGAGAAATGATCATCGAAGCTCGCCGATTCCGGACCCAGGACCGCAACCGCATCGATGCATTGCGGCGTCTTGCAGAATTTATCGCCGTGGCGTGGCAGGCACCCCGCCCCCGCCGTCCCACCAAGCCCACACGGGCGGCCAAGCAGCGCCGCCTGGACCTGAAAAAGCGCCGTGGATGCGTCAAGCAGTCCCGTCAAATGGTCCGCCCGGAAAACGAGTGATTTTGTCTATATAGACGGCCTGGGCCGCTTGACCATGCACTTGCTCGTTTTTTTTTGGGGGGGGGCCAAGAGGGCGGGTTCATCCCGGTTGGCAGGCCGTTCTGCCGAAGGTGCTGAAAAATAATTTTTCCATCCAGGAACTCTTGCCAAAAACTGACCAAACCTATATGTAACCAAATTCTTGTTCGGGAGGCACTCCCTCCAAGGGCGAGGTAGCTCAGGTGGTCAGAGCATGCGGCTCATATCCGCAGAGTCGGGGGTTCAAGTCCCTCCCTCGCTACCAAGCAAAATCAAGGGTTCCGGTCAATCGACCGGAACCCTTTTGTCTTTTTCCCACTTTTCCGACCCACTGCCCGGGCTGCCCCCTTCAACGCCGACCAATAACTGTCATGACTGTTCAACTTGCTCCCAAAACGATCCAATCCTTGCTGCCCACGGACATCCTTTTCCAGTCCGACTATTGGGCCCATGTCAAGTCCCATCTGGGTTGCCGGCCTGTAGCCTTCGACATTCTCGCCCCGGACACGGAGCCTCGACCAGCCCCACATGTCCCAAAACCCTCCAGGAAAGGCAACGGTGACGTCCTGGTTCTGCTTCAACCCGTAGGCAATGGCAGTTTTGGGGCCTTTATTCCCCAAGGACCGGAACAGGCTCCGCCAGTTGACAGCCGCGGCCATTACCTTGAAGAGCTCTCCGAAGCCTTGACCCGACACCTGGATCCTTCCGTGGCGTTCATTCGCTATGACCTGCCCTGGCAGTCTTCGTATACCAGGGAAATGCGCGATGGGCACTGGACAGCATTTCCTGAACCGCGCATCCGGGAAATGCGGATGAACATCGGCACCAGACACTGGAATCTGCGCAAGGCGGAAATGGACATGACCGTGGCCAGTTCCATGGTGGTGGACATCGGCCGCCCGGAAGAGGAGATTCTGGCCGGGATGAAACCAAAGACCCGCTATAATATCGGCCTGGCCCGCCGCAAAGGCGTCACCGTGGCCCGGGCCGATACGAACAACCTGCCCGCATTCCATGAGCTCTACTGTCAGACAGCCCGACGAAACGGTTTTCCGGTCTGCGCGTACCGTCACTTCACGGCCCTGTTTCAGGCTCACGCCCAAAAACCGGGCACATCGGAACTGCTTTTCCTGCTGGCCGGGCATGCAGGGAATTTGCTGGCCGGAGCGATCATCGCCATTTCCGGCAAGACAGCCGTTTTCCTGCACGGCGCCTCGGCTACGACCAACCGCCGCCTGATGGGCTCCCACGCTCTGCACTGGGCCGGAATGCAAGCTGCCCGATCCATGGGCTGCACCCGTTACGACATGGGTGCGGTATCTCCTGGGGGCGCTCCGGATCACCCCTTCTACGGCTTGTTTCGCTTTAAGACCGGCTTTGGCGGGACCATCGAACTGCGCAGTGGTTCCTGGGACTACCCTCTCGACGAGGCTGCTTACCACGCCTATCGCAACGCGGACGCGCTTTCCCGCGATGGCGGGCTGTAGCCCTCCTTGACGCATCTACTCCGCAACTGTGGCGCTGCACAGGCCAAACCACATAAAAAGGCCGCCCGGTCCGGATCTCGAGATCCGGACCGGGCGGCCTTTTTGGCTACAGGGGTAAAGAAGCCAGGGAGCACTCAGGTCGCCCCTTCGGGGCTGGATAAAACAACTCTATTGATATCTGTTTCGCCCTTTCAGGGCTTGATTTCAGCCCCAAAGGGGCGACATTTTACAGCCCAGGGCAACGCCCTGGGACAGCGATGGGAAAGCGACCTGCATCAGCCAACGCAGAATTGTGTCATAAACACGTAATGCTCCCAAAGCATCCATTTCAAGGAGTGCTCGAACCGATTGCCCCACCGCTCAGCCTCCCAACTCAAAAGATGGACGCCGCAAAGATATCCATCAGCCCCAAAAAGGCAAAAAGACCGATTCCGACAATCCATGCCTCCACGGCAAAAGAAAATTTTCGCAGACTCTTCATAATAATGGTCCATGTATGGAATTTGTTGAACGAACGGTGATCGTGCCTGCCCGTGTTCTTTTTCACCGCGTTCCAGGCCAAGGTCAACCCCTGGGTTCATGAAACCTTTTTGTTAGGGCGTAGTGACTTGGTCTCTGGCCAGACAACATCTTCCCAAGAATCCATCTTCTCAACAAAACTGTTCCACGGTGAAAAAACACCAGCCCTATATCCCGGTTGACCCGTGACATTGCAACCATCTCAGTATAATGTATTCCCAAATACTCCTTCAAACAGCATTCCCATGAAACCACAACCAGGATACACACAACTCCACGCCCGAGGAGCCTTGCGAGACCGGGTTGCCACGGCACTGGAGGCACTCCGTACCTGCACCATCTGCCCCAGACAGTGCCGGGTGAATCGGATCGCGGGGGAATTGGGCTTTTGTCGCATTGGACGTCGGGCCAAGGTGGCCAGCTACAGCCCGCACTTCGGAGAAGAGGCGCCATTGGTGGGCAGCGGCGGGTCCGGAACGATTTTTTTCGCCCAATGCAACCTGGCCTGCGTCTTTTGTCAGAACCATGACATCAGCCACAACGGCGAGGATGCCCCGGAGGCCGAACCCGAACAACTGGCCGCGATCATGCTCCAGCTCCAGAGCCAAGGCGTACACAACATCAATTTCGTCACCCCGTCCCATGTCGTTTCCCAAATCCTCGAGGCCCTGCCCATTGCCGCGGAACTGGGCCTGCATCTGCCCCTGGTGTACAACTCCAGCGGCTATGACAGCCTGGAAGCACTGCACCTCCTGGACGGCGTTGTGGACATCTACATGCCCGACGCCAAATTCTTCTCTTCTGACGCCGCGAAAAAATACTGTCAGGCAGGAGATTATCCACAACGGGCCCGGGAGGCTCTCCGGGAAATGCATCGACAGGTGGGTGACCTGGAACTGGACGAAAACGGCACGGCAATCCGCGGCCTATTGGTCCGGCATCTGGTCATGCCCGATAACCTGGCCGGGACAAAAGACTGGTTGGACTTTCTGGCTCGGGAAATCTCTCCGAACACCTATGTGAACATCATGGATCAGTACCGGCCCTGCGCAGACGCAAGCATGTTTCCGGAACTGGACCGCCCCCCCACCGGCAAGGAGTTCAAACAGGCTCTGCAGGATGCGGCCCAAGCCGGGATCACCCGGCTGGACCAAAGACAGTCGCACCTTGCCGAGCGCTTGTGGCGCGCTTTGGGTTGAAATGCCCAGCCCAGCTCTGTTCCGAGGCTGCCGCTGATGGTCCCAAACGTTTCAGAACGTCTTTTTTTCAACATATTCCACCTGTCTCTTACGCTCACCCCGCCGACCAGATGCAGGACAACCCTTCCGCCAAATTATCTCCACGCCAGCGCCAGGTCCTGGAACTAATCCGCCAGGGCAAGTCCAACAATGAAATCGCTTTTGCGCTGGGTATCGGCCTGGGCACGGTCAAACAGCATGTGGTCGCATTGTTTCGCAAGCTCAAGGTCACCAGTCGGACCAAGGCCCTGACACGCCCCGCGGCAGAGGAAAGGCCGGCCGTGCACTCCCCGACAAACCTCTCGGAAGACATCCTGCTGGAGCGTCGTCCCTGCGTCGTGCTCAGTCTGGCTTTGGACACGGACAACCCGAACCTGCACCGCGCCTTGAAACGCAATGTGGCCTCCATTGCCCAGGAAACCGGCGACATCTTCATTTCCTGGCGCGGAGCCGGATGCGACCTGATCCTGGGCGTGGATCAGGCCAGTGAGACGGATTGCCTCCGGGCCTTGCACGGTGCGTGGAAAACCGCCCAGGCCATTCACCACGAGGAGCCGACCTGTCAGCTCAAGGGTGCCGTGGCCACCGGTCTCGCCGTTGCCAGCATGTTCCGTCATGGGGGCTGGTCCGGCGAAGTCATGGCCAGCAGCGCCATTGCCCTGGCCCGCAATATGGCAATCGAGGCTCCCATCGGCTCACTCCAGTTGGACGTCGCCTTTTTGGATCTGCTGCGGCTGTGCGGGGCTGATCTTGCGGAAGTCCACAGGAACCAAGTCCCCTTGGGCGCTCCCCATGTCCTTCAATGGGGTCGTCGCGAAAACCCCGCCTCATTCCTCGGCCGCAAGGCGGAATTGGCCCGACTGACAGCCCTGCTCGAGACATCCTCCCCCGGCCCCCATGTCCTCTTTGGGCCTCCTGGCAGCGGCAAAACACGGATCTGCATGGAATTCGCGCATCGTGCCCACGCCGGGAAGCGCATGGTCCGCCTGGTGCGATGCCTCCCACCGCAGGCTCCCGCACCATTCCTGGACACCTCATCCGTCACCGCGTGGAACCACGATACGTTCCTGCTCCACCTCGGATCATTACCGAAAAACGAACTGCTGATCCTGGACGACACCCATTGGTTGAGTGAGGGGGATCGGGATCTTTTCAGGAATCCTGAACCCAGCGGATCAATAGCGATGCTCTTCACGGATCGCGGGGCAAGAGAGGGTGCTGCCCAGGATTCTTCGCCAGACGAGCCTGCCTGGGTGCCTGAGAGCAAGGCTTTGCACCTGGAGCCGCTGTCCACGCCCACGATCACCGACCTGGTTACCGAAGCCATGGCTTTTGGCCCAACATCCGGTTCAGGCCGCGCCAAGATGATCGAATCAATCACCTTGTTGGCTGCCGGGAATCCACGTTTCGCCCTGGAATTGGCCCGTAATGCATTACGCACTCAAGGCCCTTCTGCTTCCCCGGACAACCTCCGGCACCTGCCGCCATCCATCCTGACCATGATCCGTGCCAAGCTGGACCGATTGGCCCTGGACCGGCGCATGCTGCGGGTCATTGCCGCGTTTCCAGAGGGGATTGCCATCGGAGAGCTGGCACGCGCTTTGGGCGAACCCAAGGATTCCCTCCCTGGCGGTATTGCCAAAGCAAAGCAATACAATATACTTGCTCAAGAAAATTCTGACCATGTTCGCTTTGCGCATCCCATGGTCCGCCATGTTGTCCATCATCTTGGAATGGAATCATGATCAGCACCCGCTTTGTGTCGTTCTGCCTCACTTTGGCCCTCTGCCTTTCCGTGCTCTCCGGGTGCGGCGTCAAACGTGACGCGTATGATGTTCCCGTCATCCCTCTGCCAGAAACCTTTCGGCAGCCCCCGGCCACGGATACGTCTTCGGACATGGAATTTGAGGGCATTCCCCTGGATTCCATTCTGCCCGAATGGTGGCGGGTCCTGGGCAACGAGGAGCTGGACCGGCTGATGGACATGGCCATGGCCCGCAACCAGGACCTGCGAATTGCCTCAATGCGGGTGGCCCACACGCAGGCCCGCTTTGAGCAGGCCATGGGCACCCGTTGGCCGACGGTCAGCGTGCCGGCCCGGGTCGGGGTGGAAGCCCCGGAGCAGGGCATTGGGGACAATCCCCGAGGCGAGAGCGTTCGGAGCAGGAACATTTTCCAGATCAGCTTGCGTGGCGATTGGCGCCCGGACATCTGGGGCGACCAGAAAGCCGAGGCCGAGGCGGCCCGGTACCGCCTCTGGAAGACCACGTTTGATCACGATATCGTCCGCATGAACGTCATTGCCGAGGTGGCCCTGGCCTATGCGGAGTATCTCTCCCTGACGGATCGTCTGCATCTGGTTCGGGAAACCGAACGCGTTGTGGAGCAGATGCTTCAGGCCGTTCGGGAGCGGGTTGATCACGGTGACGCGACCATGCTGGACTATGAACAGCAGCGCTCGGCGGTCTATGGCGTGAAGGCGATCATCCCGGAGCTGGAGCTGCAGCGCGACGAAGTGCAGCATCGCCTCTCCCGAATTACCGGCGTCACCCCGGCCGACCTGGAAACCACCGGGGAGACCCTGGAAAGCCTGGCCCTGCCGCGGATGATTCCGGGTGTCCCTTCCAGCCTGCTGCTGCGCCGGCCGGATGTGCGCTCCGTTGAAGCGGACCTGCTGGCGGCGGATGCGGACATTGATGTGGCTCGGGCCAGGGTTCTGCCTCCTTTGGACCTGACATCCCAGATCGGCTATGGAAGCCGCTATTTTTCAGAATGGTTCATGCCTCACAGCCTGGCCTACAACGCCATCGCCTCCCTCACGGCAACCCTCTTCGACGGTGGATTGCGCAGAAAGGAACGTGACTTTGCCGAGGCCCGCAATGAAGAACTGGTGGAACTGTACGTCCGGGTGCTTTACGACGCGGTGCGGGAGGTGGAGGACGCCCTGGCCGTGCTGCGCCGCACCGAGCAACGCCTTGCGGCCCTGGACGTGGCTTGCGAGGCATCGGGGCGCGCCCTGGAGTACAGCCAGACCCTTTACAATCTGCAGGCCGTGGATTTTCTCACCCTGCTGATGACCGAGCGGACCCACCACCAGAACCTGGACGATCGCCTGCAGGTTCGGCTGGATCGCCATCGCGGGCTGATCCGACTGTTTCGGGCCCTGGGCGGTGGCGTCCCGGTCAGTGCCCCCTTGCCAGGCAAGGGCGTGCGCCCGGATGTTGCCCTGGCCACGGACGGGGGAAGAATCCAGACCGACCCGCTCGTTCCCCTGGAGGAAACCGGCGTGATCTGGGAGCTGGAAGAAAAAACGCCGGCCAGCGCAGACACCTGGCTGGTGGAGCTGTCCGGCCTCTACGATCGGGCCGCGGTCCTCGCAACCCTTCGTGACCTGCACCAGGCACACCCGGAGCTGATGACCGACCTTGAACTTCTGGCGCTTGAGAGCGGCGTGGAGCGGGCCGACGGCGAGGAACGCATCCACTGGTACCGGTTGCGCCTTTTGCCGGAAACGTCCCTGGAGGAAGCCGAGGCCGTATGCCGAACCCTGCAACGCGCCAAACGGCGATGCCAGGTGGTCACTCCATGAGCCGATCCGATACATCTTCTCAGATCAATCGTGCAGAATGGGCCGATACCGCGCAAAGTGCCGGATCCGCTCCTGCGGGCAAGCCCCCCTTGAGCCAACGATCACCGGGCGTCCTCAGCCGAATCCTACGCTCCGCCGATCTGCGCCGGGCTCTGCCGGGGCTGCTGTTGTCCAGTTTCCTGGCCAACATCCTGGCCCTGGCACTGCCTATTGCCATCCTGCTGCTTCTGGACAAAATCATCGTCAATCAGGCGTATGAAACACTGATCGTCCTGCTTTTCTGCGTTGTCCTGGCCCTGTTCCTGGAAGAAATCCTCCGCCTGTTCAATACCCGGGTCACGTCCTGGCTGGGCGCCCGCTTTGAGCATGACCAGACGTCCTCGGCCCTGGCCCATATGCTCCGGGTTCCGCTGCGCCTCTTGCGCCATGAGGAGCCCGGCGTTCACGTCAGCCGCCTGCTGTCTACGAACCAGGTAGCGGAATTCTACTCCGGCCAAGCCTTGCTGGTCCTCTTTGACCTCCCCTTCATCGCCCTGTTCCTCGGACTGATCTGGTTCATCGGCGGCCCGCTGGCCCTGGTGCCCGTGGTGCTCCTGCTGGTCTTCACGCTCATCGCCTTGGTCATCGGTCGGAGGATGCGCCTTCAGACCCACCGCCGGGCTGTCCAGGACGACCGGCGTCACAACTTTCTCAACGAAACCCTCAGAGGCTTTCTCTCGGTCAAGCTGCTTGGCCTGGAACGTCTGATGCGCCGCCGCTACGAACGCCTTCAGGAACGCAGCGTGGAGAATGGGGCCGAGCTGGCCTCCAGCAGTGCCATGGCCTCCAGCATGGGCCAGATTTTCACCCGGGTAATGATTGTCGCCGTGATCAGCGCCGGAGCCTTTTCGGTCATTTCCGGAGCAATGACCCCTGGCGCCCTGGCCGCGTGCATGATGCTCTCCGTCCGATCCCTGCAGCCGCTGCGACGCGGCCTGAGTGTCTGGCTGCGCTACCAGTCCTTCACCGAAGCGCACCAACGGCTGGATGCCTTGTGGACCTTGCCCACGGAAACCGCAAGTACGGAAAAGCGGCTGCCACCGGTCCGCTCCACCATCGTTCTCCAGAACGTGGGCCTGGCCCGGGACCACAAGAAAACCAGTTATCTGTTACGGAACGTGCAATTGCGCATCCCTGCCGGCTCCTGCATCGCCATTACCGGTGAAAGCGGCAGCGGAAAGTCGAGTCTCCTGGCCCTACTCAACGGCATGTATCGCCCGGACGAAGGCCAAGTCTTCGTGGACGAGCAGCCACTTGACGCCTTCACCCCGGACAGCATCCCTCGGGAAATCGCCCTGCTGCCGCAGCACGGTTCACTATTCGCCGGCACCCTAATGGAAAACATGACCCTGTTCGACGCCGAGCGCGACGAGGAGGCCCTGCGCCTGGCCGAGCGCCTGGGGCTGGACGCAATGGTTGCCGGAATGCGTCTGGGCTACGACACCCCGGTGGGCGATGGCGTCAACCAGCCACTGCCCTCCGGGGTCGTGCAACGCGTCTGCCTGGTCCGCGCTCTACTGGATAATCCCAGCGTGGTCCTTTTCGATGAAGCGAACATCAATCTGGACCCTGAAGGCGACCGATATCTCCGCAAGTACCTTCAGGAGGAAAAAGGCCAACGAACCATCGTCATGGTCACGCACCGCCCGTCCCTGCTGTCTCTGGCAGACCAGGTTCTGGCCCTGCATGACGGAAAACTGACCGAGGATCTCTCCACTCCCTCCCATGCCATTGACAACGGGAATGGAGCTTGCCCCGGGGGCACAGCGGAACGCCTGACTGGCCCGGATCAGGGTTTTTTGGACCTTTCACCCTATTTTAAAACCCCATCTGATCTGTCCCGCTGCCTCCAGCCATTGCTCCAGGCGTTGGGATGGCGCGGGGAGGACCATGAGCTGTGCGAGGCCCTGCCCCATATGGCCCCCAGCCTGGACATCAATGGTTTCCGGTCCGTGCTGGCCAACCTGGGGTTTCACGACCTGCACGTCTCGGCCCGACTGAACGAGATCGACGATCACCTGACTCCCTGCCTGTTCCTGGCCCGAAACAATCCGGCCCGGGTGATTCTGGAACGACGCGATGACGGTAAACTGCGGATTTTTGATGGAGACGTGAACACCGAGGCCCTGCTTGCCCCTTCCAGACTGAAAGGCGAAGTGCTCTGCTTTCGGCCGCGGGAAGCATCTCTGGCCGAGGAAATCCGGGACAATGGACTGATCCGCACCCTGGCCGGACGCTTCAAAAAGCACCTCGCCCTGACCATGACGGTCAGCCTGCTCAGCACGCTCTTGACCCTGGCTTCTCCATTGTTCGTGATGACGGTCTACAACCGGATACTGCCCACGGGAGATGTTCGCTTGGGGGCCATGCTCCTGGTCGGGGTGGTCATTGCCATGACTTTGAATTGGTTCCTGATGCGCTTCAAGTCCCGGCTGATTGCGTTCATGGCCGGACGGGCCGAGTACCTGATCGGCAATGTCGTATTTCAGCGAATCCTGGAACTGCCCTTGGGCGGGACCCAGAGTTCCTCCGCAAGCCGCCAGTTGATGCGCCTGAAGAGTTTTGAAAACCTGCGGGAATTCTTTCTTGGGCCACTGGCCACGCTGCTTTTCGAACCCCCTGGAATCATTCTGCTGCTGGTCGTGGTCGGCCTGCTCAACCCGTGGGCCCTGCCCGTGCTTGGCGTATCCGGGCTGCTCTTTCTGCTTCTGGGCTTTCTGGCCCGTTCGCCCCAAAAACGCCGGATCCAGGATTCCTCCAACGAATCCGGCCGACGCTGGGAATTCCTGATGGAGGCCATGACCAACACCCGGGCATTACGTTCAACGGGCATCTTGCCGCTTTGGCTGCGTCGATTCCGGGATATTAGCGGCAATAGTGCTTCAGCAACATTTCGCAACCATTGGCTGAACGCGAAGATTACCGCGGCGGCCCGCTTTTTGGGCATGGTCACCGGAGTCATCGTCCTGGGGGTCTCCGTTGTCGGCGTCATTCAGGGCTGGATGACCTCCGGCGCGCTGATCGCGACCTTGATCATTGTTTGGCGACTTGTGGGGCCACTGCAGAACCTGCTCATGGCCATCGGCACCTGGACTCGCGTCTCCACCACCATACGTCAGCTGGAGGCCCTGCTGCGTTTGCCCGTGGAGGAACAAACCCCGCGTCGGACCAAGCGTCCGAAAACCTCCGGGATGGTCCAATTTGCCCGGGTGTCCTTCCGCTATACCAACGATGCGGACCCGGCCCTGCTCGGCGTGACCTTTTCCGTGGCGCCTGGTCGCATGGCCGCGATTACCGGTCCCAACGGTTCGGGCAAGTCCACTCTCTTGAAACTGTTCACCAGGGCCTATACCCCGCAAGCCGGAGCCATCAGACTTGATAATGTTGACCTGCGCCAGATTCCGGTCACAGACCTGCGTTCCCGGATCAGCTATATGCCCCAGAACTGCGAACTTTTTTTTGGCAGCATCGAGCAGAACCTGCGACTGACCCACCCCGTGGCCACGGCCGCGGAACTCTGCTGGGCCATGGACATGGCCGGACTGACCAAAGACGTTGATGCATTTCCCGACGGCCTGAAGACCCGGATTTCGGACAACAGCGCCGAACTCCTGCCCAACGGATTTCGTCAACGCCTCTCCCTGGCCCGGACGATTCTCAAACCAGCCCCGGTGATCCTTCTGGATGAACCGGAACGCGGGATGGACAAGCAGGGAGATCTGGCCCTGATCCACTGCCTGGAATACCTGAAACGCATCGCCACGGTGATTTTCGTCTCGCATCGGCCAAGTCATATGCGCTTGGCCGATGCGGTGATCTATCTGGAAGGCGGAAGTATCAAAAAAATCGGGCCATATGATCAAATCAATGAAATCATCACGGCGGAGCAGAACAAATGATCAGGAACCAGAATACATCATCCGGCAAAGCCTCGGGTCAGAGCGTCGGGCACGGCGGCCGTGAGCGCCATTTGTTGTCCCAGGCAGAACAGATCGAGGAAACCTTGATGCCCCGGTTCATCCGGCCAATGCTGCTGCTGATCGCCTTGATTCTCTTTGCCTTCCTGGTCTGGGCCGCTGTGGTCCAGTTGACCGAGGTGGCCAGGGCTCCCGGCGAGATTATTCCCATTGGCCGGAGCAAGGTTGTCCAGCACCTGGATGGTGGGGAAGTCTCTGAAATCCTCATGGAAGAGGGTGACCTGGTTGAACGGGGCCAGACCTTGCTGCGCATTGATGGTTCGCAAGCCCGGGCTGATCTGCAACAGATGGAGGCCCGTTGGCTGGCCTTGACTTTGCGTGCCGAACGGCTGTTGGCCTTTGCCGAAAATCGTCAGCCCGTCTTTCCCGATCCTGGAGCACGGGTGGCTTATCCAGTCATTGATGACGACCCGGAGGCCCGGATTATCATAACCACCTCGCAGCACCTGCACCTGATCACCGACCAGGAGCAAATTTTTCAGCAACAAACCGCTGTCCAGGAGTCCTCATTGGCAGTGGTTGCCAGCCAGATCGATCAACTGCGCAAGCGCAACGAACAAAACCGCAAGTCCCTCGCGGACGCCGGTCGACACCTGGACATCGTCAGCGAGTTGCTGACCAAGCGCGAAGAACTCGCCGAGCAACGGCTGATTACCCGAACCGTCCTCCTGGAAACCCGCCGGGCCAAGGTCACAGCGGAATCCGAAGTGACCCGGCTGCAGGAAGAGATCATCGTAACCCAGGAGGCCTTGGAGGAGGCCCTGCTCCGCCGCCAGGATATCGCCAACCAGTTCCGCCGTGATGCGCTGACGGAACGCGGTTTGGTCAGGGCCGAGTTGGCCGAAGTGGAGGAAGCCCTGCAGCGAATGCAGGCCCGCGTCTCCCGCCTGGATGTCCGTGCACCGGAGCGAGGCCTGATTCAGGACCTGCGAGTCATGACCACGGGTCAGGTGGTTCAACCAGGAGCGGTGCTGATGCATGTCGTCCCTACTGATGCCCCGTTGGAAGCCGAGGTCCGGATCCAACCCAGGGACATCGGACATGTTGTTCCCGGCCAGCCAGTGACCATCCGCGTCAGCAGTTACGACTACCGCCGCTTCGGAAGCACCGAAGGCATCCTGCGCCGTATTTCCGCGACCAACGTGGTCACTGAAACAGGTGAGCCGTATTTTCGCGGCTGGGTGGAATTGATCCGCCCGTATGTCGGTGACGATCCGCAACGCTTTCAAATCCGCCCGGGCATGAGTGTGGAGGCGGAAATCATCACCGGCTCCAAGACATTACTGGCCTATCTCTTCACCCCGGTCGCGGACATCATTGATCGCTCCTTTGGAGAACGATAAAATGTAACCAAGTCAACGCATACCAATCTGACGGCCTGTTCTACCAGGCCGTTTTTTTTTGCTCCAGCAATGACAAAAAAAACGGAGTGTGCCTTTGGCAACCCCCAGCCATTCCAAACCAGGCAAACGCCTGGGTACGAACCACGATCACAAACATTCGCATCTCTCTGAAGGAACCTATAACTTTCGGACGGATTGACGAAATCGACTTGCCCCCCTACAGAATACACACAAACATCATGAATCCTGCGTGAAGCCTGATGGTTTCCCCCCACTCTCGACCGCGAGGTAGCGAAATGGCTGACAGCGACACCGATATCAAGGGAACCGACCTCACCGAATCCACGGAACAGGAAGCCACCCAGTTCGATGAGCTGACCAGCCTGACCCAGGACCAGAGCAGCCCTGCCGACACGGATCCGGACGTCGATACCTCCACTCCGGACCCTGCGGATGACAGCGGCCTGGAAAACATTCAGTCCGCCTCTGCTGTCTCGGATACCAACCGGGAAGTGCCTCAAGAAGAAACCGGCACCACCCAGGAATTTGAAGAAGTACCGCCACAAGATACCGATCAGGAAGAAGACCTTCCTGAAGTCGACACCACCAGCGAAGGCGAACAAGATCCCGTCCCCCTCATCGACCAACCCCTGCCCGACGCTGAAATCGAGAGTCCAGAACCCGACCTGCCAGGCCAACTCCCTGTTGAACCAACAGAGGTTGATGAGGTGACGCCTATTGAGGCTGAGCCCTTTGACATCGAAGAAGATGAAATTGGCCTGCAAGGCGATACGGATACGGACACAGATACCGACACCGATACCGACACGGACACGGATACGGATACGGACACGGACACCGATACGGATACCGACACAGATACCGACACGGATACTGATACCGACACCGATACAGAC
>REDL01000090.1 GCA_007693505.1 Desulfovibrionales bacterium | reverse complement strand
GAAAAGACCGTGCTGGAGGAGTTCGTGGGGCAAAGCCCGCCCATGCGGCAGCTCTACGAGACCATCCGTTCCGTGGCCGGGACCGACTATCCCGTTTTGATCAGGGGCGAATCCGGCACGGGCAAGGAACTGGCGGCCAAGGCCATCCACGCCTTGAGCCGTCGAGGCGAAAAGGCCCTGGTCTCCGTAAACTGCCCGGCCATTCCGGAACACCTCCTGGAAAGCGAACTGTTCGGCCATAAAAAAGGCGCCTTCACCGGCGCCCTGAAGGATCACAAGGGGCTTTTCGTCGAGGCCAACGGCACCAGCCTGCACCTGGATGAAATCGCGGACATCCCGGTCTCGGTGCAGACCAAGCTCTTGCGCGCCCTGCAGGAACAGGAAATCCGCCCCCTGGGCAGCAGCGGAAACAAGAAAGTGGATGTCCGCATCGTGTCCACCACCAATCAGGACCTGGAGAACAAGATCCGGGGCAAAACTTTTCGGGAAGACCTGTTTTACCGTCTGAACGTGGTCAGCGTCCACACCCCGCCCCTCAGGGAGATCACCGACGACATCCCGCTGCTCGTCCATCATTTCAACCGCCTGGCCGCCATTGAACTGAACACCGAACCCAAGACCGTCTCATCAGACGTCCTGGAGGTCTTGATGCACCGTGAATGGCCGGGAAATGTCCGTGAATTGAGGAACTTCGTCCGCAGGCTGATCATTTTCTGCCCCGGCGAGGAGCTGAACCTGTCCGTCCTGAAAATGGTCGACGGCCGGCACCCCGCACGTCCCGCGGCGGAAAACGCGGCGGGAAGCGACGAGGTCGAATCCTACGCCGAGGCCAAGGCCAGGGCGGTCAACGCCTTTACCGCGGAGTACGTGGGCGACCTCCTCTCCAAGGCCGGAGGCAACGTCTCCCAAGCCGCTAAAATGGCTGACATGAGCCGGGTGGCCCTTCAGAAGATCGTCCGCAAGATGAATATCAATCCGCTGGAGTATCGGGCGGGGTCGTGAAGTCGAAGAGAAGGCGTAAGAAGGGCTTTATAAGGTCAGTCTCTACGCGGGAGGGCAAAGTCCCTTCAATCCATGAGGGAAGGGATCACTTTTCAACACGATAAACACGCAAATCCAGTTCAGGGATGGCTTGAAAATGTTATCAACACGTCGGTGTCAAAGAGCATCCACGCTCTCCTCCGTGCGCACCTGCCGCAGTTCACTCATGACCTCATCCACGCTTTGGCGAGCATCACAGGACATTCCGAAAAAAGGGTGGTCGCTGAGGCTTTTTGCCTTACGTTCCGGCTCCACGGCCTGGATGATCCCTTTCAATTTGCCGCGATAAAAAATCCGCACCTCTTCATTTCGTTCAAGTGCCTGAATGATCTGCTTGGTCTTGTAGCGAAGATCAAGGGCGCTGGCCGGCATGATGTTCTCCCGGTTAATCTGTGAAGTTTACACTTGAAACTCTACAGTAGCTGTTGGAACGAGGTCAAGATTCGTGTGCCGGGAGTTGGGCGCAAAAGGGAGTTTTGCCCGACTCCAGCCGGATGAACGAAACAACAAAGCGGCCCTGGAAAACCGATCGTAGTTTTCCAGGGCCGCTTTTGGCTTGTCCGGCGCTTTGGCCGCCAGTGTTGTTTCGTGGACGGACCTACTGGTTGCGCAGGGTGTTGCGGATATGCATCTGGGCCACCGCGGTGTTCTCGCACTGGGAGTACCAGTACGTGCCGGTATCCACGTTGGAGTCCGCGATGGCCTCCATCACCGGACGGATGTGCGGCAGGGTCTGGCCCCAAGGCAGCACGATAGAGGCCATCACCCAGACCAGGGCCACGCCGGCGGCCAGTCCGATCCAGCCTTTCAGCTTCCCGTGGCCGCGATGACTGCCCTGATATTCTTTTTGCGCATGCATGACCGCTCTCCCTTAAGTTTATGCCCTAAGAACGATTAGCCCATCAAGCTTTCGGTGACGTGCGGGAATACCACGAAGTACATCAGGTAGGCCACGAGCAGCGTCAAAATCAAGTTCAGGGTTTGCCCGCAGACGTACAGGATAACCGGCTTGCCGCCCTTGAAGTGGTGAGCCATTTCCCGGAAGTTGGAGGACAGGCCGATGCTGGCGAAGGCCAGGATGAAGAACCATTCGCGGATCGGACGGGAGAAGCCACGCAGCACACCCTGGTCGATCATCACGTCGCCGGCGCTGCCCATGCTGACCAGCATCCAAGAGAAGATAATCGAAGCGGCAATGAAGCCCAGCACAAACTTGGGGAAACGGTACCAGATTTCCATCTTGCTGACCTGCTGACCGGGGGTGCAGTCTACCCGGGCGCACCAGTACACGGCCACGCCAAAAGCGATCACGCCGATGAGGATGTTCTGGATCATCTTCACGGTGGCAGCCACGAACATGCCGACCTCGCCCAGGAATGCCCCAGCCGCCACCACAGCGCCGGTGGAATCAATGGTTCCGCCGATCCAGGCCCCACCCAAAACCGGGTGCATGCCCACGGAGACGATGAACGTGGGCAGAGCGATCATCATGATCGCGGTGAAAAGCATGGACATGCCCACGGCGATGGTCAGTTCCTCCTTCTTGGCCCGGCAGGCCGCAGCAGTGGCGATGGCCGCGGACACGCCGCAGACGGACATGTCAGCGGAAACCGTGATGTTCAGGGTCTTGGACTCCATTTTCAAGACCCGCTGACCGAAAATGTAGGTCAGGATGAGCACCGTGGGGGTGACGACCCAGGCCACGACCACACCGGCCTGCCCGATGAGCATGATCTTGCTGAACAGGATTTCCGCACCCAGCAGCACGAGGCCGGTCTTGATGTAGTACTCGGTCTGCAGGGCCGGCTTCAGGAAGTTCGGCACGCCCACGGTGTTGCTGATCAGCATGCCCCCGAGAATGGCCCAGATCAAGCCGCCGAACCCATATTCGCGCATGGTACTCTGTTGACCGATCATCTCCGCGACAACAGCCAGCAGGAAAACGAACCAGAAGCCCTTCATCAGATTGGCCGAGCCGATGTCCATGAATCGAGCGCCGATACTGAAGAAAAGCATGAAAATAATCATGATCCCAATCATGTAGGGGATCTTGTTGTAGGCCTGAACCGTGGCCCTGGTCCGCAGGCTGCCCCGCTCCTTCTCCCTGGCTTGACGCCACTCCCGGATGGCCGCTTCGGCCTGCTCGTTGAGGTCTTCATTACGGAACGCTTCCTCAGCAGCCAGTTCCTGGGCTTGCTTGGCCCGTTCCAGTGCCCCCTTGGCCGCTTCCTGTGCTTCCTTAAAGGCCGGTTCAGCCTTTGCCCGCCGCTCCGCAGCCGCGGACTCGCTCAGATAGAAGGACTCCATGGGGCTGCTCGTCCACCGGCCCGGCATCTCCAGCCACTTGGCAATGGTCCTGCCGTGTGGCTCGCTTCGCGCCCGCAGTCCGGACATGGCGTCGTTGGCGCTGTGCCATTCGATGGTATGGAACGGCGCCCGTGCGTCCTCTGCCGCCATGGTCGCCTCGGCCTTGGCCAACTTTTCGTGCATGTCCGCCGGCGGTCTGGGCAGAAAAATGACCAAGCCGACGACCAGAATCGCGAAGCCCAGCCAAATCGCCCACCAGTCCTCTTTCTTCCACAGTTCGGACCATTCCCATTTTCCACGATCAACAACAATATCAGAATCTTGCTTCGAAGCTTCGGCCATCTCGCTTCCTCCTGAGAAAAGGTGTTCGTGAATATTCAAGGCCCGGAATGCGGGAGCTCAAAACGCGGCTCTCACCCCGGACCCGCCCTTTCCGGGACAACCCCGGCCTCCTCGCGGAAGCAAAAAGCAAGCCTGACGCACTTCAAAAATAAAACAAAATCTTTTCAATATATTGCAGATATATAGAAGCGAAGATGCCATCCTGGGTTGATGCTACCCTTGGTTGTCATTGCAAGCCTCGCTTTGCGTTTCAAAAGTGGAAATTTATAAGGTGTACGAGGCCGAGTAGAATCTTTGAGCAATCCTGTGGCGCCCAGATTCGCGACAGGAGGAATGTCCCCGCATCAACCGGCTGAAAGACCTTCACCCCTCACACCGGATATCAACTCCATATGGCCCAGCAGCACCTTCTGATCATTGACGACGAAGTGGATATGCTCCAGGGACTGAGCCGCGTGCTCACCCTTGAATTGGACACCGTCTCCGTGGTCACCGCAACCAATCCAGTGGAAGCGCTGAAACTGATCGGCACGCGCACCTTTGAGCTGATTCTGCTGGACATCCGGATGCCGGAATTGGACGGGATGGCTCTGCTCGCCCGGATCCTCGAGACGGACCCCAACGTCACCGTGATCATGATGACCGCCTACGGCAGCATCGAGACCGCTGTGGAAGCCATCCGGCGAGGGGCCTACGACTTCGTGACCAAGCCCTTTGAAATCCCCGACCTGCTGCAGGTTCTTCGCAAGGGCCTGGAACGCGGTCGACTGATCCGCGAAAACCTGAGCCTGCGGGCCAAGGTTTCAGAGCAAAACTCGTTTGCGAACTTCGTCGGTCAGACCGCCCCCATGCGCCGACTCTACGATACCATCCAGGCTTTGGCCCACACCAACTATACCGTGCTCATCCGCGGCCAAAGCGGTACGGGCAAGGAGCTGGTCGCCCGGGCCATCCACGACCTGAGCAAACGCAAATCCCTCCCCTTTCTTGCGGTGAACTGCCCGGCCATCCCGGAGCAACTCCTGGAGAGCGAACTGTTCGGGCACAAGAAAGGGGCGTTTACCGGAGCGGATACGGACTATGTCGGTCTTTTCGAGGAAGCTGACGGCTCGACCCTGCTCCTGGATGAAATCGGAGACATTCCCGTCACCCTTCAGACCAAATTGCTGCGCGTGCTCCAGGAACAGGAGCTACGGCCTTTGGGCGGGGTCAAGAGCAAGAGGATCAACGTGCGCATCCTGGCCAGTACCAACCAGGACCTGGAAAAGAAGATCAACGAGCGGACCTTCAGGGAGGATCTGTTTTATCGGCTGAACGTAGTCACGGGACATCCGCGAGGACATCCCCCTTCTTGTGGACCACTTCAGCAAAAAATTCTGCGCGGAACTGGAAATCCCGACCAAACGCTTTTCCCCGGCGGCCACGGAAGAATTAATGCGCCGCAACTGGCCGGGCAACATCCGGGAACTGCAAAACTTCGTCCGCCGGATGCTCATTTTCTGCAAGGATACGGAAATCGAAACCATGCACATCCACGCCGTGGAGCACCCCGGCGCGAGCCCCGCGCAGTCACTGGTTCTGCAATACACCACCATGACCATGGAGCCCTATATTGAAGCCCGCAACCGGATGCTGGAGCAGTTCACCCGCTCCTACGTCCAGAACCTCCTCTTCACCACCAACGGCAACATCTCCAAGGCCGCCAAAACGGCCGGGCTGAGCCGGGTGGCCGTCCAGAAGATCATGCGCCGCATGGACCTGCACTCGCCGGACTTCCGGGCCACCGTCCATTCTCCGCAGTAGCCATCCGGTGGTTGAAACCACCGGCTCTCCCCTTCAGGGAGAAGAAGCAGGGATGGCATACTGCCTTCCCTGCAAAACAGGGGGTAATCATGTCCGCAAGCCCCCTCGGATACCTGAACGTATCCTGGATCTATTTCAATGTCCTTGATTGTGTGAGGTTGATCTCCATCTTTCGCTGTAGTGTCATTTAGGGTAGAAAAAAAGGAGTTGCACTGGCCCACGGACAGCGGCCTGGGACGTCGATCTACTCGCCGCCCAGAGCCCTTGGCGGAACGCCCCTGGCTGAGGCCTTGCGCTACGTCCTGGCATCGATGGTTCCTCTGCCCGAGCCAAGGAAGATCGTGCTGATCCTCACCGACGGGGCCCCGAACGACAACGAGAGCGCCACAGGGGCAATCAGGGAGGCTGCGGATCTCCAGATTGAGGTGGTCGCCCTGGGCATTGAGGACGTGCGACACCCCGAACTGTTCCCACGGATCGAGCTCCTGAAAGACGTCCGGGAACTGCCCGAGAAGACCTTCCGACTGCTGGAGGGGCTGCTTCTGAAGCAGCCCACGCACATACCGCCCCTAGGCCCGTCATCTCCACCCAGATGGCGGGCCTTTCGTTATCTCACTCCCAATCAAAGGAGGTCCAATGCACAAGGTCAGAGAGCTTTTGGCTGAGCTGTACGCTGTCGAACCGGCCTGCGAGAACCTGCCGCATCCCGAGCATGTCGTGGTGAAGATGCTTCCGTACCGGGACAGGAAGATCGAATATTTCGTGCTCTTCCTGGTGGATAACAAGAACAACGTCATGGTTAGGCGGGTTGTCTCCAAGGGGACGGTGGACCAGACGCCCGTCTACATCCGGGAGATCATGCGTCTCGCCCTCATGAAGCAGGCCTCCGGGGTCGTCGCGGCCCACACCACAATCATCCGGGTGGTGATCCGAAGCCTTCAGTGCGGGACCAGGAGTTGACCAGCAAGATCGTTTCGGCCTGCCGGAGCCTGGATGCCCGGTTGCTCGATCACGTCATCATCAGCCGTGGCGGGCACTTCAGTTTTCAGTCGCAGGGCCTGCTTTAAGGCGAAGCCCCAGCTACAAGCGTGTCAGGGCCGGACTCCTCGAAAGTCCGGCCTTTCTCTTTTTATTTTCATTCAACAAGCAAGAAGGCAACACCATGGCGAATCTCGTGGCAATCGAAGAGGAAATCTCAAACGTCCTGGCAGTGAGCGAGGAACTCGGAGAGGGCCAGCAGCAGGCGGCCCTGACCTATCTTGATGAACTGGCCATTGCCGAGGCCGAGAAGGCGGACACCGTGGCCTATGCAGTGCGCAAGCGCCAGAGCGAGATTCAATTCTTGCGAAGCGAGGAAGACCGCATCCGCTCCCGGCGCAAGACAATGGAGTCCCGCCTGATCCTGTTCCGGGAATAACCCTCGGACAGACCGAGGCACCACCGTCGTTGACCTGTTTGGCCTGTTGCGGGCGTTGGGGCTTGGGGATCAGGTGGAGCATTACGAGATGTACCTCACCAAAAAGTATGGACATTCGCCCAAAGACTTGACGCCCGGTGAGATTTCAGAGCAGTTCATCACGTTGAGCCGGTGCAAGCGCGATGCGAAGATGCTCAAGCAGTTGACGGATTATTTCGGGGCGTTGGAGAATTACAAGAAGGCTGCGTAGGCGAGAAACTGACCGGAGAAGCCCCTTCATCTTGAGGGATTCTCCGCTAAGGACCTAGATCAAAACTCGGGCTTGACCTTGTAGCAATGAATGGGGGAAAAGGAGGGAAATTGTCGCCAAATCATTAGTTCGTATGCTTTTAGGCGCTGAAAATCGACATTCAGCCGCCCTTGGCCTGCTCTGCTTGCAAACACCCCATCGCCCCGCCGCACTGCCCCAGGAGCCTCTCATGGCCCAAAAAAAACACCAGAACTCAGCCCCTTCTCAAGCAGTCCTTGATGCATCCCACGACATCCTGATGGCCGCGCCCATCGGTATCTTCGCCTCCACGCCGCAAGGAAAATTTCTTTATGCCAACCAAGCCTTGGCGGATATGTATGGATATACCACTCCACAGGAATTGGTGGCTTCGGTCCAGAACATTGCCGCTGAATTATTCGCTGATCCCAAGGACGGCCCTGCCGTCATCAGCCTGTTGGGAGCTGAAGGGATAGTCAAAAACTACGAATGCGAACATATACGCAAGGACGGCTCCCGTTTCTGGGCATCGGGGAGCATTCGAACGATCTTTACAGAAGATGGGAGCGTGCCGCACTACCAGGGCTTTGTTACCGATATCACCGAACGTAAGTGGTCAGAGGAGGTGCTCCGCCTGAGCGAAACACAGTTCCGCAACGCCTTCGAGTACTCCGCCATCGGCATGGCCCTCGTGTCGCCCGAAGGGCGGTGCCTCAAGGTCAACAGCCGCTTCAGCGCTTTTTTCGGCTACACCGAAGACGAATTGGAGCGTAAGACATTCCGGGACCTTACCCACCCGGACGACCTGGATTCAGATTTGAAGTTCGTTCAGCGGATGCTCGCCGGCGAAATCGAAACCTACCAGATGGAGAAACGGTACTTCCACAAGAACGGCAGCATCGTCTGGGGGGTGCTGGCGGTTTCATTGGTCTGGGATGACCAAGGGGCACCGTTGCACTTCATCTCGCAGATTGAGGACATCACCGACCGAAAGCGGGCCGAAGAGGCGCTGCGTGAGAGTTTGACGCGTTACGATGAATTGGTCGCAAATGTGCCGGTGGGCGTCTATATTGTCTGGATTCGAGCGAACGGGCATTTGGAATTCGAGTACGTCAGCAACCGTTGGTGCGAAATCCATCAACTCAAGCGCGAAGATGCGCTCGCCGATGTCATGATGGCGAACAATCAGGTACACCCTGATGAGCGAAATGCCTTTTTGGTTCGCAACCAAGAATCTTTTCGCGATCGGATTCCATTTTCCTGGGAAGGGCGATTCTTCATTGGAGACGGCAATCTCCGCTGGCTCCGCATGGAATCCACCCCCATTGTGTTTGACAACGGCGACATCCGTTGGTTCGGAGTGACGTCGGACATTACTGACCGGAAACAGGTCGAGGAGATCCTGGCCAAACAAAAACAAATCATGGTCCAAGCCGAGGAGTTGGCTGGGCTGGGAAGCTGGGAATGGGATATAAAAAACGATACCTGGCTGTTGTCGGAAAACTGGAAAAGAATTCACGGAGTTCCTGATATCCAGCTAACGACACACCAGCTCATCCCAATCGCACACCCTGAAGACAGACCTGCCATTGAAGAGGCCTTTGCCAAGGCGGTCGAAGAAGCCAAGGACTATGATATTGAACACCGCATTGTTCGTCAGGACACCGGTGAGGTCAGACATGTCCATGCCAAAGGAATCGTTGAGGTTAATAATGCTGGCAATCCGATTGCAGTGGTTGGTGCAGTTCAGGACATTACCGAGCGCAAGCGGGCCGACGAGATAATCAGAGCCATCAATGAACAGCTTCAGCTCGCTAACACAGAAAAGGACAAGCTCTTCTCCATCATTGCCCACGATTTGAGATCGCCCATGTCCGGCCTTGTGGTTTCAGCGCAGATGCTGGCCGAACAACCGGACATTTTTTCCGAAAAGAATTTCGGCTTCATTGCGACGGAACTGCACAAAAACGCTCAGAGCACCTTCGAGCTTCTGGAAGACCTGCTACAATGGGCGCGACTGAGTCAGGGGGGCATAAATTGCGAGCCCACGCCGTGTAGCCTGAATGAACTGATGAATATGGGACTTTCCACGGCCCAGGGCTTGGCCAATAAAAAAAAGATCTCCCTCCGCCTGGAAATTGCACCGGATCTGACTGTCCTTGCCGACCAGCCCATGATCAAGGCTGTGGTTCGCAATATCCTCTTCAATGCGATCAAGTTCACCCCTCGTGGCGGTGAGATTGTCATCAGGGCTTGGCAGGAAGGGCGGAACGTCACGTTAGCGATCCAGGACAATGGCATCGGCATGGACGAACAGGTTCTGTCTTCAGTCTTTGCCTTGGGAGGAAAAAAGCAACGACGTGGCACGGAAGGCGAAAAGGGAACTGGCCTGGGGTTGGTCCTGTGCAAAGAGTTCATCGAGCAACACGGCGGACAAATCTGGGTGGAAAGCGAAGTGGGTAAGGGAACGACGGTGTTTTTCACCTTGCCGGTCAGTGATTGAGTGTCGCCCTTGGTTATCCACATGTCCGAATCTTCCCCCGAAAAACCCTGGGCCATCCTCGGCATATCCTGGAAGCAGTACGCCGCAGCCAGGCCCTGGAAGAAGGCCGGGGTGACGAAAGAGAAGTATTCGGAAATGTTGAACCTGATGCCGCATGAGGCGATGCAGATATTGAAGGATGAGGCGGATGCGGAGAGGTTGGTTGAGGGAATCTTTGGGTAAACCGCAAATGAACGATAACATTCATTCGCCGGAGCACCTCACTTCACTCCCCATAAGCCACATCCCATGAAAGTCATCTCCAACCCCGGAACGGAACGTGTCATTGACCTTTTGCGCCCTCTACTTTCCGAGGGGTTGAGGTTGGACATGGTCAGTCCGGCATTTTCGTTGTTTGCCTTCTCGGAAGTGCTGGATGGCTTGTTACTTTTGTCCATAACCAGGCTTCTCCTTCTTGTCCATGTGGGGGAACAGGGCGAGGTTTCGCTCAACTTTCCACGGGCCAAAAAAATCCTGGACCGCTTGAAACGCACCTGCCCAGGGCGAGACCTGCCCGATGCCCAGGCCTGCGCCCGCTTTGACAAGTCCACGCGACACGGCCAGGACATGCGGCAGGCACGACGACTGCTTTCTGCTACCGTTTCCTCCATTGTCGGCAAGAGCGAAGAACGGGCCGTGGTCAGTCTGTTCGCTCCCGGCGGGACGCATACGGTCAAGGGCGAGATCGCCGGGGTCAATAATTTCGAGATCGTGGCCTATCTGGTGGTGCTTGAGGGGTGATCAAGATCGACACTCCGCACCTGCAACACAATATGCAATCAATGATTGCACATTGCAACGCCGTGAGATAGTTTTTGGTGCAACACAATCAGGAGGTGCATGTATGGCGACAGCAGTACGCATATCAGAAGAACTCGCTTCCCAGGCAAAAATGTACGGACGTGTTGATCACCGTTCCTTGGCCGGCCAGATTGAACACTGGGCGTACATTGGCAAGCAGGCTGAAGAAAATCCGGACCTTCCCTACTCGTTGATCAAGGAGATTCTGATCGGCCTGGACGAGCTCGAACAGGGCGAGAAGACCGAGTATGCGTTTGGGTGAGCGGCATGAAAATTTTTCAGTCCCGGTCGTTTGAAAAAACGGTTAAAAAATTGCCCGCAACGGCAAAGACCGTTCTCGACGATCAAATCCGCAAGATCGCGGAAAATCCAGATTGCGGAGAGGAAAAAAAGGGAGACTTGCGGGGTGTGTTCGTTCACAAGTTCAAGATCAACGCCGCCCAATACCTGCTCGCGTATCGCAAAACGGCGGAGATTTTGGAGCTGATCATGCTCGGGCCTCATGAAAATTATTATCGGGATTTGAAAGGTTATCTGAAAACCAGGTCCGGTGACAAAGGCGATCCATAAAGAGCCGAGTGCAAAAAGTGCTTTTTGCACTCGGCAGTGGTCCGTGACGTGTGGCTTGTGGTTTGTAAAAACAAGATGGTAACTACTCAGCACAAAGAAATTTTGTATCTATTCAGCAAATCCGCCAAAAAGCCCTGGATACCGGCGCTCGCCGGTATGACTGATGTAGATGCAGTTTGCCTCGATAAGTCATTCCGGGGAACGCCGGAATCCAGTGCAGGTGAATGACCATCCGCCGGATGAACTGAGTAGTTACAAAAAAAAATGGCGACAAAAATAACTGTCTGTTCTGGCCTCAGCAAGTCAGGTTTATTTCTTTTGGTTAGGAATAGGGTAGCAAAAGAAAAAGGGGTTGCCGACATCATGTCCGCAACCCCTTGAATTTTCTGGTCGGGATGAGAGGATTCGAACCTCCGGCCTCAGCGTCCCGAACGCTGCGCTCTACCAAGCTGAGCCACATCCCGTAAAAAGGTATTCATACCCATTTTGAGCGAGAATGCAAGCTGCATTCTCTGCCAAACACCATCCGTGCCACCACTTTCCAAAAGGCTGCAAGCAACAGGGACAGTGTTCCATTTATTTCCCTTGACCTTGTCTTCCCCCATCGGGCAAAGTGGCGGCGTTGAACGGAACAGTTTGAAAGGTACCGCCGAAAGATATCAGTTCCCAAATAATAAAGGACACTTATGGCTGTACATGATGAGCCCAGAGCCAGCATTCTTATCGTCGACGACGAGCAGAGCCTGCTTGATATCTGTGGGGATGCACTAAGCGAGGCCGGATACACGGTCCACATCGCCAATGATGGGCCCTCCGCCCTGCGGATGCTGGATCACCTGCCCGGCCTTGATCTGGTGATCAGCGATTTGCGGATGCCCAAAATGAGCGGCCTGGACCTTCTGAAAAAACTCAAGGAGGGCGTTTCCGAGGCTGATTTTCTGATCATGACCGGCTTCGGCAGCATCGAGACCGCTGTGGAGAGCATCCGTCTCGGGGCGGCCGACTACCTACCAAAACCTTTCAACATCAGCCACTTGCTGCTTAAAGTCGAACGGATTCTGCAGATCCGCCGCAACCGCGAGGACCGTAAAAAGCTGACCAACATTGTCCGGGTGCTCAACCTCAGTCAGGCCATGAACACCAAACTGGACATGAATTCCCTGACCAACGAATTCCTCTCGCAGGTCCAGAAAAATTTCAATCCAGACGGCATTGTCTTGTTTCTTCATGAGAACGGCGGATTGCAATCCAAAGCCATGCGCGGCGGCCTGCTCCACAACAACCCACACCTTGGGCGGTGGACCAAGCTGCTCGGTGAACGCGTCTTTCGGCAACAATTGCCGGAACTGGTCCTCATGCAAAAAAAAGGGCCGGCCCATCTGACCACCGAAGGTCCCCCGCCGGACAGCTCCATCACGTCCATAATGGCCGCCCCCATGACCACCCGCATGAAGGGCATCGGCTCCATCGTCCTGTTACGCAACTCCGCCAAACCGGACTTCTCCCGTGAACATTCCCAACTGCTGAACGTCTTCGCCGCCCACACCGCTTCGGCCTTTGAAAACGCCCGACTTTACGGCCAACTCTGGGACATGAACCTGGAGGTCATCCGCTCCTTCGCCCAGGCTGTGGAAGCCAAGGACGTCTATACCCGCGGCCATTCCGAACGGGTCGCCATCTATGCAACGCATCTGGGCAACCGACTGGGATTGTCCAAGGATGAACTCCATCTGCTGTACACCGGCGGCATTCTTCACGACATCGGTAAAATCGGCATACCGGACATCATTCTGAACAAACCCTCCAAGCTGACCTCCGATGAGTTCACGGTAATGCAACGCCACCCTGAGCTGGGACGGGCAATTCTCAACCAGGTTACCTCTTTCGGTGATATTCTGCCGATCATTTTCTATCATCATGAGCGCGTGGATGGCGACGGGTATCCCATGTGCCTGCAACAGGAAGAAATTCCCTTTCTGGCCAGGGTCCTGAGTGTCGTGGATTCCTTCGAAGCCATGACCTCGGACCGGGCCTACCGCAAGGCGCTGCCCATGAACATCGTCCGCGATGTTTTGCAGGAAGGAGCCGGCCGACAATGGCAGGACGACCTGGTCCGCATCTGGCTTGAGGAAATTGAAAAACCGACGTTCAAGAGCTTACGGCAAGTCGATATCAATGGCCACGTGGAATTTCAGGATGTCGTCGATGCGTGATCCAGCTCATCCCCTTCCCATTTTTCTCGCGGACACCCAATGATTACCGTACTTGTCATTGATGACTCGGCCTTCATGCGCAAAGCCCTGAGCACCATGCTGGACGGGGACCCAGGCATTCAAGTCGTGGGCACGGCACGTGACGGAGCCGAAGGCCTGGAAAAGGCCCGCCAGCTTCAGCCAGACGTCATCACCATGGACATCGAAATGCCGCGCATGGACGGCTTGACCGCCCTGCGGCACATCATGATGGAAATGCCCCGCCCGGTGATCATGGTCAGTTCCCTGACCACTGAAGGGGCAGAGTCGACCCTGAAGGCCATGGAACTTGGGGCCGTTGACTTCATCCCCAAGCAACTCTCCAGGGTCTCTCTGGATATCGTCAAAATTGAGCAGGATCTTCGGGCCAAGGTCAAGACCGTTGCCAAGCGCAGATTCCGGGCTCCCCGCGCTCCCCGCAGGGCTGAGACAATCTCGCCTCCTGTCGCGGAAAAACCACCCCTTGAACTCGTTGCCAGGGCAGGCATTCCGTCTCGGGATATCATCGCCATTGGTGTCTCCACCGGAGGACCGCCGGCCATCCAAAAAATCCTGAGCAAACTCCCGGCCTCCTTTCCGGCATGCATCCTGATTGCCCAGCACATGCCCCAGGCCTTTACCGGCCCGTTTGCCAAACGGTTGGACGCGGTCTGCCAAATCAAGGTCAAGGAGGCCGAACCCGGGGATCGCGTCCAGCCCGGGGTCGCGTTCATTGCTCCAGGAGGACAGCACCTGTCCATTGACCAGAAGGTGAGTCGGATCGATCTGCTGATCGGCCCCGAACCCAAGGATGCCCTGTACAAGCCTTCCGCCAATGTGCTCATCGCATCCGTGGCCAAAGGGGTCGGCAAACGCGGGGTTGGCGTTATTCTCACCGGCATGGGCAGCGATGGCCTGGAAGGCATCAAACAGCTCAAGCAAAAAAATGGGTACATTCTGGCTCAGGATGATGCCAGCTGCGTGGTCTACGGAATGCCCAAGGCCATTGTCGATGCCGGCCTGGCCGATGAAATCCTGGATATTGAGGACATGGCCCAGGGTATTTTCAACGCCCTTTACCGCGCATGAACGCACCGCTTGGCAGCGGCCAAACTTTGTGCTATAATGCACAAGCTTTTTTTGAGAGGATCAATTTCTGTTTTCAATCATCATGAATATGTAACAGAGGAGGTCACGTAATGGCTGTTTATGTTGTTGGTCACAAGAGTCCGGATACCGACTCGGTTTGCGCGGCAATCGCCTTGGCTGATCTGAAGAGCAAACTCGGTGTTACATCCAAACCGGCCGCCCAGGGCGAGCTCAATCCTGAATCCAAGTTTGTTCTGGATAAGTTTGGCGTCAGCGCCCCGGAAATCCTCACCGATGCCACGGACAAGCAGATCTATCTGGTGGACCACTCCGACCTGGCCCAAAGCCTGGATAATCTCGGCAAGGCCGAAATCATGGGCATCGTCGATCACCACAAACTCGGCGACGTCACCACCCCCAATCCCATAGAAGCCTGGATCTGGCCCGTGGGTTGCACCTGCACCGTGGTCAAGGCCATGTACGATTTCTACGGCGTGGAGATCCCCAAGAATATCGCCGGTATCATGCTCTGTGCCATTGTCAGCGATACGGTCATCTTCAAGTCCGCCACCTGTACGGACAAGGACGTCCAGGCCGCTGACGCCCTGGCTCAGGTCGCCGGAGTGGCTGACACCAAGGCCCTTGGCCTGGAAATGTTCAAGGTGAAGTCCGCTGTGGAAGGGACACCGATCCGGGAACTGGTTTTCCGCGACTACAAGGACTTCAACATGAGCGGAACCAAGGTCGGTATTGGCCAGTTGGAGGTCGTGGATCTTTCTCTGCTGGATGGCGTCAAGGACGCTCTGTACGAGGACATTCAGAAAGTCAAAGCGGAAAAAGGCAACCACAGTGTCTTTTTACTGCTGACCGACATCATGAAGGAAGGAACCGAAATGCTCATCGCCTCGGATGACCCCTCCGTGGTGCAGAAAGCTTTCGGCCAGGCCCCGGAAGGGCACAAGGTATGGCTGGATGGCGTGATGAGCCGGAAAAAACAGGTCGTTCCGAATTTCGAAAAGGCCTTTGCCGGCTGATTTCTCCCTTAACGCCGCAAATATGAAAAAGCCCGGGCAAGGATGCATCCTTGCCCGGGCTTTTTCAGTGTTGCAGCGCACATCGTGGCCACTGAATGGCCCACTCATTCAACGGTCAGATATTCCTTCATCGCCTCAAATGTGACTTCCCCAATGCCGCTCACCTTCTTGATGTCCTCGATGGTTTCAAAAGGCATTTCGGCGCGATACTCGACAATACGCTGCGCCAAAGCCGGACCAATGCCCGGCAAGGTTTGCAGCATCTCAGCCGGCGCCTCATTGATGTTGATCTTGGGCTGTGCCTGAACCGTGGAGACGCTCAATACGAGCGCGCATATCATGGCAACGAGCCAAACGCCAAAAATCCCTTTTCGGACATACAGCATAATTTAACTCCTATGGTTGAAATGTGGGTCGCCAAGATCAGCTACGAGAGCCTTCGCATCATACGAGTTGAAGTTTCGTAGCAACAACCACCGAAAAAAGCAAGGTAATCGCTGACAAAACATTCTCGCACCGTGCACTGCTTTACCAAGGCAGCATGGGTATTCACCTGTTGGAGAACGGTCTTGCACCGGTGATGAAAAAGTTGCATTCCCTTGACGAAAAATCCTCCCGCACGATGTCGTGATGGAGGCCATGCTCAGGGCGCTCAGGCGTAGGGAAGGTCCCTGAATGTTGTAGGCTTGTGCGGTTTTATTTTTCTGGTTGACACAATTGCAAAAGGCAGGATCAAATACCTGAATGTGTCATAACAGTAACAAAGCCGACATGTCTTTCAGGCATTGATTCAGACTTGGCCTGATATTTTGCTTGTCTTCTCTCGCTGAATCGTCTTTCCTGCCTTGTTCTCCTAGGAGGCCAGTATGAATCAGAAGCAGGCCCCTGAAATACTTTCCGCTCAGGAAGTCTTTTCCGACGTCCAAGACATTCTGGACCACGCTCCAATCGGCATATTCAAGACAACTCCTGATGGACCTTTTCTGTATGCCAACCAAGCCTTGGCGGATATGTACGGGTATCCCGCGCCCCAGGACATGGTGGTTTCGGTCCAGAACATCGCCGCTGAATTGTTCGCTGATCCCAAGGACGGGCATGCCGTCGCCAGTCTGCTGGAGACTGACGGAATAGCCAAGAACTACGAATGCGAACATATTCGCAAGGACGGCTCCCGTTTCTGGGCATCGGGGAGCATTCAAACGATCTTTGCAGAAGATGGGAGCGTATCGCACTACCAGGGCTTTGTTACCGACATCACCGAACGTAAGCGGTCGGAGGAGGTGCTTCGTCTGAGGGAAATACAGTTCCAAAACGCCTTCGAGTACTCCGCCATCGGCATGACCCTCGTGTCGCCCGAAGGGCGGTGCCTTAAGGTTAACAGCCGCTTCAGCGATTTTTCCGGCTACACCGAAGACGAACTGGAGCGTAAGACATTCCAGGACCTTACCCACCCGGACGACCTGGATTCAGATTTGAAGCTCGTTCAGCGGATGCTCGCGGGCGAAATCGAAACCTATCAGATGGAAAAACGGTACTTCCACAAGAACGGCAGCATAATCTGGGGGTTGCTGGCAGTTTCACTGGTCTGGGATGATCAAGGGGCACCGTTGCACTTCATCTCACAGATCGAAAACATTACCAACCGCAAGCAGGCCGAAGAGGCGCTGCGGGAGAGAGAGCAGTGTCTCCGCCTGGAAGCGGAACAACGCCGCCGTGCTGAAGTCCACCTGTACAATATCCTCAATGCCATCCCCGATCCTGTATTCATCAAGGATAAAAACCACCGCTGGGTTATGTTGAACGACTTATTCTGTGAATTTATGGGTTATTCTCGCGAGGAACTGCTCGGTAAATCCGATTACGATTTCTTTCCGGAGCCAGAGGCGGATGTTTTCTGGGACAAGGACAAACTGGTCTTTGAAACCGATGAGGCTAACGTTAACGACGAGTTCTTTACCGACTCTAACGGTGTGCGACATGTGATCTCCACCAAGAAGTCGTTGTTAACAATGCCCGATACCGACGAGAAACTGCTGGTCGGTGTAATTCGAGACATCACCGATCGCAGTCGGGCAGAGGATGCTCTTCGGGAAAGCGAGGAAAAACACCGCCATCTCTTCGAAACCATGGCCCAGGGGGTCATTTATCAGGCAGCAGATGAATACATCATCTCCGCCAATCCTGCTGCGGAGAGGATTCTTGGTCTCACTCTGGACCAGATGCGCGGCAAGACATCCATGGACCCGCGCTGGAAAATGATCGATGAAGACGGCACGGCGGTTCCAGGCGAGGACCATCCGGCCATGATCGCCCTGCACACCGGCGAGACTGTCGGGCCGGTGGTCCGGGGTATTTTTCGTCCGGACAAGAACGCCCACGTTTGGTTGTCCATCACGGCCATCCCCCTGTTTCAACCCGGCGAATCAAAACCCTTTCAGGCATATGCCACTTTTGAGGACATAACCGCTCGCAAGCAGGCTGAACAAAAACTGATTCAGAGTGAGTTGACCCTTTCCAATGCCATGAAGATGGCCAAGCTTGGGCACTGGGAATGGGACGTACCAAGCGGGATGTTCACCTTTTCCGACAGCTTCTACAAGATTTTCAAGACTAGTGTCGAAGAAGTCGGCGGGTATACGATGTCTCTTGATGAGTATGCCCGGCGATTCGTGCATCCCGAAGACAGGCATCTGGTGGCGGAAGAGTCTCAGAAAGTACTTGAGGCGGATGATCCCAATTTTAGCAAATACTTCGAGCACCGCGTGCTCTACGCTGACGGCAGCAAAGGTTTCATTGATCCGGACATACCTTCCCGACTTATCGGCGACGAGGCGCGGGTCAGGCAGATTCTGTTCAACCTGACGGGCAATGCCTTGAAATTCACGAACAAGGGCAGCGTCAAGGTAGAAATGACGGCCATGTACTCCGAAGAGCCCAGCGCATGCCGCATCTTGGTGACCGTATCCGATACCGGCATCGGGATTCCCGAGGACAAGCTGGATGACTTGTTCAAGCCGTTTGTCCAGGTGGACGGCTCCTACACCCGATCCTATCAGGGCGCTGGGCTGGGGCTTTCGATTGTCAAGCGACTCGTGGACCTGATGGGTGGGAGAATCTCCGTGGTCAGCACCCTCGGCGAAGGGACCACCGTGCACGTGCTCCTGCCCTTCAAACTGCCCGAGGGAGTGAGCATTGCCGTTGAACAAGGACCAAGGCGGTTGACCGAAGCCAAGCAGAGCCTGCGCATCCTCCTGGCCGAGGATGAAGAGTCAAGCTCTTTTCCCACGACAAAACTCCTGGAAAAGGCCGGACACACCGTGACCCTGGCCGAGGACGGGCAACAGGCCCTGGACCTGTTAGCGGCCCAGGATTTCGACATGATCCTGATGGACGTGCAGATGCCGGTACTGAATGGGGTGGAAGCGACCAAGGCCATTCGCGAATCCACGACCCTGGGGGCCAAGAAGGACATCCCCATCATCGCCCTGACCGCCTACGCCATGCTCGGAGACCGGGAGAAGTTTTTGGCTGCCGGAATGAACGACTACCTGGGCAAGCCGGTGAAGATGGAGGATTTGGTGAGGGTGTTGGCCAAGTACAGTGTTTAATGGGGTCAGCCCTAAAAGTCTTCAAGGAGCATGAAATGTCCGAAAAACCAAGTTATGAAGAGTTGGAAAAACGCATTCAGGAATTGGAAAAAGCTGAATGTGAACGGAGTATTGCGGAAGATCGTCTGAAAAAGATA
>REDL01000063.1 GCA_007693505.1 Desulfovibrionales bacterium | reverse complement strand
TGCCACTGGACCAGGGCGAGCCTGAAAAACTCACCGAGCGGCTGCTCCGCTTCGGAGCCGGGGCCGCCTATGTCACGGCCATTGCGGAGGATGCCCGATGAGCGCCGCCTTACCCAGCAAACTTACCGACGCACCCCAAAACGGCCTGCCGCGTTATGAGCTGCGCACTGCCAACCACGGGCCGGACAACCTGGAACTGGAAGTCTGGCAGCTCCCTTCACCGGCCACCCCACACATCAAGACTCCCCTGCGTATTGCCGGTCTGGCCGGACGCAATCTGGCCCTGGTGGAGCACCGGGTTTTGCGCAGATTAGCCAAGGCTGGAATCCAAGTCAGCCCGGCCAAGGGAGAGCGCGGCAAGCACACCCTGAACGAAGACCTGGCCCTGAACCTGGGCATCCTGTTCCGTGTTCTGGCCCCCATGCGCAGCCGGGCCAACATGCGCCAGGTCACGGAGGGCATCGAGGCCATGGGCAAGGAGGAGGCCGCCTACTGGCTGGGTATGGCCATGCACCGCAAATACCCACGGCGCGTGCTCATGGCCTTGCGCTTTCTGCTGATTGATCCTCGTAGCGAATAATTTTTGCTGGATTCCGAACGGTTCAAACGGAACCTGTCAAACAGATACAGGCAAAACAATAGACTTCCATGTAGCCATGTCCCGACACAACTGATTCACACACCGAGGCGCTTATGCAAAGCACAGCACGAATCATTGAGGAAGCAAGATCACTTCCAGTGGAAGAGCGAACAATCGTGGTCGATTCCCTACTCCGCTCCCTCAACCCCCCGGATAACGAGATCGACAAGAAATGGGGCCAGGTCGCCACGCGCAGGCTGGAGGAACTCCGTTCGGGGAAGGTCCAGCCTGTTCCCGGTGAAGAAGTTTTTGCCAGGATTTATGCGAGGTACGCTCCGTGAAATTCACCTTCCACCCCGAGGCGGAAGAGGAATTTGAAGCCAGCATTGCCTATTACGATGGATGTGATCCGGGGCTTGGCCTCGACTTTGCCCGCGAAGTCCACTCCGCAATCCAAAACGCCCTCAGCTACCCCTCCCTGTGGACCGAAATTGAGCCTGATGTCAGGCGATGCCTGACCCATCGTTTTCCGTTCGGGGTGCTGTACAGCATTGAACATGACGGTATTTTTATCCTTGCCGTCATGCATCTCCATCGTGAACCAGGCTACTGGAAGCACAGATTTCCAGGCATCTCATAAAGGATCATCATGTCCAAACGCCTCATCGAACACTGGCTGCCCATTGCCGCTCTTGGAGAAGAGAGCATCCGCGAGCGGCGCTCCATGACCGCCCTGCCGCCCACGTACTACCTCCACGTCTGGTGGGCCAGACGCCCCCTGGTGGCATCCCGCGCCGCCATTCTGGCTTCCCTGCTCCCGGCAGACGCGGATCAGGACAAGTTCATGCATGCCTTGGGGATTCATGGGGACCCGGTTGCGGCGAAAGCGGCAATCGCCCAAGCCATCAAAACAGGCGTTCGAGTTGTTGACCCCTATGGATATCCAAGAGCCTTCGCCTATGTGCCAGACAAGGAAGACAGGGAATGGCTCCAATACGAGATAAGGCGACTGGGCTTGGCTGACGCGTGTGTCATTGACCCTACATCCGGCGGGGGAACAATCCCGTTTGAATCCGTGCGACTGGGTTTTCAAACATTCGCCAACGACATCAATCCGGTAGCTTCCCTGATTATCAAGGCAACCATCGAATGGCCTCTGCACCTCCATAAAAGGGTCTACGACGAGTTTTCTCGCATCAGTGCCCTGTGGAGAGAACGGGTCGAGGGGCTGCAAAGCCTTTTTTTTCCTCAAGATGGCGCACCGGATATCATAGATACGACATACCTCTGGGCACGCTCCATCACCTGTCCCTACTGTGACGGCCTGATCCCATTGTCTCCCAACTGGCGGCTGGCTTCAGACGGAACGGGAGTCCAGCTTGACCCACGAACCGCAGGTGGCCCGAACACGCCTGGTCGGGTCTGCGCGTTTCAGATCGTGCCCACGCTCCAGGATCACTCTAATGGCACTGTGGGGCGAGGCACGGCCATCTGCCCCTTCCCGGACTGCGGCCGGGTGGTGGACGGCGACGTCATCAAGGTACAGGCTCAGGCCGGAAACATGGGCGAGCAGCTTTATGCCGTGGTGTTCAAAAAACGAATCGTGACCACCACCAAGACCGGCAAGACGCGCGAAAAATGGGAACGCGGCTACCGTGCCCCTCGGACAGAGGATGATGTCAGCGACCGGATCAAGGCGGTTTTGGCGGAGAAACTGCCGGAGTGGGAAGCGTTGGATATGGTGCCCACGGAGCAATATGATGAAAAATTCTCAGATCGCGTAAAAAATTATGGAGTTAACTTTTGGCGTGACCTCTTCTCGCCTCGCCAAATGCTCTGTCACGGCACAAACGTCCAGGCTTTTCGTGAACTTCTGGCTGAAGAAGAGGCAGTGCCAAATTTTCTTGAGGTAACAAGAGCTGCATTTGGCTACTTGGCACTCTCGTTGGATAAATTTCTAGACTACAACTCAAGGCTTGTAACATGGCACTCTGGTCGAGAAGTAATGGATCATACCTTTCGCCAACATGCATACCCAGTTAAATGGTCTTACGTCGAAATGGCTCCTTTGATAGTCGGCCTGGGCTATGACTGGGTCATTGGACAGACCGGCAAGTGCATTATCGAGTTGGTGGACTTGGTCCGACCGGACGCGAACATGAAGGCGGCCAGGAAGAAATCCAAGGAAACGCAGATACCTCTGTTCGAGTCCGGGCCGGAGTTTGTTCCGCCTGCCGTGACCATCACCTGCAAGTCCGGCGACTCCCTGGATCATATCGCGGACGGGTCCGTGGACGTGGTGGTCATGGACCCTCCGTATTACGACAACGTGATGTACGCGGAGCTGTCGGACTTTTTCTACGTCTGGCTGAAGCGCACCGCCGGGCATGTGTATCCGGAGCTGTTCACCCGGCGGCTGACGGACAAGGACAACGAGGCCGTGGCCAATCCGGCCAAGTTCAAGGGGGAGAAAGGGGCGCGCAAGCTGGCGGAGCAGGATTACCGGGAGCGCATGGCGGCCATTTTCGCAGAGTGTCGGCGAGTGCTCACCGCGGACGGGATCATGACCCTGATGTTCACCCACAAGGCCACCGGTGCCTGGGACGCCCTGACCAAGGGGCTGATGGAGGCCGGTTTCGTGATCACGGCCAGTTGGCCCATCAACACCGAGGCCGAGGGATCGCTGCACATCAAGGACAAGTCCGCGGCCAACTCCACCATCTTTCTGGTCTGCCGCCCCCGGCCCGAGTCGGACGTGGATCAGGAAACCATGTTCTGGGAAGATCTGGAGCCCCTGGTCCGCAAGGCCGTTCGCGGGCGGGTCCAGCAGTTCCAGGATGCCGGAATCCGGGGCGTGGACCTGTATCTGTCCAGCTTTGGGCCAGCCCTGGAGGAATTTTCCCGGCACTGGCCGGTGCGCCGGGGTACGCCGTTGCCCAAGCCTGTTGCCAAGGCCGGAACCCAGTTGGGCCTGTTCGAGGCCGAGTTTGATCCCTACGCCGCCACGCCCGAGGACGCCCTGGACGCAGCCCGGCGGGAGGTCAAGAACTGGCGGATGGAGCAGTTGACCACGGTCCAGCGCAAGGCCGAGTTGGACCCGCTCACCGAATGGTTCGTCCTGGCCTGGGACGCTTTCCAGGCCCCGCAATTTCCCTACGACGAAGCCCTGCGTCTGGCCCGTGTGGCCGGGCTGGACCTGGACAAGGAGATCATCGGCAGGCTGGCCGAGAAAAAGACCAGCGACGTGGTGCTCTGGGACAGTTCCCTGCGAGCGGCCCGAGGCGCACTTGGACCGCCCAGCGGAGCCAGGGCCATGATCGACGCCGTCCACCACGCCGCATACACGGCCCGCACCCGAACCCTGGACGCAGCCAGGGACCAGCTCGCCAAGACCGGCGCGGACAAGGACCCGGCCTTCCTGAAAACCCTGGAAGCGGTCCTGGAAGTCCTGCCCCCGTCCCGGACCTTCACCGGGTTTGACCCGGCCAAGGCCGTGGAACCGGCGGCCAACGACTTCGAAGTCCTGGAAAACCTCCGTCGCCTGGCCTTCACCGATCAGGTCCGCAAGCCGAGGCAGCTTTCCTTGTGGGAGTCTGAAAAGTGAGTGTCCTTCCGGACATCGCCTGGCAGCTCAAGTACACGCCGGACGACGGAGACCTGCTGCGCCATTTCTATAT
>REDL01000052.1 GCA_007693505.1 Desulfovibrionales bacterium | reverse complement strand
GGGGGTCGGAATCGAACCGACACGGAGTTGCCCCCGCTGGATTTTGAGTCCAGTGCGTCTACCAGTTTCACCACCCCGGCGTAAACATTAACATCTAGTTTGTGCTGGTTGGATTTGTCAAGCTTTTTTTGGTTGTGGAGGTTGGCGGTATACCTCGCGGGCGGATCAAGCGAATTTATTTTGGATCATTTCCACCAGATTATCCGGAGTGAACCCGTATTTCTTGGCCAGTGCACCGGCAGGGGCGGAGTCGCCGAAGTGGTCCAGGCCCAGGATCAGTCCGTTGGTGCCGACATACTTGTGCCAGGGGGTGGAGCGACCGGCTTCAACGGCGACGCGTTTCTGGACATGGGGGAGGAGGACTTCGTCCTTGTAGGCCTGGGGTTGTTCTTCAAAGATTTCCAGGCAGGGCGCGCTGACGACGCGGATCTTCCGGTCCGGGAGCATCCGGGCCGCCTCAACGGCCAAATGCACCTCGGAGCCGGTGGCGATGATGACCATTTCCGGCTTTTTGTCCGCTGGATCGTGTAGCACATAAGCCCCGCGCTTTGCCCCTTCAGGTACCTGCGGGAAGGTCGCCGGGTCCAGGACCGGGACGTCCTGACGGGTGAACAGCAGGGCAGAAGGGCGGTTGTGCTGGGTCAGGGCAATTTCCATGGCTGCACGGCTCTCCAAGACGTCCGCCGGTCGCAACACCAGCAGATTGGGAATCAGGCGCAGGGACCAGGCATGCTCCACGGGCTGGTGCGTTGGGCCGTCCTCTCCGACATAAAAGGAGTCGTGGGTGTAGACGTGGAGAACCGGCAGGTTTTGGATGGCCGACATGCGCACGGCATTGCGCTGGTAGTCGGAAAAGACCAGGAAGGTCGCGCCGAATCCCACCAGGCCGCCGTGCAGGGCAATCCCGTTGAGGATCGCACCCATGGGGAATTCCCGGACGCCGAAGCAGAAATTGCGCCCGGTGGGGTTGTTTGCTCCGAAAATACCTGTGATGTCCCGAAATTTCGCGGTCTGATTGGACGGGTCCAGGTCTGCCGAGCCACCCACCAGGTTCGGTAACTGGGTGATCAACTCCCCGAGGCACTGCCCAAATGCCTTGCGTGTGGACATCTTTTTCGTGGCATCCACCTCCGGCCAGCTGAAGGAGCGATGGGCGGGTTCAGTAAAGGTCTGGTTCCAGATGTCGGCAAAGGTGGTGTCCATGGTCATTTTTGCCTGGACATGGCGTTTCCAGGCGTCCACCTGCTGGATCAGGTCCGGGTACCGTTCCTGAAAATGGTCCAGAGTTTCCTGGGGGAGAAAGAAGGATTCCTCTTCAGGCAATCCCAGGTTGCGCTTGGTGGCCTTGATCTCATCGGGGTCGAGGGGCGCGCCGTGGGTCTCGAAATTCCCCTCCATGGTGGCCGTGCCCTTGGCAATGACCGTGTGACCGATGATCAGGGTTGGACGGGATGTCTCCTCCTGAGCCTCGCGAATGGCTGTGCGGATCTGGTCGCGATCATGCCCGTCCACTTCCAGGACGTGCCAGCAAAAGGCCTCGTAGAGCTTGCGGTAGTCGGTACAGTCGGATCTGTCGGTGGGTCCGGAAAGCTGAATTTGATTGCTGTCGTAGAACACGATCAATTTGCCCAGGCCCCAGTGTCCGGCCAGGCTGGAGGCGCCCAGGGCGACGGGTTCCTGCAGGTCGCCGTCAGAGACCAGGACATAGGTGAAATGGTTCACGACATCATTCCCAAATTTGGCGGCCTGCATGCGCTCCGCGGCTGCCATGCCCACGCCCATGGCCAGGCCCTGCCCCAATGGGCCGGTGGTGGCCTCCACGCCGGGGGTCATGTGCTCCTCCGGGTGGCCAGGGGTGCGGCTGCCCAGTTGCCGGAAATCACGCAGGTCCTGAATGTTCAGATGGCCGGCCAGGGTTAGCAGGCTATAGAGCAGCATGGACATGTGCCCGCCGGAGAGGACGAAGCGATCTCGATTGAACCACTCGGGGTCCCGGGGATCGTGGCGCAAAAACTCGTGAAACAGCACATAGCCCATGTCCGCCGAGGACATCGGGCCTCCCGGGTGACCGGAGCTGGCTGCACGGGTGGCATCCATGGCCAGCCCCTTGATGATGTTGACGGCGCGTTGATTCGGTCCGGTGGTAGGCATGGTGGCGATCCTTTCAAGGTTATGAATTGGCGTTCAGGGTCTCAAGCTGGTCAATGCGGCGCTGATGCCGCTCGCCGTCGAAGGCGGTGTTCAGAAATACGGAAATGATGCTTTCGGCCAATGCTTCGCCCAAAACCCGTGATCCCAGGCAGAGCACATTGGCGTCATTGTGCGCCCGGGTCATCCTGGCAAGGTATTCGTTGGTGCACAGGGCGGCCCGGATGCCGGGAAAGCGGTTGGCGGCCATGCTCATGCCCAGGCCCGTGCCGCAGATCAGGATGCCGGGGGCACCCGTGGCCAGAACCTGGCGACACACATCTCCGGCCACGAGGGGATAATCGCAGGATTCCTGCGAACGTGCCCCAAATTCCATGACCGTGAAACCGGCCTCCCGAAGGGAGTGGTTCACGGCGTTCTTGAATGCGAAACCGGCGTGATCGGAACCGAGGATGACGGTCGATGCGGGCATGCGTTGGTTCTCCTTGGCAGGAATGTGGAATGTTTTTTACGTTGTTCGTGCGTATTGAAAACGCCCTCAGCCACCGCCCGTTCAAAAACAAGCACACGGAGCAATCCGGCACTTCCTGGAGAATCTCGTAACGAATACGAGAAGGCGTCTTTGCCAAAAGCAAGTGCCGGAGGGAAGAGCCAGAGGAGCGACGCAGCAATTGGGAGTTGTTCAGCAGGCTGTTATGCCGTCAACTTCCATTTCCTTGCCCGGCGCCGCACATATTCCTGGCGCTCCTCCAGCAGCTGAGCCTTCAGGTAGGCGATTTCGTCCAGCAGAAAGGCGATCTGCTGGATGGTCAGCTCCTTTTCGTCAAACAGGGCCAGTTCCTGGTCGTTCTTGGCGAGGTTTAAACCGGCCCCGACGGCTTCGATCATGCCCAGGTTGCGATACTCCTGGGTCAGGCGTTTCCGCAACTGGGAAATTTCCCAGTTGCGCAGGCCGGCGATGATGATCCATTTGAACTCACTGCCAAGAACTTTCATGGCCAGCAAAAATGTTCGAAGCTGAGAGGCAACTGCGGTCGAGACCGTGGCAGGGGTGCTGTTTCGTGGGGTCTCGGAGTGATTGTCAGTGGTCAGCATGGTGTCTCCATGTGATGGCGATGGGTTTTCGAAAGCAGGTTCGGTTCCGGGAGGATCTTGCCCGGTTGTGGCCATGGTTCATAGCGACATGGTCCAAATCGTGGTTCCCGGTGGGATATCCAGTTGAAGGTCTTTGTCCAGCCACGGTGTTGTGAGCGATTCCAGGCGCTGGATCCTGATCACCGCAGACTGGTCCTCCTGGTGCAGGCTGATCCGTCGGGGCTGGTACGACACATTGTCCTCCCATTGCTCGATCCGCACAGTCCACCCCTCTGGTTCGGGATTGCGCAGGGAAACGGGCTGACCGCTTGGCGCGAGTGCCAGGATCAAGGAGGAGGATTCCGTGAGCAGGGAATATTCCAGGGTATTGCCGACAATTTCCACGCGTTCGTAATGGGTGGGGATAATGGCCTGCCAGCATCCCAGCAGCATCTGGCTCAAGGTGTTCAGCCGCATGGGCATGAACAGACCGGTGATTCGCGCACCCTCCTTGACGGTGTCGGCGATAAATGCCTCTTGTGTCGAGGGGATGTATCCGAGCCATTCGTCCTGGTCCTCGCGCCAGTGGGCAAGCATGGCACCAACCCCGGCCTGGACATCCAGGCGGATGGGGAAGTCGGTGCGGCCCCACATGGATATGATGAAGCGCGAGTGCCGGTCTGGTGAGGAATAATTGACGCTGGCCCGTAACGAAACGTCTTCAGGTGGGCAGTCCTGGAGAAACCTTTCCTGAAATCGGGACCAGGCCGTCTCCGCGGTTCCCGGTTCCTGGAGGAGGACAGGAGGCTTGGGTGCGCATCCGGCCACGAGGGCCAAAACACCCAGGGCAAGGGCCAAAAAGGCCGCGAGCACCTGTGGGTGGTGGAGCAAATCACGAACGTGCTGAGGTCGGATCATGGTTTGGAAATACCGGAGGGCGTCCGACCGGCAGGGCTGGTTGTAAAAAAGATGGGAGCACAACTGGCAACAAGTAGCCGCTGGTTACCGCGTCTGGTTACTGGGTCTGGTTACTGGCCAGGGAGGTCGTCCAATTTCCGCTGGACCCGATCCGGGTCTTCTGGTTGAAAACGCAGGGCGTTGCGGTATCCTCTGCGGGCTTCGGCAAATTTCCCCAGAGCCGCCGCGATATCACCGTAATGCTCCCAGATAATCGGATCATCGGACATGATTTCCACCGCGGACTGGATATGCCGCCATGCGATTTCATAATTGCCCAGCTTGTAATGCACCCAGGCCAAGGAATCAATGATGTGGCCGCTGCCCGGTTTCAACTGCAGCGAACGCTCCACGAGCACCAGCGCCCGCTCCAGGTCTCGTCCCTCTTCGGCGAGAGTGTAGCCGATGAAGTTCAGGGCTTCGGCATGGTCCGGGTCCTGGGCAATGATTTCCTCCATGACCCGCAAGGCTTCATCCCGTTCCCCCATCTGCTCCAGAAGGTAGCCCAAGCGGTAGAGGACATCCGGGTCTCCGGGCCATTGCTCTCGAGCAGTCTCCAACAGTGCAGCGGCCTGTTCGGTTTGGTCTTCGCCCAAAAGAATTTCCGCTTCCAACAGCAGAAAATCACTCATGTTCGGAAAGAGTTCCCGTCCTTCCCTGGCGACTTGAAGGGCGTCGTCCGGACGGTTCAGCTGGAGCAGCAGGTACCCCTGGAAACTGAGCGCACGGGCAAAGTGCGGGTGATTTTCCTCGATCCGGCCGAGGTAGAACAAGGCCTGCTCCGGGTCGCTGTCTCCGTCGTAGGCAATCAGGGCGCGATAGAAATCAGCCTCCGTCTGGCCTTCCTCGTCGGGCAGGGCGTCAAGCACTGTCCGGGCTTCCTGGAAGAGGTTTTCGCGAATGAACATCAAGGCGGCTTCCAGGGCGAACCGTTCCTGGTCGGCCTGACTCATGGCAAATGACAAGGCCTTCTCCGGCTGGTTCAGCTTGATATTGACCTGAATCAAGCGCAGCAGGATTTCCTCCGCATCGGGGCGGATATCGAGAATGCGCAGGTAGGTTGCTTCGGCTTGAACCAGGTCGCCCTCGCCCTCGTACAGAAAGGCCAGTTCCGCCAAGGCCTCCAGGAACGTTGGATCCTCCCGGAGGGCCTTGAGGAGCAGTTCCTCGGTCCGACGGATCTGCCCGAGACCGGCATTGCTTTTGGCCAGCAGTAATAAATCGTCTGGTGTCCGCTCTGCTTCAGGAATGGCCTGAAGCACATCGGCGGCATGGGAAAAGCGGGCGTACTGCAAGAGTAACACGGCCATGTTTCTGCGCATGGCCCAGTCCTGGGGATGACGTTGCAAATAGGTTTCCATGACCGCGATGGCTTCGTCCACCAGGTCGTCGGCAAGATAGGCGTTGACCAGCGCGGAGGACAGAGTCTGGTCCCCTGGAAAGTCCTCAAGAGCGCGATGCAATACCGCTCTGGTCTCGGCGTTTTGTCCTTCCCGCCAATAGAAGCTGGCCAGTTCCAGACTTAAAAAGGGCGAGGGGTCATGGATCATGGCCCGGGAAAGGGCCTCGCGGGCTCCCGCATAATCATCTTGTCGAGCCATGTCCTGGGCTTCCAGATAGGCCAGGATTGCCAAGGCCGAGGAGTGCAGTTCTTTTTCCGGTTCGGCGATGGCCAGGGGGGGCAACGGGTCAAGCGGCAGCTCGGCCCTTGGGGCACACCCGGAGAGAGACGAAATCAAGACCAGAACCAATCCGATGGACAGCCCAATGATCCGCCCACGGACCTGGGTCGAAACCTGGGCCAGCTGGCGGGGCAAGGTGCTGATGGCTACCCCTGGCGTGTCTTCCTCAAGGTGCCGGAATTGACTCTGGTGGCCCGGACGGTTGGTGGTGGTCAAGATCCGACCTTGCCTCTGCGGTAAAAATACGGTCACGAAAAAGTCCTTGTTGCGCGGTGATGGTCGGAACGGATTTGCACGAATCCACTTGAGTCGATGGAGGCTGTTCGGGAAGCGTCGGGGACGTTACATATCGTGATAAACCCGCTCCATCTTCATTAAAAGGGGATTTGGCAAGAGAAAGGAGTTGCATAACCACCCGGTTCTCACGAGCTCACTCCCAGTCTTCTTGCGGGAGTCCGATTTTCCTCAGGTGACTCAGGCGATGGACAGTACCGTTGCAGAACGGTGTAGAGACGGTTGCCCAGGTGAAGGCCCAATTCGATAAATTCCGGTCCGAAGGTTCGGCCGACCTCAGTGCGGAATGTATCCGCAATGGTACGGATGCGCTGGACCCCTTCCGGGAATTTCGCCATGATTTCCACAAGACACCATTCCTCGTAATCACAGATTTCCCAAAGGGTGGTTCCGAAGTTGTCCGGTCCCCAGCGAAATTTATCCGCATCATACAGGGTGGCGCCCAGGAGTTCTTCCAGGTGGTCCGAGGAAGGGGAGTGCGGGCGAAAGGCCTCGTGATTGCGGATGGCAAAGGCGATCATTTGCTTGTCTGAAGCCGACAGGGGGAAATCGGCCAGGATTTGCAGGGACACTTCAGCCCCGCGCTGGGCGTGATCCGGTTCCAGCCGACAGATGTCATGGAGCAGTCCGCTAAGCTGAGACAGCATGCAGAGATGCCTGGCCGTGTCCATGCCCAAGGGACGGGCTTCGGCCAAGGCGATGGCTCCACCTTCCAGGGCAACTTTTTTGGCGTGGTCAATGCCATGTCCGTAGTCGTCGGAGAGAAACGGGAGAACGTCCTCGCAACACCGGACGACCAGGGGGTGGTCGAAAAACAGCTCCTTGGAAAAGGCCAATTCAGCGGCGAAAATTTCATAAAAGCGAGGCGGCGGTTGTGTTCCGGCTAGGTTCCTGGCTTCCTGTTTTACCAGTTCAAGTTCCTTCAACATGCGGTCTCGTTCCTTTGCGATGTGTTCAAAAAGTCAAAAAAACGTGGGTGAAGGTTCAGGGGCAATGGATCACGCTGTTTGGATTTACGGACTACCATCTTTTGCGTGGGGCGCTTCCGTTACGCTGCCTCTGGGTGTTTCAAGGTTTTGGGAAAAATTATCTCGAATTTTTTCAATCAGGCGGGCTTCGATCTGCCGAACCCGTTCCCTGGTGATGTTGTATTTTTCACCGATCTCCCGCAACGTTACGGGCTCTTCGTTCATCAGGCGTTGCTCCAGAACGTCGCGTTCCTTTTCGTTCAGGTGCGGAATCATCTTCTGGATTTGGTTTTTCAGCATCCCGATCATTTCTTCTTCGGCCAGGAGATCATCCACCGGCGTGGACAAAGCGGGGAGCATATCCATGCGGGTCATGGTGGTATCATCGGAAAAGGGCGCGTCCAGGGACATGTCCGAGCTGCCCAGGCGCTGATCCATTTCCGTGATGTCCTGTTCACTGACGTTGAGGCTTTTGGACAAAGAGGTCGTGTTGACCTCAAAGCCCTGGTTCTGCAGACGCTGACGCTCCTTGCCGAGATTGTAGAAAAGTTTGCGTTGCGTTTGGGTTGTTCCCACCTTGACCAGGCGCCAGTTGTCCATGATGAATTTCAGGATGTAGGCCTTGATCCAGAAAGAGGCATAATAGGAGAACTTGATGCCGCGCTCCGGATCGAATTTCTGGACAGCCTTCATCAAGCCGACATTGCCTTCCTGGATCAAATCCAGGATATTCTGCATCCAGCTGCGCTGAAAATCCATGGCAATGCGGACCACAAGCCGCAGATGCGACGAAATCAGCCGAAAGGCCGCCTTGGTATCGTTTTTTTCCCGGTAATCACGGATCAAGGTGAACTCTTCATCCGGTTTGAGCATCGGGAAGCGATTGACTTCACGCAGGTAGAGTTGCAGGGAATCCCGGATTGCCGGCGTGGTGGGCGTCTTGGACAAGTCGATGGGGCCCGGATCGTCGGGGACCTCCGTGGCGTTCGAATGGGTGTCCGCCAAATCGACTGAGACGGATTCGAATTCATGATCAGCCAGATTCTCGACCTCGACGGCGTTCTCATGCTCTGCGCTGTCCTGGGCCTCGTTGGTCATGTCTTCTGAAAAGTCCGAAGAACGACCGCCCTGTTCCCAGGTGGCCGCATCCCGTGATTCGTCCTGGGGGCTCCCCGTGGTCGTGCCCCGCGTCATCCCCGTGGATGTCCCTCTGCGCCCTCCTTTGGGCGATCCCTTGGACGAATCTCTGGACATATCCTTCCTCGATGTCTCCGTGGACGCATCAAGAGGGGTTTTGTCTGTTGGGGCATCGCGGGTACGTTTTTTCATGGGAAATGTGGATCCGGTTACGCGGTACATTCGGGTGGGAGCGCATCGGGAGCGAGGTTTGCCCGCAGTGGAGAAAGAGGAGGCCGGTGGCTGGAGTCCCACGGTGATGATGCATGATCGTATATTTTTTATTTGTCCTTTTCAATGTTTTTCAGTAGGTGTCCACTTTTGGGGTAACGTCTCGATAACGTGAAGGTTCATTCTTCGCTGAAGTCCTGTGTGGTTCTCTGGTCCGGCCTTCTGTCTGCAGGACCGGCCGTCGTCCATGATTTTTGGCGCGGGAGGATCCCCGTCCAGGGAACAATGGGAGAAGAGCGGATGATGACGGGTCCTTTCCCGTTGTCCGTTCAGGAGACATTTGACAATTTTTTATCATAATTCGGAGGAAAACGAATGAATCACGACGCGAGAACGCTGATTCAATCCGGTGCGATCCTCCTGTTCGACGGGGCCATGGGCACACAACTCCAGGCCCGTGGGTTACAACCTGGTCAGTCTCCGGAAGAATTCGGTGACCGTCGTCCCGAGCAGATCGCCCGAATCCACGAGGATTACCTCGCAGCCGGGGCAATGTTTTTGACGACAAACACCTTTGGCGGGACCCGGTTCAAGCTGCCTCCAGGGCTTGATTCACGGGCCTTTAACCGGAAGATGGCCGAGGTGGCCCGTAGCGTTGCCAAGGACAGGGGATTCGTTGCGGGCAGTGTCGGTCCCACTGGTGAACTGTTGGCGCCGCTTGGCAAGGTCGGATTTGCCGAACTTGTGGATGCCTACGCAGAACAGATTGCCGGTTTGGCCGAAGGGGGCGCGGATCTCATCCAGATTGAAACCCAGTTCGATCTGGGAGAAATCCGGGCGGCCGTTGTCGCGGCCCGTCAGGTCTGCAACCTCCCCGTGGCCGTATCCATGACCTTTGAGTCCGGCACCAGTCTAACCGGCACAAGTCCATTGACGTTTTTGGACACCATGCAAAATCTCGGGGTGGATCTGATCGGCACCAATTGCAGTCTTGGCCCCGAAGGGCTTGAGGAGATCATTCTGGCCATGCTGCCCCGGGCCTCCACCCCGTTGCTGGTGCAGCCAAACGCGGGACTGCCGATCCTGGAAAACGGACAAACGGTGTTTCCGTTGCAGCCCGAGCCGTTTGCCGAGCGGATGCTCCGCTTTCCTGCTCTCGGTGTTCAGGGAGTCGGTGGATGTTGCGGGACCGGACCGGATCATATCCGGGCCGTGGCCCAGGCCTTGCGCAATGTCACCGTTGCCCCGGCCAAGATCGAGAATGGGCCGGACCTTGTCGTGACCTCCAGGAGCGCCTCGGTCTGCGTCGGTCTGCGTGAACCCATGCTGATCATCGGGGAGCGGATCAATCCCACGGGCAAGAAGCAGCTGATCACCCAGTTTCAGGCTGGCGAGCATGGACTAGCCCTGGAGATGGCCGGACAGCAGATTGCTCAGGGCGCTCGGGTCTTGGACGTCAATGTCGGCGCGCCAATGGTCGATGAGACCAGTCTGCTGCCTGAACTGGTCGGTGCGATTTCGGCCCGGTTCCCAGTGCCTTTGGCCATCGACTCCAGTAAGCCGGAAGCCATTGAGGCCGCCTTGCGCGGCTACCCTGGTTCTCCTCTGGTGAACTCCATCAGTGGCGAAAAAGGACGTATGGAGGCCCTGGGGCCACTGTGCCGGATGTTTGGCGCACCGTTTATTTTACTGCCTCTGGCTGGACGCGATCTTCCGGAAACCGCCTCACAGCGTCTGAAGATCATTGAGTCCTTGCTGCGCCAGGCCGATGACCTTGGAATTCCCCGGCGTTTGATCATGGTGGACGCCCTGGCCCTGACGGTTTCCTCCAAGCCGGAATCGGCAAAACATTGTCTGCAAACCATCCGGTCCTGCCGTGAGGAATGGAACCTGCCCACGGTGATCGGCCTTTCCAATATCTCCTTCGGCCTCCCGGCCAGGGAACTCCTGAACAGCACGTTTCTGTCCATGGCCATGGCCCATGGACTTTGTGCAATCATCGCTCATCCGGGTGCGCGACGTATCCAGGAAGCCGTGTCCGCGGGAGAAGTCCTGCTGGCCCGGGACGCCCAAGCCAAGGAATTTGTCGGTCGGTATGCCGATTGGACGCCCGGGGAATCAGGGGCAGGAAGCAACCTGGGTGCCCAGGCCGGTGCCGGCTCGGCCAAAACCGCGGCAACCCTGGGCGATGCTGTGATCCATGGCGACAAGGACGGCATTCTGCCTTTGCTGGAAGCGGCTCTGGAGCGCGGCGACCCACCCGGAACGCTGTTGGACCGGGACTTGATCCCGGCGATCATGGAAGTGGGCCGACGCTATGAGACCCGTGAGTTTTTTTTGCCCCAGCTGATTCTCTCCGCGGAGACCATGCAGCGCGCTTTTGACCGGTTGACGCCCCTGCTCCAGGAAAGTGCCGGAGACGTCAAGCGGGTGAAGGTCATTATGGCCACGGTGGAAGGAGATATTCACGACATCGGCAAGAACATAGTCTGTTTGATGTTGCGCAATATGGGGTTTGAGGTGCATGATCTGGGCAAGGACGTGTCGGCGAAGGACATTGTGCAGGCTGCCCAGGAAAAACAGGCTGGCTTGATTGGCCTTTCCGCCTTGATGACCACTACCATGGTCCGGATGGAAGACACCGTGCAGATGATCAAGGAACGTGGCCTGCCGATCAAGGTCATGGTCGGCGGGGCCGTGGTCACAGAACGCTTCGCGGAACTGATCGGCGCGGACGGCTATGCCCCGGACGCTGTCGCCGCGGCACGACTGGCCGCCGAACTGCTCGGTGTTGCCACACGTAATCCAGTCGAATCATCTTGAGTTGAATGCGGGTATGGACATCGGAACCGTTTTACGCAGGGCCCTGTTCGGCGCGTCAATACACGTCACGTGGAGGTGGGTGGGCATGAAAATCCTGTTAGCTGTTGCAATCCTCATGCTTTTGGTTGTCATGCCCACCTCGTTCCGAGCCTGGGCGGACACGTCTCCGGTTCCGGTTCTTGATGCGCAGGGCTATGCGGAAATCTTGGCCGAAAACAAGGGCAAAGTGATCCTCGTGGATTTCTGGGCCACCTGGTGTGGCCCGTGCCGCAAGAAGTTGCCGGACCTGGAAGCCTGCCGTGCGGCGTTTCCGGAGGATCAGCTGGTCGTCATCGGCATTTCCCTGGATTTCAACCCCGAGACGCTGCGCAGCTTTTTGAAAGTCAACCAGTTAAGTTACCCCATTTACCTGGCCGATGACAATCTGGCCGAGGAGCTGGATGTCCAGGCCATTCCGTTGTTGCACATCTACGATGTGGCCGGCAACTTACGGATCGTGGAGGAAGGACTCACCCCCAAGGAAACATTGTGCGGCAACATTGATGAGCTGATGACGCCCTTGCCCTGATCACCTCCACCCAGCACCAACATGGTGACTACATTATTCTCATGAAAACGACTTCCGGAGTCTATGTGCGCAAAGCCCGCATCCAGGATGTCCGCAGCATCCATGCCCTGCTGATGGACTGTTCCAAGCAGGGACTGCTTCTGCCACGCTCTTACAACCAGTTGTACAGCCATTTGCGGGATTTTTTCGTGCTGGCCCAGAACCAGGGCGGTGTGATCCTGGGTTGCTGCGCCCTGAGCATTGCCTGGGAAGATTTGGCGGAAATCCGGTCGCTGGCCGTGGCTCCGGAACTCCGGGGGCACGGCTGGGGACGTCGTCTGGCGGAAGCCTGTCTTAGCGACGCGGTCACCCTGGGCATTTATCGTGTGTTCACGTTGACCTACCAAGCCTCTTTTTTTGAGCGCCTGGGCTTCCAGGTGGTCAACAAGGATAATTTGCCCCAGAAGGTCTGGGCGGATTGCCTGCATTGCCCCAAGTTCCCGGACTGCGATGAAACCGCCATGGCCATCGACATGTAACCTTCAAAACTCTCCACTGCCGTGTCTCTGCCCGGCCAAGTATGAACAACATGACCACTCCCATGCAATTGATCATCAGTCAGGAAGCCATTTCCCAGCGCATCCAGGAACTCGGAGCATCTATTTCCGAACAGTACGGCCAGGAGCCCTTGGTCATGGTTTGCGTACTTAAGGGGGCATTCATCTTTTTCGCCGATCTGGTTCGGGCTCTGCGCATCGAGCCGGAGTTGGACTTTGTTCGACTGGCAAGCTACGGCGCGCAGACGTCCCGCAAGGAGCGGATTCTGTTCACCAAGGACATGGAGGTTTGTGTTCATGGCAAGCACGTTCTGGTGGTGGACGACATCGTGGACACCGGACATTCGGCCCAGTATCTCTTGAATGTCCTGCGGATGCGTGGGGCAAAAAGCCTGCGCGTCTGTGCACTGATCGACAAGCAGGAACGGCGGGAAGTGGACGTGGTTGTCGATTTTTCAGGATTCGTGCTCTCCGAGGGATTTGTTATCGGCTATGGTCTGGACTTTGCGGAGCGCTACCGCCATCTTCCGGCGGTTTATACCCTCAATGCGGACCATCAAGCCGGAAAGGAGTGAGTTCCTGACACGATCCGGTTATGATCAAAAACCTGCATGCATTGCATGCGGGATGACCCGAGAAACACCAGAGGAACAGCGATGTTGATCCAGTGTCCCAACTGCGACACCAAATACAATCTGGATGAAGCCGTCCTTGCTCCAGACGGCTCCAAGGTCCGTTGCATCCGATGTGGCCATGTTTTTTTTGTTGCGCCGTCGGGAACCGTTTCCGCCTTGGCGCCGGAGCCTGCCCGCGAACACGATCTGGACCAGGACTTCGGCACGGATTTCGATTGGCTGGATGACGATGTGCCGGGCAAGGCCGATGGCAAGCAAGAATCGTCCTCCACGGGGAAGGATGGCCAGCAGTCAAAAGCTTCTCCAGAACGAGAAATTTCCTTGGAAATCCAGGCCTCCGAAGAGCCGAGAAACAAGGTCACGACGTATGTGGTCCTCGGCCTTGTCGCGCTGACCCTGGCCCTGGCGCTGGTCCTGTACGGTCAGCAGGCCATGGATACCGTTTCCTCCTGGTTCGGCTCGGACACTCCGGAGGCTGAGGAACAACGGGTCTTGGGGCCGGAAGAGGTCCAACTGATCACCTTGCAAAACGTGCGGCAGTACTTTGTCAGTAACGAGAAGATCGGGCAGTTGTTCGTTATCGAGGGCAAGGCCCGCAACGATTTTCCCATGCCCATGGAACTGTTTCGCATTGAAGCGAGCCTGTTCGACGGGGATGGGCAGGTCGTGGAATCCAGGGATTTTCTGGCCGGGAACACCGTCTCCCTGTTTCAACTCCAGATCATGACCGAACAGGAGCTGGAGGCCGCCCTGAATGCCCGGGTGGGCATTTTGACCAACAACACCAATGTCCGCCCAGGCATGGACGTACAGTTCATGATCGTCTTTGCCAATCCCCCTGAAATCGTTCAGGAGTATGGTCTCAGGGTTATCGGCGCCCAGCATCCTCCGGGTTAGCCGTCCGTTGAAAAACTTCCATTTGCCCCGTCGCTGCTCCGACACGTCCTTTTTTTTAAAAACGTTTTCGCATTTGGCGATACGAGACGCTCCAGCAAGTGCCGGATTGCACCTTGCACTTGGGTTTTTTGAACGGACTGTGGATACGGACTTTTTCAACACTCAGAGAGCATGAAAACTCCTCCCCGTTCCTACGTTTGCTCGGCCTGCGGCGTTCATACCACACGGTGGCAAGGGCAGTGCCCGCACTGTAAGTCCTGGAACACTCTTCACGAAGCCCCAAAAACTCTTGGGAGCACTCGTACAGCCCAAGTGCTCGCCTCCCCGGTCAGCCTGCTGGACAATACCGAGGCCGCGGCCACGGCCTGGAGCACGGGGTTGCCCGGCCTGGATGAGCTCTTGGGAGGAGGAATGATGCCTGGTGCGTCCGTGCTCATGGGCGGAGAACCGGGGATCGGCAAATCCACGCTTCTTTTGCAGCTGGCTGCCCAGGCTGCCCAAGCCGGCAAGGATGTGGTTTATGTCTCCGGGGAGGAATCCTTGGGCCAGATCAAATCCCGGGCCTTGCGGCTGGGAGCTCTGGTCCCGGGGGTGGCTGCCCTGGACACCAATCGGGTCGAGGATGTGCTGGCCTTGCTGGGGACCGAAAATCCGCCGGCCCTGCTGGTGTTGGATTCAATCCAGACCGTCTCCTCCGGAGAGTCCGACGGCTTGCCCGGCAGCGTCACTCAGGTTCGCACCGTGGCCACCCGCCTGGTGGAAACCTGCAAATCCCGAGACTGCTGCCTGATTCTCGTCGGGCATGTGACCAAGGACGGGGCCATTGCCGGCCCAAAACTTCTGGAGCACATGGTGGACACGGTGCTCTCCCTGGAGGGCGATCGACAACATATGTTCCGGTTGCTGCGGGTGCTCAAGAATCGTTTCGGCCCCAGCAACGAATTGCTGGTCTTCCAGATGGAACAGCAGGGGTTGAGCGTGGTCCCGGACCCTTCAACCTATTTTCTGGGCGACCGCGACCCCAGCCTGAGTGGCACGGCCCTGGTCATGGCCTTGGATGGTCACCGGCCCTTTGCCGTGGAGGTGCAGGCTCTGGCCACCAAGAGTTTCTTGGCCATGCCGCGGCGCACCGTGCTGGGTTTTGACGCCAATCGTCTGCATCTGCTGCTGGCCGTGCTGGAAAAACGGCTGCGTCTTCCACTGGGCCAGTTTGACATCTACACCAAGATCGGCGGTGGGCTGCGTCTCCAGGATCCCGGCCTGGACCTGGGCGTTGTGGCCGCCGTGCTCTCGTCGTTTCTGGACAAGCCCTTGCCCGAGCGGGCCGTGCTCTGGGGGGAGGTGGATCTCAACGGCCAGATCCGCCCGGTTCTGGCTCAGGATGTCCGGGGGCGCCAAGCCGAGCGCCTGGGCTACAAGCCAATCCTCGCCCCTCGGGCGCCGGACGCCTCCAAGGGGCTGAGCAATGTCCAGGAGATGGCCAAGATCCTTTTCGGCAGCACCAGCGTTGCCTGACCGCTTTTCCGCCATTGCCGCGCCCCGTGGTCCATCGCCATGACCATCGTCACCTGGATCGGAATCATCGTCTGCCTGACCCAGTCGGCCATGCTCTCCGGGCTGAATCTGGCCTATTTTTCCGTGAGCAAGCTTCATCTGGAAATGGAGGCCTCTCGCGGCAACCTCCATGCCCGGCGGGTCCTGAATCTGCGTCGAGACGCCAATTTTCTGCTGGTAACCATTCTCTGGGCCAACGTGGGCGTCAACGTCCTGCTGGCTCTGTTGTCCGGGTCAATACTCACCGGTGTGGCCGCGTTTTTGTTCTCCACGGTGCTGATCACCATATGCGGAGAGATCATGCCCCAGGCCTATTTTTCACGGAATGCGCTGAGGATGGGAGCCTGGCTGGCCCCGGTGATCCGCACCTACCAGATCCTTCTCTATCCCGTGACCAGGCCGACTGCCATGCTCCTGGACAAATGGCTCGGCCCGGAGGGGATAGGTTTTTTTCGGGAACAGGATCTGCGGGAGTTGATCAAGATGCATATGGAGTCTTCATCCACGGAGATCGACACGGTGGAAGGCAAGGGTAGCTTGAATTTCCTGGCCCTGGACGACCTGCCCGTGGCCGCCGAGGGCGAATCCGTGGACCCGCGAAGCATTCTGACCATGAAGTTCGCGGAGAACAAGCCGGTCTTTCCGCCCATGAAACCGTCCAATACGGACCCGTTTCTCAACCTGGTGCAAAGCTCCGGAAAAACCTGGGTGGTTCTCGTGGACCAGGACGGAGAGCCGCGTTACGCCGTGAATGTGGCCTCCTTTCTCCGGGAGGCTTTCTTTGCTCCCAACGCTTTCAATCCCATAGCCCACTGCCATCGACCGATCATTGTCCGTGATCCCCTGACCAGCCTCGGCGACGTGATCCAGCAACTGAAGGTCCAAGCAGAACGCTCGGACGACGATGTCATCGACAACGACATTATTCTGTACTGGGGGGAGGAGAAGCACGTGATTACCGGCTCGGACATCCTCGGCCGCTTGCTGCGGGGTATCGTCCGGGAGGAGTCAAAGCCGGCCGAAGAACAACAGGGCGGTTTGTGACAGGGGGGGACTAGTGAGGGCCTCAATGCGATACCGTGCCCATTCGGCACCGGACCCAGACAAAGCCGAATGGCAACTTCTCGATGCCCACCTGCAGAACATGGCCGGACTTGCGGCGGAATTTGCTGCGCCATTGTTGCCCTTGGCAGGTCATTTTTGCTATGGCAAAGGATGTTTGCGGGCAGTTGTGCAATCACGTTGTTAGTCAAGGAGGTAGGTATGAAGGATATTCAGGATCAGGCTCGGAAAGTGATGAAAGGGTTTTGTCGGGTTTGTCCGGTGTGCGACGGAAGGGTTTGTGCCGGGGAGGTTCCGGGAATGGGTGGTTTGGGAACCGGAGCATCATTCCAGGAGAATGTCCGCGCCCTGGCCCGAATACAACTGAACATGCGCTGTCTGCATGATGTGGTCGATCCGGACTTAACCACTTCACTGTTGGGATTTGATCTGGCCATGCCGGTCTTGGCCGCACCCATCGGTGGTGTCTCTTTCAACATGGGTGGGGGGATGCCCGAGGAAGAGTATATTTTGGCCAAACTGAAGGCGTGTGCCAAGGCCGGAACAGTGGGGTGCACTGGTGACGGCGTGCCGGATTTCATTCATGAAAGTGGGTTTGCGGCAATCAAGGCCCTGGATGGCAGAGGGATTCCCTTCATCAAGCCTTGGGAAGACAAGGAATTGTTCACCAAGCTGGACAAGGCCTTGGACGCCGGAGCCAGTGTGGTGGGCATGGATGTGGATGCTGCCGGGTTGGTCACCTTGCGCAAGATGGGGCGACCCGTGGCACCCAAACCGGTATCCGAGTTGGAGGCGGTGATTCGCCGGACCAAGGCCAAATTCGTGGTCAAAGGGGTGATGACCCCGGATGACGCCAAATTGTGCGTGGATGCCGGGGCCGCGGGAATTGTCGTGTCCAACCATGGCGGACGGGTTCTGGACGGCACGCCAGGAACCGCCCAGGTGCTGTCCGAGGTGGCCGCGGCGGTACGCGGCCAAGTCGCCGTGCTGGTTGATGGCGGTGTCCGCTCCGGCGCCGATGTGCTGCGCATGTTGGCCTTGGGTGCCGATGCGGTGATGATCGGGCGGCCTTTTTCCGTGGCCGTGCTCGGCGGGGGGCAGGACGGAGCTGGTCAATATTTGGCAAAAATCCGTCAGGAACTGACCCAGTGCATGGTTTTGACAGGCACGGCTTCGGTTCGGGCGGTGGATTCACGAATTGTCCGAGGATAGCCGGGGCGGATTTTCTCCCCGTCCTGCATGCTGAACGGCCTGTTCAGCAAAAGCGAAACGGCCGGAACTGCCAGATGACATCTGGAAGTTCCGGCCGTTGTTCATGGTGAATTCTGCAGAGCGGAACTCTTCTCAGGCCGATTCTTCCACGTCCTTGACAATGGCCAGTTCGTCCGCGGAGAAGATTTTGTCGATGTTCAGGATAATGATGAACTGCTCGCCGTTCTTGCCCATGCCTTCGATGAATTCGGTCTTGATCCTGGTTCCCAGACGCGGAGCCGGCTCGATCTGGTCCGGTTCCAGGTTGAACACTTCCTGCACCGAGTCCGCAAGGGCTCCCAGGATAGTCGATTCACCGTCCACGTCCACCTCGATGATAATGATGCAGGTGTTTACCGTTTGTTCGGTTCTGGTCATCCCGAACTTCAGGCGCATGTCCACCACGGGCACGGCCCGCCCCCGGACATTGATCACCCCGCGCAAGAAGTCCGGGGTGCGCGGCACGCGGGTGATATCCGTGTACTCCAGGACTTCCCGGACCTTGGCGATGTCCATGGCGTAGAGTTCCTTGTCCAGGGTGAAGGTCAGGTATTGATTCAGCGTGGCGCTGTGTTTTTCCGTCATGCCGGGATCCTCCTATGTAATGGGGAAGGGGGGCGGCGGTGCAGCGGTGCATGGTTCGCGAGGCGGAATGCGCTCGCACGGAACCATGCACCGTGAACCTGGAACCCTGCTCTAGAACTTCTCAAACTCATCGTCATCCTTGCCCATGTCCAAAGCAAAACCCTGTTTTTTGGAGGGATTCTTTCCGGCGGAGACGGCCTTGGGGGCGTTGCCCATCAGATTGCCCACAGGCTTGCGGGCTTTGGGAGCACGACGCATTACCCCGGAATCGCTGCCCATCTTGAAGAAGGCCATGGTGGCCTGGAGTTCCTCGGCCTGACTGGAGAGTTCCTCGGAGGTGGAGGCCATTTCCTCGGCAGCCGAGGCATTTTGCTGGATGACCTGATCCAACTGCTGGATGGCCTTGTTGATCTGCTCCACGCCGATGCTCTGTTCCCGGCTGGCCGCGTTGATCTCCTGAATCAGCTCCGCGGTGCGCTGGATGTCCGGGACGATCTTGGTGAGCATTTCTCCGGCCTGTTCGGCCACATGCACGCTGGAGGCGGAGAGTTCGCTGATCTCCGTGGCCGCCGACCCACTACGCTCGGCCAGCTTGCGCACTTCCGCGGCCACCACGGCAAATCCCTTGCCCGCGTCTCCGGCCCGGGCCGCTTCGATGGCCGCGTTCAGCGCCAGCAGGTTGGTCTGACGGGCGATTTCCTCAATGATGGAAATCTTCTCCGCGATCTGCTTCATGGCCGAGACGGTCTGGGCCACGGCCTTACCGCCTTCCTGGGCGTCCTTGGCTGCCTGCAGGGCGATTTTTTCGGTCTGAGCCGCGTTGTCCGCGTTCTGCTTGATGTTCGCGGTCATCTCTTCCATGCTGGAGGAGACCTCCTCCACGGAAGCCGCCTGTTCCGTGGCTCCCTGGGACATCTGTTCCGAGGAGGCGGAAAGCTGTTCACTGCCGGAAGCCACGTTCTCCGAGGCCGCCTTGACCTCGCCGACGATCTCCCGGAGCTTGGCCTGCATTTCCTGCATGGCCTTGCCCAGGACGCCGATTTCGTCCTTCTGGTCCACATCCAGCCGCGCGTCCAGATCGCCTTCGGCAAGATCCCCGGAGAAGCGCACACCCTGGCTGACCGGTCCGGTGATGGCCTTGGTCAGGATGATGCCCAGAGCCATGGCCAGGATCACACCGATGACGATCCCGGCAAGAGCCACGGTCTGGGCCATGGCCGCCTCAGCCTGGGCCATGGTGACGGCCTCTTCGGTATATTGCTCGTTGAGTTCCAAGACCTGATTGAGCAGCCTGAGGGCCTCAACCTGTCGATCCCGAACCTCCACCATGGCTGTATGGGCCATGGTTTCGAACAGGGTTTCCGCTTCCTGGGCCACGGAAATCAATTCGTCGAACCGGGCAAAGGTCTCGGTGGCCATGGGAATGGTTTCGCTGACCAAAACCTGGCTTGCGTCGTTCACGTTTCCGGCCTCCGCCAGCTGCTTGATGGTGGCGATGGAACTGTGGAAAGGATTGTGGGAGGCTGGCATGCGGCGCAGGATTTCCAGCAGTCTGGGATTTTCCGTACGGAAATCGCTCAGCCAGCGACCGAAATTACAGGCCGTCGGATCCGTGCCGCCATCGAACTGTTCACCCCGGGTGATCAGGGCGTAAACCTGCCCGGTCAAGGCATGGTGATCGCCACGGAACTGCTGCAGGTCAGCCCGCAGGTTGGCCGGATTGCTGATCCCGGTACGCTGCAGATCCCGTCCCATTTCAATAAACCGGTCGTTCAGGGTCCGCCAGGCGTCCAGGGCCGCCGCGGTCTGGCGCCACAGGGCGGTCTCCTCAGCCGTGGCCGGTAAGGCCTCGAACTCCTCACGCAGGTTGGCGATAACCGTGCGCTGCCGGGTTAGGTTGTCAAACTGGCGCTGCATGTCCTGGGCGCTCAATCCAGGAACCAGCAGGGTGCGCTGGGCCACGCGCAGGGACTCGTACTCTTTTTCAATGTTTTGCAAGGCCTGGATACTTGGGAGGCGGACTTCTCCGACTTCCTCGATGTGGCCGGTCAAATTGCGGGCTTCATACCAGCCAAAGGCCCCAACAATGAAGACAATCAAGGCAACGATCGCAAACCCGCCAATGAGCTTCACGCCAAGACGAACGTTCTTCATTCCTTCCTCCTTATGATGTGATAATCCACATTTTGCTTAAATAGGGCCCGGAAAATGATGTGGCTTTTTCAATTAGTATTTGTATTCTTGTTTTTTACACAACATTTGCAACCTAAGGTTTAAGCCGCGTTTTCCCCATACCGTGAGAATGGGCTTCGCGCAAGTTGTTTATTTCACAAAGCGGTATGTTCGCGGACAGGGTTAACTTGTTTTTTTAAATACTTAATTATTTCAGATTTATAGTATGCATCGTGTCCAAAGGGTATCCCGCAGATGGGCCTATGGTCATCGAAATCGGGGAACCTTCAAAAATCGATTTCGATACCGATTTCGATAGCGATTCAGAGTATCCAATTAGCTTGAGGACGAATCTGCCCTGGTGTTCACGGAGGTGTGTGCTGACATCGCAACATCATTGGGATAGGTAGCGTTGAGGATTTTCGGAACGGAATATCGTGAAAAGTGAGGACGGCGATGCTGATCTGGTTGGCTTTTGCCTTGGATATCAGCGGGTGGGTTATCCGGTTGACCATGATTCCGGTGGTGGCCATGCGCCAAAAAAATGCGGCGACATGCCTGGCCTGGCTGGCCGTGATTTTTGTCATACCTTGGCTGGGGTTGCTGGCCTATCTGTTGCTGGGTGAGCAGAGTCTCGGCTTTTTGCGGGTCCGGAAGCGGATGCGGCGGCACAAGGCCTTTGACGCCATCCATCGCCATCATGCCATTATGCCGGAAGTCGATCACGTTCGGCTTCATCGGGATCATGAAACCCTGATCCATCTGGCGGAGCGCCATGGAGGGCTGCCGCTTCTGGGGGGCAATCGCGTTGATCTTCTGGCGGATACCGACGAGGTGGTCCGGCGTTTGATTCAGGACATCGACCAGGCCCATAGCCATGTCCACCTGTTGTTCTATATTTTTCGCGACGACCAAATGGGCCGCATGGTGGGAGACGCCTTGATCCGGGCATCCCTGCGCGGCGTCCATTGCCGCCTGCTGGCGGACATGGTCGGTTCCAGGGGCATGTTCAGCGGGCTTGGAGCGCGGCTGCAGGAGAACGGGGTGCAGGTGGTGGCGGGGTTGACCGCGAATCCGCTCCGAATGCGTCTGGCCCGGTTGGATGTTCGCAACCATCGAAAGTTGGCGATTATTGACGGCAGTATTGCCTATACCGGCTCGCAGAATATCGTGGATCCGGTATTCGGTCACAGTAAGGCAGGAGCGTGGCATGATGTGATGGTCCGGGTTGTCGGCCCCAGCACCCGACAGCTGCAGTCCGTTTTTGTGGAGGACTGGTACCAGGAAACCGGGGAGGCTCTGGACTGTCCATCGCTCTATCCTCCGGCCCTGACCGAGGGCGCGGTTGCGCTACAAATCCTCCCCACCGGGCCGGATCAGCCCATTGATGGCTTTCAGGATCTGCTGATTCAGGCGATTCATTCCGCGCGGCGCAAAGTGGTGATCACGTCGCCATACTTCATCCCCAATGAGGGTCTGCTGACCGCATTGCGGCTGGCCGTTAGTCGCGGGGTGGTGGTGGATTTGATTCTGCCCCGGCGCAGCGACCACCCCCTGGTGGATCTGGCCAGCTACCATTATTGCGGCATCCTGATGGAGCATGGAGCGCACGTTTATCTCTTTGGCGACGGAATGCTCCATGCCAAGCTGCTGCGGGTGGACGACGCCGTGGCCATGATCGGGTCGGCCAATTTCGACATTCGTTCATTTTATCTCAACCTGGAAGTGGTTCTTTTTCTGTTTGATCAGGAGTTTCTGTACACGGTTCGACAACTGCAAAGCCAATACCGCTCCCGCTCCGAAAAAGTCGACCCCAATATCTGGAATCGCCGCCCCTGGCCGCGCCGTCTTCTGGAATCCATTGCCAAGGTGTTCAGCCCGCTTCTGTAGGTGAACCTTACCAGTCCATTGAAAAACGCCCAATTGCTGCATTGCTGCTCCGGCACGTACTTTTTTCAAAGACGCTTTCTCGTATTCGGCAGAAGATTCTCCAGTAGGTGCAGGATTGCTTCTTGCATTTGGGGTTTTGTAACGGGCTGTGAATTGGGACGTTTTCAAATTTATATATAAGGATTTTGTATATGTCTTCAAAAGCTTATGATGACGTGACGCGCATCTTCGCGCGGTTGCACCGTATTGGTCATCTGGGAGCGTTGGCCGCCTGGGATCAGGCTGTGATGATGCCCCTTGGGGGCAACGCCGCGCGCGGAGCGGCCATGGCCGAGTTGGACGTGCTGGTGCACGAGATGCTGACCAGTCCCCAACTCAAGGATGCGCTGCACGCCGCGCAGCAGGAGGAGCTGCTCCCCATGCAGCGAGCCAACCTGCGGGAGATGCGGCGGGCCTGGGAACCGGCGAATCTTTTGCCGGCCAGCCTGGTGGAAGCCAAGTCCCTGGCCGGCACACGCTGTGAGCACGCCTGGCGCGAACAGCGTCCTGCCCATGATTGGGATGGGTTTGTCGTGAACTTGCGCGAGGTGGTGCGCCTCAGCCGGGAGGAAGCGGGCCTGCTGGCCCAATTCAAGGGCTGCTCCCCGTATGACGCTCTGGTGGACCGATTTGAGCCGGGTATGACCTCGGCGACCATCGATACGCTGTTTCAGGATGTTGCGGCGTGGTTGCCCGGGCTGATCGGGCAGGTTCAGGCCAAACAGGCCGTGGAATCGGTCAACCGGCCCCGTGGCCCGTTTCCCCGTGAGGGGCAAAGAGCCTTGGCCGTGAAAGTCATGGAGCTCTTGGGTTTTGATTTTTCCCGTGGGCGGTTGGATGTCAGCATCCATCCCTTTTGCGGCGGAGTGCCCGAGGATGTGCGGATCACCACCCGCTACGACGAGGACGACGTGACCAGAAGCCTGATGGGCGTGATCCACGAAACCGGTCATGGGTGCTACGAGCAGAATTTGCCCCAGGAGTGGCTGGAGCAGCCCGTGGGAACGGCGCGGTCCATGGCCATCCATGAAAGCCAGAGCCTCCTGTACGAAATGCAGCTCTCCCGGTCACCGGCGTTTCTGCGTCTGATCACGCCGCTGATCCGGGAACATTGCGGCGACCGTCCCGGCTTGTCCGCGGACAATCTGGCCCGGTGCGCCATCCGGGTCAGCCCGGGGCGGATCCGGGTGGATGCCGATGAGGTTTGTTATCCGGCGCACATCATGTTGCGCTTTGAAATCGAACGGGATCTGATCAATTCCCGGATCGAGGTCGAGGACATTCCGGGCATCTGGGACGAAAAGATGCAGGCGTATCTGGGTGTGGATACCAGCGACGATTTTCGAGACGGACCGATGCAGGATATTCATTGGGCCCAGGGGGCGTTTGGCTATTTTCCCAGCTACACCCTCGGGGCGATGTACGCGGCCCAGTTGTTTGCCGCCATTCGCAACGGTCTCCCAGACGTGGACGATCAGGTGGCCGACGGCAACCTGTCCCCGATCTTTGACTGGCTGCGTAGCCATATCTGGTCCAGGGGCAGTGGGCCAACCACCGGGGAACTCATCCGGGAGGCCACGGGTGAGGAGCTGAATCCGGCGTATTTTCGCGGACACCTGGAAGCCCGCTATCTTGGCTAGCAGTTTTTTTCCGGGGCAGGGTCGGATTCCAGCTTCCGGTACAGGGTGCGGCGGCAGATGCCCAGGATGGAGGCTGCACGGCGCTTGTTGCCGTTGACCGTGTCCAGAACATGGCGGATGTAGCCCTGCTCAGCAGCGGCCAGGGTGGGCAGGTCCGTTTCGTTCGGATTCTCCGCCTTCCCCGGTGCGCCATACGGCGTTGCACTGGAGGCACTTTGGGGAGCCGCATTTCTGATGCGTGTCGGGAGGTGCTCGGGCAGAATGGTTTTCCCGTCGCAGAAGGTCACGGCACGCTCCACGGCGTTGCGCAACTCCCGAACATTGCCGGGAAACGGATAGGATCTGAGGATATCCAGGGTTTTCAGATCAAATTTCTGGATATGCTTGTCCAGCTGGATGCAGAATCGTCGCAGGAAGCGGCTGGCCAGCAGTTCCAGGTCATCTCCGCGTTCTCGCAACGGAGGGAGTTTCAGGATGAAGGTTTCCAGCCGATAAAAGAGATCCTCCCGGAACCTTCCGGCCTGGACTTCCTGTTCCAGGTCCCGGTGGGTGGCGGCCACGGTGCGGACGTTGACCTGCACTTCCTTGTCTGCTCCCACAGGGCGCATTTTGCCGTCCTGAAGGATGCGCAAAAGCTTTGCCTGCAGAAACAGGGGCATTTCCGAAATTTCATCCAGGAACAGCGTGCCGCCCTCCGCCTCGGCGAACAGGCCGCGCCGGGCCTTGCCCGCCCCGGTGAATGCTCCGGCCCGGTGGCCGAAAAACTCGCTTTCCAGCAATTGTTCCGGGATGCCGGCACAGTTGACGGCCTGGAAGGAACCCGCCTGTTGCGGCCCGCTGGCATGGACCGCCCTGGCCACCAGCTCCTTGCCCGTGCCTGACTCACCCAGAATCAGCACGGGACCGTCGGCCTGGGCCACCCGGGTGATCTGTTCAAATAGCGCCCGCATGGCGCTGCTTTGGCCAATCATCCCGTGAAAGGCATCCTGGTTCAAATAGTCCCGGATTCGCCGGATCTCCTGACGCAGGGCTCGATTTTTCAGAATGCGGTGTACCGTGAGGATGAAATGGTCCAAATCCAGTGGTTTGGTCAGAAAATCCTCGGCACCGGCCTTGAGGGCCTCCACCGCCTTGGCAATGCTTCCAAACGCCGTAATCAGCAAAAAGCCGGGTGTTTCGGCCGTCTCGTCGGACTCGACCCGTTGCAGCAGTTCCAGACCGTCCATGCCAGGCAATCGCAGATCACTGACCACCAGGTCCGGCCGCCATTCCTGGATCGCGTCAAGCGCTTTTTCTGCGGTGTCGACCCACCGGGCGCTCAGATCATGGTCCTGTAATTCCTGAATCAGCAGGCGACCAAAGGATTGGTCGTCCTCGACCACCAAAACCTTGCGGTTGGTGCCGCTGGGATCATGTCTGGTTTTCATACGTGCTCTTCCTTTTCATTGTTTGGCTCCAAGTCGCGCATTGCATCATCCAGCGGCAGATGGATGCGAAACAACGCACCTCCTCGCGGACTGGCGCCAAAGTCGATGGTTCCGTCATGTTCTCGCAAAATGCCGTGGACAACCGCCAGGCCCAAACCGGTTCCCTGGCCGACGCTTTTGGTGGTGAAAAAAGGTTCAAACAGCTTGGGCGCAATGTCCGTAGGAATGCCCGGGCCGTCGTCATCCACCTGTATCCAGGCCCGTGAGCCATCCGTACCCCAGGAGACCTGCACGGTACCGCCTGATGCGGCGTGGATCGCGTTGCGCAGTAGATTGACGACAGCCTGTTCCATGCGCACACCGTCCAGGTAAAGCGTAACCGTTTGCTCCTCCCCAGGTTGTGGCCCACTGATGCGCAGGCTCACGCCATGCTGATTTGCCTCCTCGGAAACTGCCGCCAGAGCGGAGCGCACCAGGCTGGAGATGGTGATCGGTGCTTTGCGCAAGGCATTGCTCCGGCTGAAGTCCAGGAGTTGGTGAATGATGTGTTCCATCCTGTCCACTTCCAGACGGATATCCTGAAAGGTCTGAACGATGTCCGCATCCAATCCGGACTTGCGCAGGGCGCGTTGGGCCTTGCCGCTGACCACGCTCAGGGGCGTGCCCAGTTCATGGGCCACACCCGCGGCCAGCTGACCGATGGCCGCCAGTTTTTCAGCCTGGCGCAACTGGGACTGCAGCTCTTCCTGCTTGGCCCGGCGTTGGCGCAGTTCGGCCTGGGTGGCCTCAATGGTGTCCATCATCCGGTTGAACTGGCCGCCAATGGCCACGACTTCCTTGGGACCCAGCGGTTGATGCCGGTGATCCCGCTCCCCCTTGGTCACTTTGGACATGCTGTTCCTCAGGCTGGACAGATGCCTGCCCAAAGCCCGGTGATGGCCAAAAAGAACCAGCCCGGTCATGCACAGCAGGCCGATCCCCAGTCCCATGGCGACCTGGGTGCGGATGGTTCGGACGTCGTCTTGAAAGTCGCTTTTGCGGCGGGTCAATTGGAGCAGGCCGTTGACCCGCCCGCCGGAGTCGGTCAGAGGCACGAAGTAGGAAAAGACCTCCCGTCCGGCCACATGCCCGTATTCGCCGCGTTCCCTGCCGTCCTCGGCCAGCTCGGTCAGCCGGTCCTGCTCCGGAGACGGCTCGCTGCGCCCTGCGGAGGCAATCCGGCGTCCCTGACTGTCGTAGACATATGCGCTGTATACCCTGCCGATGGAAAAAGCGGATTCCACGGCACGCAAAACACTTCCTTGCCGATCCATTTCCAAGGCATGGCTCAAGGGCAATTGAATCGCTCTGGCCACCAGCTCCAAATCTTTTTGCATCCGGAATTCGACATTGTTTTCCACATGCCGCAGCAACAGGTAGCCGGTCAGGGCCATGGCAGCGGCCAAGGGCAGGATGACGCAGGCGACCAGCGCCGTACGCAGGCTGACGATGTCGAAAAAGCCGGTTCGGTGGTGGTTCATTTTGACTGCTCCGTCACAGGCATGTTGTTGCACATGTGACTTTTTTAAACATGTTCAGAGGTGTTTTCAAGGGGGCTTTGCGCAGGATGGCCACGTGCGGAAGGATATGTGGATATTGTTTTATTTTGGATTATTACAAGGATGTATCCGGCTTGGTTCGTCCATGCGTCGACAGCTGGCCGAAGACGAGGTGTGCTTGCATAACAATTTGATAATTCATGATTTTTCTGAAATGGATGCTTATATTGTTCTGCGAAGTTCATGATTATGGCATGGTCTGTGCTGTAACCATTACCAACGTCGCTGGATGATCCGGTGATGAAAAAACGAGTTGGAGGTTTTTTACAATGAAAACACTGCAAACGATGTTGATCGGACCATTTGCCGGATGCTTGCTTGTTCTGTTTCTAGCTGGGGCGGTACAGGCCCAGACAGGCCAGATGGGCGGTCAACAACAGCCTATGATGCAACAACCTGGACCAGGGCTTGAGGTCAGTGATGCCGAACTGGAGAAAGTGGCCGAGGCCTATATGGAGATTCACGAAATTCGGGTTGATCTGCAAGAATCGCTCGCGGGTGTAACTGATCCGCAATCCGCGCAGCAAATGCAGGAAGAAGCCGGCGCAGCCATGGTTCAGGCTGTTCAGGACAGCGGGCTGAACGTGGAGATGTACAATCAGGTCATGCAGGAAGTGCAGACCAACGAGGCTTTGCGGGAGCAGTTGACGTCCATGCTGGAAGCTCGTCACTAGGTCAAAACTGTTCCGTGTCACCGGGGCCAAGTGGGCCCCGGTGACACATTGAAAACCTTCGCCATGATGGAGGGCTGATCATGCGACTGCGATCACTGCTTTTGATTTTGGGTGTGTCCGTGGGCCTGGGTTTTGTGACGGCATGCGGCGGCCCGGATCAGCAGCAAGAGATTGAAATGCCGGCACGGCCGGGTGAGGCAGTTCCAGGATATGAGCAGCCTGGGACCATGCCGGATACAGACCCAGGGAGAGGCCCAGGTATGGGCCCCGAACAGGGAATGGAACCCCAGACTCCTCCGGGTATGGGGCAACAGCCCCCTGCTGAACATGACCCCGCGCAACCGATGGAGCCTGAGGCGCCGACCGGGATGCAACAGTAAATCGTTCGGCCATTCGCCGAGATACCATGACGGCCCCGCCAAAACTCAAGTTGGCGGGGCCGTCATGCGTTTCAGGGTAGAGGCGGCAACGTTGAGAACACGTTGAAATCTCATGGAGAATACACCGAGGGCGCCTGGAAGGCTTTTGGGGAGCTCCCACTTGTCATTTCCCCGTAATTGATTCATCTCTGATGTTTTCCAACCAGCAACCCCATCATCCTGCACATGCCTCACCTGCTCCTTCTGGATATCGGCAACTCCAACATCAAGATTGGTGTCCTTCGCGGAGAGGAGATTCTCGGGACCTACAGCCTGCCCACCAGGTTGGACTCCACGGCCGATGCCTGGGGGCTGCGCGTTGTCCAGATTCTTGGCCTCCACGGACTGTTTCCAGGGGACGTTTCTGGCTGGGTGGCCTGTTCCGTGGTTCCTCCGATGACTGAACTGGTGCGGGCGGCCGGGGAACGGTTCTGCAGCTGTCCGGTACTGTTTGTGCCCGAAGACATGTCCGTGCCGATGGAAAACCGTTACGCCCGGCCCCATGAGGTGGGGGCGGACCGGCTGGTGGCCGCTTTCGCGGCCCGGACGCTTTTTTCCTCCCGGTCCCTGATCGTGGTGGATTTTGGCACGGCCACAACCTTTGACTGTATTCAGGATACGGCCTATCTAGGCGGGTTGATTTGCCCGGGGCTGCACTCCTCGGCCGCGGCATTGGCTTCGAAGACCGCCAAGTTGCCGACCATTGGCCTGGACGGCCTGCAGGGTGGTCCGCGTATCGGGCAGAGTACGGCCGAGAGTCTGCGTAACGGGATGGTCTTTGGGTTCGCCTCCATGGTGGAAGGCTTGTGCGCCCGTCTGAAAAACCGCCTGCAGCCGCCGGTGGAGGTGGTGGTCACCGGCGGGCCGGCAAAGGCCCTGGTGGACGTTTGTACCGGAATCGACCACTATCAGCCGGATTTGTTAATGCGAGGACTGGTGAAGACCTCTATGGAGAATGCACACTTGTTACGAAAAGGAGTACTTGTATGAGCAGCACCATCGTCGGTGTTTGGGCCAGAGAGATTCTGGATTCGCGAGGTAATCCCACGGTGGAAGTGGAGGTCTCCCTGGAGTCCGGGGCTACCGGGCGTTCGGCCGTGCCTTCCGGAGCATCCACCGGGACCCGGGAAGCCCTGGAAATGCGCGACAGTGATCCGCGCCGCTATGCGGGCAAGGGTGTGATGAACGCGGTGGAGAACGTTCGTGAAGAGATCGCGGATACGGTCATCGGCTTGGACGCCCTGAGCCAACTCAAGGTGGACCAGGTTCTCCTGGACCTGGACGGCACGGACAACAAGTCCCGGTTAGGTGCCAACGCCATGCTGGGCGTGTCCATGGCCACGGCCCGGGCAGCGGCCAACTATCTGGGGCTGCCGCTGTTCCAGTACCTGGGCGGCGTGAACGGCAAGATTTTGCCCGTGCCGATGATGAACATCATAAACGGCGGGGCGCATGCTCCCAACAGCCTGGATATCCAGGAATTCATGGTTCTGCCCTTGGGCGCGCCGTCCTTTTCCGAGGCCCTGCGCATGGGCGCGGAGACATTCCATGCCTTGAAGACCATTCTCGCCAAGGATAAGCACATCACTTCCGTTGGCGACGAAGGTGGGTTCGCACCAAATCTGAAGAGCCACAAGGAGGCTTTTCAGTATATCATGCGGGCTATCGAAGCGGCCGGTTACCAGCCCGGTGTGGAGATCGCCCTGGCCATCGATGCCGCGGCCTCGGAGTTTTACAAGGACGGCAAGTACATGCTCAGCGGTGAAAATCTGCAGCTCTCCCCGGAAGAGCTGATCGACTATTACAGTCAGTTTACCCAGGAATTTCCGCTGATCTCCATCGAAGACAGCCATGCCGAAGGCGACTGGGACGGCTGGCGAAAAATGACCCTGGCGTTCGAGGACCGCATCCAGATCGTGGGTGACGACATCTTCGTAACCAACCCGGACATCCTGGCCGAGGGCATCCAGGAAGGCATCGCCAACGCCATCCTGGTCAAGTTGAACCAGATCGGCACGGTCACCGAGACGCTGGATACCATCGAGCTGGCCAAGTCCGCCTCCTACGGCACGGTCATTTCCCACCGGTCCGGGGAAACCGAGGACCCCTTCATCGCCGACTTGGCTGTGGGCATGAATTCCGGTCAGATCAAGACCGGCTCCCTGTGTCGTTCCGACCGGCTGGCCAAGTACAACCAATTGTTGCGTATCGAAGAGGTGCTGGAAGAGCAGGGCGCGTACTTCGGCCCGAGCATGATCGCCCAGTGGCTGGACGTTGAAACGGATGAGGACGACGCGTGAGCGCGGTGCTGCTGGACGGCAAGCGGACGGCGGCGACCATTCGCGAGGAATTGCAGCGGGAAGTGGCCGATTTGGCCGCTTCCCGCCCCAAGCCCCCCGGACTGGCCGTGGTTCTGGTGGGCGATGATCCGGCCTCCCGGATTTATGTCCGGAACAAAGAGCGGGCCTGTGCCGAGGTGGGTATTGTTTCGCGAAGTCTGCGCCTTTCCGAGGACGTGACCCAGGATCATCTGGAGGGCCTGATCCGCGAGTTGAACGCGGACCGGTCCGTTCATGGCATTTTGCTGCAACTGCCGTTGCCGCAAGGACTCAAGGCCCAACGCTGCCTGGAGTTGATTGATCCGAAAAAGGATGTGGATGGCTTTCACCCCGAGAACATGGGCCGGTTGACCCTGGGCCTGCCGGGTTTGCGACCATGCACGCCCGCCGGTGTTCTGGAATTGCTGGCCCGGTACGACCTGAGCGTGTCCGGGAAAAAGGCCGTGGTCGTGGGCCGCAGCAACATCGTGGGCAAGCCGCTGGCCCTCTTGCTGGCGCAACCCAATGCCCAGGGCAATGCCACGGTGACCCTGTGTCACTCCCGGACGCCGGATCTGGCCGGTGAAATGCGCCAGGCGGATTTCTTGTTTCTGGCCGTGGGCCGGCCGCGGTTCGCCACCGCGGACATGGTCGCCCCCGAGGCCGTGGTGGTGGATGTGGGCATCAACCGGACGGACCAGGGCCTGGTGGGCGACGCGGATTTCCAGGCCTTGCGCGATCACGTCGCCGCGATCACCCCGGTTCCCGGAGGGATCGGCCCGATGACCATTGCCCAACTGCTGCGCAACACGGTCCAGGCGTACGCTGCCGGCTGATTATCTGATAGAGTCTGCAGATTTTGATGGACCCTTTTTGCTCCGTAAGAGTGGGCAATCCACAAGCGGCATTTCGCTAACCGCCATATCCCGTAGTGGTTGACTTTTCGAGGGCGTGAAACTACACGCCCTAGTGTTTTTACGGAGGCCGCTTGTTCGGCTTTCATTTTTCACCTCCAACCAGGAGCAATCCGCAATGGACGAAGGCCCTCCCAGGCGCATGGCGCGCCACTCGATCAATTCCGATCCCCACAACACTCATCCGGACGCGCTCCGCGTGGACGGCGATTCCTGAGCTTTTTCCGCCTCTTTCCGCATAAGGCCTGAATGACTCGCGTCCCCGTCCTCCGGGCGGGCTCCGTCAAGGAGACGAGTCATGAACAAGGCCACCATTTTCACCACCATCACGAAGCTTCTCGCCGAGAACCGGATTCAGGGAGTCCGCGAGTTCTGCGATTCCTTGCACCCGGCTGACCTGGCAACCTACCTGACCAGCTTTTCGCGCAACGAACAACTGCGCATCCTTGAAATCATCGGCAGCGAAATTGCCGCGGACATCGTCTGTCGTCTGGATCACGACGAACAGTCCCTGCTGGCCAAGGCCATGCCAGACAAGCAGTTGGCTGAGATCATGAACCACATGCCCTCGGACGACCGGGTCGATCTGTTCAAGCGGCTTCCAGAGGATCGGGGTGAGACGGTTCTCGGTCTGATGGCCAAGGTGGAACGCGAGGATATCCGCAAACTCGGTTCCTACGCCGAAGGAACGGCCGGGGCGATCATGACCTCGGAATACGTCACCCTGACTCCGGATATGACCGTCCAAAAGGCTCTGGAAAAGGTCCGCCTGGAAGCCCCGGACAAGGAAACGATCTACACCATCTATGTCATAGACGACCAGCGTCATCTGCTGGGCGCCGTATCCCTGCGCAATCTGATCACGGCCAAACCGGCCACGCAGGTCAAGGAGATCATGCAGGAAAAGCCGGTCTTCGTTCGTGCCGGTGAAGACCAGGAAGAGGTGGCCCAGAAGCTCAGCAAGTACGATTTACTGGCCATTCCCGTTATCAACGGCAATGAGGCCCTGGCCGGAATCGTCACCTTTGACGACGTACATGACGTGATGGTGGAAGAAACCACCGAGGACTTTCACAAGATGGGCGGCCTGGGACACAAGGCTCCTCCCGGGTTGGCAAACATCAACATGCGCGACGCAAGCTTCTGGATGCTCTTTTCCAAGCGTATTCCCTGGTTGTTGATCCTGGTGTTCATGAACATTTTTTCCGGGGCGGGCATCGCCTATTTCGAGGATACCATCGAGGCGGTGATTGCCCTGGTTTTCTTTTTGCCCTTGCTCATCGACTCCGGCGGGAATGCCGGCAGCCAGGCGGCGACGTTGATGGTCCGCGCTCTGGCCACGGGGAAAGCGAAACTCTCCGACTGGTTTCACCTGCTTGGTCGTGAGGTTCTCGTTTCCGCCGCGTTGGGCCTGGCCATGGGCTTGGCGGTGTCCATGATCGGCATTTTCCGGGCCGGTCCGGAAGTGGCGGTGGTCGTGGCCATGACCATGGTCTGCACGGTCTTGTTCGGCAGCATCGTGGGCATGTCCCTGCCGTTCATCCTCAGCAAACTGCGCATGGACCCGGCCACGGCCAGCGCCCCACTGATCACCTCCATCGCTGATATCGGCGGTGTCCTGATTTACTTTTCCATTGCCACCTATGTGCTTCGGGATATGATCATCGGGGCAGCATGAGGTCGGTTTTTTGACATCACGGGTGCAAGGACTGTGGTATTCCGGATTCCCGTCTGATCGGGGGGGACAAGTTGGTTCCCTGGGCATCTGCCCGCGCATACGGGAATCCGGATACTGCGGAAAAATTTGACGATCCAGTCCAGCAGCGATGGTCACCCTTTGGTCTGTACGAATCGAGCTTCTGCCTGGGCAGCGGGCATGCTGTTGTAATATCCCGAATACCCCTGGCTTTGCCGGCGGGTGCGGAGCAGGTCGTCCTTGAGCATTTTGTGCAGTCGCCGGGCTTCGGCGCTGACCTGGTTATGTACGGACTGCAACTGCTCCATCTTGGCCAGGAAGACGTCCTGCGAGATCCGTCCCCGGCCGCGCCAGGCCATGTCCAGCAGGCGGCCCCGGTCGTTGGCCAGGGCCTCAGCCTGCTCCACGTTCCCTTCCGTCAACAGGGAAAGCTCCCTGTGACCCAGATCCAGGGCTTCTTCCAAGTAGGTTTCAACCGTATCCATTCAACCCTCCCGGATGGACTTGCGCACATCCTCACGCAACTGGGCGACGATGCTTTTCCAGCGCTCCACCAGTGGGTGAAACTCATATTCCAGCAGGTCGGAAAGGAGGATCCAGTCCTCGTTCTCCTGAACTTCCAGCATTTCCGTGAACAGTTCGGACAGTTCATTGATGGCGTCCTCAAACTGCGGGTTGGCGGAGAGGGCGAACTCATCGCGCAGGGCACCGATCATGCCCAGGAAATCCCGGGTGACGTCCAGAAGGTCCTGGTACATTTCCAGAGCCTCGGCGTCGTCGGCGCGGCGAAACAGATCGGCGACCTGTTTGGAGCCTTCGCTCATCAGCCGGATGACCTTGTACAGTTCACGGGCAATGTTCACGCCCATCTCCGAAACGCCCATGGTCTTGATTTCGACCTTTTGGATATCCCGGCAATCCACGTCTTCGGCCTGGTGCGGGTAGATTTCTGAAAATGCTTCGTCGTTGACGAACACGTCGGTTACGATCCGGTTGTCCAGATGCTTCATGCTCATCAATCCGATGAGCAGCTCGTCCAGGTTGGTATAGTTGGTGATGCTGAAGTCCGATTTTTGCCCGTCAATAATGATCATCGCAGGAACCTCCTTGCAGTTGGGTTGGGTTTCCCAAGCTTATTCAAGATTCATGCCGAGAACATGAAGGGGGAAAAGCGGTTCTCCACGCTGATGCCAGTGCCAGATATCGACGCGTGAGTTGCAGGATACCGGAAATGTCCCGCCCCAGCTCCTGGGATTCCGTCAGCCATAACCGGCCAAGAACCGCGAAGAACGGGTCTGCCTGCCAATGGGTCTGGAGTCGTTCCCAGTAGGCCAGGAATTTTTGCTGCATTTTGGGCAGGGGCGCGGTTGCCAGGACCTGGGCCTGGCTCTCCAGGATGCGCAACAAGGCGATGGACTGGTCCAGGGAAGCCATAATGCGTGTTCGGGCCGGTTCCGGGAAATTGAGGGAAAAATCCGGAAGATGGATGGCCGGGGATTGGTCAAGGAATTGACGATAGGTGTGGCGCTGGATGCGGATCCATTGGGTACGCAGATCCGTATCCTGGTCGCTCAGGGCTTCCAGGTCCAGGAAGCCATGGGTGTCGCGGCGCGTTTTCCAGGCACGCACGGAGCGCAAGTCTGAAACGGATTCTCCGTTGGCGGTCATGGGGGATGACGGGCAAAGCGGGAGAAGATGGGCATGGATCAGGTTGAAAACCTGTCTGGGGGATATGGCGCGACGGCAGGCTTCATCATGCTCGCAGGCGATGCCAAAAGCGCAGGGATGGCAATCCAGGTTGGGTTCCAGGCACAGGCTGCCCTCTTGGTATGGCCCGGTGTCCCAGGGCTGGGCCGTGGCCAGAAAGATCGCGGCCACCGGGCGACCCAGGCCGGCGGCCAGATGCATGGTGCCGGTGTCATTGGTCACCAGCAGATCCGTGTGACACAGGACCGCGGCCAGCTCCGGCAGGGATGTGCGGCCGACCATGTTGATGAAGGGAGCCGTGGCCTGGGAGGCGTACCCTTGCGCCAGGGAGTGCTCCGAGGGGGTGCCCAGCAACACAGGGCAGAGGCCGCATCGGTCCCAGAGCAGGTCGCCCAGGTGGGCAAAATATTCCTCGGGCCACTGGCGGCGTGGCTCGCTGGCACCAAGCTGCAGGGCTGCAAAGCCACGGACGGAGATGGGCGTATTTGCTGGAATCTTCGTGAATAGCAGGTTTCGAATACGTTCCAGAGTTTCCGATTCCGGACGGGTCAGCTGCAGATCCTGGCCAACCACGGGTAAATCCGCGCTGCGCAGCATCAGATCCACCAGGTTGAATGGGCTGCAACCCCGGTTCATGGTGGACGTCTGGAGAAAGGCGGCCCAGGAATTGCCGTAGAACCCGTAGCCCTGTTCATCCAGGCCAAAGCCGGAGACCGGGCCGGAGGTCAGGATGCGGGCCAGCAGGCGGGCGCCTTGCATCGGGGTCAGGTTGACGAGGGGCGGGGCCTGCTGACTGCCCTGGACCTCGTCTTTCCAGGCCAAAAGGCGTTGCAGAGCCGTGGGCCAGCCACGGTCCAGATCAGCGAGCAATCCGGCACCTGGCAGGGCGAAGACGTCATCCGTTCCCGGCAGGAACATGGTCGCCGCGGCAAAGTTTTCCAGGCAGATCAAGGCCGGGGCATGTCCCCGGTCCCGCAACCCGGCAATGACCGGCTGGGTTTGCAGCAGGTCGCCGAAGCGGGTCAGATTCATGACCAGTGTGCGCATGGCCAGACCTGAAAAAAAGAGGTTTTCTCGATTGCACGGCCATTCACACGGTGACTGAGTGTTGAAAAAATCCGCATCCACAGTCCGTTCAAAAACCGCAAGTGCAAGGAGCAAAAAAAGCTCAAGGTCGAAGCGTCGTTATTCATACGTGAGAGTTTGAACTTTTTGTAGCGACGCAGCAACTGGGAGTTTTTCAAGGGACTGGTCAATGTGCCTTCTCGGCCCAATCCCTCGAATCAAGTTGACATGAGCGGCGTCGCCGGGGGAACGGTCGCGTTCAGAATGGATACTTCCTTGTAAACCGGAATGAATGGCCTCCTTGGAGTCCATGCGTGTCTTGCATGTGGCGGGTGGCTAATCGGGCAGGTTCGGCCTGGCGTAAAGTTCGCCGCCAAAGGCGTCGTTGACCACCAGCAAGGGAAAGTCCCGAACCACCAGTTCCCGGACGGCTTCCGGCCCGAGGTCCTCGAAGGCAATGATTTTGGAGGAGACGATGCGCTGGGAGAGCAGGGCTCCGGCTCCGCCGGTGGCTCCGAAGTACACCGCGTTGTGGCGAACCAGGGCATCCTTGACCTCCTGGCTGCGCTTGCCCTTGCCGATGGTGGCCTTGACCCCGAGGCTGTGCAGCCGGGGGGTGTAGCTGTCCATGCGGTAGCTGGTAGTGGGGCCGGCGGAGCCGATGGGCCGGCCTGCCGGGGCCGGGGACGGCCCGACGTAATAGATCACGGCCCCTTTCAGGGGAAAGGGCAGTTCCGCGCCGGTCTCCAGGGCCTGGACGATTTTCTTGTGCGCCGCGTCCCGGGCCGTGTAGATGATCCCGGAGAGCAGTACCCGGTCGCCAATCTTGAGGTGGATGACATCTTCGTCGCGCAGAGGGGCCTGTAACGAATACTCCCTGCTCACAGCAGCACCTCCTCGTGGCGTGCGGAATGACACTGGACGTTTACGGCCAGGGGCAGGCTGGCAATGTGGCAAGGGGCCATGATGATGCGCACCGCCAGGCAGGTGGTGTCGCCGCCGAGGCCCATGGGGCCGATACCCAGGGAGTTGATCTCGTCCAGCAGTTCCTGCTCCATGCGGACGATTTCCGGGTCCGGATGGGGCTGGTCCAGGGGGCGGAGCAATGCCTGTTTGGCCAGCCTGGGGGCCAGTTCGAAGGAGCCGCCGATGCCGATACCCAGCATGGTTGGTGGGCAGGGGTTGGGTCCGGCCTCGGCCACCCGGTCCAGGACGAACTCCTTGATGCCCCTCCAGCCCTGGGCCGGGGAGAGCATGGTCACCCGGGACATGTTTTCACTGCCGCCGCCTTTGGCCATGAAAGAAATTTTCAGACCGTCCCCGGGAACCAGTTCAACGTGGATAGCAGCCGGTGAATTGTCTCCGGTGTTTTTGCGGGTCAAGGGGTGGCACATGGATTTGCGCAGCAGGCCGTCCTGGTATCCGCGGACCATGCCTTGGGTGATGGCCTCGCGCAGGCTTGCCCCCTCCACCCGGCATTGTTCGCCCAGTTCCACGAAAAAGACGGCCATGCCCGTGTCCTGGCAAAGCGGCAACCCGCTTTCCCTGGCCAGGGCCGCGTTTTCCTCAAGCTGCCCGAGGATTTCCCGGCCCGACGGAGAGCTTTCGTTTTCCTTGGCCCGGCTGATGGCGGCCAGAACGTCCGGAGGCAGAATGCGGTTGGTCCGGACCACCATTTCCGCGACCCGGTCCGCAATGTCGGATGATGTGACGGTACGCACGACTGTCTCCTTATTTCCTTTTCCACGGCAACAGATTCATGATGCCGGCCCAGCCCATTTTCCAGCGCAGCATGCCCAACTGGTCCTGCAAGGGCAGATGTTTGGGGCAAACGTCTTCGCAGGCCAACAGGCCCATGCAACCAAAGATACCCTGGTCATTGCCCACGATCTCGAAATGGTCCTGTTCCGTTCGCTTGTCCCGAGGGTCAAGGGCAAAGCGGGCCAAGCGGTTCAGCCCGGCGGCACCCAGAAAATCTGGACGCATGATTGCGGTTCCGCAGGCGGCCACGCAGCAACCGCATTCAATACAGCGTTCCAGTTCGTAGATCTCCTCAGCCAACGCGTTGTCCATGCGTTCTTCCAGAGCTCTGGGATTAAACTCTTTGTCCGTATGCACCCAGGAGCGAACTCGTTGGGCCATGTTCCGAAACCAGGTTCCCGTATCTACGGACAGGTCGCCCACCAGGGTGAAGAAGGGCAGAGGCATCAGGGTGATATTCTCTGGGAGATCCTTGGTCTTGGTGTGGCAGGCCAGGCCGGGGCGACCGTTGACGACCATGGCACAGGCCCCGCAGATCCCGGCGCGGCAACAGAAATCGAACTGCAGACCGGGATCCTGTTCCTCACGGATTCTGTTCAAAGCGATGAACAAGGTCATGTGGTTGGTTTCGTCCAGGATGAAAGTGTCCGTATGCGGTGTCGAGGTCGGGTCCTGGGGGTTGTAGCGAAAAATGGAGAAGGTCAGGTTCCTGGCCATGCTGGTCCTCGTTGTGCGTGATGCAAACGTATTGTTCGGTTTAGGCAATTCCCAGAAAATATACTGATTGAGGTTGAATACTTAAACTTGCCGCTGCACCAAGAGAGACGCGTTTCAGCCTTTTCAGGCCGCCCCTTCAGGGTTGAATGGTTGTGACGGGCGTCTGAAACAAGAAAGAGCCCTGAAAGGGCGGCCAAAATGGCATCATGATGGGAAATCCAAGTATCCGACAAAATTCAAATTCCAGATTTCTCTTCTGGTTCCGCAGAGATAATCTTGCCGCCACCGTAGCCTCGTTCCCCCGGGGGGATGCTCCAGACAGTGGAGGCCGGTTCAAACGTCAGGCTTGGCAGGGATTCTCCAGGCTGCCATGTGGCCAGGGTGCGAACCAGCCAATCGCGGTCGTTGCGCTCCGGATGGTCTTCCCGGGCATGGCTCCCCCGGCTTTCCGTGCGTTGCAGCGCGCCTTGCGCCACACACAGGGCCAGTCGGACCATGCCCGGCAGGCGCAAGGCCAGGGCCAGTTCCGGGTTGGCGCCCCGGCCGTTGGAACGCAGCCCGATTTTTTCGGACCGGGCATGGACCTCCTGGAGGGTTTGCACGCAGGCCTCCAGGTCCTTGCCGTTCCGAAAAATACCGGCACCATGCATGAGCGCGTCATACATGGCATTCCGCACGGCAAAAACGTTTTCCCGGCCGCTTTTACCCGAGACCAGGAGCCTGATGCGGTCTTGCTGGGCGGCGGTCGCGTCCCGAACCAGGCTGGTGGGAAAGGAAACATGGTGGTTCTGGAGATAGGTCACGACCTTCGCCCCGATAATCATGCCGGCGACAACGGTTTCCGCCAGGGAGTTGCCGCCCAGGCGGTTGAAGCCGTGCATGTCCCAGCAGGCGGCTTCACCAGCGGCAAACAAGCCTTTCAGGCCATAGGCCAGCCCGTCCTTGTCGGTGCGCACCCCACCCATGCTGTAGTGCTGAGTGGGGCGGACCGGGATCAGGTCCACGGCGGGATCGATTCCCAGGAAGTTTTTGCAGATTTCATCCACTTCCCGCAGCTTGGTGGCCAAGTGCTGGCAGCCCAGGTGGCGGATGTCCAGCCAGAGATGGTCGCCGTACGGACTGGATACGCCCAGGCCCTGGCGCATGTGATGGGTCATCCAGCGGGAGACCACGTCACGGGAGGCCAGCTCCGCCTTGTCCGGTTCGTAATCGGGCATGAAGCGATGTCCGTTTTTGTCCAGCAAAGTCCCACCATCACCGCGGCAGCCCTCGGTGACCAGGATGTCCGTGGGCACAATGCCCGTGGGATGGAACTGGACCGCTTCCATGTTGCCCAGGGGAACCAGGCCGGTGTCCAGGGCGATGATCAGGCCACCGCCGTCATTGATCACGGCGTTGGTGGACTCTCGATAGATGCGGCCGAAGCCACCGGTGGCGATCAGCGTGACCCGGGCCAGGTAGGTGTGCAGTTCTCCGGTTTTCAAACAGCGAACCACGGCCCCCAGGCAGTTTTTCCCGTCGTGGATCAGGCTGAGGGCTTCGACCTTGTCATGCACGGCAACGCCCAACTGTACGGCTCGATTATCCATGGTGTACAGTACGGTGTGACCGGTTCCGTCGGAGGTGTAGCAGGTCCGCCATTTGGCAGTGCCGCCAAATGCTCGGGCCGTGATCAGCCCCTCTTTTTCCTGCAGTTCCTCTTTTTCAAAAAGCTTTCCGCCCTTGAAGTAGGTGGACTTGCCGGGGACGACCCGGTTCCAGGGTACGCCCCAGGCCGCCAACTGACGCATGGCAATGGGGGCGTTGTCGCAAAAGAGCCGGGCCACTTCCTGGTCGCAACCCCAGTCCGACCCTTTGACCGTGTCCTCGAAGTGGACATCCGGGGAATCTCCCTCGCCCATGGCACAGTTGCCCAAGGCTGCCTGCATGCCCCCCTGGGCCGCGGAGGAATGAGAGCGACGGGCCGGTACAAGGCTCAAGCAGGTGACGTCGAAACCGGCGGCCGCGGCCTCGATGGCCACCCGTTCCCCGGCCAGTCCGGCCCCGATGCACAGGAGGTCAGTTTGAAAGGTCTGCATGGAGTCCATCCTTTGGATTGCTTGGAAAAATGTTCCCGGTCACGGCTCGCATGTGGCATTGGGGCACGGATTCTGAACGCTGGCTGATCATGACCACCAGCTAAGGAAGCAACCGTGAACCAGGCGGCGGAATCAGGGAGCAGCGATCAGTTCATGGTCCTATAGTGCAAGAAAATAGAAGCGAAGCAGGGCCACAAGGCCGATGCAGATGAACACCGCGGTGATGACGTATTCGAATCGCTGCATTTTCGGACGCTTGTCCCGGCCCACGAACCCCCATTTCACGGCGATGCGGTACAGGCCGACGCCCACATGCAGTTCCACCAGGGGCAGCAAAAACAGATAAAATCCCATCCAAAAGCCGCCCTGGATCCGGGCCGCGCTTTTCTCCGCGGTAATGGGCAGGTCCGTGAGCACAACCCACATGTGGATGGCTCCCATGATCAGAATGAGCATGGCCGTGATCACCTGTACGAGCCAGAGCCAGGTGTCCTTGTGTGCCAGCATTCGGGAATGTTTCCATATTCTGGATTGCTGTTCAGCTCGGAAAGGGATCTTGCGGGCAGCCAGGATGAAGTGCAGCAGGAAGACCAGTCCGATCAATGGTCCGCCGACCTGGGCCATGTAGGTGGCCTCAAAAAAATGGGCAATGGCGTTCATCACCCCGGGGCCGATGATGACGCTGGCCACCAGAATCATGTGCGCCCACATGAACAGAATCAGGGCTGCGCCCGTGAGCATCTGCAGCCAGTCAAGGTACGCCGAGGACCGTGAAGGGCTTGGTATGTAGGCGGCCGTGTCAATGGACAAGGATTTGGACATGGTGGTGCGTCCTTTTCGGGAAAGTGGTAACGGTAAGGTCGGTCAAAGCAGGAATATCGAGCCAAACCTCAACAAGGCGCGGGGCAGTTCGGATCGGGAGATCAGCCCTTTTTTTTGCGCAGGGCGAAATCGCGCATTTTCTGGGCCTGCTCCAGTTCTGGATTGAGAGCCAGGGCATGGGAAGCAGCTTCAACGACCTTGTCCCAGTTGGCGCAATCCACATACACGCGGCCCAGGTTGAAAAAGAGCCGCTCATCGTCGGCAGAGAGCTTCAGGGCTTGCTGAAAACACTTTTCCGCTTCCGGACATTTGCCCAACTTGCGAAGTCCCATGCCGATACGGTTCAGCAAATGAACCGATTCCGGGCTGTTCTGCATGGAGTCAATCAGGTACTCGAAGGCTCGGTCAAACTGCCCGGCCTCAAGGAACAGCTCGCCAATGTCGACCTTCAGCTCCTGGTCGTCATGGAAATATTTGAGCATCTTGTCGAAAAACTGGGCTGCCGGGTCGTACTGGCCTGACAAGATCAGTTGTCTTCCTTTGGCTAAACCGTCCTGTTTGCGCTGTTCCCGTTCAGCCAGCAGTTTCCTGGCGTCCTGAACCGCGTTTTCTTGCAGTTCGCCCAGCAGCTCCCGGAGCATGGCCTGGAGTTCGGTTTCCTCGCCGGGGGTGTACTTGAGCAGGATGGGATAGATTTTCCGTAAATTGGCGTCGCTATTGAGCCGGAAAACGGCATTTTCCAGCGACCGTTCAAACTCCGAACGTTCGCTCTTGATCAGTGGTGTCCGGATTATCAGGCCTAGTGCGTCGTGCAACGCCAAAACAGCCGGCAGCACTTTTTCCTGCTTCAGCAGGGTGCCGATGCCGGCCAGTGCCGAGCGGGCCTTGATCAATTCCGTGGACATGGGAAAACCTCCTAACGTTTGCCAACCACGTCGTCCAACATGGAGACAAATCGGTCAAAGAACGAGCGGCAGTCATGGGGCCCCGGCCCGGCCTCGGGGTGATGCTGGACTGCCATCAGGGGCTTGGTCTTGTGCCGAAATCCTTCCAGGGTATTGTCATTGAGGTTGACGTGGGTCGGCTCGTAAAAGTCGGCCTGGCCGAAGTCCACGCAAAATCCATGGTTTTGCGAGGAAATCTCCACTCGGCCCGTGGCGAGTTCCTTGACCGGGTGGTTCAGGCCGTGGTGGCCGAACTTCAGTTTGTAAGTGGTTCCGCCCAGGGCCAATCCCATGATTTGTTGCCCCAGACAGATTCCGGCCATGGGCAATACTTCTGACAACTCGGCCACGGTCTGGATTGTTTCCGTCACCGCTGCGGGGTCACCAGGGCCATTGCCCAGGAACACCGCATCCGGTTGCAGGGCCAGAACCTGTTCGGCCGTAAATGTGGACGGAACCATCAACAGGTCCAGGCCCTTTTCCTGGAGAATCCGCAGGATACTCCATTTGATCCCGAAATCGAAAACCACGACCCTGTAACCCTGTCCTCCCCAGGCAAAGTCTCCTTCCAGGCTCACGGGACTGGGCCGCGTTCCGTCCCAGATGAACGGGCCGGGAACATTGACGCGCTGGACAAGATTCGCCCCTTCCATGGACGGCAGGGCTTGGGCCTGTTCCACCAGTTCCTGCACCGGCACATTGCGGGTGGAGATGATTCCCCTTTTGGCTCCGTGGATGCGCAGGTGCCGGGTCAGGGCGCGGGTATCGATCCCTTCCAGGCCGATAACCCCGGCATCGCGCAGATAATCCGGCAGGGATTGGGTTGCCTGCCAGTTGGAAGGCTGTTTGCAGCACTCCTTGACAATCATTGCCTCCACCTGGATCCGGTCGGACTCCACGTCATCCAGGTTGACTCCGTAATTGCCCATCAGCGGATAGGTCATACAGACCATCTGGCCGATGTAGGAAGGGTCCGTGAGGACCTCCTGATATCCGGTCATGCCGGTGTTGAAAATCACCTCGCCGCCAGCCTCGCCTTCGCCGGTAAAGGAGCGTCCGGCGAACCATGTTCCGTCTTCAAGGGCCAATATCGCGCGCATGTCGTGCCTCATGGGGGTTGTCGTGCAACTTCGCAAAAACTCTGGGCAAATGAACACATCTGAAAAGATCTGGATTCCGACTTTCGTCGGAATGACTAAAAATATGAACCTTTTGCCAACAAAGTCATACCGGCGAAGGCCGGTATCCAGGCGGTGTTGCCCAGAGTTGTTGAGCAGTTACGTTATCGTGTAGTTCGCGGCCGAAAGTCAGGCCAATCCTTGTTCCTGGAGCAGAGCGCAGACCCGGGGGATGTCCTCGGGGCGATCCACGCCGTGGGTGCAGAGTTCCGTGCGCAGGACGCGAATGGGAATGCCCGCTTCCAGAAGCCGCAGTTGTTCCAGTTTTTCAATTTGTTCCAGTTTGCCGGGGCCTAGTGCGACAAAGGTGCGCAAGGTCCGCATCCTGAATGCGTACAGCCCGATATGGCCCAGAAAAGCACCCTCTCCTTCCCTGGGATAGGGTATGGGAGCGCGGGAGAAGTAGAGCGCATTGCCTTGGCTGTCGGTGACGACCTTGACCACATCCGGACTTGGGGCATCCTGGGGAGCAATCAGCCTGGCCAGCGTGCTCACCTGGATTGCGGGGTCGGCAAAGGGACTGAGGAGGGTGGTCAGCAGTTCCGGATGCAAGGCGGGTTCATCGCCTTGAATGTTGACGACCACGTCGTCCTCGGCGACACCTAATCGTTCAGCGGCCTCCAGAATCCGGTCAGTGCCGCTGGGGTGGTCGTCGCGGGTCATGGTGGCCGAAATGCCCAGCCTTCTTGCCGTGTCCAGAATCCGCTCGTCATCCGTGGCCAGGGTCACACCGCAGAGTTCCGGACAGGATCGTGCCCGTTGGAAGACATGCCAGATCATTGGTTTGCCAAGAATGTCCGTCAGCGGTTTCCCCGGAAACCGGGTGGAACCGAATCGGGCCGGGATGATGCCATGGCACCGGGGCAGGATGGGGGAAACAGCGTTCATGCGGGACATCGCAACGGTTGCACGCCGTGGAGCACTCCGTACATCGGCTTCAGCCCCGGCCTTGTTCTTCGTCCACTTGCACGTCCCCGTTCCCGTCCCCGCCCACCCAAAAGGGGTCGGAGGATACAGTATTCACTCCCTTTTCCATGGCCGTATTCGGACATGGCGTGGGAAGTGTGGACAGGAATGGGAAAAGCCTTCATGCCGGGGAGGACAAAATCCTGTGGTGCACCGTGGGTGCGGCAATAAAACTTTGCTGATCGATTTCCTGGATGGCTGCCTGGACATCGCGGGCCAGAGCTTTGTGGGTAACAAAGACCACGGGCACGCTGCGACCGTCCGGGGAGCCCTTTTGGACCACCTGGGCAATGCTGATGTTGCGCTCTCCCAGGACTCCGGCGATGCTGGCCAGCACCCCGGGACGATCGTGGACGGAAAAGCGGAAATAGTGCCTGGAGCGAACCATTTCAGGGGCCAAAATGCGCGCTGGTGGCAAGGAGACGTTTTGAAAGCCGGTGTTGTCCGGGGCCCGGCCGTTGCGCACCAGGGTCATGATGTCCGCAAGCACCGCGCTGCCTGTGGGCAGGTCTCCGGCACCCTGGCCGTAGAGCATGATCGGACCCACGGCGTCGCCATCCAGCAGAACAGCGTTGAACGGCCCGTCCACCTTGCCCAGGATGGCTTCCCGGCGAACCAGGGCCGTGAACACTCCCGCGTCCAGCAGGCCATCGGTCTCTCGAACCTGGGCGATCAGCTTGATCCGGTAATCGAATTCTTCGGCAAAGGCGATGTCTTGGGGTTCCACGTGGGTGATGCCCGTGACCGGCAGGCTGGACAGAGGATAGTCCTGGCCATGGGCCAGGCGGATCAGCAGAATCAGCTTGTGGGCCGCGTCCATGCCTTCGATGTCCAGGGTTGGGTCGGCCTCGGCATAGCCCTTGACCTGGGCTTGGCGCAGGGCGGTTTGGAAGTCCAATCCGCGGGTGGTCATCTCCGAGAGGATGAAGTTGGCCGTGCCGTTGAGTATCCCGGTGAGGACTGAAATCCGGTTGCCGGCCAGGCCTTCCTTGAGTGTCTGGACAATGGGAATGCCTCCGGCAATGCTGGCTTCGTAGCCCAGGCCCACGCCGTGCTCCGCGGCCAGGGCAAAGAGCTCGTTGCCTCGTTCGGCCAGCAAGGCCTTGTTGGCCGTGACCACATGTCGCCCGGCACGCAGCGACGTGGTGATCAGTTCATAGGCCGTGTCCTTGCCGCCCATCAGCTCAACGATGATGTCCAGATCCGGATCGCCCAGCAAATCCCGGATGTTCGTGGTCAACTGCACGGGGCTCGGGGAAAATGGATTCTGGGGCATGTCCCGTACCTTTTCCGGGTCCCGGACCAAGGCGGTCTTGATCACCACACGACGCCCCAGTCGGCGTTCAATCCAGTCCGCATTGGCGGCCAGGATTTTGGCCAGTCCCGTTCCCACTGTTCCCAGGCCGCCCAGGCCCAGACGAATCAGCTCTCCGGGCATGCTTCCCCCGAGATGACCTTGCGCAATCCACGAATCGCCTGGTTGATGCGATGGCGGTTCTCCACCAGGGCGAAGCGGACGTGGTCGTCGCCGTAGTTGCCGAAACCAAGCCCCGGAGACACGGCCACCTTGCCTTCCCGCAGGAGCAGTTTGGAGAACTCCACGGAGCCCATTTTGCGAAATTCTTCAGGAATTTGCGCCCAGACGAACATGGTTGCCTTGGGGGCTGGAACGTCCCAGCCAATGCGATGCAGGCCATCGATCAAGGCGTCGCGGCGGTCCTTGTATGTGTCCACAATTTCCTGGACGCAGTCCTGGGGGCCGTTCAGGGCGATGATCGCCGCAATCTGGATGGGCTGGAACATGCCGTAGTCCAGGTAGCTTTTGATCCGGGTCAATGCCTGAACCATGTCCCGATTGCCCGCGCAAAAACCCACCCGCCAGCCGGCCATGGAGTAGCTTTTGGAGAGGGAAAAAAATTCCACGCCCACGTCCTTGGCGCCTTTGGCCTGCAGGAAGCTGGGAGCCTGATAGCCGTCGAAGGTCAGATCGGCGTAGGCCAGGTCGTGGATTACGTACATCTTGTGTTCCTTGGCAAAGTCCACGATCTTTTCGAAAAAGGCCAAATCCACGCACTGGGTGGTGGGGTTGTGCGGATAGGAGATGATCAGCACCTTGGGCTGGGGCCAGGTCTGGCGGGTGGCGACCATCAGGTCTTCGAAAAAATCCCGGTCCCGGCCGATGGGAATCCGCCGCACATCCGCGCCGGCGATGATCGCCGAGAACGGGTGGATGGGGTAGGTGGGGTCCTGGGCAAAAACCACATCCCCGGGGCTGAGCATAACCATGGCCAGGTGGGCCAAACCCTCTTTGGCGCCCAATGTGACCACGGATTCCTGGTCCGGATTCAATTCCACCCCGTATCTGCGCCAGTACCAGTCGCAGATGGCCAGGCGGAGCTTGGGGATGCCTTTGGAGGCGGAGTAACGGTGATTGGTAGCCTTGTGCGCGGCTTCACAGAGTTTGTCCACAATGTGCTTGGGCGTGGCCAGGTCCGGATTGCCCATGCCCAGGTCGATAATGTCCTCGCCCTGATGACGCATCCGGGCCTTGAGTTCGTTGACCACGGCGAAAACGTAGGGAGGCAGTCGGTGTACACGGGGAAATTGTTCCATAAGGAGCCTGCTGTTAAGGTGAAATGACCCAGAAAAAACCGGTCGTGGAATGTATCCGGGGGGCGTGATTCTGTCAAAGGCGGGCGAATCCTTCGACCTTTCGGGGCGAACACGCGGGTTTGCGCCGCTTGACCCGAGTGAGAGATTTCGATAAATAACCTCGCCTTTGGGGAGAGGTGGCCGAGGCGGACGAAGGCGCTCGCCTGCTAAGCGAGTATAGGGGCTAAAACTTCTATCGAGGGTTCGAATCCCTCCCTCTCCGCCATTGCATTGTCCATTAAAGGCCGCTTATGCTGGATTTTTCCAGCATAAGCGGCCTTTTTGCGTAGATGATCCAGGAAGCTGTTGGCACGTGTCTGCGCGGGGGGCACCTCAAACCGTACCAACCCCACGCCCTCCATGCTCGGGAAGACTTGAACCGAGCCGCCACCGAGGTGGGGGTGAGGGGTTTCTTTTTTCCGCACTATCCGCTGTTAATTTGATCCTTCCCCACTGTCTTGAACCATGACTCGCTGTTTTTCTGATTCCATGGTTTCCCCTCCGCCCCCCTCAATACATCAAGCATCGTTCACGACACGGCTCGTTGCGGTTTTTGGTCTTGATGCTCAACACGGAAGGAAAAAATGTGTCAAGAGTCAATAGGAGTACACGCCTTCTCCTTTATTTCCATTTCCAATGCCGTCGCGTACTCCAAAAGGATGACAAGCAATGCAGTGCGCAATGAAAAATACTGTGGGAAAAAGGGAAGACTCAATATGCGTTTCGGACAGATGGCTCGACAATGCATGATTCTTCATCGGAAAAAAGAAAATCAACTTCGAAGGGTTGCGTCTCCGAGCGTTCCCACGCTCCAGCCTGGGAATGAGGCAATGGACGCACCAGCGTCTTCAAGAGATGGTGTTTGACCAACTTTGGTTTGTTCGGGTATGGAAAAAAGTCAGGGTTGCTGGGAGTTCATCGTGAAACGTGTCATTTTAGGGCACTTGAAATTGCTGATGTCTTTTCCCCGCACGTTATCCAGTGGAGGGTTAATCCATGGTACATTCAGCCAAAGTCATTGATTTGTACGACAGTCTTCTGGATGCCAAGGACGACCGGACCAGAGCCAAAATCATCGCCAGCGCCTTTGAGAGCCTGGAGGATCGCTACCCCGAACTCCGGGACATGGCCACGGCCAGTGGAGTGCGTGAAACCGAGCTGCGCTTGCAAAAAGAAATCGAGCAGGTACGGGCGGACTTGAGCAGGGACATAGAGCAGGTACGCTTGCGTATCGAGGAAGTCCGCACTGAATTGACCGTGGAAATTCACAAAGTTCGGGCGGACCTGGGCAGGGACATTGGGCAGGTGCGGGCAGACCTGGGCAGGGACATTGAGCAGGTGCGGGCAGACCTGGGCAGGGACATTGAGCAGGTGCGGGCAGACTTGAGCAAGGAAATCGAGCAGGTGCGGGCGGGCTTGAGCAAGGAAATCGAGCAGTTGCGGGCGGACTTGAGCAAAGAGATCGCGGAAGCGCGCATCGATCTGACCCAGAAGGTTGCTGCCGGCAACGTCAAAATGCTCTTCTGGACCGCGGGCCTGCTGTTTGCCCAACTTTTTGCCGTCGTGGCGGTGATTCTGGGGACGAGGTGAGTCCTTGGGATGCCGGGGGTGATCGTCACAAGGGGTAGGCCTTGTGCCTGCCCTGAGCGGTGGCAAGGGTTTGCACCAACCCCACGCCCCCCCCTCCCCCAAGTCTCGGGAAGACTTTTCCCTCCTGTTCCGTTATATCTTGAGTCCCAGCCTCACGGACACCATCCTGAACAGTTACGTCCAGGACAAGCCGGGCAAGGAAGATCGTCCAGCAGCGCATCTACCGCGCCTTGCAGGTCGACGATCCCGGCGAGCTGCGCGATATCTTTCATGCCCTGTTCGCCGCCATCCCCCACGACTGGTACCGTAAGAACAACCTGGCCGCCTACGAGGGCTACTACTGCTCGACCTTCTACTGCGTCTTCGCCGGCCTGGGTCTGGACACCCGGCCCGAGGAGTCCACAAACCACGGGCGGATCGACATGACCGTGCTCTTCGAAAACCGAGCCTACATCTTTAGAATTCAAGGTCACGGACCTGGACCAGGCTCCGGGGAGCGCCCTGGATCAGATCAAGCGCAAAGGCTACGCGATCAAATACCGGGCCGAAAGCGCAGCCGTCTCCCTGATCGGCGTGGAGTTCGAGCGTGGGAAGCGAAATATCGTGGGGTTTGCGTGGGAGCGGGGGTGAGGGGGGGAAGGAGAGGGATGAGGGCGGAAATCTGAAATCTGAAGGGTAGGCGGTGAGTCGGTGTGGCGGTGGGATTGATCGTCGCATGGAGGGGCAGGCGCAAGGCCTGCTCTGGGCGACCGCGGTGAAAATGGGCGGACATGCAGGTCCGTCCGGTGTGAAAACAGGACGCCCTCCTGGGGGTCGCCTTTACATATAGGAACGATCCATCAGAGGGGGCGAATCGTCCCCTTTTATTTTTTCGAAAAAGTTTTTTTTCTTTGTAATCTTGCATAAACATCATAGGCCAGCCATCCGGCCAAAACCACAATGATGATCTTGCCGGTAAGCTGAAACCGGGTCACTTCGTAAACCGCATAGGCCTCCATGAGCAGCGCCGGAACCTTGCCTAGGGTGGAGGCCGCGGCAAACAAGCCCAGGGAAACCTTTCCCACGGCCGCGCCCAGAGTGGCGACAATGGCCGGAGCAAAGGGCAGCATCCGCAGCAGGAAGATCAGTTGAAAGGCCTCGCGTCCCTGTGCATTGACCAAGGTTTGAGCCTGGGGATAGTCGGCAAGCGCGGCCTGGGCCGATGAGCGAAATCCGGCGCGGTAAAGCAGGAATGCGGTGATCGCTCCCAGGGATTCGCCCAGGAAGGAAATGAATGCACCCATCCAGAAACCGAAGAGGGTGATGTTTGCTGCGGTGATGAAAAACGTCGGGAATACCCCGATGATGGTGGCCAGGATGTTCAGGGCGATGCTGACCAACGCGGCATACATGCCGTATTGCCGCAGCAGTTCGGTGATGCTTTCGGTCATGGCGGGAGATCATTGCGAGGATTGAGGAGCTGGGGGCCCGTTGGCGGACAGTTCTTCCCCGTCCGGTTCCGTCGCCGTGGTCAGGTACTTCCGGCGCACCAGCCGCCAAACCACCACGAAGAACGCGGTCAGGGGAATAGCCAGAATCATGCCCAGAACACCGCCCAGGGCCTTGCCCCAGAAAAAGATGGCGATGATGATCACCAGGGGATGCAGTCCGGTACTGCGGCCCATGATCCGTGGGGTGAGCAGATAGCTTTCCAGGAGCTGGACTCCGGTGAATATGCCCAAGACCAGGGCCAGGAGCAACAGTCCGCCGTCCTGCTGCAGGTAGGCCAGAGGCAGGACGGTGAGCAGGCCCAGAAGACTGCCCAGATAGGGTATAATGTTCAAAAGTCCGATGGTGATGCCCAGAAGAGCGCCAAATTTCAGTCCAACCAGAGAAAAACCTATGGCCATGAGGATGCCCATGATCAGCCCGATGAGGATTTGGCCGCGGAAAAAGGCAACCATGATCCGGGCGAACTCGCCGGTCAGGAAGGTGATATCCTCGCGCAGCCATATCGGAATGAAAGACAGTTGCTCGTCCAGTGCGCGTAAGGGATCTTTGTCTGTCAACAAGAAGAAGAACAGGTAGATCGGAATGACGGCTGTACCGGCGGCCAGGGTAAACGTGCGTCCCAGAAAATCTCCCAGAGTGTTCAGGGCGGGCATGGAAGCCTGGACAATCTGCTCCAGGTGTTCACTGAAGGATTGCAGGTGTTCGCGCAGAGCCTCGGGGCTCAGGGAGGACTCGACCCAGTCCGCGGTATCGGGAAACAACCGGGCGATCAGGTCCGAGGCCTGCTCCACAAGAGCCGGAAGGTGCTCCACCAGCGATCGGAATTGGGAGAGGATCACCGGCAGGATCAGGGCTCCCAAGAGTCCAACGGTGAGTAAGACCATGCCGTAAAGCAGGGTAATGGCCGCGATCCGACCAGTGTGCAGGAAGCGCTGGAACCAACGAACCAGCGGCTTGAGCAGCAGGGCCAGAATGCCGGCAACGGCAAGGGGCCAGAGCACGTCGGAAAAGTAGACTACCAGTCCCTGCAGCAGGAGAAAGACGCCGAAAAAGAATGCGCCGATGAGATTCAGGGCCAATACCACCAGGGCCACGCTGATGAGTCGGCGCTGCATTGGTGAGAGGAAATCGGGGGGGGGGCTGGAGGACATGGGCAGCCAACAAAAAAGGCCGCTGTGGAAAGCGGCCTTTTTTGATATATTATGCGTGAATTATTAGTCGAGTTCCTGAACGTTCGAGGCTTGCAGGCCTTTGTCGCCATCGACAATCTCGAAAGAAACCCTGGCCCCTTCCCGCAGCGTCTTGAAACCGCCGCCTTCAATGGCCGAGAAATGAACAAAGACATCCTTGCCGTCTTCTTGGCCATCCGGGGTGATGAATCCGTAACCTTTCTGCTTACTGAACCACTTCACGACACCTTCCATAAAAATCAGACCTCCTTGAGAAATACATAGAACTGATTCGAGCGGCGCGATGCACGCCCGATGCACGCCCTTTCGGTTTTAAGCGGATACTCTCGTTTGCCCGGTGGGTCAAGTGAAGGATGGAACGAGCTCGGCGCGAGTATGCGCTCCATTTCCTTGAAATCGGAAACAAGATTTCAAGAAGGGAACTTGCCGTGAGCGCAGTCGGTTGAGATCAGAACAACAGCAGCGATGCTCCGAGTGCCATCAAAACGAGTGCCAAGCAGACCCCCAATCCGGAAAGCAGAGTCAGGCGCAGCAGATCATTGAGTTTTTGGTCTGTCCAGGGAGCATCCTCCGGGCCGAGCCAAGGCTTGGATTTGGGTTGACCGAAGTAGCGTGTGGGGCCACCCATGCCAGCCTGGAGGGCCAAGGCTGCGGCGGCCATGGGCCAACCCGCATTGGGGCTTTCGGTGCGTGCGGCTGTGCGGCGCAGGTTGTTGAGGCGCACCGGGGGATAGCCTGACAGGCTTGCCGCGGAAACCATTGCCAAGGCCGTCATCCGGGCCGGTAAATAGGTCAGGATGTCGTCAGCCCGAGCCGCGGCCCAGCCCAGTTCCTGCCAAGCCGGTGTCTTGTAGCCCCACATGGAATCCATGGTGCTGACGGTTTTGTAAACCCAGAGCCCAGCCGGGCCGAGGCAGACCAGATAGAAAAACGGGGCCACAAAGGCGTCGTTGAGATTTTCGCTGATGGTCTCAGCCAAGGCCCTGCGGACGCCGTTTTCATCCAGATCGTCAACATCGCGACTGACCAATCCGGAGAGAGTCGTCCTGGCGGCATCGAGGTCCTGCCTGGACAGCAGCCGGACGACTCGGCGGCCTTCCTGTAGCAAGCCTCCCAGAGCCAGTCCGGCAAAACCGAGGTAGAGGGCCAAAAACCAGCCGACAAAGGGCAAAGAGATTGCCACCTGAGTGGCAAGACCCACGACCAGGGCCAAGGCCATCACGCAGAAAAGGCCCACAGGGCGCTTGGGTAACGGGCAGAAACGGGCAAAGGTTTCCAGGCGGTTCAGTATCCAGCCGATGAGGCGGACCGGATGCGGCCAGTTGGGTGGATCTTTGAGCCAGAGGTCCAGGGCCGCGGCCAGCAAGGGGATGGTCAACCAGATCACGGAGGCAGGTTTGTTCCAGGCAGTGAGTCAAGTGGGCAAAAGGCGGAGTCATTCCGCAAACAGGCTGAGCTGCACTTCGCGCGGTTTGGCAGCAACAGTCGACACGCCGCAAGTGGTTGCGGAGGTGTCCTTGGCTTTTCGTTTCCGGCGGGGAAAGGGGTTTTTTCCGGTTCGGAAGGGATGCAGAACACAGGAGAGATCCGGACAAAGGCGAACTTCCTTGGGACTGCCGCCACAACATTCCAGACACTTGGCCCGAATAGCCTTCAGCGGGTTGCGAAGTGGGCGTTTTTTGGCCATGGCAGGAAAAGTATGAAAACGTATGTGGCTCCGGGGGTGCACGCAACCGCCCGGAGCTGGAAAAAGTGCCCGGGTCAGCCGCGAGTGAATTTGCGGTATTTGATGCGTTTGGGAACGTCGGCGTCCTTGCCCAGGCGTTGGCGGCGATCCTCTTCATACTCGGTAAAGTTGCCGTCGAAAAAGGTCAGCTGGCTGTCGCCCTCAAAGGCCATGATGTGGGTGGCGATGCGGTCCAGGAACCAGCGATCGTGACTGATAACCAGGACCGTGCCTGCAAAGTTCAGCAGGGCATCCTCCAGGGCGCGCATGGTGTTGACGTCCAGGTCATTGGTGGGTTCGTCCAGTAACAGGACGTTGGCGCCCTCCTTGAGCATTCTGGCCAGGTGCACCCGGTTGCGTTCCCCGCCGGAGAGCATGCCGACCTTTTTTTGCTGGTCCGCTCCGGTAATGTTGAAACGGCCAAGATAGGCCCTGGCGTTGACATCCCTGTTTCCCAGGCGGATCTGATCGTGGCCGTCGCTGATCATCTCGAAAACGGTTTTGTCCGCTTCCAGGTCGTCGCGCTTCTGGTCCACGTAGGCCAGTTTCACGGTCTCACCCACCGAGATGCGACCGGAGTCCGCTTGTTCTTGTTCGGAGATCATCCGGAACAGGGTGGTCTTGCCGGCCCCGTTGGGACCAATGATGCCAACGATTGCTCCCGGAGGGATCAGGAAGTTGGCGTCGGCCAGGAGCATTCGATCTCCGTAGGCTTTGTTGAGATTTTCCGCTTCGATCACCTTCTGGCCCAGCCTGGGGCCAGGCGGGATATATATTTCCAAATCCTTGCTTCGTTTTTCGGATTCCTGGGTCAGGAGCTGCTCGTAGGCTCCGATCCGGGCTTTGCTTTTGGCATGTCTGGCCCGGGGAGACATCCGGATCCATTCCAACTCCCGTTGCAAGGTTTTTTGGCGGTCACTCTCGGCTTTTTCTTCCTGGCGCAGGCGCTCCTTTTTCTGATCCAGCCAGGAGGAATAGTTGCCTTTCCAGGGAATGCCCCTGCCCCGGTCCAGTTCCAGAATCCAGCCGGCCACGTTGTCCAGGAAATAGCGATCGTGGGTCACGGCGATGATGGTTCCCGGGTATTGGTGGAGGTGGTGTTCCAGCCAGGCCACGGATTCCGCGTCCAAGTGGTTGGTTGGTTCGTCCAGGAGCAGGATGTCCGGTTGTTGGAGAAGCAGGCGGCATAGGGCTACTCGACGCCGTTCTCCACCGGAAACGAGGTTCAACGGCATGTCCGAGGGCGGACAGCGCAGGGCGTCCATGGCCATTTCCAGACGACTTTCCAGCTCCCAGGCATTCAGGGCATCGAGTTGTTCCTGGACGTTTGCCTGTCGGGTGAGCAGGGTGTCCATGGCGGCGTCATCCATGGGTTCAGCGAATTGGGCGTTGATCTCCTCGAATTCCTGGAGCAATCGGACTGACTCACCGGCACCTTCCTCCACCACTTCCCGGACCGTCCGGGTTTCATTAGCCAGTGGTTCCTGCTCCAGGTAGCCGATGGTGTGGCCGGGAGCCAGGGAGGTTTTGCCCTGAAAATCCTGGTCCACCCCGGCCAGAATTTTTAGCAAGGTGCTTTTCCCGGAGCCGTTCATGCCCAGGACGCCGATTTTTGCCCCGTAAAAATAGGACAAAGAGATGTCCTTCAAGATCGGTTTCTTGTCGTAATACTTGCTGACCTTGTGCATGGAGTAGATGATCTTCTTGTCGTCCGTACTCATAATTGTGTCCGCGTGCTTCGCAAAAGCGTTCAAGCTGGTTCAGGGGGATGAAAAAAAACCGGACATCCGTTCGCGGTGATGCTCCACAGCGAGGATGTCCGGCAAAAATGAAAAAAAACGGGCTGGTCAGTGTCCGTGGCTGTTGTGTTCGTCGTCTTTGAGGGTATCTTTGATGGATTTCAAAACAACGTAGCCGACGCCTGTTCCGATGAGGATCAGGGCCATGTAGAACGCACCCATGAAGATGGCGTGGTCAGGCATCCACCAGGGGATGTCCTGGGGCAGAAAACTCTGAATGGTTTCTCCTGGAAGCATGGTTCACTCCTGTGCAAAAGAATTAATTGACGGCGTCCTTGAGCAGTTTTCCGGGGCGAAACTTGACGACCTTGCTGGCCGGGATCTTGATTTCTTCACCGGTCCGAGGATTGCGACCGGTTCGCTCCTGCCGCTCTTGCACTTCGAACGTGCCAAAACCGGTCAATGTCAGTTTCCCGTTGGAGGACAATACGTCCTCAACGGAATCAATGAAGGCATTCAGGGCACTCTCGGCATTCGCCTTGGTCATTCCGGCCTTGTTGGCGACTTTCGCCACCAGATCCGCCTTTGTCATAACGCTCTCTCCTTTTGCACTAGTATGGTGATGGTGAGAAATATTCCCCGTCCCTAAGGACAGCTCGAATCAACAACCTTCCTTGGCTGGCCTCTAGCCCAAAGCTGTTGTCATTGCAAGAAAGACAAGGAAAAAACTGTCATGCAAGGCCGAAAGCCACGCAAAAAACCTGCAGTTACCCCGCGCCAATTTGGTTTGCCATATTCAATCTTTGCCGGATTGTCCATGGTTTTCTTGCAGTGATCGGCAACTTGTCACGAATCCTGTGATTACGCTAAAAGAAGGAAAACACGAACAGAACTGGATCTTCGACATGTTAACGTTGAAAAATCCCCATTTGCTGATTTGCCGCAAAAAGTTCAAACTCTCACGTTAAGGATAATGACGCTTCGACCTTTATTCGATTGTCAGGACGGCAATCGAAAATTTGGCAACGCCACAGCCCGCAGGGGCCGGATACAGGGCGTGTCCGGGGAGCTTTTTTTTTGCTCCATGCACTTGGGGTTTTTGAACGGACTGTGAATACGGGCGTTTTCAACACTCAGTTAAGGAGGAAGTTCATGCCGCGACGCTCCCCCTTGGAAGCGGAAATGTACGATCATCTCGGCCCGTCACGTTTTTCGGCCCAAGGATTTCTCGGGGAGGACACCCGCGATTTTGAAGAGATTCTGGCAGACGACGCCCAGGCCTTGCAGCGTTTAGGCGTGAGCAAGGACCGGCTCCTCCAGGCACTGCGGGATGTCTATGATCAAGCACTGCAAGCAGGTGGCGATCCGGTTGAGATCGGGAACGGGGTCATCGCAGAATGCCTCGAGTGCCGAGGCAGGGTCCCATCCCCCTTTCCCGGCGAGGGCACTTTTCCGAAGCACCAGGTCCGGGTCTTCCGGGAAGAGGGGCAACAATGGTTTGCCATTACGCCCTTGGCTTTGCATCTGATTGATCGGCACGACTTTTTTCAAGGCATCGGCTCCCCGTTTCGGATCGATCCGACACAAGCCGCGGCCTTGCTTGGCATGACCGAATCGTAACGCCGGACATTCTTTTATTCAGCTGAACCCGTTTTCGCGGATGCTTGCAACCAAGGCGTCCAGCGGACAATGCCCCATTTTTCATTCATGGTTTTCGTTACAAATCATCAAAAGCCGCGATCCGTTCCCAGGCCTCTTCGGCGGTTTCCAGGTATTCGAACAGATCCAGGTCCTGGGAAGAAATGGTTCCAGCTTCCACCAGAGCCTCGAAGTTGATCACCTTTTTCCAGAATTTGGAGCCGAAGAGCAGCACGGGCATCGGGGCGATCTTTCGGGTTTGGATCAAGGTCAAGGCGTCGAAAAGTTCGTCCAGAGTGCCGTATCCACCTGGAAAAATTACCAGAGCCCGGGCACGGATCAGGAAATGCATTTTTCTGATGGCAAAATAATGGAATTGGAAGCAGAGCTCCGGAGTGATGTACGGATTAGGGGCCTGTTCATGGGGCAGGACGATGTTCAGGCCGATGCTCTTGGCCTGGACGTCGTCCGAGCCGCGGTTGGCCGCCTCCATGATGCCTGGTCCACCTCCAGTGACCACCACGTGGGTGTTCTTTTCCGCGCACTGGCAATTTTCGGAGATAATCCGGGATAGTTTGCGAGCCTCTTCGTAATATCGACTGTGCTCAAGTCCGGCCTGAGCAGCTTTGAGCCGGGCCTGGGCTTCGGGGGAGTTCGGCTGGTCCTGGAGCATGGCCTTGGCAGCATCCAACTGGGCCTGGGCCTTTTCGGCGTCCAATAGTCTGGCACTGCCAAAGACGACCACAGTGGATTCGATGCGATGCTCCTGCATCAACAGCTCGGGTTTGAGCAGCTCCAGTTGCAGGCGGACCGGGCGCAATGCGTCCTGTAGAATGAAATCATTGTCCAGAAAGGCCAAACGGTAGGCCGCGGATTCGGTCTGTGGCGTCGAAGGTTGCTGCTTTGCGGTGGTGGCGTCGTCCTGGGCAGAGGGGAACAGGGTTTCATGGGGAGAGCTGGCCATGGTGGTCTCCTTCGTGGCTTCTTGAAAAGTCGACTTCTCTCGTGTTTTTCATGGATCGTCAACCTGGAGGCGATCACTTTTGCCCTTTTCTTGTGATCCGGTTGCCAAGCAGGGCGATGACGGCCTATTTGTGTTTGGTACAAGAGTGTATGAAACCAAACAGAAGGAGATTCAAGCGGATGTTGACGGAAAAACACCTCAATGCCTATGCTCAGGTCATGGTCTGGGCCCTGGATACGGCCCGGCGGCGTAAATTGCGTAAAGGGAACATAGTTTTGCTCCAAACCGACCCCGCTGCCGCGCCACTGGCCGAAAAAATTTATACCCTGCTGCTACGCCGTTCGTTGCAGCCGGTGGTGCGCTGGAATCCCACGGTACACATGGAGCACGACTTCTATGCCTTGGGCGAGGACAAACAGCTTACCTTTCACCCACCGGGAACCAGGGAACTGTTGGGAGCCCTGCACGGTGCGATCCATCTACGGGCCCCGGAGTCCCTGGTCCATCTACGTGATATCCGTCCGGAGCGAATCAGCCTGGCCACCCTGGCACGCAAGCCACTTCGGGATATCCTGGACACCCGGGAGCACCGAGGACTCTTCGGCTGGACCCTGGCCATGCTGCCCACGCAGCAGATGGCTCAGGCCGCGGACATGGATCTCGAAGCTTATTCCCGACAGATCGTCCGCGCGTGTTATTTGGACAGTGACGACGCCGTGGCCAGTTGGCAGGAGGTCTTTGCCGCGATCAGCCGAATCAAGCGCTGGTTGAACGGCTTGAATCCGAAAGCCCTCCATGTGGCCTCCGAAAACATGGACTTGGAGGTTTCCATCGGTGAACAGCGCCGGTGGGTGGGGCTCTCCGGACACAATATCCCCAGCTTTGAAATTTTTCTTTCTCCGGACTGGCGGGGGGTTCGCGGTGTCTATTTTGCTGATCAACCCTCTTACCGCAATGGGAATTTGGTCTCCGGAGTGCGTCTGGAATTTACGGACGGCCGGGTAAATTCCGCCCAGGCGGAGCAAGGAGAGGCGTTTTTGCGCTCCCAGGTGGCCATGGACCAAGGGGCGGCTCAGGTCGGCGAGTTTTCACTGACGGACAAACGCTTTTCCCGAATCTCGGCCTTCATGGCCAATACCCTGTACGATGAAAATTTCGGTGGCGAGCAGGGCAACTGCCATCTGGCCCTGGGCTCTTCGTATGTCGAATCGTTCTCTGGAAAAATGGATGACTTGAATACGCGACGCAAGCGCAGCCTGGGGTTCAACGAGTCTGCATTGCATTGGGATCTGGTCAATACCCAGAGCAAAGTCGTCACCGCACGATTACGATCCGGGAAGTCCCAGGTGATCTACGAGAATGGGCAGTTTCTTTGTTAGGTCAAGGAGATTCTGAGAGCGGCCAAGGATATGGTTCCATGCGGTCGCTTTGGGTGGGATGGTTCATTTTCTCGAAAATAATGGTTGACAACTGTCGAGTACGGTTGTCTCCAGGCCGCAGGGGCGACCGGCCGGTCGCCCCTGCACCGAACGGATGCCATGAAGAAGGCATTGCAATTTTGATTTGCAAACCAATTCTGAACCACCCCCTTTGGGCTAATGTCGTTTGAAAAATGAAAGAGGGCGCGAAGAAGGGTGGCGGGGTATGGTGGTTTCATTGAGCCGTCACCCTGTGGTCCGGAGCAGACTCTCAAAAAACGGTTAACACAAAGAGCGGATACAATGGACGGGTTCCATGTTGCAGTTTTGGTGGCGGTTGTCTTGATTGTCGTTGCCTGCATTTACCTGCGCAAAGGCAGACGCGGGGCTGTACAGCCTCGAAGCATTCTATACGGCAGTCATGGGTGCAAGCGCTTTTGGACTATGCCATGGAGGCAAGGAACCTATGTTGAGGAACTTTCCCAAAGCCTTTCACGGGCAGACTACGAGCGTTGGCAGTGTCTGCTCAAAATGAGCAGGGGCGACAAAGAGCAGGCCAAAAGGCTTGTCCTGCTTGAGCAGTCCCGCCGAACCGGTGTAACTATTGAAGACTCATTGCAATACGCAATCAGACGCTGGAAGCGCGACATTTGTTAAACATTGAGCAAGCTGAGTAATGTAGCCGAAATTGTTGAACCTCTATTTCATCGGACCTGTTTTGGAATGGATTTTCAAAAATTGAACATGCTGGCTTTGTCCACCCCCCAGTGCACTCCCTGGGGTTCCTCAACCGGCAACCTCGTGGCCGAGCCTCCTACGAGCGATTCGTGGCCGACGGGGGGACCTGGGGCTATAAAATCTACCGCATCCGCACCCGGATCGCCGAGGACTGGGCTCGGTGGAGGTGGGTGTAACGGGCTTTCAGGTGCCGGTGCTGGACAATTCGAAATCGCTTTTGTTTAAAACAATGTTTGAGTTTGCGCGGGATTTCGGGAGATTTGGTGGTGGTCACCAAGACATGTGTGGGGAACACTGCCTTGTAATGCCCATTGATTTTCTATGACCGGTTCATCCCCAAATGTCTGAAAAAACTCAAAGCCTAAAAGTTGGAAGCTGGCCTTGGAGGTTGGAAGTAGGGTTGGAAAAGAAAAAGGGTTGCGAGCACGACTGCTTGCAACCCTTTGATATTCTTTGGCGTCCCCAGCGGGGTTTGAACCCGCGTTACCGGCGTGAGAGGCCGACGTCCTGGGCCACTAGACGATGGGGACAACGTATTGTGGTGGGTCGTGAAGGACTCGAACCTTCGACTCTCTGCTTAAAAGGCAGATACTCTACCGACTGAGTTAACGACCCTCAAAACAATGAAATTTACTGATTTTCGAATCGAGTGTCAAGGCATTATGTCGTGAAAATGTTGGCTACCGGATATGTCTGGACGAAAATTCTCTCGGAGTCGCTGTCCTGAATGACCAGTCGAATAGCGAAAATCATCTCCAAGTCCATTCCTGTGGGCAAATTGAGCGGGGAGTTGACCCTTCGGAATCGTTGAATTTCAAAGCTTAGTTCATTTTTGTCGCCCTGAGCTTCGATCACGGATGCTTCCTGGGTGATGAAGTAAACCTGGATTGAGCCGGTAAGCGTATCATCAGACAGGTTGTTCAACTCAAATGAGATACGCAGGCTTTCCTCAACCTTTTGGAGTTGGAGGTTGTTCACGCCAGCCATTTCCAGGTCGTGGGTGACGAAAAGATCCTGGAGGTTGATTACCTGGGGAAGGCGCGCTCGCTCCCTGGTAACCGTGCTAAAGAGGTCATGCATTTCTACCGGATCATTGGTCTTGAGGATTTCCTGCACGTTCTTCAGGCGTTCAAGTTCAATGGATTGCTGGGCAAGGCGGTCGCGCAGTTTAGCATTCTCATTGACCAGTTCAATGTGGTTGTCCCAAGTGTAAACAGCGGTCGCAGCCCCGCCCAGAGCGACAACTGTCAACACCACCAGTGCGCCCAAAAACAACCAGATCCAGAAAACGCGCAGCCGAAACCGTCGAACACGGCTGTCGTCACGCATGAAGATCAAATTGATTTTGTCTTCCTTGCCCACGTTCAACTCCCTGTGGTCTTGGAGGTATTCGGTTCATGACGTTGTTTTTGGGAAACAACAGCCTTAGTCGCTTTCCTTCCAAGTGAGGACGAAACGGCCGGCCGGTCCCGTGAACAAAAGTTCAATCGGTGCTTCCGTCTTGGGAAAGCGAACGGTGTAATAGCGTTGCCAAGGGTGATGGTGGGGGTAAAAGGCTTGCAGTTGGGCAGGAGGAAGGTCCAGAGAACGGATCTCCAAGGGCTGGACGGTCTGATCAGGGGAAAGCACAAGCAGCACGCGCCATTTGGTCAGGCGATGTGTCAGACGAGCATCATCTGGATATGTGCTGGCAACGGCCAGGGTGAACGATGTTTCCTCGGCTACCGCACGCAGTTGGTCGGCAAGCATCTTGTCCGCTTCTTCACCGGTCAGGCCAAAAATCTCAGCATACCGCTGCACATACGCCCTGCGCCATGTTTCGGACCTGAGCAAGGCCACGACCCGGGTTTCCTTTTCCAGTCCGTCCCGAACCACTCCGGATCGACTCCAGGCGCTGGTCTTCTGAAAAAAGGGATCGTGTTGATCAGGCCACAGCAGTTCATTGATGGAACGGCCCTGGCATCCGGGCAGAAAGATAATGATGCAGAGCAGAAAACCCAGGATGAAAAAACTAGATGCCGGCCTCATGCAGCAACTGGCTCCTTGTGAACAGCGCGGTGAAGGGAAGGTTTTCCGCGGCAAGGGCATCGGTCGCGCCCTCTTCGCGATCCAGGATGCAGCACACCTGGGCAACGACAAAACCGGCACTTTGTAATCGTTGACATGCCTTGAGCGCACTGCCGCCCGTAGTGGCCACGTCTTCCAGGACAGCCACCCTGTCTCCGGGCTGAAAATTGGCCAAGCCTTCCAGGTAGCTGTCCGTGCCATGGCCTTTGGATTCCTTGCGGACGATCATGGCCGGCCAGGAGAGCCCCTCGGCCCTGGCGATCAGGGAGGTGGCGGTAACCAAGGGATCGGCGCCTAGTGTCATGCCGGCGACTCCCTGCAAGGGGGTGTCGCGCAGCATCTGGACAAACAGGTTGCCGATGAAGAAAGCGCCGTCAGGATGCAAGGCGGTCTGCTTGCAGTCGAAATAGTAGTTGCTCCGCTTGCCGGAGGTTAGAATGACGTCCTTTTCCAGATAGGATTTGGCCATCAGCAGGGAAGCCAGTTCTTTGCGCCATTGGTTCACGATCATCTCCTAGGCAAAAACTCGGGCATAGATGAGATCTACATGCCGAAAAAAAGAGTTCAGGTCAAAAAGACCGTCCAGGGTCTCAGGGGTGAGCCGGGACGTGATTTCGATGTTGTCCCGGACCAGACCCTGAAATGGCGTCTTTTCCTCCCAGGCTCGCATGGCCAGGGATTGAACCAGTTCGTAGGCTTCCTGGCGCTGTGCCCCGGATTCCACCAGGGCCAGAAGAACTCGCTGGGAAAAGAAAAGGCCCTGGGAGGCAGCCAAGTTGATAGCGATATTGTCTTCGTGGACCCGAATGCCGGAGAGCAGGCCGGTGAGTCGGTGAAGCATGTAGTCCATGAGGATCGTCGAATCCGGCATGATGACTCGCTCCACGGAGGAGTGGCTGATGTCCCGTTCGTGCCACAGAGCCATGTTCTCCAGAGCTGCCAGGGCATTGGCGCGAAGCAGACGGGCCAGGCCGCTGAGGTTTTCCGCGGAGATGGGGTTTTTTTTGTGGGGCATGGCTGAAGAGCCTTTCTGGCCCTTGCCGAAACCTTCTTCCAGTTCCCTGACCTCGGTTCGTTGCAAGTGCCGCAGTTCGACGCAAAGTCGCTCGATGCCGCCGGCTATGATGGCCAGGGTCGTGAAGTAGTGGGCGTGTCGGTCGCGCTGAATAATCTGGGTGGATATCGGGTCAACGTTTAAGCCCAGGTGGTGGCAGGCCAACGCCTCCAGACGCGGGTCCAGGTGGGCGTAGGTGCCAACGGCTCCGGAGATTTTGCCGTACCGAATGGTTTCCACGGCCTCGCGCCATCGCTGACGATGGCGGTCGAACTCCGCGTAAAAACCAGCGAATTTCAATCCCAGGGTGATGGGTTCGGCATGGATGCCGTGGGTGCGCCCCATGGCCGGAAGCGTCTTGTATTTCTCCGCCGCATCGCGCAACACTGCCAGGAGGCTGTCCAAACCAGCGGCAATGATCCCACCGGCCCGGACCAGGAGCAAGGCATTGGCGGTGTCCACGATGTCCGATGAGGTGCATCCCAGGTGAATGTACCTGGCTGAAGGCCCTGTTTTCTCCTCAACAGCGGTCAGAAAAGCAATTACGTCGTGCCGGGTACGCTCTTCGATTTCCAGGATGCGGTCCAGGTCAAAAGCAGCCCGTTCCCGGATGGTGTGCATGTCTTCGCCGGGAATGACCCCAAGTTCGTGCCAGCCCTCGCAAACGGCCAGTTCGACCTCGAGCCAAGCCTGGAAGCGAGCCTCCTGAGTCCAGAGTCGACCCATTTCCGGGCGGGTGTAACGGTCGATCATGTTTCGTCCTTTGTCTGAAAAACTCCGGTTTTGCGGTCGGACGCGACGTGTGTCTTTTACGGAAGACTGGTTTCAGGGTTGCATTGTCCGATACCAAAAGCTGTATTGGTAGAAAAAAGGCAGTCGTTGTGGACTGCCTCTTTGACTGATCACTCAGCGGATGAAGCGGTGGACCCTGAAGATGCCGTTCCAGAGGTCGTCGATCCGGATGATTCAGGTTTGGCGGTGGTATCTTTGGCTGGGGTGTCCGCCTTGGACTCTGTTTTCTCGGCCTTCTTGCCGTTTCCGCCGGAAGATGCCTCGTTCTTGCAGTAGTCCGTGACATACCAGCCAGAGCCCTTCAGGACAAAAGACGTGTTGGATATCAGACGTTGGGATTGACCGCCACAAACAGGACAGGCTTTGTCTTGATCACTGTAATCCTTCTGCCACTGCTCGAAGATTTGCTGACACTCCTGACAGCGGTACTCATAGATGGGCATAACTTCCGTTCTCCTTGAAAACGATGGAAAATGTTGTGAATCGACGACTACTTTGAGGCCTTGGCCTCCCGGATTCGTTGCTTGATACGTTTCTGGCGTCGTTGACGTCGGCGATCCAGTTCTTTTTTTCGTTCAATTTTCTTATGACTTCCCATATGTCCTCCAGGTGCTTGAGATTTTAATGCGGAGCATCCCCCTGCCAACAGGATGCGGCATGTTCAACAAAGACCGCAATGTTTATACCTTCTGCCCGTCAATGTCCATTTCCAAAGCTGCCAGATTCTCGTAGGTTTTCATGCAGGCCTGTCTCTGATGAGGCTCCGTGTGGGCTTAGTCATCTCATCGGGAATGAATGGAAGTCATCATGAAGGATAGTTCTTTTTACAGAGAGACTTTCAAGAAATGTGGGACTTGGGCTGTTTCAGGACTACGTAGAAGAGAGTTGCCATACCTTCTGGATCATTGAGGTACGACAAGAAAGCGGCACGGGCTGATCATATTTCGCGGAGACGATATTTTCGTGTCCCGAGTCCCAGGCTTTCGGCGTAGCCCAGACCGAAGTCCTCGGGAACATGGGGGTGCATGGCCCGGAATTTGTCAGCCCCTGCAAGAATGTCCAGAGGCAGATGGCTGGGATGTAAAGGCTGAGCCGCATTGACAAGATCCAGGCAGGCCTGATCCAGGGCCACCGGGTCATGAGAGACCAGAACACCAATATCCGGGCAGACAGGTTTGTCGCTGTATCCCGTACAGTCACATTGGGGAGTGACCTGGGTTACGAAGCTGATGTGGACACAGCCAGGTGCGGTTTCTCGCCGGTTTGCAAAGGAGTGAACAACAGCCGCGGCATACTCCATCATCCGTTCAATGAAGGCGGTCACGTCGGTCTGCCAGTCCACGACGAGGCATTTTTCACGGCAACTGTGCAGGCAGGCCCCACATCCAACGCACAGTTCCGGATTCAGCTCGATCTTTCCCTGGGGAGCGATTCGCAGCGCCTTGGAGGCGCAAACCTCCGTACAGGCGCCGCAGCCAGTACAGTTTTGGGCATGGACCAGAGGAGCCAGGCAACCGTGCTGCTGCATTTTGCCTCGACGGGTGGCGCAGCCCATGGCTAGGTTTTTCAGGCACCCGCCTATTCCGGCCAGTTCGTGGCCCTTGAAGTGGGAGAGGGTCACAAGGGAATCCGCGGCCAGGATGTCGCCGGCCAGGTGGACTTCCCGCAGATGCTTGCCTGAAAAGGGAATGGTCGTCTCGTTGCGGCTGTTCACTCCATCGGCAATGATCACCGGGGCCTGAAGGAGCAGCGGATCGAAGCCGTGTTCCGCGGCCAGCAGGCCGTGGGATACGGCATCTCCCCGGCTTCCAACGTACAGGGTGTTGGTGTCCGTCAGGAACGGCTTGGCCCCGATTTTCCGCAGGAAGGCTACAAGTGGGCGCACCCACATTGGGGGGACAAATCCGGTGACTCCGGATTCGCCAAAGTGCATTTTGACCGCGGTCAGATCGCCGGATCGGACGGTTTCAGGCACATCGGCCGCCTTGAGCAGACGACGCAGGCGGACTTCATAGGTTGCCTTCCGGGTTGTCCGCAGATTCCAGAAAAAAACGTCGCTGGGCATGGTGTGGAGAAAAAGTGGTTCTGGAGCGGGTCAAGGAAAACCTGGACCGCGGTCATCAGGAAACATTAGGGGTTGCTGGCGAGGCGATCAAAAAAACCTGAAAGATGGGCCGATATCGAAATTTCAAAAGGGCCAAGCCCGGCATTTGCAACAGCTTGCCGCAACCGCTCCCATTGGGCAGTACAGGGATGGATTTCGTCTGGGTGGATTTGCAGGAGGTTGGTTTTTTGTCCCGTAACCCGAAAACGAAAACGCCGCAGTCCCAGTTCGCCGAGTGCATCCTCTACGTCACCCACAGCGTCCAAATTCGCGGCGGTGATCGGGTGGTTGTAGGGAAAGCGGGTCAAAAGGCACGCCCGCGCAGGTTGGTCCGGCTCGGCAAGGCCGAACATTTTTGCCGCATGCCGGACATCGTACTTGGTCAACCCGGCATTTGCCAGGGGACTCTGGATTCCCAGTTCCCGCAGGGCACGCTGCCCGGGACGATGCCCGGCCAGGTCGTCCCGCTGGGTGCCGTCCAGAACATTCCGCACTGACCTGCTTGAGGCAACGTCCAGTAACGTCGTGAACAAGGCTTGTTTACACCAGTAACAGCGTTCTCGGCTGTTGGACCGCACCTTGGCAAGGGCCAGTGGGTCAAAATGGAGTCGATCTGGAATGCGGGGGTACCTCTGCAACAATATTATGTTCTGACGTTGTTCCTGGAACGACTGGTGCGGGCCCACGGCATGGACGGCACTGAACTCCAGCTTCCAGTGCCAGGATACGTGCAACAGTAACCGGCTGTCCACTCCACCGGAAACGGCAATCAAGCCAGGTTGCAGATGTTCCAGGCGGCTGCGCAGAGCGATGAGTTTGGATTCCAGCGAGGTTTCGATCACTCGGAAAAAATATGTTCCTGGGCTTCGCCAAGAGTGAACGTGCCCGATTCGATCCATTGCTTGAGGGTCTGGGCGATTTCCAAGGAAAGCGTGTAGCTGGTCAGGGGTACGGTGGCTGTCTCCCGTTCTCCGACCCGAATAGCCCCGGAACGCAGATCGGCATAACTGACATGTCCGTGGTTGCGGGCCACGCCATTTGGGTAATCGTGGCCGTAATCCACTACTGGAATCATGATGTCCCCATCGCTGACCCCGGTAAACCAGGCCATCTCCTCATCCAGGATGGGGATGGGAACACCTATTCCGACACTTAAGGAGCATCCGTAGCCCAGAAAACTGACTCCCCGCAGATAGCGGGACTGCATGCCCTTCAGGTCACCCTTGACCATCAATGTTCCAGAGGGTGTCAAGGGCAGGCCGCGTTCGGTGCGGAGAGGCTTGGGATTGTGCTGGGTTCCGGCCCCGATCACCCAACCTATGCCGCCGCCAAGAAATATTTTTGTGCCCAGACCGATGGTTCGGAAAAAGGGGTCGTTGAAAAGCGGACTCAAGGCCCCGGAGGTGGCGTAGTTGGCATTGGCGCACCGGGGCTTGAGCGGCCCCATGTAGGTGTAAATCAGCTTGTCGCTGAAATTCACCGCACAATTATAATTTTGATAGGCGTTCCTCGGGTTAAGCAGTTCCGCGCTGCGGAAATCCTCCAGGGCGTAATCCCGCTCCATGGTCCTGCGTGGGTAGCAATCCGTCCCATAGCCGAGTGCTCGGAGGTGAACCTTCTCGCCTTTGAGCAGATCTTCGATCACATGACCGCCACCGTAGTTGAATCGTCCCGGATAGACCTTGTTGAGGGGATCATCTTCAGAGGGCTCTGTGGCCCCGAGAAAAGCGTCCACCGCGGCCAGCCCTCCGTAGGCTGGAACGTCGTTCAGCCAGACTTTGGAAGCCTTGATCAATGGCGGCTCAGGCTGCCCCATGTTGAAGAGCAGACCTGAAGAGCACATCGGGGAAAACGTACCCGTGGTGACGACGTCCACCTCCCGGGCGGCCACGACTTTGCCCATCGACTTCACGGCGTCAATCATTTCCCGAGCCGTGAGGACAACGGCCTGACCTTTGCTGATCCGGTCGTTGATTTCCCGGATGGTTTTTTTGACCATTTTTGGTTTGTTCATGCTGGGAGAATTCAGGGTATTTAAACAGGTAATGTACTTTCGTGGCCGACGTATATTTAAGGATGGAAAGGGTGATCGGTCAGGGTGGAGTGGAGTCTTGTAATGCACTTTGGAGGTATGTCATGGTCTTGTAGTCTGTAAAATCGAAGCGCAGGGGAGTGAGGGTAATGTAGCCCAGACTGAGCAGACCACGATCCGTGTCCTGGCCGACCTGCTCGGCGGGGATTTCTCCGTGCAGCCAATAGTAGCCACCCCCGCGCGGGTCGACGCGGTGGTCGTGTTTGTCATGGTAGACGGCCTGCGTCTGGGAACAGCAGCGCAAGCCAAGCACTTCCCGTACATCCCGATCAGGGAAGTTCAGGTTCAACAGACACCTGGAGGGCAGCGCGGACCAATCCAGGTCTTGAACCAGGCGAACCGTGTAATCCGCTTGATCATCCAGGTTTGCGGGATGGAAATTATCCATGGATACGGCCAGGGAGGGCAGTCCGGCCAGGGCCCCTTCCGTGGCTGCGGAGACTGTGCCGGAATAGAGGATATCAACTCCTACGTTGGCGCCATTGTTGATGCCGGAAATCAGTACGTCCGGTGGGGCGTCCAGAAGGGAGCTCAGGGCCAGCTTTGCGCAGTCCACAGGAGTGCCGAAGACACCAATGCCTTGAAAGTCTGGTTCCCGAAGGTGCTTGATTTTGAGGGGCATGCTCAGGGTAATGGCGTGCCCCACGGCGGACTGTTCGGTCAGCGGAGCAACCACATGCACCCGATGCCCCGCACGGAGCAGGGCCCGGTACATGGCCCGCAAACCCAAGGCATAAATTCCGTCGTCATTGGTTAGAAGGATGTCCATTGTGTCTGTACGTTGGGGTATTTCTTTTTGGCCTGGGTCATTCCCAGCTGAAACGCCTTCAGGTTCGATTCCAGAAATTTGGGAGAAAGGCTGGTTTCCAGGCCTTTCTTCATGGCCCGGGGAACGACGAAGGGTACCAGATGGGCCAGGGCACCCAAAAGGACCATGTTCGCGGCCTGAACCATGCCCAGTTTTTCCTTGGCCAAGGTGGTAAAGGGCAAGCCCCAGTAGATGTTGGTCGGCGTCTGCTTGACCAGGGAGTCGTCCACCAACAGGTAACCACCTTGTTTCAGGTGGCGATAGTACTGATTGCAGGCCTCCTGGCTCAGGGCCACCAGGAGGTCGAGCTGTTCCGGCTTGGGGTAGCTGATGGGCTGGGAACTGATGACCAAATCCGAGCGACTAGCCCCACCCCGGGCCTCGGGTCCGTAGCTCTGGGTTTGCGCCACAAAGTATCCCTCTTCCAAAGCCAGCCCGGCACCGAGGACCTTGCCCAAGGTCAGAATGCCCTGCCCCCCCAGCCCGGAAAGCCGCAACTCGAACCGTTGTATTTCATAGGGAGGTTTCATTTCGAAGCTTCCTCCAGGCGACATGTGATTGCTGCATATCGTTCTTCCAGGGATGGCCGGTTTTCTTCGACAAAAATTCCGATGGGAGTGCGTTGGTTCTGTTCCTCCTGGGGGAGCTTGCTGAGCGAATCAAGGGGGATCGCATTCTTTTTGTACCACTTGTACATATCCACTGTGGTCTTGAACTTGTTTTTCCGTCCGAACTGGGTATGGCAGGGGGTGAGCACTTCCACGAGGTTAAACCCCGGTCGCGCCAATGCGGTGGTGATTATCCGGTCCAGCAGCTTAACGTGCAGTACGGTGCTACGGGCCACGTAGGGCGCTCCGGCGGCTTTGGCCAACTCGACGATATCGAAGGATTGTTCCTGTTGCCCGTAAGGACTGGTGGTTGAATAGCAGTTCTCTGCCGTGGTCGAGGAACTCTGCCCTCCGGTCATCCCATAGATATTGTTGTTCAGAATTAACGCCGTCACCCCGATGTTGCGCCGGGCTGCATGCAGGAAGTGATTGCCGCCGATGGACAGTGCGTCGCCGTCACCCATTACCGCGATGACCTTCAGTCGAGGATTGGCCATCTTAATCCCCGTGGCAAAGGTCAAAGTTCGCCCGTGAGTGGTGTGCACCGTGTTGAAATCGACATACACGGCGATCCGCCCTGAGCAACCGATACCGGCCACCAGTACCACCTCGTCCTTGGTCAGGCCAAGCTGATGCACGCTGCGTACCAAAGAGCCAAGCACGATGCCATGGCCACAACCCGGGCACAGGACGTGCGGAAAGCGCTTGTTATGTCGCAGGTAGTGATGAATAAGCTGGGTTACTTCAGCCATGATGGTATTTCCTTTCAGCTATGCTTTTTGCAGCACTTTGAGGATCTCCGCCGGAGTGATGATTTGCCCATCGATGCGATTGAGCGTGCGCACCGAACTCAGTCCGTTGTTGACGCGCTTCACTTCTCTGGACATTTGGCCCATGTTCATTTCCGGAACAATGACGGCCCGGCATTGCCGGATAAATCGTTCCACGGCCGGGCGGGGGAAGGGGAACAAGGTCTTCAGCTTGAGCAGACCGGCCCGAGTACCCAACTCCCTCGCCTGGAGCACGGCCAAGTGCGCGGAACGCGCCACGCAACCGTACGCGATGACCACCACTTCGGCATCCTCGCAGGCGGTTTCCTCGATGATTTGGATGTCGTAAAAAAATTGGTCGATCTTGCGGAAGAGCCGTTGCATCAGCTTTTCCACTTCTTCAGGGCGGGATGTGGGATATCCGTTGACGTCGTGGGTCAGGCCGGTGACATGAAATCGGTAACCCTCCCCCAGAGCCGGCATGGGGGGGACGCCACGCATGGACTCCTCGTAAGGGACAAACCATTCAGGTGGCATGGACGGCTTGATTCGAGAGAAAATTTCATAGGTTTCCCGGTTGGGGATCTGAATTTTTTCCCGGGTATGAGCTGTAATTTCATCCAACAGCAGGATGACCGGGGAACGATACTTCTCGGACAAATTAAAGGCTCGCACGGTCATGTCCAGGCATTCTTGAACATTGCTGGCCGAGAGTACTATGATTGGATGGTCCCCGTGGGTGCCCCAGCGGGCCTGTTGCACATCGCCCTGGGCTGGGCTGGTGGGCAGGCCTGTGCTGGGACCGCCGCGCATCACATTGACGATAACCAGCGGCACTTCGGTCATGGAGGCATAGCCGATGTGTTCCTGCATCAGGGAAAATCCCGGTCCCGAAGTGGCGGTCATGGATTTGCGCCCTGCCAGGGATGCGCCGATGACCGCTCCCAAACTGGCGATTTCATCCTCCATCTGGATGAAAACCCCGTCTGGTAGTCGGGGTAGGCGCTCCGCCATGATCTCGGCAATTTCCGTGGAAGGGGTAATGGGGTACCCTGCAAAAAAGGAACAGCCGGCCAGCAAGGCACCTTCCACGACGGCCTCGTTGCCCAGGGCGAAAAGCGACCGCTCTTCCTTGCGATGATTCTTCTTAACCTTCGTGGGCATGATCGACTTCTCTGTTGTTGGCTATGCGACGTTTGGTTTTCACCACAATGGCGAAATCCGGGCAATGGTGTTCACAAAATCCGCAGTTGCGACAGGTTGCGCCCTGGACGACCCTGGCTTTCCCGTCCGGCCCCAATTCGAGAACCTCACCAGGGCAAAAAGCAGCGCAAATGCCACACCCCTTGCACCAGTCCGGATAGATGGAAACCACCACCTGTTGTTTATCTTTGGCCATAATCACGCTACATACGTTAGAGGTGTCGTCGCCGTGCGCCTGATAGCATTTTGAGAAGTAGCTTGAGGGCGACTTACGAGAGCTAAGTGCTAACACGGCAACCGGAAGCCGCGTTTACCCTAAAACGGACCGTCTCCGTGGGCAAGACGGAGCCTTGGCATTAGCGTAACCATCCGAGGATTTCAACATGGTCGTGCAAAAAAAAATATTCATCCCGGACATTCAGCCAGGAACACGGGTCAACGAGCTGTTTCTCCTGGTTGAAGGGCGACAAGGGCAAGCCCGCAATGGGCCCTATTGGCAGGTTCGGCTTCAGGACGCTCGTGGGACCCTGGAAGGCAAGATCTGGAGCCCGATAAGTCAGGCTTATCTTGAACTTCCCGTGGGAGAGGTCGTCCGAGTTCAGGGAAATACGGACCTTTTCCGGGATCAATTGCAACTTCGAATCGAACAACTGGAAATCCTGGGAATTGCCAAGGATGAGGTCGACTGGGCGCTTTTTCTGCCGCGCAGCGCCAGGAAACCCGAAGATATGTTACTGGAGCTGGAGGAGTTATGCGCCCGCGAACTACAGCATGCCCCGTGGCGCAAGTTTTGTCGCAAGGTGCTGCGTGATCCAGACATCCGAACACGGCTTTTGATGGCTCCCGGAGCCAAGTCCATGCATCATGCTTACATTGGGGGGCTGTTGGAGCACACTCTGGCTGTCTGTCGTTTGACCCTGGCCATCAGCGCCCAGTATCTGGAGGTTGACCGGGAAGTGCTTCTGGTGGGTGCGGTGTTTCATGACCTGGGCAAGGCCTGGGAATTGAGTGCCGGGGTGCAACGAGATTACACGGACCCCGGTCGACTGTTGGGTCATATTCTGCAGGGGTTGGCAGTGCTTGAACCGTTTTTGGCCAAAAGTAACGAACTGACACCAGGGTTGCAGTTGCATTTCAAGCATTTGCTGGTCAGCCACCACGGTGAATACGAGTATGGCTCGCCGCGTCGCCCCAAAACCACCGAAGCCCTGATCCTGCACTACGCCGACAACCTGGACGCCAAGGTGAACATGACCTCCCAGCTTGTGGAAGACCTGCCCGAAGAAACCTCTTGGACTTCGTACCAACGGAGCATGGAGCGCCAATTTTTTCGCCCGGAACGGACTCCCAAGGCGGATTCCAGGCGTTCGGCAACGACCACCAGGGCGGAGCATCCAGCCAAGCGCAACTTTCTGAATGATCTCCATCTCCCTGAAGCGCAGCCATCCACCAAAAACAACGAATAAATGAGATTACGGCAACCATGTTGATTACGTTTGAAGGCATTGAGGGCTGCGGAAAGAGTACACAGAGCAGGTTTGTGTTTGACCAGCTCCAAAAGCGGGGCAAGTCGGTGCTCTGGACCCGCCAGCCCGGTGGCTGCATGCTGGGAGAGCGCTTGCGAGCCATGTTGCTGGGACAAGAAGGGAGCGGGTTGACGCCGCAAAGCGAATTGTTTCTCTACCTGGCGGATCGGGCCCAGCACGTGGCAGAGGTGGTTCGACCTGCCCTGGCCGCAGGCAAGGTGGTGCTTTGCGACCGATTTACGGATTCCACGTTGGCCTATCAGGGATATGGCCGGGGAATGGACGTGCAGCTGTTGCGCCAATTGAATGGCGTTGCCGTGAATGGCTGCCTGCCGGACCTGACTCTGATCCTTGACCTTCCGGTTGAATGCGGCTTGGGGCGGGCCCGAACCCGCAACGCTGACCAAGGGCAAACCGAGAGTGAGGGCCGGTTCGAGGCCGAGGAAACCGCCTTTCATCAACGCATCCGAGACGGCTATCTGGCGTTGGCAGCGGAGGACGCACGGCGGTACGTGGTGATTTTGGCGCACGGTACCCTGGATGAAGTTTTTCAGCAGGTTTGGAAGGCCGTATGCGCGAGACTGGAAATCAGCGAACAAAAGTGATCGTTCGTGATCGCCCTTGATCCTCGGAATTGCTGTCAGGTGGCAGGTTTTCGAGCCACGATTTGGGCCATGGCTCGATCAGGCTCCGTCAGTCGGCCCTCAAAGCGATGCAGCTCCTGCCAATCCTGGAACCACTCTCCCAGTTCTCCCGGCTTGAGCAGGTGGTCCGGATTACATGGGGGACCGAATGTGGTCTGCTCAACGGTAAAGGTCTCATAGACAATAAAGCCGCCAGGGCGGATGGCGCGATGGACTTCAGGAATCAATGGCCTGTGCAGATACCGAAAGATCAATACAGCGCCGAAAGCCTTTTCGGGCAAAGGCCTGCGATGGGCTTTTTCAAGATCCGTCCACCACAGCCTGATCCGGACATCTTGGAGTCTGGACGCCAGTCTTGCTTGGCGCAAGGCCGTTCGGGACCGATCGCAGCAGATTACGCTCAGGCCAAGACGGGCCGCGTGGATGCCATTTCGTCCATCGCCGCATGCTACGTCCAAAACAGGCCCGGGAACTTGGTCCGGTTGTATAAGCCGTTCCCAGGTGCGCATCAGGTCTGACGGCTGAGATTGTTCTTCGTGATGCATCAGGTTTCCTTTTTGTTGCCCCAGTTGTGCTTGTGCCCAACCAAAGAGGTCAAGCAGACGCCGCAATAGGTGATGCGCAACCTGAAAGCAGTTCGCGCAATCCAAACCGCTTGTCGGTGAGCGCCTGTTACTGGTTGAAAATAATATAGATTATTCCGGTGAAAAAAAATTTGTCATTATATTGACAGGCGCTTGGCCATGTTTATTAAACGAATCGAAAGGCAACATCAAAACGTGCATAAGGAGGTATATATTATGGTTATCGACATGAGTCCCTTTTATGGCGGCATGGACAATTTTGACAGGGTTTTCAACGAGTTATGGGGGCCATTGAACATCAGTCAGCGCAAGGTGGCCTATCCCCCGCTGAACATCAGTGAGGATGCGGATGCCTTGTATGTCCGCTGCGAAATCCCCGGTGTCAACGTGGAGGATATTGACCTGACCTTTACGGACGCTACATTGGTAATCAAGGGTGAGCGAAAGATTGAAAAAGGAAAGTATTTTCGCCAAGAGCGCCCCACGGGGAATTTCCAGCGGGTGGTGAACATCAATGCTCCGGTGGACGTGGACAAGGTGAAAGCTGTGGCCAAAAATGGTTTGCTGGAAATTCGGCTGCCCAAGTCCGAAGACACCAAGCCCCGGAAAATTTCCATTGACATGAATTAGGCACAGGAGGAGTACCATGACCAAAGATATCGCCCAAACCGAAGCCAAGGGGTTGCCACGGATGAAACCGGCCACCGATATTCTGGAAACCGGAGACGGTTTTTTCATCTATGTCGACATGCCCGGCGTTCGCAAGGAAGACTTGATTATCGACCTCTCGGACGATGAGCTGCGTATCGGTGGCAGGTCCGCGTACCAGGGGGTGACCAACGAGAATCGGATTCATGTGGAATTCGGCAATGTGGAATATACGCGCGCCTTCACCCTGTCACACATTGTGGATAGGGAGAGGATCAAGGCGACATTGAAAAACGGTGTCCTGGAATTGCATTTGCCCAAAGCCGAGAAGGCCCTGCCCCGCAAGATTCAAGTGGAGCTGGAATAATCAGGCAGTCTCATGGGAACGGCCTTGCGTCCGCTCTCAAGGCCGTTATGTCAGGATATCATGAAATCAGAGAAACCATGCAGCGTGCTGTTCGTTTGAGGAGGTGTTTTTCATGGTAAATCGTTTGTTTCCAGTACTACGGCCCAAGGGGAACATCGAAGGCCAGCGACAAGCAGATCTGTTCAGCATTATGGAACCGTTTTTTGCTTCCCCTTTTACCACCAGGGGAGGCTTTGAAAAGATGATGCCGGCTGTGGATGTCTCCGAGAGTGAGGAGGCCGTCATTGTCAATGCCGAACTACCCGGCATGGCACCTGAGGATGTGGAATTGCATGTGGAAAACAATTACCTGATTCTGAAAGGTGAGAAAAAAGCCGAACGGGAGGAGAAGAAGGAGAATGCCGTGCACAAGGAGTGCTCGTACGGCAGTTTCAGCCGGTCCATCCCGTTGCCGGCGGAAATTCAGGCTGACAAGGTTTCCGCCAAATTCAAGAATGGCGTCCTGAAGGTCACTCTGCCCAAAAGCGAGAAGGCGCAAGCCAAACGGATTTCCATCGAGAGCTAAGCGCACTGCGAGCGATAAACAAGAAAATCGGGCTTCCCGCTTTCAGGGGGCCCGATTTCTTTCTATCTCATTGGTCTCTTTTTTTGAATAAATGGGCATACCTTTATTTATCCAAGAACACTCGGGTTGAGTTGCCAGAGTGAAAAGTTCAAGTACGCAGCAAAGCAGACCCACAAAAGATACGGAAGGAGCAAGGCTCCCGCCAGTACCCTGATGCGCCAGAAGGTTGTGGTTGTGGCCGTGATCAGAGCCAGAAGCAAGAGTATTGCCAGAAATGAGATCAAGCCCAACTGCCACACAAAAAAGAGCCAACTCCAGAGGGCATTGAAAACCAGCTGCACAAGGTAAAGCCCAAGAGCAAACCAAGCTACGTTAAATCCTCCAGCACGCCATACCAGCCATGCCGAAATACCCATGAGACTATATAAAACCGTCCATACCGGGCCAAAAATATACCCAGGAGGTGACCATGCAGGCTGGACCAGTTTTGCGTAGAAAGATTGCGCATCAAGCGATGCCATGCTGCCAACGACAGCTGCCATGAATGTGACGAGCAACCAAAAAAACAGCCCGAGAGCCTGCTTTGATTTTTTCATAATAACCCATCAATATCCAGGTGCAGCACACCCAAACAGTTTATCCTCCATGATTCAGCTTGTGCTTTACGCCACTGTGGATTTTTGATTTTCCTGGATGACATGCATTGTCTCGACAGGAAACAGCCAGAGGTAAGGATAAACTGTTACACTATGCACTATTTTCCATAAGAGCATCAAGCGGTCAATGAGTGCCAACGGGCTTGGTCATGGTTACTGCCTCTGAGCCAAACCCTGAAAATCAATTGCTTCCAGGTATGCAGTCAGATCGTCCTTCTCCACATGCTGCCCTTTGATTGTCACCAAGATGCGATTGTCCACCACCAGGTTTATCTCCCCGCGTCGCTCGTTTGGAGAAAAGTTCACGATGCTTCGCTGTCCCGCATGCGTTTCCAGCTTGGCCCCAGAAGAGGCGGCAATCATCGGGTTGCTGAACATCATCATCATGGGTTGCAGCATGGGAGAATCCGTCAGGATCGTGACGGTGACGCGCCCATTCGCTCCATCCTTACGGTAATTCCGTTCTGCGGAGACACCGCCACCCATGAATGCGGCGCCCATGCTTGTGGATTGCGGGTCAGAAGCTGTCCACCCGGACAATGCCTCGGGAAGAAAACTTTCCAGCTGTCCCCCCCGCTGCTGGCGAACCAACTGCGCGGCGTAATCCAGATTGCCAGCTGCACCGGTGTAATCACCTTGTTTATAGAGGGTCACGGCCTCTTCAATGGCATCCAGAACCTCGTCTGCCTGGACAATTATGGGGAGACTGACCAGCAAAGCCAGAACGGTTCCAATCAGAATACGGTGCATACTTCCTCCAAATTTTCATGAAAAAGGTGGTGATTTCGCCGGGTCGGGCCTGGAAGTCTTCGAATGGCTCATTTCTCGGTAGGTTGGGGTGTCTCGTGGGTATGGTTCCAGCCTTGGGCCTTTTGCTTCAACTCGTTGAACTTGGTGGAGACCGCCTCCAGCTTGGCCTCCCACTCAGGGTGGGCAACCTGCCCCTTGGTTACCTTGAAAAATACCTGCATGAGGGCAGTCATGCCGATGGGCTCAATAACAGCCTGTTTGATACCCCAGGCCAGGACCAGGGCCAAAATCAGCGTTAGCGGGCCCGCGGCTCCAGGAAAGATGCCGACAATGACGGCAACCGGTCCGAGGACACCCAGGAAGACGGCGAAGGTCATGCTCCAAATGAACAGCGTCAGCCAAGCGGCATTTTTCAGAAAGATTAAATAATTTTGCGCATAGAGCACCAGGGCAGTGCGACTGGATGCCCATGGATTTTCAGCGCGGGTTTTCATCAGATAGGCTAGGATGACCTCGTCCAGATACGTCAGGGAAAGGTTGATAATCTTGTTGATCAGCTTAACAAGACCGCTCTTGCCAGGAATGGGTAAAAAAGAGGTGACGGAGAGGAACGTGCGATTGAAGGCTCGTAAAATGCCTTTGATCAGTTGGTCCAATCCAAAGAGCAGGGACGATTCGACAAAACGTTCACGAACTTTTTCCTGGGCGTAGGTGAGTTGCCCCTTGCCGCTTGGAATGGCTCCCCCATCCACGACCTCCACCAGCACGGCAATGTGCCCGGCCTTGACAACATAGAGCAGGTATTCCCGGATGAGGTAGACAAACGAACAAGCCAAGCCGAATCCGATAAGTCCGCCGATCATGCCCCCGGCAGCCCCGCTCCTGGCAATCGAGCCCACGCCGTATCCGATGCCCGCCCCAATCCCGGTGACCAAAATGAAGCCCAGGGTAATTCCGAAGTAGACAAGGAAGCGAAATACCAGGAATGGGAAGGTTTTGCCCATCAATCCCAGAATCTCTCGAAAACTGAAATCTTTCATTGTTGCACTCCTGATTTGGATCTTGGTATTTAGTCGACATACTAGGAGTCGTGGTATCTGGCAACACTTAAAAAAGGGCAATGTGTTCGTGTTTTGGCATGTGGTGCGTCTCGCTGACCAGGTCAGGAGCTCGGGAGTCTATCGCCTTTTCAGCAAGCAGATTCCTGGAGATGCTCAGCAATTGCCTGGGCAAACGCATCAGCGGCCGGAGGGTGGTGGCGCAGCCAGAGTTCGGGTTCGATGAGTTCCAGTTCCATGACCACCAGCCTCCCATGTTCGTCCCGGACCATGTCCACCCGGCCGTAGCTCGGAACCGGATCGCAGGCGGCCATGGCGCGTTGGGCCAGTTCCACGTGCTCTTGTGTCGGGTCGAGGTGATGGACCGTGCCGCCGTGATCGTCCTGGACCCGGAAGTCTCCCGCCTTGGGAACTTTGCGCACGGCGTGGGTGACGCGACCGTTGACGACCATCACCGTGTCCTCCCCGGTTTGGACCACGTCGCGAATGAACGGCTGGAGCAGGAAGGACTCGGCGGAGAGAAGCAGGCGGACCCGCTCCTGGAGCGTATCAGCGGCATCGCGACGTACCCGGTAGGTGTGACGGGCTCCGCCGGAAACGCAGGGCTTGAGCACGGCCTCGTCCCATCCGGCGGCGTCGAGCAGGTTGCGCAGGCTTTGAGGGGCGTGGGGTTCCAGGAGTCGGAACGGAACCACTGGAACGTCCCGGGCCCGCAGATCGGCGAGATAGTGTTTGTCCAGGTTCCACCAAATGGTTTCCGGAGCATTGCACAGTCGAGTTTCGGTCTGAACGCGACGCAACCATGCACGGAATTCGGCTATCCGATCGAAGTAGTCCCAGGTGGTCCGGAAGACAGCGCAGTGAAACGCCGACCAGTCCACGTTCGGAGCGGCCCAATCCAGGCGGACCGAGGAGAGTCCAAGTTCCGCGAGGGCGTTTTGCAACAGTTCGTCGTCGCGTAGAATGTTGCGCAGGTACCAGTCATCCGGAGCGGTGCTGGTCGCGGCGTAGCGGCTCTCGGTCAGAAGGGCCACATCGGCTGTGGGATAAAGGGGTGCGGGGGGCATGATTTCGTTGTAGGTATAGAGGGTTATGGTTTCAGGCGGATGATTCGCGGCTGTTTTGCGAGAACCGGCGGCGTGCCGCTGCGTTTCAGCAGCATTGGGGCGTGGTGCCTTTCGGAAGCCATGTCTGGATGATGTAGGACGCGCAACCCACGCCGGGCGTCACGGCCACGGCCTCGGTGGGACAGTTCAGGGCGCAGGCCCCGCATTCCATGCAGGCCTCTCGGTCCTGGATTTCGGCCTTGTCTTTCTTCAGCACGAAGACGCGGTGGGGGCAGACCGCGATGCAGAGGCCGCAGCCCACGCATTTGTCCCGGTCATATGCCAAGGTGGCCACGTTTTGAAGATGGTGGAATCGCTTCACGGCATGCGTCCTTACTGAAGGTTTCCCCAGATGAAGCAGATCACGGACAGCACCGTGGAACCGGCGAGGGTGGGGATGGCCGCCCGCATTTCCTTCTCCACGCCAGAGGGCGATGTGTAGGGCGTGGATCCGGTGAAGTTCAGGGCAGTCCAGGCGGAAACGGTCATGGTCCACAACCCCACCCCCACCAGCGCGGGCCAGGCCGGGGAGGGGAAGAGCAGCGGCAGGGCCAGGGCCGGGATTGCCGCTAAACCGGCTCCGGCCAGGGAAAAGAGGCGGGTGGGCAGTCGGGGCAGCAGCAATGGAAAGGCGATGGCTCCGCTCAACAGGCCGAAAAGGGTGGCCGTGGCGGCCAGGATCCAGCGCTGGAAAACAGCCCCAAGGGCAAGCTCTGTTCCGATGAGGCTCAATACCGCCGCCGCGGCCAGGACCGCGAGAACCATCTTCCAGCCCAGGACCAGTTCCACGGGCACCACGGCAAGCCGTTCCATGAAGGTAAATGTGACTTCCCGCATGGCGTCGTCGGGACCCTGGTCCAGGAAGCGCGACAGATCCTCGGCCCGGATCGGCCCCAGGACGGCCTCGAAACCCGTGGCCTTGCGCACGTCCCGGAGTCGGACGCCGTTGGCGGACAGTTGAGGGAGAATCAGCCGACGATGGGACACGACGCGGTCCAGGCCGGCTTTGCGCACCTGGAGGGCAACGGCTTCGGCGCTGAAGGAACCCTTGCCTCCGGCGCACCAGACGTTGATGCCTCGGGTGTCCGTCACCAAAATCCAGGCGTTTCGTCCGCGCAGGGCGAAGCGGACCGTGTCGAAGGTCAGCTTGTAGTTGGCCGTGACCACCACCGGGGCGTCGGGGGATGGGTCGCCCACGGCGTAGAGCCCCGGATTGACGGTATAGTTGTTTCGATCCAGTCCCAGCCGGGCCCGGCAGTCGCCAAGGCGGTCCCAAAGCGTTGGATGGGCCTTGACGCGGGGAACGCGTCCCGACGGGGTAGTGATGAACCCGTCCACATAGGGCTCGATCCGATAACCCGGCAGATCGTCGACTCCCGCACCGGGAGCCGGGGGCGGGCCTCAACAGGGAGCAGCGGCTGAACCCGGGCTTGGTCCGACCACGGAGGAAAGGCCAGGAGGCATCGTGTCGGGCAAGGGAGGGGCCGTGGGAAAGGGCTGTAATGGTTTCATGATGCTTCCAGTTCCGTGATCAGGTTTGCAAATCGAGCCATGTGTAAAAAGTTTGAAAGTCTGGCTGAAAATATTCCGCCCCTCATGTTCTTCAAGGCTTGGCGCAGCTCATTCAGGGTTTTTTGTCGCAAATTATTCGGCTCCAAGATATTGGTCCCGCGTCGATGCCCATGACCCAGCGTTTGACGTCGTGTCGTTCCGCGGCCATTCAAACTCGCGCCTGGTCATTTTCAGATCCCGGATACGCTCCACAGCAGTGGTCAGGCTCGCAGCAGTCTACGTTGAAGCAGTGTCTGCATGTCTCTCCGGCCGTCGGCGATCAGCATAACGTAAACGTCCTGGCCGATGATCCTGTAGATGATCCGGTACGGCTTGAAAAATATCTCCCGAAACTCACGCATTCCAAGGGCGGACAGCTCCCTGGGCCATACTCCGCGCTCCGGGCTGTGCCTCAGGCCGGCAAGCGCCTTTTCAGTCCGGTCAAGAACGTCGTCGGCCTTGCCGGGTGCGACGTGTTCGGTGATGTAATCGTAGATGTCTTCCAGATCACGCACCGCGTCGTGGGTCAAAAGCACCCGAAAGGACATCATCAGGCCTTTTGATGATCACGAATCTGCTGGATGACGTCCGCGACGGGTTGGATTTTGCCTGCCTCGATCTGGTTCATGCCAAGGGCCAGAATTTTCAGCAGGGTCATGGTTTCCTGCATCTGCTCGTAGGCCTTGATATCCTGCAGCACGACCTTGGCCTCCCCATTCTGGGTTATGATCAAGGGGTGCCCTTGATCCGCCAAACCACGAACGATTTCAGCGGCATGTGCTTTCAGGTAACTGATCGGCTTGATTTGCGTCGAGAGTTTCATGTGTCCTCCAATAAGACTGAATTTAGACCACAAATCGACCTGAAGTCAATTTTCTCAAACCTTGGTGTTCCTTCCCCACCTGTGTCCGGACCGCCATACGCACCAGATAGAAATGTTCCTGCTCGACGATTGCCTCGGCAATCCTTCATGACTGGAACAACATAACCACCAAACAGCGATCCGCGTTTCCGACTTCGCTGGGCCATAGGAACTGGAAAAGCCGGTGTCTGGTCGCGAGGCTGTTTGACGCGTTGAAGGGCAGCGGCTATATTGCTCGTTTTTTTAGGCTTCTGTTCGCGGAGTGGCGGATCGAAGGATATTAGGGAGAGCATAATGCGGGAAAAGGTTCAGGCGGTGTTGGAGACGATCAGGCCGCATTTGCAACGGGATGGCGGGGACGTGGAGCTGGTGGACGTCTCGGCGGACGGCGTGGTCACGGTGCGGTTGACCGGGGCTTGCAAGGGATGTCCCATGTCGGGGGCAACGCTGAAAAACGCCGTAGAGAAGACCATCTTGAAAGAATTGCCCGAGATCAGGTCGGTCCAGGCGGCTTAGCGGGATATCGGGATACGAGACAGATAGTCAGCGGGCCTTGGCCCGTTTTTACATGTACAAGGAGCAGGCAATGACCCAGGTTATCACGCGTTTTCCACCAAGTCCTACCGGACATCTGCATGTGGGCGGGGCGCGTACGGCTTTGTTCAACTGGCTTTGGGCGCGCAAGAACGGCGGAAAGTTCATTTTGCGGATCGAGGACACGGACGTGGCCAGATCTTCCGAAGAAATGACTCAAGGCATTCTGGACGGCATGCGCTGGTTGGGGTTGGACTGGGATGAGGGGCCGTATTTTCAGAGCCGGCGAATTGACTTATACAACCAGTACATTGATCAGCTGCTGGAAACCGGGCATGCCTATTTCTGCGCTTGTACGCCGGACGAGGTGGAAGCCATGCGCGCCGAAGCCCGTGCCACCGGCGCCGTACCCAAATACAATGGCCGGTGCCGCGGCAGAGATTTGAAAAATGGCCCGGGCAGGGTGGTGCGGTTCAAAACTCCAGAAAGCGGGGAGACCGCGTTTCAAGACCTGGTCAAAGGCCCTGTGGCCGTGCCGAATGCCCAATTGGACGACATGGTTCTGCGTCGACTGGACGGCATGCCCACCTATAATCTGGCCGTAGTGGTGGATGACGTGACCATGAATTTGACCCATGTCATTCGTGGTGACGATCACCTCAGCAACACCCCAAAACAGGTTCTGCTCTATGAAGCCTTTGGCCGGGATCTGCCTCGCTTCGCTCATGTGCCAATGATTCTTGGCCCGGACAAAAAGAAATTGAGCAAGCGACACGGGGCTACATCGGTAACAGCTTATCGGGATATGGGGTATTTGCCTGAAGCCATGGTCAACTACCTGGTCCGGCTGGGCTGGTCCCATGGGGACCAGGAAGTTTTTCACCTGGACGAGTTGCTTCGGGTTTTCAGTCTGGACCACCTGGGGACGGCGGCCTGTGTCTTTGACCAGAGCAAACTGCTCTGGCTGAATAATCACTACATCAAAAACGAACCCGTTGAACGGATAGCGTCCCTCCTCGCCGTACACTTGACGGAACGCGGCTTTGGTAGAGCCGACGAGAACTATTTGCAGTTAATTGTACCCCTGTTGCAGCCTCGGGCTGGAACCATGGTCGAAATGGCCGAGATGGCCGAATTTTTCGTTGTCGAAGACGAGAGGCTCCCCATGGACCCGGCCTCGGTGGACAAGTTTTTGACGCCCGAGGCCAGAGGTCATTTCGGCAGGCTGCGACCCCGTTTGGCCGAGGTCGTCGTGTTTGATCAGCAAAGCCTGGAAGCGATGTTCAAGGAATATCTTGTCGAGCAGGGCGTTGCGTTCAAGGTTTTGGCCCAGCCTCTGCGGGTGGCATTGACCGGCAAAACCAAAAGTCCAGGGATTTATGAAATTATGGAAGTTCTGGGCAAGGATCGGGTTCTCCGCAGGCTGGCCAGGGCGGAGCGAAAAGGGGAAGCGGCAGGGCCGACAGGCTGAGAGGGCTTCAAGGCCAGGCAGATTGCATCGAAAAAAAAGGGCGGCCTGTGAGCCGCCCTAGTGGGAAGTGCATTATGCTTCTGCGGCTGGATGGGCCACTGGCTTGGTCACGGCATTGGAGCGGATGCATCGGGTACAGACCTTCAGACGTTGGGTCTCGCCATCGGGCATTTGAGCCCGGACCTGTTGCAGGTTCGGCAGGAAGCGGCGTTTGGTTTTGTTGTTGGCGTGGCTGACGTTATTGCCAGTGTGGGGACGTTTCCCGCAGATGTCACAAACCTTGGACATGACAGTACTCCTCAAAGTGGTTGACTTGTGCTCACGGCGGAGCCGAAGCGCATGGCGAACATTCGAATGCTGCACGGAATGTGCGGCACATAACTTGATACCCAAATCCTGCATCCAGTGTACATTCCCGGAGCGAATCCGGGCATCGGCATGTACGAAACAGAATCTTTTAGCCGGACTCTGCATGTTTGGCAAGAGATTTCTTGACAATCCGGGCCAGGTGGGGATACGTATTTTTTTTGGAGAGAGCAATGACAGACATGTATATCGAGACAACCAGTCTCCCGGTCGAAGGCCGGGAGTTTTGTTTTGAGGACCAACGGATTTGGGTTGATCCCATCAATGAATTCCACCTTCCCTATCGAATTGCCGACCCCTTTTCCGCGGTTCTGCGCATCGTGCCCCATGCCGATGGCTGTACGGTTGAAGGCTCTTTGCGCGGTTCTCTGGCCATCCCCTGTGGTCGATGTGCTGAGGAATTCATCTTGTCCGTTGAAACGGAATTTCATGAGTTCGAAGCCTTTCCGGACCTTGCCAGCCGGTCGGATGACGCCTGGTGGATCATTGCTAAAGATGGTCTGTACTATCTGGATGTGGCCGGCTTTCTTTGGGAGCAGCTCCAGTTGGCCCACCCGGACAAGCCACTGTGCTCCTTGTTGTGTCGAGGTATCTGCGCGCAATGCGGAACGAACAAGAACGTCGGAAGTTGTGATTGCGCACCAACCACAGGAGATCCTCGGCTGGCCGCCCTGCACTCTCTCAAGCTGTCGTGATGGAAACGGGACATCGGCAACCAACAATCACTGCTGGTAAAAATTTTCATGTTTTGAAACCCCTATAGTCCCGTCTTTTTTCTTTCCCAACAACACTTATCATCTTTTAAGGACACCTCACCATGGCATTGCCCAAAAAGAAAACCTCCCGTTCAAAGCGCGGTATGCGCCGATCCCACGATGCTGTCGCCATTCCTAATCCCATTTACTGTGAGTGCGGTGAGTTGACGCGATCCCATCGTATCTGTTCCGCTTGCGGCACGTACAAGGGCGTCCAACGTCTCGCCGTCAAAGAGTCGGATGCAGCAGCATAAGCCCTGCATCGCCGTGGACGCCATGGGTGGGGATTTCGGCCCTTCGGTGGTTGTCCGTGGAGTGCTGAATGCACTGGGCTCGGATGACATCAAGGTCATCCTGGTCGGCCGTGAGCCTGAAATTCAAGCGGAGTTGAGCGCTGCCAAGGCGATGAGCGTCGACGTGGAGGTGGTGCACGCCGAACAGGTGGTGGACATGCATGACAAGCCCTCGGATGCCCTGCGCCGCAAGAAGGACAGTTCGGTTCAGGTCGCTTTTCGGCTTGTCAAAGAGGGACGGGCGGACGGCATGGTCAGTGCCGGCAATTCCGGAGCGACGTTGGCCTGTGGGATGTTCACCCTGGGGCGGATTGAGGGTATCGACCGGCCGGCCTTGGCCGGTATCCTGCCCACCGAGAAAAAGCCCATGGTGCTCATCGATGTTGGTGCCAATGTCGATTGCAAGCCGCACAACCTGTTGCAGTTCGCCATCATGGCCGATGTTTTGGCCAAGTCGGTTCTGGGTGTTCCCCGACCTCGTATCGGCCTTATGAGCATCGGAGAAGAAGAAGGCAAGGGCAACTATCAGGTCAAGCTGGCTTTTGATCTATTGCGCAAATCTTCTCTGAATTTCAGGGGCAACGTCGAAGGCCGGGATGTCTTTACCGGCGATGTGGACGTGGTTGTCTGTGACGGGTTCGTAGGGAATGTCGTCTTGAAATTGAGCGAAGGGCTCGCCCTATCTCTTGGGCGATTGCTTAAGCGGGAATTACTCGCCGGATTTTGGTCACGTTGCGGGTGTATGTTCTCCAGCAAGGCCTTGCGACGCTTTTCCCGACGCATTGATTACGCCGAATATGGAGGCGCGCCCTTGCTGGGGTTGAAGGGCATCGGCATCGTTTGTCACGGAGCGTCCAACGCCAAGGCCTTGAGCAGCGCGGTCCATATGGCCGCGGCATTCATTCGAAATCGTTCCAACGATCACCTGCTGGAGGAACTCAGCGCGAATCGGGACCTTGTCCAGATTCTCCGTGGACCGAATTCCGCCTCATCCAGGGAGCGACGGGAAACAATCGGCGATTCTCCCCCGGACTTTTCTGAGATTACTTCAGACATGCCGGTTGATCAGTCCCGCAAAAAGCTTGTCTCGGTGCGCCGCGGTCACGACAGCGCTTTTGGACATCTTTCCATGCCGCTCTCGACCTGAGGGCAAAGGGTATAAGCTGCACCTACCGAGCCAGGACTCCTTCAAAAAAATATTTTGCGCTTTTGCGCATACTTAAGACTTATGACGGCATATATTATCGGAACCGGGGCTTACGTACCTGAACAGGTTGTGACCAACACCGCTCTTCAAGAGTATGTGGACACCACGGATGAATGGATCGTCAGCCGCACGGGAATCAAGGAGCGGCGTATCGCTGCCCCTGGGGAATCCGCTTCCATGCTGGGCGTCGAGGCGGCCAGAAATGCCCTGGAAGATGCCGGAGTGCCCGCGCAGGATGTCACCCACGTCCTGCTGGGAACGTTTTCCCCTGATGCCTACATCCCCGCTACTGCCTATGCTCTGCGGCATCATTTGGGTGTTCCTCGGGGGATGGCCATGGACGTTTCCGCGGCCTGCTCAGGTTTTTTGTTTGCCTTGGAGACCGCCCGGGCAATCCTCGCCCTGCATCCAGAAGCAGTGGTCCTGGTCGTTGGCAGCGAGGTGATTTCCTCGCGCTTGAATTGGAAGGACCGCTCAACCTGCGTGCTGTTCGGAGATGGCGCAGGAGCCGTGGTGGTCACGTCAAAGCCGACTTCCCAGAGTGCGGAAGTGGTGGACGTTCTGCTCGATGGTGACGGATCACTCAGCGAACTGCTGGTGGTGCGTGGTGGTGGTTCGGCTGCTCCGTTGAAACTGGGTGAGCCGGTTGGCGATGATTTTTTCGTCCAAATGCAAGGGCGGGAAATCTTCAAGCATGCCGTGCGATCCATGGCGACCATAACCCAGCGTCTTTTGGAAAAGCATGGACTGAAGGCCTCGGATATCGATTTGGTCATCCCGCATCAAGCAAATATCCGGATCATTGAGTCCCTGGCCAGTCGCTTGGAGATCCCCATGGACAAGGTTTTCGTGAATATCGAAAAATACGGCAACACTTCGGCGGCTTCCATCCCCATCGCCTTGGCTGAAGCCAGCCGGGAAGCATTGATTCCACCAGGAAGCAACGTTATGTTGACCGCATTTGGGGGAGGACTCAACTGGGCCGCGGCATTGCTGCGTTACTGAGAAGCCGGCATGTGCCGTCCACAAACCTGGGAACCGCTCGTGCCGGGCTAGTGGACAACCGGTTGATACCCGCCCACGAGAGCCGTGAGCCAATTATCATGACGAAACAGGATGGAGCGTATGAGTGAACTGATCAAGACGGCTCTGGTTACCGGGGCGTCTCGAGGAATCGGCCGGGCCGTGGCCCTGCGTTTGGCGCAGGACGGTTATCAGGTTTTCGTAACCTACGTCAGCAGGCCGGAGTTGGCCGAGGCGGTTCAGGAAGTCATTCAGTCTCGTGGGGGCAAGGCCTCGGCGTTTCGATTGGATGTCGGGGACAGCGAAGCGGTTGGTGTTTTTTTTCAAGAGCGAATCAAGGACAAGGTTCGACTGGAAGTTCTGGTCAACAATGCCGGAATGACCAAGGATAACCTGATCATTCGAATGAAGCCGGCAGATTGGGAGTCGGTCTTGCGCGTCAACCTTACCGGTAGTTTCGTCTGCCTGCAGGAGGCGGCCAAACTGATGATTCGGCAACGTTACGGACGGATCATCAATATTTCTTCGGTGGTTGGACAAATGGGCAATTCCGGCCAGGCCAATTATGCCGCATCCAAGGCCGGGTTGATCGGGCTGACCAAGTCAGCGGCCCAGGAATTGGCTTCTCGCGGGATCACCGTCAATGCCGTTGCACCAGGATTCATAGATACGGATATGACGTCCGCCTTGTCCGAGGAAATTCAAAATATCTACATGGATCGCATTCCCATGCGTCGTTTCGGCCAAGCCGAGGAAATTGCGGACACTGTCGCGTTTCTGGCCTCGGAAGGCGCTGGATACATTACCGGGCAGGTTATCGGCGTGACAGGCGGGATGTACATGTAGCAATGTATCTGCTCATGCTTTTGCCGAAACCAGTTGCTGTGTGCCGTTTTTTTTTACGAGTTTCGCGGGCCTGGTCAAATTGGCCACAGTACGCTTCGTTCTCAACGATTGAAGAGACTGCCATGAAGATCACAGCGTGCTGGTTTCGACCTGATGAGAGCAGGAATACAAAGGACAATGTTCGGCATGGACCGGATTCCGCAGCACGGTGCGGAGCAAGCAAACAAACCACTTACTTTTTTCAGCTGGGAGGAGAACGATCATGTCAATGGAAGAAAAGGTCAAAAAGATTATAGTCGACCAACTCGGCGTTTCCGCTGATCAGGTCACACCCGATGCGGCCTTTGTCGACGACCTTGGCGCGGATTCCCTGGACCTGACGGAACTGATCATGGCCATGGAGGAGGAGTTCGGCGTTGAGATCGACGATGAAGACGCCCAAAAAATGACCAAAGTCAAGGATGCACTGACCTACATTCAATCCAAGGTCGCCTGATCCGATTCTCCAGGGTAGCCGAAGATGTTTCGGGCGTCTTGTGATCCTCCTTGGCGTGGTCACAAGGCGCTCGTCTTTTTCCTGTCAGTCGGACAAGTCTAAGGTGGAAGTATGTCCAGAAAGAAAATAGTCGTTACCGGTCTGTCAGCGGTCACCCCGTTGGGGGTGACCGCCCAGACCAGTTGGGAGCGGTTGATCCAGGGGGTATCGGGTATTGCCCCATTGACCCGCTTTGATTGCCAGGACCATGCAACCAAAATCGCCGCGGAGGTCAAGGGCTTTGAGCCTGAGAAATACATGCCGGCAAAACAGACCCGCAGGATGGAGTTGTTTGCCCAGTTTGCCGTGGCCGGTGCGAAGATGCTTCTGGAAGATGCCCGCTGGACCATACCAGCGGATCGTGCCCATCGAACCGCTGTAATCATTGGTTGCGGTATTGGTGGGCTGGATGCTTTGGAGCGCTCCCAAACCACCATGCTCAAAAGCGGACCACGGAAAATTTCCGCATTTTTTATTCCTTCGTTGATTTCCAACATGGCCGCCGGGCAGGTTTCCATTTTTACCGGCGCCAAGGGGAACAACCTGGTAACCACCTCGGCCTGCGCATCTGGACTGCACTCAATCGGTACAGCTTTTTCCGAATTGTTGCTGGGTCGTACCGACGTGGCCATTTGCGGTGGAACCGAAGCCAGTCTCACCCCATTGGCCATGGCCGGCTTCAACGCACTCAAGGCCCTGTCCACACGGAATGACGAACCGCAGTTGGCTTCGCGGCCCTTTGAGAACAACCGCGACGGATTCATCATGGGCGAGGGTTGCGGTTTGTTGCTCCTGGAAACATTGGAACATGCTCAGGCTCGTGGGGCGACCATTCTGGCCGAGGTTGTCGGCTATGGAGCTTCAGGCGATGCCTACCACATCACCGCCCCTGAAGAGAATGGTGAGGGCATGTCTCTGGCCATGCAGGCCGCTCTGGATGAGGCCGGTGTTGCTCCTGGAGATGTGGATCATATCAATGCCCATGGTACCTCCACGAAGCTCAATGATATTACCGAGACGAAAGCGATCAAAAGAGTTTTCGGCAAGCATGCCGCCTCCATTCCCATTACGGGCAATAAATCGATGATCGGTCACCTGCTTGGAGCCGCCGGTGGGGTGGAGAGTGTTTTTTCCATTCTGACCCTGCACCACGGCATAATTCCTGGGACGATCAACATGGTCGATCCGGATCCCGAGTGCGACTTGGATTACGTTACTGACGGATCCAGGAAGGCTGATGTCAACTATGTGCTCTGTAATTCCTTCGGTTTTGGCGGCACGAATGCCGCTATCCTCTACAAACGCTGGGATGGCTAACCGAAAAAATTGACAGGTTCTGATTGCGACCTCATCGGTTACCACACCAGTCTTATCTTTTTTGCACCCTAATCAGGCCAAAAGGCATTGCGTGGTGCATCGCAAATCTTATTCCTGGAGACGAGACAGATGAATCTTGACGACCTCAATCGCATTGATCCGGAAATCGCGGAAGCGATCCGCCTGGAGGAGCAGCGCCAACTGCACAAGTTGGAGTTGATCGCTTCGGAGAACTTTACATCTCCGGCGGTGCGTATGGCCATGGGCAGCGTTCTGACGCATAAATATGCCGAAGGTTATCCCGGCAAACGCTACTACGGTGGCTGTGAATACGTAGACATGGCCGAGACCCTGGCCCAGGATCGCGCAAAGCAATTATTCCAGACCGAATACGTCAACGTTCAGCCGCACTCCGGATCCCAGGCCAACATGGCCGTATATTTCGGCGCACTTCAGCCGGGCGATGTCATTTTAGGAATGGATCTTGCCCATGGCGGTCATCTGACCCACGGCAGTCCGGTGAATTTTTCCGGAAAACTCTACAAAGTGGTTTTTTACGGTGTACGCAAGGAAGATGGGACCATCGACTACGACCAGGTCCGAACCATGGCCCGTGAACACCGTCCCAAGGTCATTATTGCCGGGGCCAGTGCGTATTCCCGGGTAATTGATTTTCCAGCCTTCCGTGAAATAGCTGACGAGGTCGGGGCGAAACTGATGGTGGACATGGCGCATATCGCCGGGTTGATTGCCGCGAAGTTGCATCCTTCACCAGTAGACAGCGCGCATTTCATCACTACCACAACCCACAAGACCTTGCGAGGTCCTCGCGGGGGGATGATTCTTGCCACCGAAGAGTTTGGAAAGCTATTGAACTCCCAAATTTTCCCCGGCATCCAGGGAGGACCCTTGATGCATGTGATCGCCTCCAAGGCCGTGGCGTTCGGCGAGGCGCTCCGTCCATCATTCGTTCGCTACCAGCAACAGGTGATCAATAACGCCCAGGCCATGGCCAAGGCCCTGACAAATGCCGGTTTCGCCCTGGTGTCCGGAGGAACCGACAACCACCTGATGCTCGTTGATTTGACCAACAAGAACATCACCGGAAAGGACGCGGAAATCGCCCTGGATAAGGCTGGAATAACCGTGAACAAAAACACGGTGCCCTTCGAAACCCGTTCACCTTTTGTGACCTCCGGCATTCGCTTGGGGACTCCGGCGTTGACCACACGAGGCATGACCGAAGAACATATGCTGCGCGTGGTGGAGTGGATTGTGGCCGCACTGGAGCAGCGGGAAAACGAGAACGAACTGCGACGCATCGAATCCCAGGTCCGGGATTTCGCCGCGCAGTTTCCCCTTTTCGTGGAATAACGCCGGCTGTTTTATGGACGGGACTGACTGGTTGCAACCTGTTACGCATAGATGCTGAGGACGCGCTGAGCTGATGCGTCTGCCATGGCCGGAATACTTCATGGGCATTGCCAAACTTGTGGCTGAACGCTCCACATGCCTGCGGCGCAAGGTTGGTGCATTGGCTGTTCAGGAAAAGAGGATTCTTGCCACAGGCTACAACGGTGCACCGGCTGGCCTGGGGCATTGTCTGGATATTGGGTGCCTGCGGGAGAAAATGGCTATTCCCTCGGGCCAGCGCCATGAATTGTGCCGCGGCCTGCATGCGGAGCAGAATGTGATCATCCAAGCGGCCACTCATGGTGTGCGTCTGGAAGGTGCTCATATCTACTGTACAACCCAGCCTTGTCTGATCTGTACCAAAATGCTCATCAATTGCGGTGTTGGCGCGATCTTTTTTGAACAGGGCTATCCCGACGACTTGGCCGTGAACATGTTGTGCGAGGCAGGAGTTCACTTTGAACAACTTTCCGCTTCCTGAGAATGCCGACTGGATCATGCGTCAGGCCGTGGCCCTGGCTGAACGCGGCAAGGGAATCACTGCTCCCAATCCCTGCGTCGGCGCGGTGTTGACACGGAAAGGGCAAATCGTGGCCCAGGGGTACCATCATGGGCCGGGACTGCCTCATGCCGAGGTGGAGGTTCTGCGTGACGCCGCGACAAAAGGGGTTGCACCCGGCGATTGTACGCTTTGGGTGACTCTTGAACCCTGCAATCACACCGGACGGACCCCTCCGTGCACCCAGGCCGTGGTTCATGCCGGAATCAGGCAGGTCGTTATAGGCACGGCGGACCCAAATCCTCGTGTTCCGGGAGGCGGTATTGCTTTTTTGCGTCAGCAGGGCGTACAGGTTTCGGTAGGAGTGGCCGAACGGGACTGCCTGGACCTGATTGCGGATTTTCATACATGGATTGCCACTCCGCGCCCTTACCTTTATCTTAAAATGGCCGCTACACTGGATGGGCGAATAGCTGCACGTTCCGGGGATTCCCAATGGATCACCAACGCCCGGTCCCGGCAAGTGGTTCACCATTTGCGAGGTCGGGTCGGGGCGGTGATCGTCGGGGCGGGCACGTTCCGGATGGATGATCCTCGGTTAACCAGCCGATGTCGGACAAATCATTCCACTACCGGCCATGAAGACAACGAAAAAACACAAGAAAACGTTGTCCAGCCGGTGGCCGTCATTGTCGGGACCAAGTTGCCGGATGCTCACGAGGACAGGTATTTGTTGCGAAAACGGGCCGGGGAAACGATTTTCTGGACTACTCCTGCCGCAGCCCACAGCAAGGCAGCTGAAAAACTGCGTGAGCTCGGAGTTCGGGTTTGGGGAGCAGGCACGGACTGCCTTGTTGACCTGGAATCCTGCCTGATCCGGTTGCGCCACGAGTTGGGGGTGATGGACGCGCTGTGCGAGGGCGGTGGAGGATTGGCACAGAGTCTTGTTTCCGCCGACCTTGTTGGGGAGTGGTGGCTATTTCTTGCTCCCCGGACTCTGGGCGATGCCCAGGCCGTGCCGCTTTTGTCCGGTGCCGGCATTTCCCGAATGGCAGAGGCCAAACGCTGGCGAACAAGCCGGATAGAGGAACTGGAGGGAGATCTGCGGCTCGTCTTGCGCCCGGAAACGGCATCCTCTGAAGCTGAAGAGCTGAGGACACATGCAAGGGAAGAGGGATGTTCACCGGACTGATTCAAGGGCCGGGCAAGGTTCTGGGGATTGCAGGCAGGCAGGGCGACAGGGCTGGACAGTCTGACCGGGAAACACGCTTGGAGATTGCTCCAGAGATCCCGTTTCACGACTATGTCCGAGGGGAGAGCATTGCGGTCAATGGCGTTTGCCTGACCGTGGAATCCTTCAGTGCGGATCGTTTTTCCGTCTTTGCTTCGGCAGAGACCTTGCGATTGACCAACCTGGGTGGCCTGCGCACCGGGATGCGCGTCAATCTGGAACGGGCTCTGGCTTTGGGCGACAGGCTAGGTGGGCATCTGGTCAGCGGCCATGTGGACTGCCTGGCGCGTGTCGGAGAAATGCGCCAAACTGGGCAATCCCGATGGTTTCGACTTCTGTTCCCTGCCGCCTTTTCTCCTCTGGTAGTAACCAAGGGGTCCGTGACTCTGGACGGGATCAGTTTGACGGTCAATGCCTGCGGAGATGGCTTTCTTGAAGTAAACATCATCCCGGAAACGTGGCGGAACACGACCATATCGGCATGGCAGCCGGGCCGGGACGTGAATATGGAAACCGATCTGATCGGCAAATATGTGCAACGCATGCTGACGCCTTGGACCGAGGCCTCGCCATCGGCCAGTGGGTCGACCACAGCTCGGTCCGGGGGGATCAGCGAGGCGTTTTTGCGCGAACATGGATTTTAACCGCCCGGAAACAAGGGAGCGATATATGGCGCTGTGCAGTATCGAAGAGGCCATCGAGGACATTCGGCAGGGTCGGATGATCATTCTCGTGGACGACGAAAACAGGGAGAACGAGGGGGATCTGACCATTGCAGCCCAGAGCGTGACTCCGGAAATCATCAATTTCATGGCCATTCATGGTCGAGGGCTGATCTGTCTGTCCATGGAGCAGGATCTGGTGGAGAAACTGGATTTGCCGATGATGTCTTCACGGAATGAGTCGCGGTTTGGAACGGCCTTCACCGTATCCATTGAGGCCCGTTCCGGAGTCTCCACAGGGATTTCCGCGTATGACCGGGCCACGACGATCCTCACCGCTGTTGCCGACGACGCCAAGGCCGAGGACATCGTTTCCCCCGGGCATGTCTTCCCGTTGCGGGCCAGAAAGGGGGGAGTGCTGGTCCGGGCTGGGCAGACCGAAGGTAGCGTGGACTTGGCTCGTCTGGCCGGGATGAAGCCGGCAGCGGTGATTTGCGAGATCATGCGCGATGACGGAAATATGGCCCGAATGCCTGACCTGGAAGTGTTCGCCGCCAAGCATGCACTGAAGATTGCCTCCATCGCTGACCTGATCCGATACCGGATGAAGCACGACTCGCTCTCCGTACGCCGTGTGGGGGAGGCCAATCTGCCTACCTGCAGCGGTGGTGATTTCCGGGTTTATGCCTACGAAAGCGAAGTGGATAACAATGTGCACTTGGCCCTGGTCAAGGGGGAGATCAAACCAGAGGAACCGATCCTGGTTCGTGTGCACAGCCAGTGCTTGACAGGTGATGTTTTCGGCTCATTGCGCTGCGACTGTGGCCCACAACTCCAGTCGGCCATGCGGATCATTGCCGAAGAAGGCAGCGGTGTAATCCTGTATATGCGCCAGGAAGGACGCGGCATCGGTCTGGCCAACAAGATCAAGGCCTATTGCCTGCAGGACAGCGGCCGGGACACCGTGGAAGCCAATGTGGACCTGGGCTTTGCTCCTGACCTGCGGGATTACGGAGTTGGCGCGCAGATCCTCGTGGACTTGGGCGTGAGCAAGATGCGGATGATGACCAACAATCCCAAAAAAATCGTTGGTCTGGAAGGATATGGTCTGGAAGTTGCCGGGCGGGTTCCCGTAGAGATCGAGGCGTGTGAGCAAAATCTGCAATACTTGCTGACCAAGAAGGAAAAAATGGGACACATGTTGGATTTCAAAGCAGACAAGGAGAAGGCCGGTGCAGCATCTTGAGACCATTGAAGGCCGGTTGGACGCCACAGGGTTGCGATTCGCCATCCTGGCCAGCCGATTCAACGACTTCATCGTGGATCGTCTTGTCGGCGGGGCTGTGGATTATCTCGTTCGGCACGGTGCCGAAAAAACAAACATCACCTTGATTCGAGTCCCTGGTGCCTACGAAATGCCTCTCGCGGCCAAGCGACTGGCCGAGGCGAAGCGGTTTCACGGCATCGTTTGCCTGGGGGCGGTGATTCGCGGTGCAACGCCGCATTTTGATTATGTCTCTGCCGAGGTTTCCAAAGGTTTGGCCCAGGTGATGCTGGACAGCGGAATACCCGTGGGGTTCGGCGTCCTGACGACGGATACCCTGGAACAGGCCGTGGAACGAGCCGGGAGCAAGGCCGGTAACAAGGGCGTGGACGCAGCAGCCGCAACTCTGGAAATGATCCGTGTCCTGGAACAATTCTGATTCACGGCAACGGCGCGAGGAATCATGGACTCCCCGAAGGTACATCGACGACTCGCGAGAAGGCGAGCACTGCAGTGTATTTTTGCCTTGGATTTTCAAAAGGTAAAAAGTGTTGAGCAGGTCCGAAGGACCTTTTGGGCTTTGCCTGAGGACGACGACGAAGATGCGTTCGACCATACTGAACCCTCTTCCAAGCCGACGAGTGCCTCCTTTGACGACTCCACGTCAACAGCAATTCCCGTGGAGGACCAGGAATTCGCATTGCAACTGGTTTCAGGTGCTTTTGCCCATTTGGATGAGATCGATGGCGTTATTCGCCGCTTTTCCAGACACTGGAAAATCGAGCGGATCGCCAAGGCCGAGCTGAGTGTGCTCCGCCTGGCTGTCTATGAATTGCTGTACGAGCCGGAAATCCCTTTGCGGGTCAGCATCAACGAGGCCATAGAATTGAGCAAGGAATTCGCCGACGACCATTCCTTTCCCTTTGTGAACGGCATTCTTGATGCTGTGGCCAAGGCGGTGAGCCATGGTGAACTTGGGATTCCTCAGCAATTCTGACCAATGCCCGGACAACGTTCGTCATGTTCGGTTTTTCTTTGATGCGTCACGACCGGCGCAATGTGGTCCGGCTGATGTTACGATTCTTCCCGATCACCAAGGGCGAATTTGCTGGACCTTGTCCTGGCATGTCGCACCGCAATCAACACATCAAACGTGGCCTGAACGGATGGCCATCCAACTGAACGATCTGGCCTGGAATCAGTGGTGGCTGGATGTGGGGACGTTGCCATCCGTGGTTGGGCTTCCCGTGGATCAGTCACTGCTGCTCTGGGGAGAGCTGTTCTGGGCGAGATACCATCGTGACGCCGTGGTTTACCTGGACGTTGGTGGTCGGCGCAGGTTGGTCTATCAGGCGGTACGCCGCTGGGAGGCTGACTTTGCCCATATCCGTTTTGCAACCGAGCATGATCTGGACGTGGTGTTGCCTGGGAAAGAAGTCGCAAATCGCAATGCAACGTATATGACACGTTTCTGAGAATGGAACTGGAGAGGACAATGGAGCAGTTGAAGGAACGGTACGATCCACAAACCGTGGAAGTCAAATGGCAGCGCATCTGGGCGGAGCAGGGGACGTTTCATACGGAAACCGATGCCTCTCGACCCAAATTTTACGTGCTGGAGATGTTTCCCTATCCTTCAGGACGGATCCATATCGGGCACGCCCGGGTTTATTCCATCGGCGACGCAGTGGCGCGCATGAAGCGGATGCAGGGGTATAACGTGCTCCATCCCATGGGCTGGGACGCTTTTGGCCTGCCTGCCGAGAACGCAGCCATCAAGCACGGAGTGCATCCGGCCAAGTGGACCATGGAAAATATTGATACCATGCGCTCACAGCTGCAGCGCATGGGCTACTCTCTGGACTGGCGGCGGGAAGTGACCACCTGTCAGCCGGACTACTATCGTTGGGAGCAGCTGTTTTTTCTCAAATTTTTGGAAAAAGGATTGGCCTATCGGCACAAGGCGGCTCAGAACTGGTGTGAATCCTGTCATACCGTACTGGCCAACGAGCAGGTGGAGGACGGTCTGTGCTGGCGCTGCGATACCCAGGTGGTCCAGAAGGAATTGACCCAGTGGTTTCTGCGGATCACGGATTATGCCGAGGAACTGCTTCGGGGTCTGGATGGGCTGGAAGGCGGATGGCCGGAGCGGGTGGTGAGCATGCAGCGCAACTGGATTGGCAAGTCCATCGGCGCGGAGATCGTCTTTCCTCTTGATCAGCCTGCTTCGGATGGAAACGACTCAATCCGGGTGTTTACCACCCGGCAGGATACGGTGTTTGGGGCCACGTTCATGAGTCTGGCCGCGGAGCATCCGCTGGTGGACGCGTTGATTTCCGGGACACCACAGGAGGCCGAAGTCCGTGACTTTTGCGAGCGGGTCCGGAACATGGATAAGGTGGACCGGGGAGGCGAAGATCTGGAAAAGGAGGGTGTGTTTACCGGGCGGTACTGCCTGAATCCCTTCACCGGGCAGCACATTCCCATCTGGGTAGCCAACTTCGTGCTCATGGGCTACGGCACCGGCGCGGTAATGGCTGTTCCGGCCCATGACCAGCGTGACTTCGAATTCGCTCGTAAGTACGGCCTGAAGGTGCAGCCGGTGATCCTGCCCCACGGCGAGACCTCTCTCGAGGCTTCGGCCATGGACGCGGCCCGGCCTGAACCCGGGACCCTGATCAACTCTCGAGAGTTTACCGGCCTGGACAACGAGAACGCCAAGGTCGCCATTGCCGACCATTTGGAGCGCGGCGGGATGGGCAAGCGAGCCGTGAACTACCGACTGCGGGACTGGAATATCAGCCGGCAGCGTTACTGGGGCGCGCCCATTCCGGTGATGTATTGCGACGTCTGCGGCGTGGTTCCGGAGCGGGAGGAAAACCTGCCCGTGGAATTGCCCCTGGACTTGCAAGTCCGCCCGGACGGACGTTCTCCGTTGCCCGAAGCCGCGGATTTCGTGAACACGGTCTGTCCGCTCTGCGGCGGTCCGGCCCGTCGGGAGACAGATACCATGGACACTTTTGTCGAGAGTTCCTGGTATTTTCTGCGCTATACTGCCCCCTGGGAGCACGGGCAGGCCTTTCGTCCTGAGGATTTGGCCTACTGGTGCCCGGTGGATCAGTACATCGGCGGGGTGGAGCACGCCATCCTGCACCTGCTGTACGCCCGGTTCTGGGTCAAGGCCCTGCGGGATTTGGGTTATATCAAGATGGACGAGCCGTTCAAGGCGCTTTTGGCCCAGGGGATGGTGCTCAAGGACGGGGCCAAGATGAGCAAGAGCAAGGGCAACGTTGTTTCCCCGGATGAAATGACCGCACGCTACGGCGCGGACGCGGTGCGCCTGTTTCTGCTCTTCGCCGCTCCGGCGGAGCGCGATCTGGACTGGAGCGACTCCGGGATCGAAGGCGCCCAGCGGTTCACCCACCGACTGTGGCGGCTGGTGATGGAATTGGAAGAGAGCATCCAGCCCGTGACGCCCTGCTCGGCAACGGCCGGGGACGTCCAGGCCGTCGGAGCGCCCGAGGCCGAGGCCCTGCGTCGCAAGGAACACGCCACCGTGGTCAAGGTGGCCGGGGACATCGCGGATCGCTTTCAGTTCAACACGGCCATCGCCGCGGTCATGGAACTGGTCAACACCCTGTATCAGACCAAGGACGTACTGCGGCAATCAGAGTCGGGACGACGTGTGTTGTCCTCGGCCGTGGCCACCACCCTGGCCGTTCTCTCGCCAGTCACACCGCATTTGTGCGAGGAACTCTGGCATCGCCTCGGGCATGTGGACCTGCTCTCCGGCCAACCCTGGCCGAACCACGATCCCCAGGCCCTGGTCCAGGATGAAGTGACCATCGTGGTCCAGGTGGACGGCAAGGTCCGCTCCAAGCTCACCGTACCCGCCGACGCCGCGGCCGAGGACGTCCAGCCCCAGGCCCTGGCCAACGAGAACATCCAGAAACATTTGTCCGGTCGCGACGTGGCCAAAATGGTCTTCATCCCCGGCAAATTGCTGAGCATCGTCACCAAGAAATAAGTAGCGGATTGGTATTAGCCCCGTAGGCCATGCCCTCCCACCCCCCCTTTTTCTTTTGCGTCTGCCCGGATCCCTGGATGCTCCAAAGGGAGATTCAGCGCCGAGTGCGGGGCGCCGGGTGCGAAGACTGGAGTCGGACCACGTATTGGGCGGACGAGCCCCTGGATTCCGGGTTCTGGACCTCCCTGGCCATGCCGGGACTGATGAGCCTGTTGGGGAAGGGCAGAATCGTGGTGTTGCGGCGGGCCAACGCGTTGACGGTCAAAGTCTGGTCCGATCTGGAGCCGCTTTTACGCAAAAGCAAGCCGGACTTGTGGACATTTTTCTGTCTGGAAGGGGAGTGGAAGGGCAAGAGCCCGGCCGTACCAGCGGTTCTGGCCAAGCAACCCTTTTTCAGGGCAGCTCAGCAAAGGCAGTGGGTCTGGCAGTCTCCGGGCATGACTCCCCAGAGCCTTCACGCTGAGCTGAAATCCTGGGCAACCCGTCAGGGGATCACGTTCGCACCGAATGTGGGTGAGAGGCTGGCCGAGTTGCTCCCCCTGGACGGGGCCCGCTTTGGGAACGAGCTTCAGAAACTGGAACTGGCACTGGGGGATCGACGGCGGCTGGAGGTCTCGGACCTGGGACTGCTTGGTGAACCGACCATCTTGGACAATTTTGCGTTTCTTCGCGGGATACTTCAATCCCCGACCAACCTGAAGGTCTGGCAAACCGTGCTTTTGGACAAAGAAGCCGCGAGCTCCGGGATGCTCATGCCCGTGTTGGGGCTCTTGCAACGCGAGATGCGCATCCTCTGGCTGCTCAATGCCGGGGAGGATGGTGCCGTCTCCCTGCCTCCCTCCTTCAAGAGTGAAAAAAAACGTTTGGCCGCATCCATGGGTGAGGCGGGAATTACCCGAATCATCGATTGCGTTTTTCAGGCCGAAACTGATCTGAAGTCCGGCAACAAACAGGCTGATCAGATTCTGGAATTCCTGGTTTCCAGCCTTTCTTCGACTTCCGGCGTACGCTCCTAGACCCAGTCTTTGTGGGCATTGCGTCGCCTCCTCGCCTGTTCCCGCCACTTTCCCAACAGGTTTCGCCACTTAATCCCGTTCGACAACCAAGCAAAGGAGTCATCGTGTGTGAGTCCGGACCTTACCTGCCAGGCTCCATGATATTTTCCTGCCGTTGCGGTTTGCTTTGTCGAGGTTTGTTGGTAACCAAACGCCTGTTTTGCCGAATTCACTCTTGAAATGGGTATTTTTGTCCTGTTGTGAGTATTTTTTCATTGCCAGAAGTCCTATCCAGACCTATATGCCATGGACAAACACTATCTTGGACACAGAAAGCGGTTAAAGGAACGCCTTGCCCAGGAGGGGCAGGGGTTGGCTGACTATGAAGTTCTGGAGTTGCTGCTCGGCTATGCGTTGCCGCGCCGGGACACCAAGGCGTTGGCCAAAGCGTTATTGGCGCAATGCGGTTCCCTGCGCGGGGTGTATGCCGCCTCTCCGGAGAGTCTTGTCGCCGTTCCGGGGATGAGCCCAAGTGTGAATGTCTTGTTGAACGTCTGGAGGGAATTTTGGGGCCGGGTGCAGGAGGGACTTGTCCAGGAACGGGAAGTGTTCAGCCATCCACGAACCGTGGCGGATTTTGCCATAGCCCGTTTGGGCTATGAACGGACCGAGCAGTTCTGGGTGGCATTGGTGGACAACAAAAATCGATTGATCCATTGGCAGCGTGTTAGCCAGGGTACTGTTGATCAGACCCCGGTCTATCCCAGGGAAATATTGCGGTTGGTGCTGCACCACCAAGCCAGCGGCTTGATTTTGGTCCACAATCATCCTGGAGGAGATCCCAAACCTTCGGTTCAAGACCAGGAACTGACCAAAAAAATGCAGCGAGCAGCTCAAGAGATGGACATTCGTGTTTTAGACCATATCGTGGTCACGGATACCGACTATTTCAGCTTTCAAGCCCAAGGGTTGTTGTAACGTAACTGCTCAATCACCCAAGGCAGGCAGACGCCGGAAGCGTTTCGTTTATCCGGCCTCCACATATCCGTTGCTGCCGTGGTTTCGGGACTCCTGTTAGGTCGGATAAAGCAATAACCGCATCCGGCATGACGGATGTTCTTTGGGGTTTGTCCAGACTTTTTGAACGGTTACGTTGTAACGTTTCAACCAGGGAGGATGATTGAGAATGAACCTGTTGCATGCGTATGTGAGCGGTCGGGTCCAGGGAGTTTACTTTCGAGGATGGACGCGCGGCCAAGCCCAACGCCTTGGACTGCACGGGTGGGTGCGCAATCTTCGGGACGGCCGGGTCGAGGTCTTGGCTTCGGGACCAGATGAAGCCCTGCTCGAACTCCAGGAATTGCTTTACGAAGGTCCGGCCTTGAGCCGGGTGGATGGTGTCGAGATCATTGCCAAAGGCGATGAAGAGTACCCGGCAAAAGGGTTTTCCATCGCCCCAACATCATAGAGTTTTGGAACCGAGCGGCGACCATGTGGTTTGGCTTGGAGTTTTCATTCAAAGGAGAATTGATCAGATATGAGTACGAAAAAAGATAATCAACATTTGGATATTATTGCTGATTCCGAGGAGCAGGAGGCTCATGTGAAGCGTGGGTCGGAAGTGGAACCGGTTTCCGAGTCAGAAAATCGCGACGGAAATGACCCTGGACAGGAAATGCCCAAGAATGTCCCATTGCTGCCCGTACGGGATGTCGTGGTATTCAACTACATGATCTTGCCCTTGTTTGTCGGCCGGGAGCGTTCCATCAACGCGGTGGATGCAGCCTTGAACAGTAACCGCCACATTCTGATTGCAACGCAAAAAGAGGAAAAAACGGATGACCCTGGTCCGGAGGAAGTTCATTCCGTGGGTACATTGGCCACGATAATGCGCATGCTGAAGATGCCGGATGGACGGTTGAAGGTACTCGTTCAGGGAGTGACGCGGGCCCGGATCACCGGATATGTGCAAAACGATCCATTTCACATGGTGGAAATCGAGCCTATTGATGAAGAGGAAGTTCGTGAACCGTCCCCACAGCTGGAAGCCATGGTTCGCACAGCCAGGGAGCAGAGCGAAAAGATCCTTTCCTTACGCGGTATTGCCTCCCCTGATGTTCTGGCCGTGCTGAACAATGTCGAAGAACCTGGGCGCTTGGCAGACCTGATTGCCTCAAACCTGCGAATGAAAGTTGAAGACGCTCAGGAAATCTTGGCGTGTGAGGACCCGGTGCAACGCCTGGCACTGGTCAACAAGCAATTGATCAAGGAAGCCGAGGTGGCGGAAATGCAGGCCAAGATCCAAAACATGGCCAAGGAGGGCATGGACAAGGCCCAGCGGGAGTTTTTCCTGCGCGAGCAGCTTAAGGCGATTCGCAAAGAACTTGGCGATTCCGGAGATGGCGACGAGGACATGGAGGAATTGCGGTCGGCCCTGAAAAAGGCCGGTCTCCCGAAGGAAGTACGCAAAGAAACGGACAAGCAGCTCAAGCGATTGGAGTCCATGCATCCGGAATCATCGGAAGCTACGGTGATCCGGACCTACCTGGACTGGATCGTTGAGCTGCCCTGGAAAAAGCTGTCCAAGGATCAGCTGATCATTCAGAAGGCGAAAACAATTTTGGATGATGACCATTACGGTCTGGACAAGGTCAAGGACCGGATTTTGGAATACCTGAGCGTGCGTAAGCTCAACCCGGACATGAAAGGCCCAATCCTTTGCTTCGTGGGCCCCCCTGGTGTTGGGAAAACTTCCCTGGGACGTTCCATCGCCAGCTCCCTGGGCCGCAAGTTTGTGCGAATGTCCCTTGGCGGTATCCGCGATGAGGCCGAGATTCGCGGCCATCGCCGGACCTACATCGGATCCATGCCCGGCAGGATTATCCAGAGCATCAAGCAGGCTGGAACCCGCAACCCGGTGATCATGCTGGATGAGGTGGACAAGGTGGGAACGGATTTTCGCGGCGATCCTTCCTCCGCACTCTTGGAGGTTCTGGATCCGGAGCAAAATTCCACCTTCAGCGATCACTATCTGAATGTTCCTTTTGATCTGTCCAAGGTGATGTTCATTTGCACTGCCAATGTGCTGGACACCATCCCCTCGGCCTTGCTGGACCGTATGGAGGTGATCCGTATCCCCGGCTACACCGAGGCGGAAAAAATCAAGATTGCCAGAAAGTATCTTCTGCCCAGGCAAATCAAGGAAAATGGGCTGCAACCAGAGGACGTGGTCATATCCGACCAGATCTTCGGCAAGATGATCCGCGAATATACCCGGGAGGCTGGATTGCGTAACCTGGAACGGGAGTTGGGATCGGTCTGCCGCAAGCTGGCCCGCAAAGTGGCCGAAGGTGAATTAGGGCCCTTCACGGTTTCGGCCAAGATGCTTGGTCAACTCCTGGGTGTTCCCCGGTTTTTGGAAAGCGAGAAGGACAAGGAGCTGTTTCCTGGCGTGGCGTTAGGCTTGGCCTGGACTCCGGTTGGCGGGGAAGTGCTGCATGTGGAAGTTTCCACCATGCCGGGCAAGGGAAAACTGATCCTCACCGGCCAACTGGGCGAAGTGATGAAGGAGAGTGCCCAGGCCGCCTTGAGCATCGCTCGAAACCGGGCCAAGTCCTTGGGACTGGATCCGGATTTCTCCGAAAAAAACGATATCCACATTCACGTGCCGGCAGGAGCAACACCCAAAGACGGCCCTTCCGCCGGTGTCACGCTGGTTACGGCCCTGTTTTCGGCGCTGACCAACACGGCAGTCCGGAACGATCTGGCCATGACCGGGGAGATCACCCTGCGAGGGCGGGTCATGCCCGTGGGCGGGATCAAGGAAAAAATCCTGGCCGCGGTGGCGCATGGCTTGAAAACCGTATTGATTCCTGCCCAGAATAAGAAGGACTTGCAGGAAGTTCCCAGCGACTTGTTGCGAAAAGTCAAAGTCCGCTATGTGGAGCACGTGGACGAAATCTGGCCCCAGGTTTCCGGGGAAAAGCAGGAGTAATCCGAAACCGCTTCCAATTGAAGAAATGAAAAAGGCCGCCTTAGTGCGGCCTTTTTCATTTCAGAGCAATGGGAGTAGGCCAATTCTCTGAATAGCTGGATACAAAAACCCGGCCCAAAAGAGCCGGGATGTCGTCTGCCAATCTGGTCTACTCCTGTTTCTCCTCCTCGGGGAGTGGGGCCCCGAGTTCACGGATGGCGGTGATGTACGACTGACGGAGGTTTTCCAGGTAGACGGGGTCCATCTTCCCGGCCCAGGTTTGCACCTCCAGAAAACGTTTGGGAATGGTGGTCTTTTCCGGTTCGTATCCCGTGGCCAGGCGCATTCGCCAGCGCAGGCGCTGCATGTCTTCGGCGGCCTTGTCCATGTTCTCGGCCAGTTCTGGCAGCCCCACGGCGCGCAGACACTCGGCCAGGAGTGGTTTCTTGAACACGCCTCGGGCAAAGAGGCAGGAGACCAGGGACGTCAGCAGGACACGTTCGCGCTCATCCTCCACGAAATACTCGGTAGCTTTTTGCGGGTCCTTGTCATGTTTTTTCTGATCGTACCCGTAGGCTCCTGTATCCAGGTGAGAATGCCGAAAGGAAAGGGACTGGGAGGCGAAGAAGGTTTCGCCGGTGGCGTATCCGGCCATTTCCTGGCCCAGGACGCAGGCAAAGTCCTCGCCGCCGTATTTTGCGGCAGCGTGAGCGACCCCCTTGGCCAGGTCCGCGTAGAACGCATTCTTGGCGTGGCCAAGGCACCATATGGCTTCCTTGTAAGCTGCGGTGTTGCCGAAGGCCAGGTCTTCCTCCACCTGTTCTTTGCTCAATAGCCCCTTCTGGTACGCCTCAGTGGCCCAGGCCAGGGCCACGCCGGCACTCATGGCGTCCAGACCCTGCTTTTCCACTTCGTCCATCAGGGCCAGGCAGTCGGACGCGTTCATCACGCCAATCATTGCTCCCAGTGCGAAGATAAGCTCGTAGTCATAGGCTACCTGGCGGACCTGAAAGCGGTGTTCGTCCTGGAATTGTTCCCGGAGCATGCCGACATGGATGCAACCCACCGGGCAACCGGCACAGGCTGTATTACGGATGAGCAGGTTTTTGGCAAAGGTCTCGCCGGAAATGCCCTCCATCTCCGGATCGTCGGTCTGTGTCAGGTTGCGGGTTGGTAATGATTTGAGCGCATTGAGCGGGGCGACGTTTCCGGGGGTGCCCAGGTCGTGGTATTTGCGCATCATTTCCGTGGCCGTCATGTCTTCGTAGACCTGCTTGAAGAGTTTTGCATAGGCTTTGCTGTCCGTTCCCGGCAGGTCTTGGTCGCCGTCGCCGGAGACCACGAGAGCCTTGACATTTTTCACGCCCATGACCGAGCCGGCACCTAGCCGGCCAAAATGTCGGAACGTGTCCACATTGATGCAGGCATAGGCGGACAGGGTTTCACCGGCTGGGCCGATGCGCAGGATGCTGCGGTGTCCCGAAGCGCCGGGAAAAGCACGGCGGATGACCCGTCCCGTGGTCAGCGCGTTGGCCCCCCACAGGTAGTTGGCGTCCTTGGTTTCAATAATTTTTGCGGCCACGTGCACGGCCACGGGCAGCTCTGCCTTGCCACGAAGAACCACGGCGTCGTACCCGGCAAAACGCATGGCCAGAGCCAGCCGTCCTCCGGCGTGGGACTCGGCGTATTGATCATGATGCGGAGACTTGAACCCACAGACAACCTTGGACATCAGGGGGAAGTAGCCGGTCAGACAGCCGATGGCGAAGATCAACGGCTGGTCCGGATGCGACCAGGGCTCTGTGGGCAGGCCGTAGGTATCAAACAGGGCCGCGGCAAGACCGCTACCGCCAATATGCACGTTTTTGTCGCCAAAGGAGACAATGTCGGCCTTGTTCCGGTCCAGGTGGACGATGCAGACGCGAAATGCGGTATCAGCCATTAGCATCACCTCCCTGGCGGACATGGTCCTGTTTTTGGCGCATTTCCAGACAGTCGTGCGGACAGAAATCAACGCAACGTCCGCAGTGGATGCAGACGTAGGGTTGGTCTTTTTCGTCCAGATAGACGGCGTCCACCGGGCAGGCTGGAGCGCATTTGCCGCACTGAATGCACAGTTTCATCTTGACCAGTACGCCGCCGCCCTTGCGCTGGGAAAAGGCGCCCGTGGGGCATGCCTTGACACAAGGGGCCGGATCGCAGGCCAAACAGAGTCGGGCCTCAAAGCCAGTGGTAATCCCGCCGCTGGATTTGATCCGGATGCCGGCCATGTTCCAGGAGAATTTCTTATGCACCTGACGGGCGCAGGCCAGGGAACAGGAATGGCATCCAATGCAGCGGTCCATGCGTGACGCACGCAAAATCTTCATGGGGTTCCTCAGTGGGTGACAGGTTGACGGTGAATCATGTGCCAAAAACAACAAGTCTAGCGGTTTTCCCTCTGCTGTGCAAAAGCTTCTTCCCGGCTCGGCCCGGCCCGACTGTTTTGGGTCGAGGCAGACCCGGTACGGCCCACGAAGGAAAAAGGTTGCAGGCCGGGGGGAAGAACATGTAGCATTCTGAAAGAGATGTGGACTGGTTCCCCTGGCGACCACGCAACAAAACATCTTGAACCGAGGAGGGAGCGCACAAAGACTCGTTTGTCGGCCATGGGCTATTGCCGGAGAATGATTACCCTGAAGCCGGTGTAGTGACACGCCCGTTGCATTGCCACGGGCGCACGTTGTCACTCGTTGTTGGCTTCTAGGCCCGGTGATATTGATTCATCCCAACCTCGAACAGGAGGCCCTGTGGAATCCAAAGATGTGAAAAATTATCTGGCTGGGCTTTGCCTGGCCGCGATGCTGACCGGTGGTGGTTTTGCCGCGCCGGGAGTCGCTTTCGGTAGTGGTTCCGGCTGCTCCACGAATGGTGCCAAGGCCGAAGTTGCCGGTGACGGATCAGACGAAGAGGAGAACGGCGAACCCATTGAAGAACCGGATGAAGAGGTAAATGAAGAACCTGAAGGCAGTGGAGCCTGAGAAGGCCGAGGCAGCTGATAAGGCTGTCGCGGGAACAGTTTGTTCCCGATCATGCGATCCTTTGTCCGCGCCGACCAGTGGTCGGCGCGGACGATCCTTTTGCAGATGTTCCGCTTTCCGAGAGTGAAAAACTATCATGCATAACCAGAGTTCCCGCCTCCAGGATCGTTATCCGACCTGTCATCGTCTGATGTCGCCGGACTCCTGGTCTGCCTTGACCAAGACACCGGAAGATGTCGGAGAGTCCTTTCCTGAGCGTATAGCCGCTTCCATCAACAGCCTGAATCTTCCACCCTATCTGGGGGCACTGGCCGAACTTGAAGCGGCCGGGTATCGTTGCAGTCAAGCCTGGAATCACGCTCACGGCAGCTTTATGGTTGGCGATTCGGCACGACGCAAACAGCTCAACCCTACCCTGGCAATTTTGGAATTGCCCTGGACCGGGCTGATTCCGCTTCTTGACGCACAGGCACCCGACCTGCCTGATCCGCAGATGGCCCGGGAAACAATCCTGATCTGGCTGGACCCTCTGAACGAGACGGTCCGGTACCAGGTCGCCGACCTGGTCGTGCTTACGGCGTTGAAAATCGTGGAAGAAGGGGTGCACATTGGTGAGGCGGCCCTGGCGTACGGCGTGCCTGTGGCCTCCCTGCACCGGATCGTGGATCAGGCTGTGACCAAGGGACTGATCCTGTCACCGCCTTCCCGCCTGCAGCGGGACCCTGCATTTTTTCCTTTAGGAGATAAAAAAAACGAGCGCTTTTCAAGGGCGCGGGTCTTTACCTTGCAGTGGCACATCACCCAGGCTTGCGATCTGCATTGCCGTCATTGCTACGACCGTACGGATCGTGGTCAATTGACTCCAAAGCAGGCTCATTTCGTCCTCGATGAGCTGGAACGGTTTTGCCGTTCCCGCCAGGTTCGAGCCAAGGTAACCTTTACCGGCGGCAATCCGCTGCTTTATCCCCACTTTGATGACCTGTACCTGGAAACCGTGAAACGAGGCTTTCCCGTCAGCATCCTGGGCAACCCGGCCTCCAAACAGCGCCTGGAACGGCTGGTGGCCATCCAGACGCCCATGGTCTATCAGCTCAGCCTGGAAGGTCTGCGGGAACATAATGATTACATCCGTCAGGAAGGCTATTTTGACCGGGTGATGGCCTTTCTGCCCTTGCTCAGGGAACTGGGCGTGCCATCCCAGGTAATGCTTACCCTGACCAGGGAAAATATGGATCAGGTTCTGCCCCTGGGCCATGCCCTGCGCGGGCTCACGGACATGTTTACCTTCAACCGGCTCTCCGCTGTGGGCCAGGGTGCTGCATTGCTGATGCCCTCTCCGGAGGACTACCAGGCTTTTTTGCGGGATTATCTGCGGCAATGTCAGACAAATTCGGTCCTGGGCCTCAAGGACAACCTGATCAACATCATCCGAGCCGAAAACGGAAAGAAGCCTTTTGGCGGCTGTACCGGCTTCGGGTGTGGGGCTGCATTCAATTTTCTGACGCTGCTTTCGGACGGCGATGTTCACGCATGCCGCAAATTTCCCTCGCCGCTGGGCAATATTTTTGAGCAGGGGCTGGAGGCATGCTATGGCTCACCGGCTGGAACGGCCTATCGCGCCGGGAGTGCCGCGTGCCAAGGATGCCAGCTGTTTGCATCCTGCGGCGGCTGTCAGGCCGTGGTCTCCAGCCTGGGACTCGACCCTCATGTCCACCGCGACCCCTACTGCTTTTTTACCGGCGCCCCGAAGCACCACTCTGGTGTGGATCTGGCTCCTTAGGTATTCGTTTCTCCTTTCTCGCGCATGCGTTCCGATAATCACCCCATCACCTCCAGGCGGCTCAGTGAAGACGCCGACATGACCTATCTGCTCCGGGACGTTGACGAAGTCTACCGACGCAGTTCCGCCGGCGGCAGCAAAGTCATTCGCTCTCATCAGCGTCGTGTCCGGGAGTCCGTGTCGCGAGTGCTGGAGTGTGATGGGTATCTGCTCAATCCAGAGCCGGTGGGCAAGCCGGTGGTGAACCATCTGCCCAGAGCTCTGGAACTTGGTGCATCCGGCCCTCTGGCCCAGCTGGCTCGAACCGTCGGACGTATCGCTGCCCGGCTGGTCTGGGCCCATGGGTACGACAAGATGCCCCGCAGCCTGGCTCGTCGCTACGCGTTTACCGAAATCCTGGGGCCCTCCGGCCCGATATTTTCGGAAAATGTGATTATCGGCCTTGTGCTCTTCGCACCGGGTACCGTGTACCCGCAGCATTCCCATCAGCAGATAGAGGAAAGCTACGTGTCCGTCGCTGGAGCGTGGTCGGAGAATGATGCGGCAGTTTACGCCCCAGGTTCTTTGATCCTCAACCGTCCGGGTGATCTGCACCGGATCACCGTGGGAGACCGCGACCCTTGCCTGCTGGTCTATGCCTGGCTGGGAACGCTGGAACGCCTGCGGCAACCGGAAATGGTTTTTACGCGGGGACGGCGGGGCGAGGCATCCATCCCTTGAAGTCATCCGGTCGCCACCCCTGGCGTCAGGCTTACCCATGCGCCCCTGTCATAAAAAAACAAGAAATTGTTCTCAGTTATTGGTTATTTGTTCATTGGTTTTCCTGATAACAAATAACTGATAACTGGGTTGCAGGTATTGCCCGCTTTAGGTGTATCCTGAAAAAATGCAATCCGTTACTCCATGAAATCATTATTGACGTCGTCATATACAGACAACCTCTTAAAAATGAATAAACATTTCGATCAGATCAGCATTGATGAACAGCGGATCTTTCAGGTCTTGGCCATGTGTGTACGGCATGTGACGCAGACGGACTTGAAAAGTATCCTGCAAAAACTGGATTGGAAGGATGCCCGTGGGCGAGCCTTGGCGGGAATGATCGGCCGGGAATGGCGCGAAAAGATGACCCGTCTCCAACTCCTGTCATTCAAGGAGGGGCGCCTTCACCTGCTGAAGGAACTGCGTCTGGAACTGTTGCGCGCGCTGGATATGGAAGGTCGCTATATTGAGGTTTTCAGAGCCGTGGAACGAATCGTCCGGACGCCGAGCTACACGGTCTACGACATGGATGTGACCAGGGAGTGGGTTGAGCTGCGCAATGCCTTGTTTCTGCATAATGAAAATGAAGTGCTGAAACTGATCGGTACTGCGCAGAATAGATGGATTCCGGTGCAATCGAAGAGAATCGACGATCTTGTGGAAATATGTCTGGTACCGCTGAACACGGAATGGTTGGAGCGGTTGTCGGACGAAATCAAATTCCAGGCCTTGGCGGCCTGCTTGAGCAAGGACTTGGCCTTTTTCGTCGATAGCCGAGATGTCTGGCCATATGCCCAGCGCTGTCTTTTGAAAATGGCTCAGAAACTCACCGCTCCACGCCATGTCTTAACCACTCAGCTTCTCTCCAGGGGAGAGTTGGAGCCGGTGTGGGAACTCCTGCGAGACGATCAAACCGCCACGGGCTTGGCCCTTTCCGGGTGGCTCCATTTTCTCCTTGGAAGGTATGATGTGGCCGAGAGGATCTTTGACGAATCTTTGGCCGCGGTGAAAAAAGGAACGCGAAAACGCCATATCCGCATTCCAGGATTGCCGGGAATATTTCAGAATCTGACTCTACTGCGGCGGGGGCGACCTGAAGACTTGCGATTGGTAATGCACCAGGCATCAATTATCGAGAAAGAGTCGAGCGAGGATGCTTTCCGGTTTGTGTTTTATCTGCTGGCCGAGTTCGCCCAGGTCCTGCTTGGAGAGACCAAAACGGATCAGTTCAACCAAATTTTGTCCAGCAGCTCCTCGTTGCCCGGGGCCTACAATTTACTGTTTGTTTTTCTCTTGAAGCTCTGGACCGGGCAAAAGCCGAACCAAGCGGAACTGACCAAGCTCGCCGAACTGGGAGCGCACGCCAGACTGGTCGGGTACCGGTGGTACGCTGAGGAGACGCAGGGGATTCTGGAAGCGTCCAAGAGCATGAAACTCCTGTCGGGCTCCCCCTCCGCCAAGGATGTGTCCTCATGGAAACAGTTGACCTTTCTGTTCAAACCCAAGGAAGAGTGGGAACTGGCCCTTGAAGCCCTGAAGAACCTGGGCTCCGGCGCTTCGTCAGGCGGTGGCGCCAACGCAACGGCAAGAGAGCTACGCCTGAAGTGGCGACTCTATAACTCTGGGCAGCAGTTCGGTCTGGAGCCCAGGGAACAGAAGCTCAAGGCCAATGGCACCTGGACTGCCGGACGACCGGTGGCTTTGAAAAAACTTCGAAATTCCCCGCAGAATTATCCCTACCTCACGGAGCATGACCGCCGTTTGTGTCTGGCCATCTCCGAGGACACATATTCCAATTACTACGGATACTCCTACAGGACCGAATACAACCTCTTCGGCGATCAGGCCTTGCTGGCCGCGGTGGGGCATCCGCTGATCTTTCGCGAAGATGACGCGGAGCAGCCTGTGGAAGTGACCCAGGCTGAGCCGTGCCTTCAGGTTCTGGATGAACAGGGCGGCTTGCGCATACGGATTGATCCTCCATTGCCCGCTCAAGGCAAGGTGGCGGTGCAAGAGGAGGGACGCCACCGGGTTCGGGTGGTGCGCTTTGAGGATCCCCATGTTGCGATTGCCCGGGTTCTCGGTGACAGCGGAGTGGCTGTGCCGGTCTCGGCCAAGAAACAGCTCCTGGAGAGCATCGCGGAGGTCGCGCCGCTGCTCACCGTGCACTCCGCCGTCGGCGGGGGGGTGGGCCAGACCGAGCCGGTGCCGGCTGACGCCCGGCCGGTGCTGCGCGTGCATCCAATAGGGGACGGCTTGGGCATGGAGTTGTTTTTTCGGCCCATTCCCGGCGGATCGCTGTTGGTTCGGCCCGGAGAAGGCGGCAAAACACTGTTTGCCGAGGTGGATGGCCACCAGGTCTGCACGACCCGTGACCATCAAGCCGAGCGGGATGCGGTGGATAAACTGCTGGAACGTTGCCCGACCCTGGGTGCGGACGACGACTGGTCCTGGCGACTGGAGGCCCCGGAAAGTGCCCTGGATACGTTGCTCGGTCTACAGGAGATGGGAGACGCCGTTGTTCTGGAGTGGCCGGAGGGCAGGCAGGTGCGGATTGCCCCGGAAAGCGGAGTGAACAGGATGGTCGTGGGAATGCGTCGCAAACAGGACTGGTTTGCCATGGATGGCGGGCTGGAACTGGACGACGGGACAGTGATGGAAATGAGTCGGCTGTTGTCTCTGTTGGAGCACAGCCCAGGGCGATTTGTTCGCCTGGAGGAAGGGGATTTCCTCTGTCTGACCCGTGATCTGCGCAAACGGCTGGAAGCGCTGCGCAGCTACGGCCAGGGCGGCAAGTTTCACCCCCTGGCAGCACCGGCCATGGACGAGCTTCTGGATGGTATGCGGGTCACTTCCGGAAAACCCTGGAAAAGTCTCTTGCAACGGGTCCGTGAGTCCCGTGAATTGCATCCGGAAGTTCCGGCCACACTGCGCGCCGATCTGCGGGATTACCAGACGGAGGGCTTTCAATGGCTGGTCCGGCTGGCCCACTGGGGGGCCGGAGCCTGCCTGGCGGATGACATGGGGCTGGGCAAGACCATTCAGGCTCTGGCCTTGATTTTGTCTCGGGCCAAGCTGGGGCCGACCCTTGTTCTGGCACCCACCTCGGTGTGCATTAACTGGTTGGAGGAAACCGTCAAGTTTGCCCCGAGTCTGCGCACGTTGCGCTTTGGGCCTGGGCAACGGGATCGGATGATATCGGAGGCCGGGCCGTTTGACTTGGTGGTCTGCAGCTATGGGTTGCTGCAGAACGAATCTGAATTGTTGTCCACGGTTCGCTGGAGCACCCTGGTGGCGGATGAGGCCCAGGCCATCAAGAACGTGGTTGCCAAGCGTTCCCGGGCGGCCATGAGCCTGCCCGCGGACTTCAAAATGATCACGACCGGCACGCCCATTGAAAACAATCTTTCGGAACTCTGGAATCTGTTCAATTTCATTAATCCGGGCCTTCTGGGGTCCATGGACCGGTTCAATCGGAATTTCGCCACGCCCATTGAACAGAACCGGGATACTGATGCCAAACGGCGACTCAAGAACCTGATCCGTCCGTTTATTCTTCGCCGCTTGAAGAGCGAGGTCCTGGCGGAGCTGCCTTCCCGCACCGAGGTGGTGCTTCCGGTGGAACTCAGCCCGGAAGAAGCAGCCATTTACGATGCCTTGCGCCGCAAGGCTTTGGAAAAAATCGCCGAACCTGAGGACGGTGACCAGCCTGGTCAGCGCCGAATCAAGGTTTTGGCCGAAATTATGCGATTGCGTCGGGCCTGTTGCCATCCCGAATTGGTGATGCCTGGAAACGGACCGAAATCCGGCCCGGGCAGCGCCAAGCTGCAGGCTTTCGGTGAAATCCTGGATGAATTGCTGGAAAATCGACACCAGGCTCTGGTTTTCAGCCAGTTCGTGGACCATCTGCACCTGGTGCGGACCTATCTGGATCAGCGCAAGGTCAGCTATCAGTATCTGGACGGTTCCACATCCATTGCCAAGCGTCAGGAGGCCGTGGCCACCTTCCAGGCCGGAGAGGGGGATCTGTTTTTGATCAGCCTCAAAGCCGGGGGCTTTGGCCTGAACCTCACCGCGGCGGACTATGTCATCCATCTGGATCCCTGGTGGAACCCGGCCGTGGAAGACCAGGCTTCGGATCGGGCGCACCGGATCGGTCAACAGCGTCCAGTGACCATCTACCGCCTGGTGACCAGGGGCACCATTGAGGAGAAAATTCTCGACCTGCATCGCCATAAGCGCGATCTGGCCACCAGTCTGCTGGAAGGAACGGACAGTGGAGTCAAGCTGTCCGTGGAGGAGATGTTGGACCTGATCAAAGATTCGGCCTGAGCATCAAGAATTGGGAAACCTTCTGAAATTTTTTCTGATTCACCTGGAGATTGATTGAACAGTATGCGAAAACGGTGATCTCGACGTTTGTGTGCGGAACAATCCGAAGTGATGAACATAAGGGGCGTACCAGCGAAATCAGGCATTCCGTGTCCAAGCAAGATGCTGTTCCAGAAGGTGATGCGGAATTGAGGGAATCAATGGCTAGCTTGGCTATGCGGATATGCTCTCGTGGAGGAGAACGTGACGCTGTTTCTGGTAAAGAAATTCATCGGGCTCCTGTGCATGCCGTTGAGCATGGCCGGCTTGCTGCTGATCTCCGGACTTGTGCTGATGTGGCTCGGAACTCACCGCAAAGCAGCCGGAGGCCTGTTGCTGTTGGGCACGCTCACCGCAATGGCCTTTGCCGCCACGCCAGTGGCGAATCAGCTGCTTACCCCCTTGGAGAGCCGCCATGAACCTCTGAAAACAATCCAGGAAGGGGAAGACGTTCAGTATGTCGTGGTGCTGGGTGGAGGTCACCGGTCAGACCCTCGGATGACGCCGACGATGCATCTGTCGCCGGCATCACTGGCCAGGCTGATCGAGGGCGTACGGTTGCATCGTATGCTATCGGAAAGCACTCTTGTCTTCACTGGAGGTGCCGTATTTGATGCAGTTCCCCATGCCAGGGTAATGGCCGACGCAGCAACGGAGCTTGCGGAAGTCGGGCCAGTGATCCTTCTGGATACCCCCAAGGATACCGCAGAAGAGATGTTGGCCTTGCGGGGGGTGCTCAAAGGGCGAGAGCCTTTTTTGTTGGTTACCTCGGCCTCGCACATGCCCAGGTCGGTAGCCTTGGCCCATGCCGCGGGATTGAATCCGCTTCCGGCTCCGACAGATTTTTTGGTCAAGCGTACCGGAGCGGTACCCCATCCAGGGGAGTTTTTTCCCTCAGCCGCCGCCATGCACCGCAGTGAACGGGCTGTTTATGAATACTTGGGGCTGATTTGGACCAAGATCCGGGAGGTTCCGCGACTCCGTCTCCTGGTGGCGGAGATGAATGGCGTGTAGACCGGGGAGAAGTTGGAACGCACGGTGAGCCTGACCATGCTTGCGGCCTTACTCGCTCGGCGATGTTTCCGGGGGAAGCTGGCTCACTGGCGTGGCCACGGGTCGAGGCCAAGCCCGCAGCACGGCCTGGACCACCGTGGCCAGCGGGATGGCGAAAAAGATACCCCAAAAGCCCCAGAGCCCCCCAAATACCAGGATCGCCAGAATGATGGCCACGGGGTGGATGTCCACGGCTTCGGAGAAGAGCAATGGAGCCAGGATATTGCCGTCGATGGCCTGGATTATGGCGTAGGCGATCAGTACATACAGCAACTGGTCTCCAAAGCCCCATTGGGCATAGGCGACAATGGCCACGGGCAGCGTGACCACTGCGGCTCCGATGTATGGAATGAGTACGGACAGGCCGACCACCAGCCCCAGCAACATGGCGTTCTGCAGGCCAAGCCAGTAAAACGTGGCATATGTTCCCGCCCAGATAATCAAAATTTCCAAGAATTTTCCACGGATGTAATTTCCAATCTGTCGATCCACTTCATGCCAAACCTGGGATGCAAGTCTACGCTCTCGAGGGAGAAAGGTGCTCATCCATCCCATGATTGCATTTTTATCCTTGAGAAAGAAAAAAATCAGCATGGGAACAATGATCAGGTAGACAATGAGGGTGATCAAACCTGTTAAAGAAGCCACGGAAAAGGTCAGGAGTCTTTGGCCGAAATTGAACAATTCCGTGCGCAGCGCGGAGGTGAACTCGACCACCTGTTCGTCGCTGATGAAATTTGGATAGCGCTCAGGAAGTTGGAGGAGCAACGCCTGGGTCTGGGTGATCAGGCCTGGGATCTGCTGTACAAGCTGGGCAACCTGCTTGGTCAACAGAGGCAGCAGCCAGAACATGGCAAAGAGCGAACCGGTCATGAAGCCGAAAAAGACTATCAAGACGGCCAAAAGCCGGGGAATATACCACCTGGTCAACAGACGAACCAGGCCTTCCAGCAAATAGGCCATGACCAAGCCGACGAGAAAGGGCACCACCAATCTTCCAAGAAAATAGATTGTGGCAAAGACCACGATCAAAAGGCCCACCAGGATGACGACCTGGGGGTCGCTGAAATGTCGTTGAAACCAGTCGCGGATCAGGCGCATGACAGGAAGGAATGGTGCTGAGGTATTGCCGGAAGATGTTCAGGAATAGTTGCGCAGTTTGAGTTCCAACGGGTGGGGGTGAAAGAAGTATTGCTCCCGGAGGTAGGGTTCATCGTATTTCCGGATATAGTGATTCAGCAGGATGACCGGCACGATCAGGGGCAACTGGCCCTCCTTGAACCGCCGGAAGACATCCAGGAGTTCCTGTTTTTCCCAGGCTGAGAGCTCTTTTTTGAAATGGCCCATGCTTTTTTCCAAGACATTGTAGAGCTTGGCCTTGGTGGTCCGCATCTGCAATGCCTCGGCCAGGAGATGGGCGTATTTGGCAAAGGCCTGCTCCCGATCCATTTCCGCGGCATGGGCCACCAGGCGGCCCATTTCCTGGTAATGTTTGGTGCTGTGGGCGAGGAGAAGATACTTGTGCTGAGAATGAAAGGCAACCAGAGGTGCAAGAGCCGGCTTGGCGGCGTCCACCTCCTGCCAGCGGCGCATGACGAAAATGCGTTCGATGAAGTTTTCCCGCAGGCCCGGATCATGGAGTCGGCCGTCGTCTTCCACCGGGATGTCCGGGAAACGGGTCATGAAGGCTTTGGCGAAAATGCCCACCCCTTTCTGCTGCGGCATGCCTTTTTCAGAATACACCTTGACCCCTTGCATGCCGCTGGACGGTGATTTGCTTTTGAAGATGAAGCCGCAGATGTTTTGCTCGGCCAACCACGCATTTTTCTCCGCGGCCCAGTTCTGCATTTGTTCCGTGAGATCCACTCCGGAGCGGATGGTCCGCAGTCTGGGCGCCTCAATGTCGCCCACTAGGCGCATGGCTTCTCTGGGAACGGATAGCCCGCACTCAACCTCTGGACAGACCGGGACGAACTCCACGTATTTCCCCAGGGTGTCCCGGATGAACCGGTCCAGCTTGTGTCCGCCGTCATAGCGGACGTTATTTCCCAATAAACACGAACTGATGCCCAGACGAAGCGGCTTTTCCATACCAACCTCCACGGCAGGAGTTGAAGACAAAAGGCAAGCCCAAAGCGCGGAAGGGCTTAGGCGAAGACAGGAGGGCAGTGTTTTTCACTGTTTCAATTCCTGGCCAAGGCAGCCGTTCTTCCGTCATGTTGGCAAGGTAATAAGACACGTCGCGCCCTCTTCCGGGTGGGACTGGATTGTCAAGTGACCGTGGTTTTTTCGAACGGCCAGTCTGGCGATGGGCAGTCCAAATCCTGTCCCCAGGGCCTTGGTGGAGTAAAAGGGCGTGAACAGACTCTCCAGGCTTTCCGGATCCGGAGACGGTCCATTGTTGAAGATTTGGATTTCCAGGTAGTTGCGTTTATTCTCGCTTGTACCTGACACGATCTGGATTCTTGGCTTGGAAGCGTCTGCAACATTTTCCAAGCTGTTTTGGATCAGATGAAACAGGATGATCCGCAGGTCATCCGGATCCATGAGTACGGTGGGATGGGCCGAGTCAATTCGAATGTCCACAAGGATATTCTCTGGTGGTTTCAACTCCAGCAGTGCGGCATGGACCGCTTTCTCCAGGTCGCAAGGGGCTGTCCTCGGTTCCCGCTGAAAAACTTCGTTGTAGGTGGTTACGTTGCGGACCATGCGTTCCAGGCGGCGGGCCTCAAGAAGCATGGTTTGGTAAATTTCCTGTCGCGGGTCACTTTCCGGAACCTGCTTGCGCAGGCGCAGGACGTTGCCGCCAATGACCATTAACGGGTTGCGAACCTGGTGGGCGATGCCCCGGATGATTTCCAGGTCGCACTTGGTCAAAGAGGTAATGAATGCATCGGTCTCCACCAGAAGGCAGAGATCCAGAAAGCGATCCATCAGGTCAATGGCCGAAGAACACTGTTCCGGCTCAAGCTTGGTAAAAGCCACCTCGTGGATGAATTTGCGGGCCATGGCATACGCCAGGCTGATGTAACGATGATCAATGCCGGCGGCAACGTGATTCAGGCCGCTTCGCCACTGGGCGTTCAGGAAAGCGTCTTGATTGCGATTTCGGAAAAAAGCCTCGTACCAATGGGTCCAGATCCGGATCATCCGTTCCGGAGATGGACCATGGTCCAGGACAACCCGGGTGGCCGGGATGGTGTGAAAATGGTCGAAGACCCGCCTAGCAAAACCATCTTTTTCCGGCAAAAAGGATGGCGAAAGGTGGTCCATCCGGGCAAAGTCGTCCTGGACGATGCCCAACTGGGATTGAAAGCCGCGCAATCGCTCCATTGGAGCCGGTATGGACGGCAACCGTTCGACAAGGGTGTTCATTCCTTGAGACATTGCCGCTCCAGAGCGATCAGGTCGCTGTAGGTCTCACGTTTACGGGCCAGCATGACCTGGTTGCCGTCCACCAGGATTTCTGCGGCCCGAGGCCGAGAGTTGTACTGTGAGGACATGGTGAAGCCATACGCTCCGGCGGAAAAAATTGCCAGAAGCTCTCCGGCGTAAACCTCGGGCAAATCCCGGTCCCGGGCCAGAAAATCACCGGATTCGCAGATCGGCCCAACCACATCCACGGTCCGCGTTGCTCTTTGGCGTGGCGCTACTTCGGTTATGGTGTGGTGTGATTGATACAGCGAAGGGCGGACCAGGTCGTTCATCGCGGCGTCGACAATGACAAAATTCTTGGATTCCGTCGACTTGGTATAGACGACTTCCGTGACAAGGATCCCTGTGTTGCCGGCGATGACCCGGCCGGGCTCCAGAATCAGGGTAATGTCCATATCCTGCAGTTCCTTGACCAGCAGTTGGCCGAACTCCTGGGGATGCGGGGGCTCCTCCTGGTCATAGGTGATGCCCAGACCACCGCCCAGATCCAGAAAACGGACATCCACGCCAAGGTTTTTCAGTTTCAGGTTGAAATCCTTGATGCGTCGCAGGGCTTCCAGAAACGGTTCGATGGACGTCAGCTGGGAGCCGATATGGCAGTCGATGCCCACGGGCTCGATTCCGGGAAGCGCCAGGGCCAGCTTGTAGCCTTCCAGTGACTGCGTGATGTCCAGTCCGAACTTGTTCGCTTTCATCCCTGTGGAGATGTATGGGTGGGTTTTGGGGTCCACGTCCGGATTGATCCTTAGGCTGATCCGGGCGACCATGTCCATTTCCAGGGCGATGTCGTTGATCCGCCGTAACTCGTCCAGGGACTCCACGTTGAACATCAGAATATCAGCCAGCAACGCAGCCCTGATCTCCTCTGACCGCTTGCCAACTCCGGAATAGACGATCTTGCGAGCCGGGACGCCGGCGGAAAGTGCCCTGAACAATTCCCCGCCGGAAACAATATCCATGCCCGCGCCCAGATCGCTGAGCAAGCGCAGAATGCAGAGATTGGAGTTGGCCTTGACCGAGTAGCACGTCATGTGGGGCAGATCCGCGAAGGCGGAATCAAAGGCCTGAAAGTGCCGGGTAAATGTGGCGGTGGAATAGACATAGAGCGGGGTGCCGTATTCGGCGGCCAGTTCCCGGACCGCCACGTCCTCAGCGTACAATTCTCCATTGCGATACGTAAAGTGATGCACGGATTCGACTCTCCTTGAGTTGGGACTTGCCTGGAGCAAGTCGGTCAATCTCGCTCTTGTCTGGAACGTGAACGATGGACCTTGTGGTTGAACAATATTTCTTTTTTACCGTATGTTTCCAGTCACATATCAAGGGATGCCGGCCAGTTTGCCTTGTCTCAGGTCATATGCTGGGAAATGCCTGTGTTAACTCATCTGGCATGAAAGCCTGGGGAAACGATCCGCATGGAATCTGAACCCGGTTGAAATGGTGTGAACACCGCCTGGAGGCGAATTTCTGCATCCTCAGCCACACACAGTCAATTCCTGGTTTTCCCGTTCTCCAATCGCTCCTTCCAGCCTTGAAGCAGTGCCAAGGCCTGCATTGGGCTGATGTGTGCCGGATCCAGGTCTCGCAACTGGGAGAGCACTTCGGCTTCCACCGTATTGCCGCCCATGTCAGGGGAGAGCCCCAGTCCAGGCAGCGGGTCGCGGGTCAAGGCCACCGTGACCTTTTTTGCTGATCGGCGGGAGGTGCCCTGCATACCAGGTGGCTTTGCGGTGTCGAGCTGTTCGAGAATTTCTTTGGCCCGGATCACGACCCGACGAGGCAAACCGGCCAGTTTGGCCACCTCGATGCCATAGCTGCGGTCCGACGGTCCGGGCACGAGCCGCCGGAGAAAGATGATGTCGCCTTTCCATTCCTTGACGGCTATGTTGTAATTGCGCACTCCAGGGAGAGAGCCTTCCAGGGCAGTCAGTTCATGGTAGTGGGTGGCGAAAAGTGTTCTCACAGGCCCCCGGGCCGAGTTGGTTCCCTGGCCGGACAGTTCCTCCACCACGGCCCAGGCCAGGGCCAACCCATCGTAAGTGCTGGTTCCCCGTCCGATTTCATCCAGGATGACCAGGCTGCGCTGTGTGGCTTGGCGGAGGATACGCGCCGTCTCGATCATCTCCACCATAAAGGTGCTTTGTCCAAGACTCAAGTTATCCGAAGCACCTACCCGAGTGAAGATTCGGTCGGTCAGTCCGATGGAAGCCTTGGCTGCGGGAACATAGGAACCGATCTGGGCCAGGATGCAGATCAGCGCGGTCTGACGAAGCACCGTTGATTTTCCGCCCATGTTTGGCCCGGTGATGATCAAGACCCGGCGTTGATCGTCAAGCTGAACGTCGTTGGGAATATAATCCGTGCTGCCCTGACAGGCTTCGATGCCCGGATGTCGACCACCGGTGATGAAGATGTTCTGGTCGGTAGTGAGGACGGGGCGGGTCCAGGACCATTTTTGGGCTGCCTCTGCCAGGGCAAACCAAACATCCAGGCGGGCCACGGTTTCCGCCATGTGCATCACCCGGAGACGAAATCGGTCCACTTGGTCCCGCAGTTCCTGGAAAAGTCGATGTTCCAGGGTCTTTCGCCGGTCAGCCGCTCCGAGCAGCCGATCCTCCAGTTCCTTGAGTTCTGCTGTCACGAATCGCTCGCTGGAAACCAGTGATTGACGGCGCTGGAATCGCTCCGGCAGTTCTTTGGATTGGGAGCGGGGCAGCTCGAAATAATACCCGAACACACGGTTGTACCCCAGCTTCAATTTGGCTTGTCCGGTTTCTTGCTGTTCACGGGCCAGCATGTCGCGCAAGGTGTCCTGGCCATGCTCCACCAAGTCCAGCAGGGCGTCCAGTTCCGGATCGAACCCATGGCGGAAAATGCCTCCATCGGTGATCAGCAGAGGCGGAGAATCCACGAGGGCACGTTGGAGCAGGTCCGTCAACTCCGTCAGGTTGTCCCATTTTTCAAGGATATCAGTAAGCAGGCTCGGGCATTCCTCGGTTCCTGGGGCTGGTCCGTTTGTCTCAGGGGCATGCTTCTCTTTTGAATTGGCGTTCGGTTCAGCTTGCGGTGGAATCAGTTGGTCCAAGGCCGTGCGGAGTCCGGGCAGCCGGAAGACTCCCTGAAGTAGCGCCGCAAAGTCTCTGGGTGAGGTCCGGTTCATGGTGATCCGGGTGGTGATCCGTTCCAGGTCCGTGGTGGAGGCGAGCTGCCGGGCAAGTACCGAACGAGCGGCATGGTTTTGGACCATGGCGGCAACCACGGCCTGGTTTTGGTGGATCGTCTCGACTTCTTTCCAGGGATAATGGAGCCGGGATTCCAGGAGTCGTCCGCCCATGGGCGTCAGGGTTTTGTCCAGGACATGGCGCAGTGTGCCCGGTCCTCGGCCGCCGTCCATGCGCCGAAAGATTTCGAGGTTACGTAGGGTAACCTCGTCCAAAAGCAAAAAATCTCCAGGCTGGATAACCTGAAATGACCGCAAGTGCTCCGGATCCCGTTTCTGGGTCTGTTTCAGGTAGGCCAACAGGGCGCCAAAGGCCTGAACCAGTTGTGGCTTGTTTTCCAGGTCCAGGACATGCAGATCGGCCACGCTCTGGGTTCGCAGAACCCGGTCTTTGGCCTGTCCGAATTCGAAGAAACCACGCATGGGGAGCGGTGTGGTCCGGAAGGAGAGATCTCCGGCCTGGACCGGAGGGCGGATGTGGTCGGGGAGCAGCAGTTCACGGGGATGGAGCTTGGCCACCCAGGACCATAGGGATAACTGGCCGCGAATTCGGATTCCCCAACATGCACCGGTGGATACGTCCACCCAGGCAACTGCTCCGACATCTGCTTGGCTGTCCCAGTGCAAGGCAGCCAGAAAATGGTGCTCCTTGGCCTCCAGGCCGGCGTCTTCCACCAGTGTTCCCGGGGTCAGAACCCGCGTTACCGCCCGCTTGACCAGGCCCTTGGCCTCCCTTGGGTTCTCCACCTGGTCACAGATGGCCACCTTGAGGCCCTTGCTCAAAAGCTGGTTCAGGTAGGTTTCGCAGGCATGATACGGCACTCCGCACATGGGGACGGGAACCGCGGCATTGGGGTTGCGGCTGGTCAGGGTGATCTGGAGTTCCCGTGCCGCCACTTCGGCGTCCTCGAAAAACAGCTCATAGAAATCACCCATTCGGAAGAAGAGCAGGGCATCCGGATGTTCGGCCTTGATGCTCAAGTACTGCTCCAGCATCGGTGTGAGCTTGGGGGGAAAAGCCTCACTCATTCAGGTTGCGGCGAAAAGAGATGGAGTGCCAGGACCCGCAGCGCGGGCAGATGAAAAAGATCGACTCCCGCTTCAGGCCGCACTGACGACAAGAAAAACGTTTGACCTCTCTGGCACGTGAAATGAAAAAGTCCAACTGTACAGCCAGCGGCTTGGGCAGATCATGGTTCTGCTGAGCCAAATCCAGGATTTCCAGGCGAGCCAACCAGAAATTCGACTCCAGCATCAAACAGCGCTCGAACCGGTTCTGAGCTTCCTGTTTCCGGCCCTGGCTCAATAATAACAGTCCGCCATAGTATTGCAGGAGCATATCGTGCGGGAAGTTGTCCAGCACGGCCAAGATGGCGTCCAGGTCCGTCGGGGTCGGGCGCGGTCCTGTTGGGTGGTTTTCCAGGGACTTCTGGAGCAGTCCCTCCAGCAGCATGAAGCGCATAGGCTCCGGGACCAAACCCATGGCTTGTTCCAGGATTTTGGCCGGTTTTCCCTTATCCAGGCCATTCCAGACCCGCTGCAGCTTTTCCAGCCATGCTTCCATGCACCCCGGAGAAACCTTTAATGCCCGATCGATCCACTTTCCAGCCTGGACACTTTTTGGATCGTCACGACACTCCTTTTGGGCTTGACGCACCATGTAGTGGGCCTCTGCAACGCTGTTCCCCAGTTCCAGATAGTATTTCGCCGCCTGGACAAATTCCTCGGATTCCGCGCTGAGTTTGGCCAATTCCTGATTGATGGCCGGATTGTTGCCAGCAATCTTGCGGGCTTGCCACAGGGCCTCGAAGGCCCTGTCCACAAAGCCGCCTCGCTTGTAGTCCCGGCCTAATTCATAGAGTGCGCGAGCCTTGAATTCGTGATGCAATCCCGGACGGAGAATCAGGTTCTGACGGATGTGGACGGCCCGTTCGATTTCTCCCTGAGAGCGGTACAGATTACCCAAGGCCAGGTAGATTTCCACGGCGTCGGGATTGTTTTTGACAACCCGGCTCAGTTCGCTGATGGCCGCAAAGGTGTCCTCGGAAGGTGGCAGCAGGCCATCGGTATGCGATTCGGATGGCAGAAAGTCCTGGCCCAGGGAACGTGAGGAAAAAACCGTTTTGATCCAATCGCGCATCAATTGCACCACCTTGCGGGGAAAGCAGGGATGATCAGCCACGAAGTCATGTCTGCAAAGGAACCGAAATATACGGTGAGACGTCGAGCCAGGGAATAGGACATGGCAACGAAGTGGTGTGTGGCAAAAACCGGTTCACCACCGGGTTCATGTCCAGCTTGTCTCAGCAGGACAAGGGGAGCAAGGTGAACCCGATGGTGGTGTATTGGGCATCCAGGCGGGATGCGTCACAGGCAGTGATCTAGGCCGGGCCGTCTTCGCGTTTCCTCTCACTTTGAGGATGCGCCGTGTCATCGGGATTTGTGTGGGGTTCGGTCTTGGAGGTGCTGGAGGGATAGACCTCTTCCTCCAAGGGCAGGTTGCGCAGGGAGGTCACTTCCTGTTCCAGGGCGGCCAGTTTGGCCTTGGAGGCCTTGAGCTCATGGTTCAATCGGATTTTTTCCGCCAGAAAGTAGCTCATGCTGAAAACCGAGCCAACGACAAAGCTGAGCAATACGATCAGGTAGAACGGTAACTCGCGGGAAACGAAGCTGGCGTCAAACAATTCCAGCTTGAGAATAAGTTCATTGGCGAGCATTTCGTTGTTCTGAATGAAAAACACCATGGAAACAAAGAAAAATAGTGTGAGCAGCAGGACCTTCAAGTAGCGCATACAGCCTCTCCTTATGCGGGGTTAGATGGTGAAGGGGGAACACGGAACAGTGGAGCCAACTTTGCATGGGTGGTCGCGAGGTCTTCGGGAACGACCCGGGTCTGGCTGCAAACCGTCATGAATGAGGTGTCCCCGTGCCAGCGGGGCACAATGTGCATATGCAGATGATCTTGGATGCCTGCGCCGGCAACATCGCCCAGATTCAGACCGATGTTGAAGCCATCCGGGCTGATGGCTTCCCGAAGAACCCGCACGGCGTGTTGCATCCAGAAAGTCAATTCAGTGGCCTCGGCTTCGTTCAGTTCCGTGAGGTCTGGACCATGTCGATAGGGAGCCACCATCAGGTGGCCGTTGGCATAAGGATACCTGTTCATGATCACAAAGCAAAGTTTACCCCGAACCAATACCAGATTGTTTTGGTCCTGGGAGGTGGATTCGGCGAGGCAGAAAATGCAACCGTCCTCCTTGGGACTGAGAACATACTCCATTCTCCAGGGAGCGAAAAGGGTGTTCATAGGGTGTTCAGCAATTCAATGGTTCACGGCTGCCTTTGTCGGCAGGCAAGATTTGGTAAAAACCAATGGAAACTAGGCTTGCCTCTCCTCATCAGCTCCAGTTGGTGGGCTGATGAGCCGTAGCACCGGGCAGCACGTGATATGTTAAAGGATCTGGCTCAGGAATTTTTTCAGCCGTGGGTGCTCAGGGCGTTCAAAAAAGTGTTCCGGCGTGCCGATTTCCAGGATCTCGCCCTGGTCCATGAAGACGATTCGATCCGCGACTTCCCGTGCAAAGCCCATCTCGTGGGTGACTACGGCCATGGTCATGCCCTCTTTGGCCAGGGTAACCATGACATCCAGGACTTCGCCGATCATTTCCGGATCGAGGGCCGAGGTTGGCTCGTCAAAGAGCATGATCTTCGGGCTCATGGCCAAAGCTCTGGCTATGGCCACACGCTGCTTTTGTCCTCCGGACAGTTGGACCGGATAGACTCCGGACTTTTCCTCGATCCCAACCTTTTTGAGCAATGCCATGGCCTGCTCCTCGGCTTGGCCGCGAGGAATTTTTTTCAGCTTAATGGGGGCCATGGTCAGGTTTTCCAGCACGGTTTTATGCGGGAATAGATTAAAACTCTGAAAAACCATGCCCATCTCCATGCGCAGGGCATTGATGTCGCTGCCAGGAGCGTCGATGTTCTTACCGTCAACTGTGATGGTGCCCTGGTCAATGGTTTCCAAACGGTTGATGGAGCGCAACAAGGTGCTTTTGCCGGATCCGCTGGGACCGATGATGACCACCTTCTCACCGGTATGAATGTCCAGGGAGACATTATAAAGTGCCTTGAGACTTCCGAAGAATTTCGAGGCATTGTGAATGCTGATGATTTTTTCAGCGGCGCTCATAATAGTTCAACCTTTCTTCCATGGTGCTGACGACCTTGGACAGGAGCAGCGTGATCACCAAGTAGACTAAGGCGACCATGGTATACGTCTCGAAGTAGTTGAAGGTCACGCTGGCGAATTCCCGGCCGCGACGGAGAATATCCGACACTGCCAGGATGGAAACCAGGGAGCTGTCCTTGAGCAGGGCGATGAATTCATTGCCCACGGGCGGCAGGATGGTTCGCCAGGCTTGGGGCAAAATGACATAGAACATGGTCTGGGTGCGGCTGAAACCCAGGGATCTGGCTGCCTCGGTCTGGCCGTGGTCGATGGATTCGATCCCGGCCCGGAAGACTTCGCCCATGTAGGCCCCGTAGCAGATGCCCATGGCAATGACCGCGGCTACCAGCGGCGGCATGTTCTTCAGGAAGATGAACAGGGCATTGGAGTCCGGGAGGTTGGCGAAGACCTGACCGAGGGCAAAATAGATATAGAAGAGCTGCACCAGCAGCGGAATGCCGCGGACCACTTCCACGTATGTCGAGGCGATCAGGTTGATGACCCTGTTCTTGGAAATTCGGCCCAGGCCGGTGAACAGGCCCAGGACCAGGGCAAGGAGAATGGACAATATGGTGACCTGGAAGGTGACCAGGATGCCATCCGGGAGAAATTTGAGGACTCGCCAGTATGGATCAGGGCGGGTGATGCACAGATAGGTTATAATGCTCAGGGCGCCAATCAGGGCGATCCACCAGGCGTTGAAGAGTCCCCGGTCTCGCTTGCGCGGCAGGGCCGCTCCGTCTCCAACGTCAATGACGACGTGTTTTTCGGCCATTGGTCACCTGTGGCGCTTTTTGGAGGGTTGTGAAGGGGGGGCTCCCCTCATGCCGAATGCGATGCGGATGCGATGCCTTGGGCTTGAGGGGAGCGAAAAAATCGGGATGCGGGTTATTCGCCCCCAAACCATTTTTTGAAAATCTGATCATACTCGCTGCTGGCCTTGACCGCAGCCAGGGCGGAGTTGATCAATTCCAGTGTTTCCGTATCGCCCTTTTGCACGGCAAATCCCAGGTACTCCGGCTCGTCGGGCTCTATGAGAAAGGCCAGGGTCAGGTTTTGGGAAAAGTCGGGGTTGGTCAGAGCGAAGTCCGCGGCCACGGCGTCGTCGGCGAAAACGGCGTCCAGACGTCCGTTGGCCAGATCCGTAATGGCCAAGCCCACTTCATCGTAGCTCTTGGCATTGTTTCCGGCAATGCGCATGGCGGTGAAATACCCGGTTGTGCCGATCTGCGCGCCGATGGTCTTTCCGGCCAGGTCGGCTTCACTCTGGATGTCCGAGTCCTGGCGAACCACAACCCCCTGCTTGACCTCGAAGTAGGGATCGGAAAAATCCATGGCTCTTCTCCGCTCCTCGGTGATGGACACGGAGGAGGAGATGGCGTCGTAACGCCCGGCAGCCAAGCCGGCGAAAATGCCGTCCCAGGCCGTATTCCGGATCACGGCCTCGAATCCGCCCGCCCGGGCCATGGCATTGACCAGGTCCGGACCGAAACCGACGCACTCACGATCTTCGTTGATCATTTCCATGGGCGGCCACGTGCAGTCGGATGCGAAGGTGATGGTCCGCTGCGCCCAGGCAGTGGACGACATGGCCATCAAAAGCATTCCCACCAAAAGCAGTTTCGCTGGAAGAAAATACTTCAGCATACCTCAAAACCTCCATTCGTTGACGTTGTGATGAATTCCGGGTGGAGCAAAACACCATCTTCCACACCGTGTGCCTGTAAAGAGTTGACCCCTTCAGGTCAAGAACCTTCACGAAAAGAGGGGGAACTCTGGCAGTGCTGACGGCTGCGGCTGGCGGCCACGGCATCCCATCACGGCAGGGAATCATCGTTGCGATACAATCAGGCCATGGTCGTCCTGATCGCACTTGAACGTCTTCGTTGACAGTTGAAAGACTCCCAATTGCTGCGTTGCTGCTCCGGCATCTCCTTCGAGATGGCCATTTCGATAAAAGGGCAGGCGTTCTCAACTCAAGTAGGCGCAAGATTGCTCCGTGCACTTGGGGTTCTTGAACGGACTGCCGGATAAGGACTTTTTCAACACTCGGTTCAACATCACGGTTCAACATCACCGCGGCCTTCATGAGAATCGCCTGCCAACACGGGCATTGTTCCAAGGCCGTCTGGCCGTTTGCCCCGAGGCTAAGCCCACCACCCAGTGGCGAATCGCGTCTTGGATACCAGAAGGAAGACCTCGCCGTGGGTCTGGAGAAGCCGCATTATCACTTGGGATTCAGTTTTCGTTCATCATTGCCCGCATTTTCAGCCAAGCCCGGCGGCATGTGCTCTTGACGAGCTGACAGGGGTGAAAGGAAACCGGATTGAGACGATCCGGAAGCTGAAAGGCAGAGAAGTCCAGCGCGCTGGATGAGAGCAGGGCCGTGGCGATCTGGTCCGGGTGATGGCCGGGCAGGCTTTTCCGTCGAGCTTCGCGCCAAAGGGGTGCCTGATCCGGACGCAGGCCCAAAGCCGTGTAGATGACGGTGTCCAGGGCCACGGCATTGTCCGAGGCGGCCAACAATCCCAGGCTACAGGGCTGCCCGCTGGCCGGACCGGAGACGTGCATGGCCGTGACGGCGTCCAACAACGATGTCGTGGGCGGGAGATGGGCCTGAAGATCCAGAATCAGCATGGCCAAATCATCATTTTGTCCATGGCGCATATGGGCCAGGGCTTTGCGGATTCCGCTGACGCATCCAAAGAGGTTTTTGGACGCCGCGGTGAGGAGCAGCTGTGAGTGTGCCTTGAGTTTGGGCACGTTCAGCAGCAGGTCGGCCTCCAGGGCATGCCGAGAAATGCCGACCTGTATGCCGCAGTCCAGGTGACGTTGCACGGGCCGATTCAAATCACGGATGGGCAGCTTCAGGTCTCGCAGAGCCTCGGTCAATCCGGCGACCCGGGCCACCTGGCCTGCGGTACCAAAGGCCGGGGAGTCGCCCACCTGGACGCGGACGCCGTGATCCAACAGCAACGTGCAGACCGAGCGCACCAGCTGGGGGTGGGTGCATGAGAGATGAGCCTGGCGGGAGCTGACCAGGTTGGGTTTGACCAACACAACATCACCGGGCCGGAAAAATCTCCCTATGGACTTCCAACATGCCTGGATGGACGTGGTCAGCAGCTCCGGATTATAGGCCGCGCAGTGGACCAGAGCCACCGGGATGGACACGCCGGATGCACTCGCGGGACCGGCGCCCGGCGGCTTTGCAGCAGACGCGGTCAATCCACACACTTCGTCAGAATGCGCGCCAGGAGGCGCTGGTGGCCGCGCTCGTCTTGCGCCAAATCCAGAAAAACGGACTCCAGTTCCGTTCCAGAGTGGCTTAAGGCCAAATTCTTGTAGAGGTCATAGGCCATGAGTTCGATTTGCAAAGCCAGCTCCGTGATTCCAAGACAGAATTGCTCCCGAGCCTTGCCCTGAGCTTTGTTCTGGGCCTGTCCCTGGGTCTGTCCCTGGGTCTGTCCCTGGGCCTGTCCCAATGCGGCCACGGCATCGTCCATGGACAGGCCGCCTTCCAGGATATCTCCCTGCATCCCTGCAAAACACTCTGCAAAGTCCCGTGACGCATAGGTCGGATCAATCTGCTGGAGGCGATGAAAGAGGACGTGGGCATGGGCCTGCTCCACCTTGGCCAGCGTCTCCAGGTTTTTGCTCAGTTCAGGGGAATGGGCTCGGACAGCGGCACTCTGGTAGAAGCGCTGGGCTGCTTTTTCCAGTTCCATGGCTCGCAGCAAGGCCTGGGACGGCTTCAGGGCTTGGTCCTGTTCAAAGAGCGTCATGCGAGGCATATCGGTCAATGTATTGCCTTCCCAGGCCAGGAATCCTCCAGTCATGTTCAGAATGCGGGTTTGCGACGGCAAGGCTTCCTGGACCAGGCTGGCCGCGGCCTGGGAACGAGCACCGCTACGGCAATAGAAGATCAGATTCGGCGTGGAACGCAGTTCATCCAGATGGTCTTCGATTTCCGGTAACGGCAGCAGACGGGCACCGGGGATATGGCCTTCCTGGTACTCTCCGGGTTGGCGGACATCCACCAAGGCGTAATCGGCTTCCGGAAGACGTGAGCGGAAGGTGGAGATTTCTTCGGGTGTGATGGAGTGAACGGGCATGTGTACATCCTTAAGTTTATCGGTTTGACGGTCTTCGGTCCGTGAGGCCGTGAGGCAGCCCTGGTACCAATTGGCCGTATATGGGAAAATCTAAACGTTTTGCGCCGGAGGAGCAACTGAGTCTGGTGCCGCGAATGCTTCTCGCGAAGATTGCCGCGAGTTTTAGGAATGCCCCGGCATAATGTGACATATGGAAGGTTGGTGGTCGTTTCTTGCTTCCATAAGGCAAGCATGATATCCTGAAAAAATATGTTCGACATAGCATCTTTTATCCGTGAACTGGCGATCATGGCCGTTCCACTGCTCATGGCCATTACCTGCCATGAGGCGGCCCATGGTTATGCGGCGTGGCGCCTGGGCGATCCCACCGCAAAGCTTGCCGGAAGACTGACCTTCAACCCCGTTCGACATGTGGATCCTGTCGGGACAGTGATTTTCCCCCTGATCCTCGTTCTCATCAAAAGCCCGTTCCTGTTTGGCTGGGCCAAACCGGTTCCTGTCAACCCCAGATATTTTCAGGACCCGGTCAAGGGCATGATGCTGGTCTCCCTGGCTGGGCCGGGAACCAATTTTGCCCTGGCACTGGGATTTGCCGCGCTGTTTCATGCCCTGATTGCCTTGGCCGTGATGCTTGGCGGAGCCGGGTTGCAGGTAATTGAGCCGCTGGTGCTTATGGCGCAGTATGGGGTCATTATTAATTTGATTCTGGGTATTTTCAACCTTCTGCCCATTCCACCCCTGGACGGTGCGAAAATTCTCGCTGGATTTCTACCGGTTCGGGGTGTTCAGGTGATCTACAGCTTTGAGCGCTACGGGTTCATCGTGATCATCCTCCTGTTGATGACCGGAGTGCTGCAAAGTGTATTGCTTCCCATGGTCAGTTTTTTTACGAATATTTTGTTGTGAGAAATTGCTTCACGAGCTTGGCCGTGACTGTTGATTTTTGAACCATCACTTGAGGTATACAGTTCTGATGTCCACCCCCGCGCAACGTATTGTTTCCGGAATGCGACCCACTGGACCGCTGCATTTAGGTCATTATTTCGGTGTATTGGTTAATTGGGTTGCTCTGCAGGAAGAGTATGACTGTTTGTTCTTCGTCGCCGACTGGCACGCCCTGACCAGCGAGTACGCCAGTCCGGGCCGGATCAAGCAGTTTGTGCCTGAATTGGTCATGGATTGGGTGGCCGCGGGCTTGGATCCAGAGAAATGTACCATGTTTCTTCAGTCGCAAATCAAGGAACACGCCGAGTTGCAGCTGTTGTTTTCCATGTTCACTCCGTTGGGGTGGCTGGAGCGCAATCCGACCTACAAGGAAGTGAAGGGCGAGCTTGAAGGGGCAAAAGACTTGAGCACCTATGGATTTTTGGGGTATCCGGTGCTCATGGCCGCTGATATTCTGATTTATCGTCCGCATCTTGTTCCCGTTGGCCAGGATCAGCTTCCTCATCTGGAGTTGACGAGAGAAATCGCCCGGCGTTTCAATTTTTTGTATACCCCGCTTTTTCCAGAGCCCCAGGCCAAGTTGACGGAGGCCCAAAAGCTGCCGGGATTGGATGGGCGGAAAATGAGTAAAAGTTACGGGAACGCCATTCATCTTTCCGAGTCCATGGAGCAGGTTACTCCGAAAATCATGAGCATGCTTACGGATACCAACAGGATGCGCAAAAAGGACCCCGGCAACCCGGATCAATGCAACCTTTTTCCCTACCATGTCCTGATGACCGACGTTGCAAAACGCGCGGAGATCGTCTCCGGGTGCACTCAGGCCACATTGGGTTGCGTCGACTGTAAAAAAATGCTCCTGGAGAGTCTCGGTGCATTTCTGGAGCCAATGCGGACGCGTCGGGTCGATCTGGAGAAGAACCCAAAGCGGGTTTGGGATATGCTGGAGGCCGGCAACCGCAGAGCTCACGAACAGGCCCTGGAGACCCTGACCATGGTCCGGGAGCGGGTCAACCTGGAATACAAGGAATTGGCCGCTCTGGGGAGCTGATCGTCCACGCGGCTGCATGAAAAGGATCATGGCCTCTTGATGAAAACCATCAAAGCTCTTTTTTTCTTGCTATTTTGTGCCGGGGTTGCCGTGGCAGCGGTGCAGAATGCGGACATTCTGACGCCGCACCTGCCTGTCCGATTCCTTTGGCCCGGCCTGCCAAACATTGCATTCTCCCTGCCTGTTTTCGCCTTGATCGCTCTGGGCTTCCTGGCCGGAGCCGTTTTGACGAGCTGGAGTTATTTGGGGGAACATCTGCGGCTGCGACGCTCCCTGGCAGCAACCAGGCAAAGTATCCTCGCTCTTGAACGCGAACTGCACCCTGAGCCGGATACGGGACCAAATCCGGAAACAGCCCCGGAAACAGCCCCGGAACCAGACACACAAGCCGATCCGCAAACAGGGCCTGAATCGCAGGCTGGCCCCGTCCCCGAACCTGTTGACGGGGAGCCACCGAAACCGTCACTTCCTCAGAGCCACCATCCGGACGGTGTTTCCAAGACAAACCGTTCCGTAGCCGCAACAATATCATCCCAGGAACCCTCCTCGCGAACCTTTCAGATCTCCATGGAGTCCTCGATGGAAAAGACATCCGCCACACCTGAGCCGGAAGACAAGGAACGAACCGAAAACACGCAACAGGAACCTGCTGCCGAGGAGCAGGACACGGCGCATTCCAAGGCCATGGATGAGCCGGACTCCTCGGAATCCTTTTCGGCAACGCAGCCGGAAACAGTACCGGAAACAGTACCGGAAACAACATCAGATACGACTCCGGAAGCGACTTCAGAGGCGGCACCAGAAATTGCATCGGAAACAGCTTCTGCCTCGACCACCGATGTTGGCGATACGGAGCAGACGATCGCAGCTTCTGAAACCCAGACGCCTGGTACTGCCACCGGGATGTCATCAGACAATCAGGATGCCCTTAGAGGAGACAACGAATTGGAGCGCCCCAGCGGTCCGGGTTGGGGGGCTGTGCTGCTGCTTTCCGCGGCGTTGGCCCTGGTCGTCAGCAGTGGGGTGTACATCGTGCTCAACAATCAAATCTCCCAACTTTCGGATCAGCTCAAAGACTTGCATATCCAGAGCGGTCACATGGCGTCGACCCAGGAAGAGATGGGCCGGACCTGGGAATTGGAGCGGGTTGCGGTGCGCGAGCAGTTCGACATCCTGGAGCAGGAACAGTCACAACTGACGAGCGGAGTGGAGCGTCTGGAAGAGCAGATGGTCGCTCTGGAGGCTTTGCCGGAAGTGTTTCGCAAACGGCTGCTGGCTGGATTTTTGTGGGATGCAGCCGGCAAAACCGCTTTTTTGGGAACCCAGGTGGAGACTGATGAACAGCGGGATACCCTGGGGCGGGTTGAAGAAATGCTCCAAATGTTGGCCAGGGAACTGGAGGAAGCCGGAGACGGTCAGTAGCCGGCAGTCCGGATCGCAAGTGAAGACTCATCAAAGGGGGATGACGCATCGTGTCCAAACAAAAAGCAACCAAGACCAGCGCCAGTAAATCCAGCAGTTCCAGCTCCAAGCTGACCAAAGCCGAACTTGAAGCCATTGCCCTGGAATTCCGCGAAGAATTAAAAAAAGTTTTCCAGGAACAACAAAACCAGCGGGAGTCTACTGGCCAGGAGTTGGAAGCCGTGCGAACCGGATTGCAACAATTGCAGCAGACCCTCAAGGATTTTGAGTCCCGGTCAAATCTCAATGAACGGCAACTCCAGTCTGTCGGGGAACTTGCCGCGTTGTCCCAACAACGGCTGGACAAGGAATTGGCTGTTGTAACTGAGCGTCCCTGGGAGAAAATCCACGAGGAGGTGCAAGCTATGCATGCCTCTGGGTCTCAGGGGGTGGCTGAACTGGAAGCAGGTCTGCGCACTCAGATTTCCGACTTGAACGCCCTGGTCGAAAATACTCTCCAACGTCTCGTTGGATTGGAAAATCAGCTTGTCGAGCAGGCCGCGGCTGCGCCCGTTGATCGGGAACAAGAAATCATCGCGCTTGGTCAGCGCCTGGATGCGCGACTGGGTGGTTTGGAAGAAGCAATCGGCAGTGGTAAAGGGCGCTTGGTCGGCGTGGAACAAACCCAGGCGCTCTTGATGAATAAGTTTCAAGATCTGGAAGAAGTACTGAGCAAGCATGTTCAGAGTCACTTGCCCGCTCAAGGCGCTCCCTCCGCTGCAGCTGATGAGCAGGCCACGCCGGTGTCCGGCACTGGGGCAGCGCAATCAGGAAAAAGTGCTCAGGAGTGGCTGCTCCAAGCCCGTCTGCTTTGGAATGGAAGGAACTATACTGATCCGCAAAACGCAATGGATTGCTTGAATAAGGCTCTGGAAATTGAGCCTGAAAATCCCGAGGTTTTGAATGAGCGAGGTCTGGCCTTGGCCGGAGCAGGTTTCCCCGAGAAGGCCATCGCGGATTTTTCACGGGCCATCCTTCTGGATGCGACGCTGGCCTCGTCGTTTCACAACCGCGGACTGCTGTACATGAAAATGGACAACAAGGACCTGGCCTGCCGGGATTTCCGCTCCGCCGCGGCTCTGGGCGATTCCCGTGCCCTGCAAATGGCCCAGGAAACCGGTTATTGTAGCGGTTCCCTGTTCAAAAAACTGTTTCGCGGCGTCATCGATTAACGACGCATCCATCGATTACCGCTGGACCTGCTTTCCGGCTCCACAAGCGGCACTGAAAGACGATTTTTTTCAGTCACCCCCTTCTACCGGTTCAATGTGTCCTGTTTTTCCGGCACGTTGGACCGGTTTTTCTATGTGTCCATACCCACACCCATCTGAAACGTGTGCCGTTTTTCGCGTCTTGCCTTTTCCAGAGCCATGGCTACTTCTGCGGCAAGCGCAGAATACCCCAACGCTGAAAAATGCCCTGCGGCACGAAAAGGGGCAGAGCCGGAATCTGGTTGTGCGGTTTGTTGCATACTATTGCACAGCGGATGTGCAGCTTTTTGCTCAGCCTGGTCCATGTGAACACAAAAGAGTGTGAATACAGGAGGATGGAAGTGTGGTGTGTTCGGCGTATTTTTTGCATATTGCAAGTCATCACCTCTTCATGGTTGCTTCCCGCGAAGGTTTTGCGTGAACGGCATGAGAGCATTCTTCTCCCGTCTCCATAAAAAGAGAGGGTGTCGGATAAGCGAAAATTTCAACCATCGCTTTGCAAGATACAACGATGTAAGGTCCATAAAGGACGCTGTATGATGACCATGTCTCGTCGACCACGACGAATCGCCTTGCCGCTGGTGTTCGTGATCCTTTTCTGCGGCCTGGGTTGGATGACCTATCGTGCACTACAGCCCTCTCACCAAGCTCAAGACGGAGGACGGCCCACCAGTCGTCCAGCTGTGGCCGTGTATGTCGCTCCGGTGGAGTCCGGATTGGTCCGCGATATTCGAACATTCTCCGGCACCTTGACCCCCCGAGCACAGTTCGACGTCGCCCCCAAAATTTCCGGACGGGTGGAGAGGCTGTTTGTCGATGTCGGAGATCCTGTCCAGCGCGGTCAGCTTGTGGCTCAGCTGGACGATGAAGAGTTTGTTCAGCAGGTGGAGCAGGCTCGGGCCGAGCTGGCCGTAGCCCGAGCCAATCTGGAAGAAGCCGGCAGTGAGCTGGATATTGCGGAGAAAGAACTGGTTCGGATCGAATCGCTGCGGGGCCAGATGGTGACTTCCCAAGCCGAGCTGGACCTGACACGATCCCGCTATCTGGCGCAGCAGGCCCGATTGCGGGTGGCCGAGGCTCAGGTCGAGCAACGTCTGGCTGCCCTGCGCGCCGCTGAGGTCCGGTTGAGTTATGCCCGGGTCGTGGCCGTTTGGCCGGATAATGGAGATAATCAACCCAGGATCGTCGGTGAACGATTCGTTGACGAGGGGGCGATGCTGTCCGCCAATGCTCCGATGCTCAGCGTGCTGGATATCACCAAGCTCAGAGCAATTTTTCATGTTACGGAACGGGATTACGCCCGGATTCGGATTGGCCAGGAAGCGCTGGTAACGGTTGATGCCCTGCGGGACACCCGTTTTGAGGGCTATGTGGCCCGGGTCGCCCCCATTTTTCGGGAGGCATCCCGTCAGGCGCGGATTGAGCTGGAACTGCCCAACCCTGAGGGGGTGATGAAGCCCGGAATGTTCATCCGGGCGCGCCTGGAACTGGCCCGTTCAGAGGATGCGGTTCTTGTCCCCTCGGAGTCCCTGGTCCGACGCGATGGTCAACTTGGTATCTTTCTGATCCAGGAGGACACCGCCCATCTGGTGCCTGTCCAGGTGGGTATCGAAGAGAATGGCAGGTCCCAGATTCTGTCTCCGGAGGATCTTTCCGGGGAAGTCGTGGTCCTTGGCCAGCATCTTCTCGAAAATGGCTCGACAGTCCGTATTGTTCGTGAAAATTAGCTTTCGGCTAACCTGACCTGGGCATTGAATACCCTGAGCGTTGCGATTTTTGTCGCGGTGATCAACGCCATGGTCAGGATGGAACAGCAAGAGTCTCGATTGGCTTTCGATCTTTCGTTTCATGTTGGTTTCGAAACGTGTTGTGATACGAAACAAAACGTATTGACTTGGAAAAGAAATAACCCCCCACCTCATGTACATAACCCAGCAAAGCGTCTCCCGTCCGATCTTCACCATCATGGTCGTCCTGATCGTGGTGATCCTGGGCGGGGTGTCCCTGTCCCGGTTGCCCATCGACCTGATGCCGGAGCTGACCTACCCGACCTTGTCCGTGGTCACGTCCTATGAGAACGCCAGCCCTGAGGAGATGGAGGAGTTGGTCACCCGGCCGGTGGAGGAAGCCGTGGCCGCGGTTCCGGGCGCAGAAGAGATCAGCTCGGTGTCCTCCGAGGGCCGCAGCACGGTCCGGGTATCCTTTTCCTGGGGCACGGACCTTGATGCGGCCTCCAACGACATCCGGGACCGGCTGGACCGGATCGTCGGACGACTTCCTGATGACGCGGACCGGCCGCAATTGTTCAAGTTCGACGCGGCCCAGTTTCCGATCCTGATCATGGGGGCCTCCAGCCGCCTGGACCCCGTGGAAATGCGTCTGGTCATCGACAACCAGATCAAGCAGCGCATCGAGCGGATTCCCGGGGTGGCCACCCTGGATATCTGGGGCGGGCTGGAGCGGGAAATCCAGGTCAACGTCGACCCGGACCGCGTCCGCGCCCTGGGGTTCTCCCTGGATCAGATCGTCCTGGCCGTGCGGGAGGCCAATATCAACGTACCGGCCGGGACCATCGAGCAGGGCCGGTTCGAGGTTACCCTGCGCACCCCCGGGGAGTTCACCAGCCTGGAGGAAATCCGCTCCACCGTGATCGCCGTTCGGGACGGCGCGCCCGTCTATCTTGGTCAATTGGCCGAAGTCGTGGACAGGCACCAGCGTCAGACCCGGATCATCCGGATCAACGGCGAGCCCGGCGTGCGCCTGGCCGTGCGCAAGCAGGCCGGGACGAACACCGTGCAGGTGGCCCAGGCCGTGCTTCGGGAGCTGGACCGGATCAACGCGGACTTCCCCCAGGTCCAGATCACACCGATCATCGACACCTCCACGTACATCCAGCAGTCCATCAAGAACGTTGGCCGGTCCATCCTGTTTGGCGGGGCTCTGGCCGTCCTGGTCCTGCTTTTTTTTCTGCGCAACATCCGCAGTACCCTGGTCATTGCCACGGGCATCCCCATTTCCATTATCGCCACGTTCACCCTGATCTATTTCAACGGCTTCACCCTGAACCTGATGACCCTGGGCGGTCTGGCCCTGGGCGTGGGCATGATGGTGGACAACGCCATCGTGGTCCTGGAAAACATTTATCGGCTTCGCGAGCAGGGTGGTGAGGGCGGTGCCGTGGCTGTCCAGGGGACCAACGAGGTGGCCGCCGCGGTGACCGCGAGCACCATCACCACCCTGGTCATCTTTTTGCCCATGGTTTTCCTTGAAGGCATCGCCGGCGTGATGTTCCAGCAGCTGGCCTATGTGGTGGCCTTTGCCCTGATCTGCTCCCTGCTGGTGGCCCTGACCGTGGTCCCCATGTTTTCCGCGCGTCTGTTGCGGCCCACAACCGGGACCGTATCGCCCATCACCGGTATCCGGGGGCGGGCGTATGCCGTGAGCGGACGGATGTTCAAGGAACTGGAGGACGCCTACCTGGATTTGCTGCAATGGGTTTTACGCCACCGGGTGATCACCCTGGGAGTGACCGCGGCCGTGTTCATCGGTGCACTGTCCCTGATCCCGCGCCTTGGCTCCGAGTTCATGCCCAGCGCGGATGAAGGCGAGGTGCGGGTAAACGTTGAAATGGAGGTGGGCACCCGGCTGGAGGTGGTGGACGCCCAGGTTCGGAAGATCGAGGAGATCGTCCGGGATCGGGTGCCGGAAATCGAGAACATGGTCGTCAACGTGGGAGCCTCCGGCTGGCGTGGGGGCGGCGGATCCCGGGCCGAAATCCGGATGGCCCTGGTCCCGGCGGCCGAGAGGACTCGAAGTAGCGAGCAGATCGCCGCGGCCCTGCGCCCGGCCTTGAGCGGGATTCCCGGAATCGTGGTCCGCACCCGGGCCGGCCAGGGCCTGTTCATTTTTCGAATGGGCGCCGGGGACGGGGACAGCATGGTCGTGGAGGTCCGCGGCTGGGAACTGGACCGGTTGGACGCCCTGGCTTCCGAGGTTGCCGCCCAGATGGAGAACGTTGCGGGCATTACCGACGTCCGGCTCAGCCGGGAGGCCGGGGTGCGCCAGGAACTGTTTCGCATCGACCGCACCCGGGCCGCGGACCTGGGCCTGTCCGCCACCAAGATCGCCCGAACCCTGGAAACCGCCATTGCCGGAACCCGGGCCGCGAACTTTCGGGAAGGCGGCTATGAGTACCGCATCCTGGTCAGACTGGCCGACTCCGAGCGGATGGGCATCGAGGAAATTCTGGACATGACCATGCTCAATGCCGCCGGGGAGCAGGTCATGCTACGCAACGTCGTCACCGTGGAGAGCGGCCGCGGCCCGATCCAGATCGATCGCAAGGACCAGCAGCGTCTCACCTCCGTCTCCGCGGCCATCAGCGGCCGGGATCTGGGGTCCGTGGCCGCGGACGTGCGCGAGGCCTTGCGGGAAATCCCGGTGCCCCGGGATTATGAAATCGTCTTTGCCGGAGACTACGAGGAGCAGCAGGAGGCCTTCAGCGAATTGTCCCTGGCCCTGATCTTGGCCCTGGTCCTGGTCTACATGGTCATGGCCTGCCTGTATGAATCCCTGCGTGATCCCTTGGTGGTCATGTTCGCCGTGCCCCTGGCGGCCATCGGAGTGGTCCTGATGTTGCTGCTCTCCGGAACCACCCTGAACGTGCAGAGCTTCATCGGCTGCATCATGCTCGGCGGGATCGTGGTCAACAACGCCATTTTGATCGTGGACCAGTCCTCAACACTGCGGCGGGATCAAGGTTACCCAACCATGGATGCCGTCCTGGAAGCCGGACGCCGCCGGCTGCGCCCAATCCTGATGACCTCGCTGACCACGGCCCTGGCCCTGACCCCCTTGGCCCTGGGCTGGGGCGAAGGCGCCGAAGCCCAGGCCCCCATGGCCCGCGTGGTCATCGGCGGCCTGATCAGCTCCAGCATGATCACCCTGGTAGTGATTCCGGTAATGTACACGCTGTTTTACGGGACGAAGCGAAGGGAAGGGGAGGGCTTATCTGCGAGCGCTGGGTAATCGCCGATCTTACGACCTAATCCTCAAGGGCAATCAATGCGGGTGCGCAGGTAGTCCATGGTCATGAAGACATGGAGATCGTCGAAGCGTTTTCCGTCTACCTCTGTGCCAGGATCCGGGATGACAACCGTATCCGGCAATAGGTTTGTCTGAAGCAATCTGTTCGGTCCCGAGCTAACCAGGATGAAAGCGACGTTTTCAACGGTGGTGCCGGATCTGTCGAGTTTGAGCTCCGTCTCTCCCGTGGTTTCCGAGAAAAAAGTACAGAGATTTTGGACGCCGACGTCTGTTGACAGCCGGTATTCCAGATTCATCCGCCAAGCATCCTGCTGATGCCCGATGGAGGTTATTGCCGCGGGCAAATTCTTGGTCCGCATTGCGAAGCCGAGGACTTCGCTCCGTGCCGACTCCAGAATGATCTCGGCGCGGTTGACCTTTTGCTGGGTGAGCAGGTGGGAAAGCAGGGGAAAGGTCATGGCCCCGATCAGGCCCATGACCGCCAGGGCCAGGGCCACTTCCAAGAGGCTGAAGCCCTTGGGGCGGGGAGGGAGAGGGGAGGGCGTTGGAATTGATGGGTTCATAGGATTGGCGAGCTTGTTCAGGAACTCTGATTCCAGGTTTCAGTTACGCGCCGCAATCGATCTCCGAATCGGGCCAAACGGGCTGCCTCGGTCTCGGCCATGGGCGGAAGGGTGATCGTCCCGGATGGCGTCCTTGTCAGGTTTTCCAGGTCCGACAAAGCCTGATCCAGCCGGCTCAGTACGTCCTGGATCGAACCCCGCTTTTCCTTGGCCGATCCCGAATCCACCCGGCTGGGCAGGTGCAGGCCCTGGAACAGGGTGTTCAGGGAAACGGTCCAGAATCCTTCGACATTGGAATACAGGGCCTCGTTTTCCTTGCGCCGGGTCAGCAGGGAGGCGATCCGGGTCACCGCCGAAATGCCCGGGGACTGGGGATGCAGGGCCGCTGGGAGTGCGGATTGGGTCGCGGCTTGTTGGAATGCCGGGTCGTTGGGCACCGCGCCCAGAGGCAGGACCACGGCCCGGAGGTGTTTTTTGCAGACCGCGGCAAAGCGCTGGGTCAGGGTTGCATGGTCAAAGCCTCGTTGGACCCGGTTCACCAGGATATACGGCGGCTGGCGCAGGCCGTTTTGGCGGAGCACCTTGAGCAGGGCATACCCGTCGGTCACGGACGTGGGTTCCGGGTTGATCACGATGATCTGTTCCCGGGCGGACAGACAAAAGGCCACCACCTGGCGATGGATGCCCGGGGCGTTGTCCAGGAGCAGGAAATCATAGTGCTCCAGGGATTTGATCCTGGACAGAAATTGGTTTCGCCGTGTCGGATCCAGATCGGCCAGGGCCGCGGCCCCGGAACCGCCGGAGATCACGTCCAGACCCGGCCGGACCCTGGTGATGGCCTTGTCCATGGGCACATCCCCCAGGATCACGTCCTCCAGAGTATACCGGGGTTGCAACCCCAGCAGCACGTCCACGTTGGATAGCCCCAGGTCCACGTCCACCAGGCAGACGTTGCGCCCACTCTCCGCCAGACTCCAGGCCAGACAGATCGCCACCGAGGTCTTCCCGGCCCCGCCCTTGCCGCTGGCAATGGCAATGGTCCGGGTTTTACGGGATTTGTGGCCTTTGCCCGGTTTCACCTCCGCTTTGTCGCGCACGGCGTCAAGAGCAGAGGCCATCAGGGAGTTTTTTGGAGGCCTTGCACTGCTGGTGAAGAATGACGGTCCCGTCCATTTCATGATGTAAGTACCAATGCGAATCTCATGCCGAGTTAGAATCTCGGCACAGATGGCTTGAAGCAGTTGATTTTATTTCTCTCACCATCTGTTTCCAAACCTAAAGATTTTCGCCCTGTGGTCGATAAGAATGTCATTCACATCAGGAAAGTGGTGGATATTTGCTACTGCAACCAGCAAGCAAGTCCAGCAGCTACATTTTGGATTGCCACCCTGGAGTAGATATTTCATTTAATGAGCAAAAATAAGTTTTTTTCACACGCAAAGGAAAATGGGGGTAACTGTTCCCCAAAAGTTTGAAAAGGCAAAGCAACCTGAAAGGGTGCGACGCAAAGCCACCGGCCTACATTCCGGCAATTCGGGACAAGGTAGCGGGGTTGCCGGAAATGACGCTGTCGTTTTTTTCCCTGCCTCTCCCCCCACCTTTCCCCCACCGCCTCAGACCGGTTGCCCGCACTTACGTTGACTCGCACCTTTTGTGATGGATTGCTTCCCCGATTGCCGGATTTGTCCTGGGGTTGGGTGCATTAACTTCTTTAATGTATTGTTGAAACGGGATTTTTCAGTCGTCTGAACATGGCTGTCGCTTTTGGTTTACGACAAGGGAACCGGACTTCTTCAGTATTCACACCAATATGTCATGAAGCGACACTCACAGGAGCCCTGAGGGGGAAGGCATATAAAAATATGGAGGTAGGTATGCGGAAAAGAAAACAAGAGGCGGGTTTTACGCTGCTGGAAATTGCGTTGGTGATTCTAATTGCCGGTATGCTTATTGGAGCTGTTTTGAATTCTCGTGGCATCCAGGATGCGGCACGTTCATTGCGATTACAGAAACAAGTTGAAGAGTTGAGGGTTGCAGTTGATCTGTATGTTGACAGGATAGGAGAATATCCTGGATCAGGCAATGCGCCAGCTACTGGTGTTTGGGAAGATGATTTAGTTGAAGAGGATCTTGTTACTTCAACAAGTAGAGCAACAAATCACGCTTTTGGTGATTCAGTTAGTTTTGATTATCAGTCAGCCACTGCAAATCATCCATTTACTGGTACATTTAATATTTTCCAATATGATAACATACCAGCAAAGTGGGCACGATCTCTGATTTCGACATTTGAGGATGCTGCGAATCCAGAACTTGGTGATTTTCGAGCGACTCAACCTGGAAGTGTAGGTACACCTCTCGACGCAGCTGATTTAGATACTGAAGTTACATCAGGTAATAATGTATTTCTTTTTATAAGAATATAGTTGCACTATATGTTTCCATGCCATCCTGTTTAAGCTGGTTATTTGCATTTTTCTATAGATGGAATAAGCGCGTGCTAAATATTTGGCAACTTTCTTAAACCAATAGGAAATGTAAATGGTTTTTTTGTATTTACAGGGGCGGTACACGAACCGCCCCTGTAAATACACTTCTGCTTTGACATACTTGTCTACCCTGGTTAGGGATTGGCAATAGGGGTTGATTTTGTTTGACAGGCGCGGAATTGACATATGTCTTTCCATCACCCCGTCACCTTCACCTACACTCCTCACCCCAAGGAGGCTAACCATGGGACGCATCGCCAGATTTGTCCGGGATGACCCAGTTAAGCCCGCCTTCGGCTTGAGACCTTTGGTCTGCTTAACCGGGCAAGCCCAAGTTGAATCCAGCTTCGCTGGGCCTTACGGCAGTCAACCGGACAGGCCACATCATGTCCAGGACAGCCCTGGATGGTTTTCCGTTGCAGGATCGCCATCGAATCTGGAATGGCGGAAGGTCGAGTCCTTGTTGACGACTACCTCGCCACCTGCGAAAAACAGCAACGAACGCCGCAACGTCCCTTGGGCAAGGTCATGCTGCGCATCGACCCCGTCATTCAGTCCAACTGAGTGTTGAAAAAGTCCCTCTCCGGCAGTCCGTGTCAAAACCCCCAAGTGCAAGGAGCAATCCTGCACCTACTTGAGTTGAGAGCGCCTGCTCTTTTATCGAAATGGTCATCTCAAGTAGGTGCCGGAGCAGCGACGCAGCAATTGGGGGTTTTTCAGTGGACTGCCAAGGCTGCCATGCTCGCCGAGGCTCAAGGCAAGAGCCTGAACACCTGGGCGCAGGAAGCACTGCAACAGGACATCGCCGCGCACTGACGCAATCCGCCTTTGGTGCTGCTTCCCATCAATTTCCACACTCCAGCGTTGGCACGCTGTCGCTGACGCTCCCACGCCTCGTTTCAGCACGGCGTGAGCAGAATGCGGAAAGGCGAAAGATTGTGACTTGGCATTGAAAATGGGTAGTATCTGATTGTTGGCGGTGTTTTCCGCCTCCCCCTTTCTCGCATTTCAACCCCGGCAGGCCGATCACACAGCACGCCTTGCAGACATCTGCTTCCAAAAGTCCGCCCCACGTGGCGAAAAGGCTTTTGGCCTCCCTGGGTCTGGCTTTCAACCCCTTTTCCATCGCCATCAATCAGGGCAGCTACTACGAAACCGCGGCCACGAAGCGGATCATGGACATGATTCTGTACGGGGTGGAGACGCGGAAAGGGTTGTTGCTGCTTAGCGGCGAGGTGGGTGTCGGGAAGTCGTCGTTGCTGCTGCGGCTGCTTTCCCGTCTCAAGGGGCAGGGCGTGGTCACCGCCCTGGTGATCAACTCCCTGCTGGACAGGCAGGAGCTGCTGGAAAACATCTGCGCGGATTTCGGGTTCAAGCTCCGGTCCGGGCTGAACACCTCCCAGCTGCTGATGGTCCTGCACTCGTTTTTCCTGAAACAGTTCAACCAGGGCCGCAATTGCGTGATCCTGGTGAACGAGGCCCATCATCTGGCCGACGATGTGCTGGAATCCCTGCGCATGCTGGCCAACCTGGAGACCGACGGGGTCAAGCTGGTCCAGGTGGTGCTCATTGCCCAGCCGGAGCTGCGGGAACGCCTGCAAACCAGGCGGCTGCGCCAGTTTGCCAGCCGGATCAACATTGCCGCGGACCTGCCCGCGCTGAACAGGGCGGAAACCGCGGGATACGTGGAATTCAAGCTGGCCCAGGCCGGTTCGCAGATTCGCCCCTCCGTCAAGGCCATGGACCTGCTCTGGAAGACCACGACCGGGAATACCAGGTTCGTGAACCTGCTCATGGAGCGCTGCCTGTACGCCATGGTGGCCAGGGGCCGCGATGTGATCGACGACCGGGTGATGAAGGCGGCCGTGGCGGATCTGGACAAATGCCAGGGCGGGATTGGCCATGGGGCTGCTCCCGGGCGAACGATGCTCCAGGGGCTCTCCGGCAGGCTCGGCGTTGCCGCGCTGCTGGTCCTGCTCTTCGCGGCGGCCCTGTCCCTGGGCATGCAGCTCGACCAGGGCCGACTTTCCGGCGCGGACGGCCTCCAGGGCCACATGCCGTCCACCCGGCAAGCCCAGGCCCGCACCGCCGAGGGCTACATCCTCTCCGTGGACCTCACGCGCCACCCGGAAACAGCCCGCCTCAAGGCCGACGATCTGCAACAGATCGGGTTTGACGCCTGCGTCCTGCGCCTCGACACGGACCAGGGCACGTTCTACAGCGTCCAGATCGGCCAGGCCCAAACCCCCGAACAGGCCCAAACCATCCGGAACAACTACCGCCGGCACTTTCCGGACACCGTTTACCTGGAACATTTTGCCCAGGAAAATTCCGCCAGAAAGCTCACCCCCTGCACTCCGTAACGCCCCCCCCCACACCATCCGCGCAACAGCCCGGCATGTTAGCGCCAGATGAGGAAGTGTACTCAATGAAGAGGTTGGAGGGTGTGGTTTGGAGGGTTGATCAAGAGGGCAATGAGCGGTCACTTGATCCTGCTATCACGACGTGATAGCAGTTTTGATCATGACCAGCTCACATCGCAAAACCTTGTGAGCCGTCTTCGCCAAGCCGTCTCCAGCAAATCTGGAATGGCGCAAGATCGAGTCTTTGTTTGCCACGCTGGGCGCCCAGGTTGTTGAAGGAAGCGGATCGCGAGTTCGCTTTGAGCTGAATGGGGCCTTGGCCACCTTTCACCGGCCCCATCCAAGGAAAGAAGCCAAGCCGTATCAGGTCCGAGACGCCAGGGAATTCTTGATCCAAGCGGGGGTGCAGCCATGAATGTGATGAACTACAAAGGGTATTGCGCGCGTATCGAGTATAGCGATGAGGATGCATGCCTTGTCGGGCATATCGCGGGTATTCGGGACGTTGTGGGTTTTCATGGCGATTCGGTCGAGGAATTGAAGACCGCGTTTCACGAAGCCGTTGACGACTACCTCGCCACCTGCGAGCGGTTGCACCGCTCGCCGCAACGTCCCTACTCGGGCAAGGTCATGCTGCGCATCGACCCCGGCATCCATGCCAAGGCCGCCATGCTTGCCGAGGCTGAAGGCAAGAGCCTGAATGCCTGGGCGCAGGAAGCATTGCAGCAGGCAATTGCCGCGCACTGAGGCAATCCGCCTTCGGTGCTGCTTGTTGTGCAACCTGGCCTTGCGGCTTGGCGTGAGACAACGGGACTGTGAAGGGCTCCAGTGCAAAAAGTCCCTTGGGGCCGAAACCGAAGCCTCCTGGGTTTTCTGCACATGTCGTTTTTACTAACTACAAGCCACCTGGCACTGATCACTGCCGAGTGCAAAAAGGGTTTATTTCCAATCGGTTCTGTGTGCCCAAACGAGGCAGAATCGCATCCCGCAGAATCTGCAGATACCCTTGAACTGTCAGGTTTGACACGCTTGCCTGCCCTGATTATTGATTTCATCAGAATGCGTCACAGTGCCAACCATGCCCAAGGAAAGACGCCATGCATATCCGCTCCCTGCTCATCTCCTGCCTGCTTCTCCTGCCCCTGTTCTTCCCTGCCGTCCCGGCACAGGCCGTTGACGTTGCGCCGCGCATCACGGACCGCGAGATCGTCGAGCGCCTGACCCGCCTTGAGGAGGGGCAGAAGAACCTGGACAAGCGCTTGAGCGACATGCAGGCTTTCAATGAGCAGCGCTTTGCGTCCATGGACCAGCGCTTTGCGTCCATGGACCAACGCTTTGCGTCCATAGATCAACGGTTCACGGATTTGCAGAACACCATGCTCGCTCTGTACGGGTCCCTGATCGCCCTGATCATTGCCCTGTTCGGCTACATTGCCTGGGACCGGCGGACCATGTTCAAGCCCATGATGGCCCGGCTGGAACGCATCGAACGGGATCTGGAGCGCGACCTGGAACTGGGTCACGACCAGGGTTCCCGCCTGACCCGTCTGGTGGTCATGCTGCGCGAAATGGCCAAGACCGACCCCAAAATCGCCGACGCCCTGCGCTCCTGCTCTCTTCAGTAGGGCAGTTCCTTCCAATCGCCCCGGGGCGATTTCGAGTTTCCTCCAATATTCCAGTGTGATAAATCCATAACAACCTCTTGATGGTGCGAAATTTGCTTGCTGATGCACATATCCGCAAGCAACGATCATTTTTTCCGCCATTGAGAGCTTAATGTCCCTGACCATCAATCAGAACCTGATGGCTCAGAACGCCGCCAGGAATTTGACCCAACACTACGGCGGCCTGAGCACCTCCGTGAACCGCCTGTCCTCCGGCCTGCGGATCAACAGCGCCGCGGACGATGCCGCCGGGTTGGCCATCCGCGAGCTGATGCGCGCGGAAGTTGCCTCCATGAAGCAGGGCGTTCGTAATGCCAACGACGCGATATCCATGATCCAGGTTGCGGACGGGGCCTTGCAGATTATTGACGAGAAACTGATCCGAATGAAAGAGCTGGCAACCCAGGCGGCCACTGGGACGTACAACAGTGACCAGAGGTTGATCATCGATTCCGAATACCAGCAGATGGCCTCGGAGATACAACGAATAGCCGAGGCCACGAAGTTCAACGGGATAACCCTGCTCAATGGCAACTTGTCCGGTTCGCATGATGGCAGTTCCCTGGAATCGTCTGGGGCATTGAAAATCCATTTTGGGTCACGCAACGACCCGAAAGAAGATTTCTATTTCACGACCATTACTGGAGCGACGCTCCTGAATCTGGGACTAGCCCTGCCTGTTGGGGACGTGGCGAGTATTGACGCCATTTTTCCCGTCCAAGGGGCATGGGTGACGAGATCATCCGGGATCAGCCCGGTTGCGGTCATTACTGCCGGTTCGCGAAACGTCCAAATTCAACTTGACAGTTTTTCCCTGGATGACGACTTGCAGGTTTTTACCAGAAGCGGTCATCACTTGGCGGGAACAGGGCTGGCCGACGGGGTGTGGACGATTGGAATCAACAATGTCACTCCTGGCAATGTCAATACTGCGTTTATCACACCGGACAGAGGGTTTTCTCCAGGTGCCGTGTACAGCGACGTCCATCTTATTGACGGGCTGACCGTTCCATATACTCCGGATGTGGCAGGAAACACCAGTAATTCGTACAACCCAGGCATGACCATTGGATACAGCGGAGACGGTTTTACCGCGACTCCTCAAGACTACAATGAATTCTTTTCAGTGGATCAAGCCTCCGAGGATCTTTTGATATTTTCTGTAGGTCAGGGTGCGTACCGGGCAAGGGTCACCTGGGACTACCTTGCGCCGCTCCACCAGTCAGGGCCGTTCATTCCCTTTTCCATTCAGACCCAGGAAAATGCGCAGGCCATGCTGGACCGAATAGAGGATGCGATTCTTCGCAAAGACACCATCCGCGCCGACCTCGGAGCCATGCAGAATCGGCTCGCCAACACCATCACCAACCTTTCCATCCAG
>REDL01000016.1 GCA_007693505.1 Desulfovibrionales bacterium | reverse complement strand
ATAGTCGTATTGTGGCATAAAATCCTCTCTCCGCGGTCAAAAGTTGTAAAAAAAAGTTCAGCCCACTGGCCTCGATTCACTGATATCCAAGCAGTGGCATCCAGTCATTGGCCAGCAGCAAAAAGGTATCGTTGCGAAGGCTATCAACCCAGGCGGCCAGTATGCGTTTTGGATTCTGGACGGAGAAACCGCCGCAGAACGCTGCGCACTGTGCGAACATTTTCAAGAAACTCCGGTTGTTCCGGATCACGCGGACGAGAGCCGACAATCGGGATTCGGGTCTGGATGGTCTGCTCTCCCATGACCAGGACCGTATCCGCGAGAGTCACGGCCTCGATCACGTCGTGGGTAACCAGCAGGGTCGTGGTGCCGAAACGGGTGTGCAGGTCCAGCAGCAGTCCGTGCATTTCCTCCCGGGTCAGGGCGTCCAGGGCCGCAAACGGCTCGTCCATCAGCAAGAGCATCGGCTCCAGGGCCAGCACCCGGGCCAGGGCCACGCGCTGGCGCATCCCCCCGGACAGTTGTCGGGGCAGCAGGGTCCGACATTCCCCCAGGCCCACCAGCTCCAGCATCGTGGCCACGATTTCCCGGCGACGCCGGTCCGGCACGGCGCGTTGGCGCAGCCCGAAGCCGACATTTTCCGCAACGTTCAACCAGGGAAAAAGGGCGTCTTCCTGGAAGACCACGGCCTTGTCCGGGCCGGGCATGGCGGAAGGGGTCCCCTGAATGAAAACGCTTCCCGCGTCGGCGCGCAGAAAGCCGGCCAGGATGTTCAAGAGTGTGGTCTTGCCGCAGCCGCTGGCGCCCAGCAGGGCGTGGATCGCACCCTGCTCCACGGCAAAGGTCACGTCCCGGAGGACCTCACGGTGTTCTTCCCCGAAGCCGTAGGCCTTGCTCACACCCTGAACCGCCAGAAATGGCGCCTTTCCGTTCATTGCCGGCATGCCCGCCTCACGGACCTGGACAGCAGGCGCAGAAACCGGACCAGCAACAGATCGCAAACCCAGCCCGTCAGGGCGATGAGCAAAATTCCGGAGATGATCACGTCCACCCGCCCGACCATCCGGGCATCCATGATCAGCGCGCCCAGCCCGTTGGGAACGCCGGTCAGTTCCCCCAGGACCAGGTAGGCGAAGGAGATGCCCAGTCCCAGACGCAACCCGGTCAGGATTTGCCCCATACTTGCCGGTACGATCACGTGCCGCACCAGGCCCAGCCGGTCCAATCCAAGCATCCTCCCGGCCCGTAGCAGGGTTTCCGGAACCGCCGCGACCCCGGCCATGGTGTTCAGATAGATGGGGAAAAAGGCCGCCAGGCAGATCAGAAACACGGTGGTCTTGAAGCCAATCCCGAACCAGACCAATGCCAGAGGCAGCCAGCAGATCCCGGGCACGGACCGCAGGCCGTCCACGAAATCCTTGAGCAGCAGGCGGGCCATGACAATCCTTCCGGAGAGGATGCCCAAAGGCAGTCCCAGACAGACCGCCAGGGAAAAACCCGCCCCGACCCGGCCCAGGCTGGCAACCAGATCGGCAAGGAATCGACCGGAATACATGCCCTGGCCCTGACCGGTGATATAGACCCACAGGGTCGCGGCCACGGCATCCGGGGCGGGCAGCATGTATCCGGGCACGGTCCCGGTATAGCTCAGCCCGCTCCAGACCATGAGCACTGCCAGCGGCAGGACAAGGGGCAATAACCAAAGCATCCGCCTCGACCGTCCAGGAAGCACCGTTACCGCACCGATGATCCGTCCGCGACATGATCCCGGACAAATCGTCGATCAATCAGCGCACCGTAGTCCGGTTCGCGGTCGATAAGGCCCAGCTCCAGCATTCGTGCCCCCAGGGCGGCTACCTGCGCCACGAACCGCTCATCCATGTCCCAGGCCAGCTCCATGTTCCCGGCGGCGATGCGCAGCACGTCCAGGGGCGTGCCGAACTCCGCCGCCGCGCCCAGCCACTCCTCGGGATGGCCCAGGAGGTGTCGCGTGGCACGGACATGGGTCGCGACCAGGGCTTGAACCAGCTCCGGGCGTTTCTCCAAGGTCTGGCGGGCGACGATCATCCCGGCGTTGATCGGTCCGATGGCGTCGTCAAAATACGGGTAGGCCAGGATGCGTCCGAGACCCTGATGCACGGCCAGGGACGGGAAGGGCTCGCCGGAGAGGAAGGCGTCGATGTCCCCCCTGGCCAGGGCCAGCCCCATGTCGAAAAAGTCCACACGGACCAGGGTGACGTCCTGAGCCGGATCCAGGTTTTCCCGGAAAAGCACCTCCCGGAGCAGGATTTCGTGCATCGTTCCGGGAACGTAGCCGATCCGCCTGCCCCGCAAGTCGCCGGGAACATGGATCGGGGCGTCCCGGCCCACCACCAGGGCCGAGCTTTTGTTGCACAGCGCGGCGACCACCACGATGGGCTCGCCCCGGGAGGCCGAGGCAATGGCGTGGGCCAGGGTCGTGCCGGTCATGTCCAGGCTACCGGCGAGCAGCGCCGCCTTCTGATCCGCCGGGTTGGTGAAGGGAAAAACCTGAACCCTGCCCCCCTCGGCAAACTGTTCGTAAAAAAAAGGCTGGATGGTCTGGGCTGTTTTCCAGGTGCCCACCCGCCAGGTTTGCGCAAACAAGCTGGCGGGGAGCATCACGACGCAGCAGACCAGGATCATGCGAATTGCAAAAAAGCGGAGAGACATTGAGTGATCTCCTGTAAATACATAGGGATGGGGCACTTTCTCGAAAAAAATGGGTGACACTTTCGAGTACAGTTGTCCATGTCCAGGCCGTAGGGGTGACCGGCCCGTCGCCCCTCCACCCAACGGATGCCGGAAAGAAGACGTTACGATTTGCAAACCAGTTCTGAATCATCCCCGGAAACATGGCGCCATTGGACCGAGCCTGAACATACCGGTTCAGCCCTGCAACACACCACCGCAGCCACTCCCCTCAGTGCTGAAAGTCCGTGGATCGTCCGTGAAGCAATTGGAGGGCAGGCTGGGTTCCAAACCCATCTCCCGGAAAATTCTCCCGCAGTCCTCCACCGTGGAGCCGCGCCCCTTGGCCGAGTCAGCCTGCAAGTCGCGGGGGCTGGAGCCGACTTCGGGGAAAAAGAGGTTCGCGCCGGCCAGCAGCGAGGCCGTGTGCGGCTCATGGGTGCAATGGGCCCGCGGGACATTGCCCATCACAAGGCGGCTGACCGCGACCATCCGGGCCATTTCCCGCTCGGTGATCATGCCGTGGGCCGCCATGGGCGAACCAGGGAAGTTGATTCGGCGCATCACCCCGGAATAGGTGGCCCCCATCCGGCGGGCCAGCTGCATCAGTTCGGCTATTTCGGCATGGCTGTGTTCAGGGCCCACGGGTTCGATGCAGTTCATCCAGCGCAATCCCACATCCTTGAACACCTGGACGGTCTGCCGACGTTTTTCCGGGGAAAAGGGCGTATCCCGCCCTTCACCCAGGCGAATGGCATGGTAGCAGCCCACAAAGCCGGCATTCAGCAGGGCTTCGCCCTCCTTGTGGGTGATGTCCCGAGTGTTGGCCACCAGGGGGACGCCCACCTCCCGCTGCAGCAATCGGCCAAAATCGAGCAGCTTTTCAAAGGAGTAGAACCCGGTGGTCATGATGTTGAAGGCATCGGCCCCCTGCGCTTTCCCTGCCCGGGCCCAGGCCAGGATCTGATCCGTATCGAACTCCACGGATTCGGTGAAAATGCCGGCCGTTCGGGTCAGGGAGCAGAACAGGCAGTCGAATCGGCAGGGTTCCACGTTCAAGCCGATGTGCATGTGCCGTTCGGCTTTTGCGCCAAAGGTTCGCCGGGATATGGCGTTCGCGGCGTGCATCACGGCGTAGGTCTCCGCGGAGCAGAGGTCCAGACTCAGCAACAAGATGATCTCTTCCGCGGTCAGTGCCTCGAACGCATCAGCCTTGCGCAGGATCTCGGTCACTTTGGAGGACAAGAGGAATTTCATGAACAGGCCTTCCTTGAAAATTTTTGCATTTCTTCAACAATCAAAAAATATTGGCTCGATATGCGTTTCAGACAGGTTGCCTCCTCTGTGTATCCCAAAGGGATTCCGTATCATAGCCCAGGGTTGCGGCGTCCGCGACGCTACCCTGGGTCAGGGACATATTCTCTGCCCCTACCCCAAAGGGGTTGCGTAAAGAGTCACGGCCAGGGCAGGCGAGAGTGGCGTTTTACGCAACCCCTTTGGGGCAGGGACCGGCATCCAACCCCAAGCCCTGGAGCCCGCCTGTCCGAAACGCATATTGACCCAAAATATTAAA
>REDL01000042.1 GCA_007693505.1 Desulfovibrionales bacterium | reverse complement strand
AGGACGTGGAATCCGCGCCGTGGTTCCACCTGTTCAAGGGCGACCGGATCAATGATCATCATCTGACGCTGGCGGAGAAGCGGGCGGCGAGGGACAAGGGGGGGCTGACATGAACCCACGTCAACTCTCGCGCATCGTGCTGCGAGGATATAAGTCCATTCGTGAGTGTGACCTGGAACTGAAAGAGTTGAATGTGCTGATTGGCCCCAACGGGGCCGGGAAGTCCAACTTTATCGGTTTTTTTCGCCTGATCCAACAAATGCTGGAGGGTAAGCTTCAGCTCTCCATCAGCAAGCAAGGCGGCCCGGATGCGCTGTTGCATTTTGGCCGAAAGAAGACGGAAAAGCTCATTGCGGAACTCTATTTTGGCAATAATGGATACAAGTTTGTCTTGGAGCCGACCCAGGATAATCGCATGATGTTTGGCGAGGAAAGCTTTTGGTGGGACGTTTCAGGAGATTGGAACATCGGCTCCGGACACTTTGAAACCCAGGTAGACTCGCAGAAGCCTCGGACCGGTATCTACAAATACACTGTTCCGGCAATGAAAAGCTGGCGGCTTTACCATTTCCATGACACCAGTGAAAGTGCGTTGGTGAAACAACGCCATGGTATCAACGATAACCTGTATCTGCGCCCGGATGCTCGAAACCTGGCTGCTTTCCTTTATTTGTTGAAAGACCAGCATCCATCGAACTATACCCGAATTGTCAAGACAATACGACTGGTGGCCCCATTCTTTGAGGATTTTCTGCTTCGCCCCCAGCCGGACAGCAAAGACCAGATCGAACTGGAGTGGACGGAAAAAGGGGAAGATGTGCCGTTCAAGGCGCATCTGCTCTCCGACGGTACCCTGCGTTTCATCTGCCTGGCTACCGTATTATTGCAGCCTGAAGCGTTGCAACCGGAAACCATACTCATTGATGAGCCGGAACTTGGATTGCACCCCTTTGCGATCCATCTGCTCGCATCCCTGCTCCGCTCCACTTCCAAAAACCGCCAGGTCATCGTTTCAACCCAGTCCACGGACCTCCTGAATGAATTTTCATCAGAGGACGTCATTGTCGCGGATCGCATGGAAGGGCACACCCTCCTGCATCGGCTCGACGCCAACGCTCTGAAAGACTGGCTCAAGGAATACTCGCTGGGTGAGCTGTGGCAGAAGAATGTTCTGGGAGGGAGGCCGTCCCGATGATCCGTGTGCATGTGTTCTGTGAAGGACAGACCGAGGATGTCTTCATCCGGGAAGTGCTTGCACCGCACTTCAATCGACTGGATATCTGGATGAATTCGATCATCGTGCGGACCGGGCTGCGTGGCAAGGGCGGAGTGACATCCTATGGCAAAATTCGTTGGCAGATAAACCAGAAATGTCGCGAGGATGCTTCGGCCTGGGTAACGACCATGCTTGATTTCTATGGATTGCCGAAGGATTTTCCGGGCCTCACCATCAAGGGTTCTTCTTTGGAGCGGGCCGAAGCCGTGGTTACCGCCTTCCAACAGGACATCGGACATCGCAACTTTGTGGCCAATCTCGTGGTCCATGAGTTTGAAGGTCTGCTGTTCAGCGCTCCGGATGCCTTCGGAGCCTGGTTTGATGCGGGTGATGTCGTCCAGAAAGTGGCCGCTGTCCGAGGCGCGTTCAAGACGCCTGAACATATCGACGACGGCCCTGCCAGCGCTCCGTCCAAGCGCATCCTGAAGATCTGCGCGAATTACGACAAAGTCGCCCACGGCTCGCTGATTGCCCTGGATATCGGGCTGGATGCCATCCGCCGGGAGTGCCCCTTGTTTGACGCCTGGGTGAAACGGCTGGAAGCAATACAGGCTGGAGGGAACGCATGAGGGTACATGACCACCTTTTGAAAGCCATCCGTTCAGCGGCTGTCTTCAACCCCGAAATCCAGGTCGCCCCGGCCTGCATTCTCTGGCCAGATCATGACCGGCAGTGGGAACCCATCATTCCTAGACTGCAACTGGATATGCCCGAGCTGTTCGTGCTGGGCGAGTATGCTCCTGAAAAACGCACCGGACCGGGCATCTGGCTGCGTTGCGTGATCGCAGACACGGTTGAAGAATCTTCGGGCCTTGTCGACGCATCAGGTAAAAAACCTCCAGCGATAATTTACCTCCCCGGCGTCAGTCGGCAAGACATGCGGGCCGTAGAGAGCTGCCCGGAACATCTCAAGCCCTTGGCCGAGTTGCAGTATCGGGGCGTCATCTGGTCACAGATTAATGCCAAGGATTGGACTATTCTGGCCTGGCTGAAATCGGATCAAGGCGGCCTTGGTCTGGACGTGGCCCAGGACAATGAAGCCAAGAACGCGATGAAGCTGGCCTTGTACCGCCTGCTGGACGAAGAGGTGGAACTGCTCAGAGGCAAGCGTCTGGACAGTATTTATTTTCACACAATTATTACCGGCGATCCTGTCCGTGACCTGCTCCTTTGGCTGAATCAAGGCGAGGCGTTTCAAGTTGGACGGGGGCCGAACGAATGGAAGGCCTTTGTCGCGGTCTGCAAATCACAGCTGGCTTTCAATCCTCAGAAAGAAGGTCCTTTGGCCGGAGCGGCAAAGCTGGCTACCCATCAAGGCCCCTGGCAGGCTGTCTGGGATCGCTACTGCGAAGCGCCGCTGCGCTACCCGAACATTCCGAACCTGATCCGCAAATGTCCGCCCCCAGCCAAAGACATGTTCTGGATCATCGGACACGGAACATTCAACGGCTGGCCGCAATGGAATGAAGACCAGGAAAAATCACTGCGCAATGACCTTCACGCCTTAAACAGCCTCCCCCCTCATAAGGCCAGAACAAGGATTCTGGAACTGGAAAAGCAGCACGGTCCCAGGCGCAAGCTGGTCTGGGCCGAACTGGGTGAAGCGCCTCTGGCCTTGGCTTTGGAACATCTGGCAATCCTGGCGGACGTGACCAAGGCCGGACTGAATGCCGGAAGCGTTGACGATCTGGCCGCTGGATATCGGGTCGCGGGCTGGAAAGCTGACGATTCCATGGTCCGCGCATTGGCGCAGATTGAGAAGAGTGAGGATATGGAAGCCGTTGCCACGGCCATCCGGGCTGCATATATCCCTTGGGCTGAGGAGTCTGCCCGGTATTTGCAAAAGATATGGGACGGGAACCATGAATCGAAGCGAATAGGCGTAAATGATGATGGGAGTACCTGCGTGCTGTTTGTGGATGGGTTGCGCTTTGACTGTGCGCTGCGGCTGACGGAGATGCTGGAAAACACAGGGTACTCTGTTCAAACCGAAGAATACTGGGCGGCTCTGCCCAGCGTGACCGGTACGGGCAAACCCGCCGTGGCTCCCATCAACCACAAATCACATCGCCTTGCCGAAGAACCGGACGGCTACAATTTCGAGGTCATGTCATCCCATCACCTGCGCAAAGCCATCGAAGAAAACGGTTACGCCCTCCTCTCCGAAACCATTCACGTCCATTCACGTCCATTAACGGTTCAAAAATCATGGCATGAATTCGGCAACATTGACCACGAAGGCCATACCAGGGGCTGGAAACTGGCCAGGCAGATTGATGTTCTGCTCACAGAAATAAGGGAACATGTGACCGCCCTGCTCCAGGCCGGTTGGAAAACCATACGCATCGTAACGGATCACGGCTGGCTGTTCCTGCCGGGTGGACTGCCAAAGATTGAACTGCCCAGTGCGCTTTCTGATAACAAATGGGGCCGCTGCGCCGCGCTGAAACCGGGGGCAATGACCGAGGAGCGACTCTTCCCGTGGTACTGGAATTCGAACCGTTATTTTGCCCTGGCGGATGGCATCAGTTGTTTCAAAAAAGGCGAGGAGTACGCCCACGGAGGACTGAGCCTTCAGGAATGTCTGCTCATGCGGCTCAGGGTTTCCATGGGGCAGAATCAAAGCACTGCCCAGGTTGAAATCACCGACGTGAAGTGGACGGGACTGCGCTGCAAAGTTGCCGTGCTGGGTCATTACTCCGGCATAATGGCTGATGTCCGACTGAATGCCGGGGATGCCGGAACATCAGTGGTCATGAGCGTAAAACCGCTCAATGAAAACGGCATGGGTTCGGTGATCGTGGAGAATGATGACATGGAAGGCCGTGAAGCGTTTCTCGTCCTGATCGATGCGGGCGGGTCACCGGTTGCGCAGCTGGCCACGGTAATCGGGGGAGGACAAGAATGATCACTTTGGACCACATCGACGAGAAAGCAGCCTCATCTCTTGAGGGTTATCTTGTCCGCAAAGACCTTGTCCGGACTTTCAGCAGGCAGTTTCCGGTCCCCACTTATGTGGTTGAGTTCCTGC